>CAYZZI010000007.1:0-14459 GCA_964482795.1 uncultured Klebsiella sp.
TCGCAGTGATGCACTACACCCTGCCCCGCGCCTAACAGCGCACATGACGGCGCTTAATGCCAACACCGTCCGCATCAATTGATTGACGGCAATTACCAGTGCTCAATCGACGACATTAAGCGCATCGCTTAAGGAAGGGTGCGATGCGGAATGGTCGTTACAACGCGCACATCCTCATCACCACGAATTGCATAGCTGTGAAGCAATAGTATTTTATTCTCTTATCAATCGTTTTCATCGTCATCGTTGATGAAATTAAACTCAACTTTACTCTGTAATACAATTTCATCCATTACAGATTGCAACTGATTCGATTTAACTACAGTATCAAAAGCAGAAACCAAATCATTAATGTTGATAATTTCCTCAATACATGACATGTAGTTATCCACGACTGTTTCAATCTTATACTTTGCCACAGCTTGTGCACGTATTAAAGTCCGAATTTGCTCTGGAGTTTCATCCG
This sequence comes from uncultured Klebsiella sp., assembly GCA_964482795.1. GTDB lineage: Bacteria > Chloroflexota > Chloroflexia > Chloroflexales > Roseiflexaceae > UBA965. Next base: position 467 of record CAYZZI010000007.1, read on the forward strand.
ACTTGATAACAAACGTAGTTGGATATCTTTGTACCTTGTCGATATCAAGAAAATACTTGTTAACATCTATTGTTTCTGTAACTTGAAAAAATCGTCCTAGTGGTTTCATGACAAAATCGATACCTCCATCATTAGCATTTGTTCGACCAGTCTTATAAATAATTAATGACTCTCTATCGACCGTTTCCTTAGTTTTACCAATCCAAACAGTCTCTTGACCATACTTCGCTTTGAGTATGGCATAACTAACAATTTCAAAGACACGAGCATCGACATTTGACTGTAATTGCTGAACAATAAAATCAACAGCAACTGTGTAATCACGTTTACCTAACTCAGCTATTTCTCGACATGTTTCAAGAAATTTTTCAAAAGCGGCTTTTTTTGTAGAAACATACGCATCAATAATTTCAATAATTGCATATGCGATATTAAATGTGTGCTGATTACCATTATTATCTTTTATGGTAATCAACAATAAGTCTTCTTGAATCCAATATCTTTGAGTTTTAAGATCGCGAACAATAGGTGGCTTTCCAACATCAGGATAGTATTTTTCAAATTCCTCATTCAATCGAGAGTTCAATGCGTGATTTTGCAGCTTTGATCCAAACGGCAATTCTCTTTGACGATTGTACAAATCTGAGAAACGAGCTCCATCATATTTAGTGTACGTTACAGAAGACTTATTATCAGCAAAACCATGTCTTATATAGTCTTCGACCACCACATATAGAGCATAGTGATTAGCAAATGCTCCACGTGCTTTCGAGCCCTTATTAGCAGACTTTGTCTTGTTATTTAGATATCCTAGAATTGGACTTGACTGAAATATTTCCTCTGCGTGCCCACCAAAATGGCGTCTAAGTACCTGAATAATTATCGGAGTAAATGTATGTTGAAGAGTATCGAATCTAGTCATCACAATGACCTTACTATTTTTTATGTTGCTCACTAACATTAACACAAATATGTTGTTTACGTGTATAATTTTTTTCAATAGGCCGAAGATGTTCCCCATTGAATTGACTTGCAATACCAAGACGACGTAGTCCTGTTTTTACATATTCTGATTGAAGCTCTATACCAATTGATTTACGCCCAAATCGTTGAGCAACTGCACATGTAGAGAATGTCCCCGCAAAAGGATCAAGAACAAGATCATTAGGGTTAGAGCTGGCCTTGATGATTCGCTCCAAGAGTACCTCTGGTTTTTGACTAGGGTGATCTTCATATTCATCCATACGATAGCGTACACGCGGAATATACCAAGCGTTACCAGGGATCTTTGTAGTCTTGTATGGAGTAGGAACTTCCTTACGATAATCAATTAGCTTTCTTACAGCTCCAGTCCTTGCCTCCACCTCAATGTCTTTAGCATTAAATGTGTATGATTTTGGGTTATTTACACAAAAAAGTATAGGTTCATACAGTGAACCAAAATACTTTTTTGCTTGAACCCCAGAACTATCGTAGTGCCAAACAATTCGAGAAAGAATTGTCATACGCTCTCGAAGCCAAAGATCCAGATACGGCATCGCTTGAGTGCTAGTCATGACATACAGGCTACCTGTAGGTTTGAGTTTTTTTATACAAAGCCCAAGCCACATATAGCACCATGCAGCATATTCTAAATCTGATGGCCAAGCATCGTTGAATTCACCAAATTTTTTCCCAATATTATAAGGTGGATCAGCAAAAACCAAGTCGACAGATTCGTTTGGAATATGATGTAACACCTCCAAGCAATCACCATGGTATATAGTAGTGTTGGTATCTGGGCTTGTATGTTTTACAAACTGATCCATGATTAAGAACTTTCTAATCAGCTGTTAAAATTAGCAACAAAGAATCTGAAAATCCTATAAACCAACGCAAGTTGCCCTAATAACTATAATCTCATCTCATTTGTTAGTCAATAATACGTAATTCCCATGTTTGATTTATGAAACGATGAATTAGCAATTATTCGAGTAGAATAATATCCTGATTGCCAGTTGACGTCCGTGAAAAACTTTGTCACGATGTGTTTGCTCAGAACATATCAACAAAGGTGTTTTCATGGAGGCCACTTTGATTATAACAACGTTTGTCCTGATTGATACTGCCATGATCAATCTTGATCACCAGACCGACGTGCGCGCAGGGGTTCCGGATAGCGAAGTAGTCACTGTTGCGCTTGTGGCAGCCAGTATTTTGCCAATAATCATCGGATCGCCCTTGATGTCATACAACAGTTGCAGTATTTATCAGGATTGATTAGCCATTCACGATTGAATCGTCGATTGCATGCATTACTCAACTGGATGGCACACATGCCTGAATTACTCGCTGATATGTTGAGTACATCGACAATCTATATTATTGACAGTATACCAATTCCGGTATGTCGTCGTGCGCGTGCGAAGCGGTGTACCAAGGTCGCTGGTGCGCAGTACAATGGCAAATGTTACGCCAAAAATGAACACTATTTTGGCTGGAAACCTCATCTTGTCAGTGATAGTGCCGGCATCCCAATCCGTTTTGTGATAGGCCAAGCACGGTTGCATGACACCACTGCCGTCGATGATTTGGCATATACATTACCATTTGGTGCCGTGTTGCTCGGTGATCGAGGCAACGTCAGCGAACCACTGCGTCATCAGCTCGATCCCCGCTACGGTGTTACGATGATTGCGACCCATCGTGCCAATATGCAGCCAAATACTCCGGCAGAACAATGCATCCTCCGTATGCATCGCAAGTGCATTGAGACCTGCAATAGCCAACTTGAGAAGATGGGCATGGCGCGCATCCACGCACGACTCACGGCAGGTGTCTCTCTCAAGATTGCCGCATCGCTTTGTGCGTTGAGTGTGTCAAATCACTCCTAAACTAGCAATCAGGGTAAAATAATATCTCTAACTCACAAGTACAAACCAACTCATGAGCACCAAAGTATAGCTTCTATTTTGATACTCCTCGCCAAAATAAAAGGCAGTAGCGCGCCTAACAGCGCACATGACGGCGCTTGAACCCGATTCGCCCTTTGTCGACCTCGCGCATAATCGTAGCGTGAGGGTTGGCGTAGGGCGATTTGGGGTCGTTGGTCGGGTTCAGCGTGGCGTTGATACGACTCGCCGTCGCCAACGCCACCTCGTGGGCAGGTTTGTACGAGACGCCCACCGCCACCACAAACCGAATCATGGTGGACTGGACCCGCGGCGGCGCCGTCGCAATCGTGGCAGCCGCCCGATCGAGCAGGGTGGTGATGTGGGCAACGTCAAACTCATGGTCTTTGCGCGACCCGAGCAACCACTCGTAACAACTCCAGCCACCGGCGGCGTGTGCCTCAATTGGGCTTGCGATGAATTCGGCGGCGAGTGCTTGGGCAAATGAGGTTTCGGCGAGCGAGACTGCTACCACTGATTCAGCAATAAACGCACAGTACGCCTGGTCCATCCAGCGCCGAAAGTCGGCAGGGGTCATGGCGTCTACATCACAAATCATGCCGGCCAGGTACATTGCATCAAACACGCCGGTGGCATACAGGGCTTCGGCGATGGCTTGGTTGCCGTTGAGTGGGCGCGCGATTGGTTTCATGGTACCGGTTGGTGCACCATACACTGGCTCGCGGACACCCTGCGCGAGGTAGTATTTTTTCATGCGCTCGGTGGCAAGCAACGCCAATTCGGCCAAGATGCCATCAACATTCATCGGATTATTCCTTGTACAACACGCAGCAGGCACAATATTTGCTATGATACACAACAATTCTTGTGTGCGAATAGGTTTGAATTATGCGTATTTCACGACACTGGTGGGTCGCGGCAGCGGTGGCTGGCGCCATTCTTATCTCGGCCGGCACCCGCGTGGCCCCGGGCGTCTTTTTGCCCTTGCTGACCAACGAATTCGGCTGGAGCCGTGAGTCTCTCGGCTTGTCTGTGGCCATCGGCTTAATTCTCTACGGCTTGGCCGGTCCGTTTGTCGGTACCTTGATTAACCGGATTGGCACGCGCAACACTGATACTTAATTGGTTATGCAGGCTATATTTTATTCATACACCTGCTCAAACCCAAATGTGAATTGGCTGCATAAATGATGAGATGTGTTACTGCTCGATTATACTCCGACTACATTTATGACTGTATGCAAAAGCGCCAAACCAGCAATATTACCCGTGCGGCGCATTATCACATTGAACACCCAACCCCATATGAAGAGCACCACTAAATCAACAACTAGTTCGATAAATGTTGTTTTGTAAAATATCCTTTGTGGAATATGTATTAACGCAAACATGAGAGCTGTCAGTAATTCTGCCAAATACCGCGTGTAATGTATTGAGAAGTGCCTTAGTAAGTAGCCACGGAAAATTGCCTCTTCACTTAATCCCACACCGATTTGCGCAATAAAAATAAATACCGTGGAAGCAGATAGCCAAAATTCTAATGAAAGTTGGTCAAAAAATATAATTGCGAAAACGCATGAAATAAAGCCAATGATGATGGACAGAGAAAAGTTCCGTGTGGAGATACCGATGCTTTGCAAATCTTGCTTACGGATGCGCATGATAATCCCAAAAGGGAGAAATATGACGATGTTTATCAATAACTGTGTAAACGCATGGACGAGTGTATATTCATTTTGCGCAGGTTCAATTGCTGTAGCTGTATCTGTTCCTCTTCCCCAAAAGATCAACATTACTAACATAAAAAGCATGATATACAGTAATACTGCAATCATTAGATCACGTTTCGACGATTTCATCGTAACCGTATACGGTTCTGGCTGGTAGATTCGCACCATTAACACACACACGATAAGCGCCGCACATAGTGTAGCAAGCAATGGAATTTGTGAAATGATATAATCCATGCGATCTCCTATTGCACAACGATATTTCCAGCACCCTATTGTGATGATATGTTGAACAGCAAAAAATCCTGTTCGTTATGGAATAATCTGAAACATACGAACACACTTGATATACTTTGAATATACACAAGATGCCATCAACATTCATCGGATTATTCCTTGTACAACACGCAGCAGGCACAATATTTGCTATGATACACAACAATTCTTGTGTGCGAATAGGTTTGAATTATGCGTATTTCACGACACTGGTGGGTCGCGGCAGCGGTGGCTGGCGCCATTCTTATCTCGGCCGGCACCCGCGTGGCCCCGGGCGTCTTTTTGCCCTTGCTGACCAACGAATTCGGCTGGAGCCGTGAGTCTCTCGGCTTGTCCGTGGCCATCGGCTTAATTCTCTACGGCTTGGCTGGTCCGTTTGTCGGTACCTTGATTAACCGGATTGGCACGCGCAACACCGCTGTGATTGGCCTCGTGCTCATCGCCGTCAGCGCCTATATCGGCACCACCGTCACCAATGAACTCCAATTCGCCATTTGGTGGGGCGCCGTCAGCGGGCTCGGTACCGGCATTGTCGGCGGCGTGCTCGGGGCGGCGGTCGCTATGCGCTGGTTTGTGGCGCGGCGTGGGTTGGTGCAGGGCATGTTTGGCGCCGCCACCAGCGCCGGGCAACTCCTGTTTGTGCCCGTACTGGCCTTGGTCGGTGCGGCCAGTGGCTGGCGGGTCGCCTCAATCCTGCTCGCAGTCATCACCGTTGCCCTGATTATCCCGGTGATGTGGCTCGTACGCACCGACCCGGCCGACGTCGGGCTGGCACCGTACGGTGGCGATGTGCCGCCAGCCACCGCTGCACAGACCGAGCAGGGTGTGATGGGGCGCGCCTTGCGCCACCCTGATTTTTGGTTGTTAGCCAGCACGTTCTTCATTTGTGGCGCAACATCGAACGGGCTGATCGGCACGCATTTGATGGCGCACGCCCTTGAGCACGGCTTTACCACCGATGTGGCGGCCGGGGTGCTCGCCTTGATGGGTACAATGAATTTCGTCGGCACCCTGGCCTCGGGATGGTTGACTGATCGCTATTCACCACGATTATTGCTGGCCGCCTACTACGGCTTTCGTGGCATTTCGTTGCTCTTTTTGCCATTCGTCCACGACCCGTTTCAACTCTCGCTCTTTGCGATTTTGTTCGGGCTCGACTACATCGCCACCGTGCCGCCAACAGTTGCCCTGACCGGCGAGGTCTTTGGCACGCGCAACGTCGGCTTGGTCTACGGCTGGATCTTTTTTGCGCATCAAATGGGCGCCGCCCTGGCCGCTTGGCTCGGTGGCGTCATCCGTGATACCACGGGCGATTATTTGTTGGCGTTCTTCTTGGCGGGTGTGACCGCCGTGATTGGCAGTGCCTTGGCGGCACGTATCAATCGGCCAACGGTCGCTCCCAACCCAGCCTAGTCATTTGGTTCAACCAAATGGGCGAAGTGGGTGGTATACACGGTATCAACGGAGAGGTGCGCTGCCTCAATTACCCATGTCGGATCAATGGCTGGGCTATACAGGCAGCGCACTTGATGCTCGGCATTCAGCCGGCGCATCTCGACACTCAACTCGGTGTCGTGGGCGTTGCCACGCTGTAATTGACGTTGCATCAGCACGTCGACGGTTGGGCGTAACACGCGGACAGCGATGGCGTGCCCAGACTGCGTCAGGGCGGCGTGATAAAACAGAATCGGCTGCGGCGGGTCTTCGTAGATGATAAATTCAATCACCACCCGCAGCCCTTGAGCGAGCGCCGTCAGCGCCGCCTCAACCACTTGATCTTGGATGACGGCTTTTTCGGCGTCAGTGCGTAGGAGATGTGGGTCGCGGGGCAGACGTGCCCAAAACGCATCCTCAGACAACGCAACCCACCCTGGTTTGCTACCAATCAGCGTGGCCATCGTTGTTTTGCCGGCACCAGCTGGGCCGGCGATGAGGATGACGTGTGTCATTGTCACTCCCTTTGACCAAAATACTCGGTCACATCGCACCCGCATGAGAAAGATTGCACCCTATTCATGCGGACACCGACGCAACAGTCAACCATCAGATAACGTCCTACCAATGTACGGTATTGTTGTGCAGTGACAACAATACCACTCGTTTCATCTCATTCAGACGATGCACCATCTAGTCAGGTTATCGGCAATGGCTCGTATTTTTCCCACACGCTTCGGTCACGCAGACCCCAATGGCGCACTGATTCGCCCTGGTGCGGTGATTCGCCAGTATTCTGAGGCAGAAGCCAACGCATTTGCCACTGAATGGCTCGCCGTATTTGGTGCAAACGGGCGCAACGTCAACACAAACTCTTTTCTGTGGCACGTCTTTAGCGCAGATTGCTACCCCTGTATCAGCGGAGTGGCTGCGATTGACGAGTATCAACGGCAGTCGGGCGTCGAATTTGTCGTCCTCTCGAACGATCGGAAGGTGGCATTTACAACAGACACATTACCGGAGTCTTCGTCGTTATCCGACTACTACGTGTTTCCGCCAAATTTGGCCTGGACCATGTGTTTTACCCATGAGGATGGCTGGCTCGGCCCGTACTTTGCACGGCATCCCAAATGGGAGCAACTCAATCACATAAATCAGTCAACACGACAGAAATTGCGTACAACAGCAGAGGCAAGGCGCAAGGGGGTGCGCTAAACCATCACCCCTGATACATGCAACCTACACCGGTTTGCGCCAGTAGTGCATCCGGCAATGACGATGTCGTGTGGGTCAAGAGTGATTAGGTATTGAGAACCAACGCCATTTCGTACTGATTGACAAAGTTCTGCCAGCCGTGGGTGACGAATTGCCGATCGAGCCACGAATCCGCCTCGATGTTGACCATGCGCAACTGGCGTGTGCCAACGGCCTGCGCTAGTTGCTCAACGAGCGGCACAAACAGCCCTGCCTCACGATACGCCGGATGCACACCCATTTGCAAGATGCTCCCGCTCTCACGGTGGATGATGCCGTATGCTACTACTGCATCGGTGTGATTGAGCGCCACTACATGATAGGCATCTGGTGCATGGCGATACGACGCCAGACTGTTTTGCCAGGTCGGCACAAACGAATTGTAGGCCACCTCATCAACGACAGCGAGCGCAACTGGTTGGTGTGGCACCTCGGCATCTGAGTGGGTAAGATTGTCGAGCGTCATTTGGTAGCACCGCAGCGAGCGCGTAATCGCAAAGCCATGTTTGGTATAGAGTGACTGGGCTGCAGTATTGTGTTCGAGCACTTCGAGTACAAAACGCTTCGCGCCGGCGACTCGCACGCGGTCAAGTGCAAGCGGCAACAGCTGCGAGCCGATTTTTTGTTTTTGAAAGGCACGAATCACGCCCGTAGCACAGTCGTATGTGTGTACGTGACCATCAATCAGGCGCCCACCGACCAACACAAAGCCGACGATGCGCCCATCAACCATACACGCCGTCGAAAGATCGGGGCGATAGTCGCGGGTGGTGAGCATCGTCTGCAGGCGGTCAAGCGGCATTTCCATCGGCACTTCATACTCGGAGAATGCGTCGACAAACGCCGTGTGGATGTCGATCAGCTCCACACCAACCAAATCACAGAATTCCATCATATTTATCCACTCCCTAATGCCCGCGCTCAGTAATCAACCCGGGGCGCACCCCCAAGCCCATCGAGGCGTCAATCACCGCCCCGTGCATCGGTGTCGAGTATGTCGACGCCAAAAAGAGCACAATATTAGCGATATCATCTGGCGCAATCAAGCGCCCTTTGGGTAATGATGCAGCAAACGCCTGTTGCTCGGCGGCCGTCATGTGGTTGAGTGTGCTGGCCTGAAACATCGGCGTGTTGGTGGCGCCCGGACAAATCGCAAAGACATCGACTGCCGTGTGCACCAACTCAGATGCCAGTTGTTTGGTCATGAAGGCCACAGCTGCTTTGCTCATGCCGTCGGAGAGACGAAAGCCGGGAAAGTTTTGGATGCCGCCGCCCACCGAACTAAAGTTGATGATTTTGCGGGGCACGGAAGTCAACGTTGCCTGTGTCGCCGCCAAAAATGCTTGACACATCTTCAGACTACCGTCGGCATTTATCTGCAACATTGCGGTGTCTTGGGTGGACACATCATCGGCATACGTGGCCACTGTGGCACTGCCGACAGCGGCGTTGTTTATCAGGATATGTACGTCACCCCAGCGGGCCACGACGTCCTCTACACAGCGCGTAATTGATACTGCTGAACGCAAGTCAAGTGCATGAGTAGAAAGGTGTTCAGGAGCTGTTGCCACCACATGCTGTGCTGCATCTACCGTCTCAACGCCTGTAGCGTACGTAAATGCGACAATGGCACCGTGTGCACGTAATGCGTGAACACAGGCACGACCGATACCGCCAAGACCACCCGTAACCAGTGCAATTTTGCCCGTCAGACTCGGGCGAATGTCGATTGGTGTGTGCGTCATAGTATGTCTCTGTTCGCTGTGTGATACTTCCAGTATATGTGTTTATGGATGATGTGGAAGTGCTTGCACGCAGTGTATTTAAACGTGCATCTCACAAGCAGCCATACACGAGTTGTACGATGGTACAGATTATTACCTGTTTTTCATCTATAATCAAAGCAATTCACACAGTACAAGGACGACACTAATGATTGCATCCGCCGCGTTCGACGACGCACGTGCACGTATTACGCCGTATGTTCGTCATACTCCTGTTCTCCCACAGCCAAGTCTGCGCAATGAGTGGCATCCGCGTCTCACGCTTAAACTCGAAAATCTCCAGGTTACTGGCTCTTTTAAGGTCCGTGGTGCATTCAACAACCTGCTCCAGCTCGATCCAGCGCAACGAGCGCGTGGTGTCTGTAGTGCGTCAGGTGGCAATCACGGCGTGGCGCTCGCCTATGCGGCGTGGCGCCTCGGTTGCCCGGCTACCATCTATCTCCCCGAGCGCGCCTCAGCTGACCGCGAGGCCCGCATCGCCACATGGGGGGCCAAGGTGGTGCGCCACGGCGCCGTCTGGGACGACGCTCACGAGGCAGCCTTGCAGTATGCCGCCCATCACGACATCCCGTATGTGCATTCGTTTGAGGCCGAGACCACGATTGCGGGGCAAGGCACCGTCGGGCTTGAGATGCTCGAAGATGCACCTGATGCTGACCTCTTCTTGGTGGCCATTGGTGGCGGTGGGCTCATCTCAGGTGTCGCCACGGCTATCAAGCAACGACGCCCAGATGCGACCGTTATCGGCATCGAACCGGTGGGTGCACCGAGCATGCTCCACAGTATCACGGCAGGAGCATTGACGCCACTCACGGCCATCAACACCTTCGCCGACACGCTATCGCCGCGAATGGTAAGTCAGACAACCCTTGAATTGGCCCGCGCACACGTCGACCGCATCGTGCTTGTGACTGACACGCAGATGCTCACGGCGATGCGCTGGCTCTGGCAAGAGGCCAACCAACTGGTCGAACCGTCGGGGGCGGCCAGTATTGCGGCCATTCAAGCTGGCTTGGTCGATGTGAGCGCCTACCGACGACCAGTGGCCTTGATTTGTGGGGGGAATGCGGGCGCCGAGCCCGTCTTTCAGGCATACCAACAAACAACAAAGGATTAAGTATATGCACGAATGGTACAGATTTCACGCACATGTAGCGTCGCTCACCCACTTTCAACCGTTTTTGCGCACATTGGTTGGTTCAATACCAGAGCGCGCGTTACGCTTTCGCACAGCGCCCACGGAGTGGTCAATTATCGAGAACATCGGTCATTTAATAGATACTGAGCAGTTATTGCGCTATCGCATACAGCGCATGTGTCAGCTCAACCACCCGACGATTGTTCCATACGACCAAGATGCGGCAGTCGTGCGCCATAACTATCAGCAGGCCTCGCTCACCGATTTGATTGCCACACTTGATCGCGAGCGGCATCAGACGCTGGCGTATTTTGCTACGCTTGCGCCGAGCGATTTACAACGTACCGGGTGGCACGGCGAATACGGCTTGTGGCGCGTCGATTTTGTGGTGCATTATCTGGCAGATCACGATTACATGCATGACCAACAAATACGGAATGTACTCCGTGCATATCAATCTGGAAACTAGGAGCATCAAAGGAGTGCTGTATGCAAGAGTTTCATGATAACGTCCGTCGGCTCGTGGAATTTCCACATCACCTAAAGCACGTCATCGCAGGATTAACCGATGCTCAACTGCAGTTTAAACCAGCCAATGAGTGGTCTATCATTGAAAATATCGGTCACCTGATTGACATTGACGAGCTCTATGTTGGACGAGTAGATCGTATCTTAGCCGAAGAACGCCCCGAGTTCCCACGCTTTGAGCCAGATCCAATTGTGGCCGCCAAGGGATATCAACAGATGAACGGTCACGCATTGCTAGAACAATTCATCGCCACGCGCCAAGCCACCATTGATGGGCTTAGTACCATCGAACCCGATGAATTGAACCGCGCCGGCATGCACGCCGTCTACGGCGAGATGACCCTGCGCAGACTCGTTGAACAGTTGGCGAACCACGACCAAAAGCACCTCGTCCAAATTCACGAAACGTTGGCAGCATATGCCGCACGCGCATAATCACCCGGTGTTTCACACGCGCAGGGCAGGTGCTGATGATGCTCCTGCCCTCGCACATATTTACAATCAGGGTATTCTTGATCGGAATGCCACATTTGAGACACGTCTTCGCAACGCCGATGACATGCGTGGGATGATTGATACTCTCGAATTTCCATGTGTCGTTGCCTGCCATGGCGACACTGTCATCGCTTTTGCCAGTACGTCGCGCTACCGCACACGGGAGTGCTACGCCGGCATTGCCGAATTCTCTGTGTATGTCGAGCGTGAGTGGCGTGGGCGCAATGCAGGGTTTATCGTCATGCAGGCGCTCATTGACGCTGCACACGCACATGGCTTTTGGAAGTTGCTTTCACGCGTCTTTGTGACCAATCATGCCAGTCGGCGCCTCTTGGCCAAACTCGGCTTTCGCGAGGTCGGCATCTATCAGGCCCATGCCCAACTTGATGGTGCATGGCGCGATGTGGTCATCGTCGAGCGCTGGCTCGCTGACGCCCCTCCTACGTCGCATTAGGACTACATCCAGACAGCGTCGTTCACACGTATCAAAGGGGAAGGGTCATTTAGAAATCCGTCCCAATGAACCTCAAATCGACACGTGTGAGAGGAGTCACCGAATGCACATTCCAGAGGGGTATCTCAGCCCAAGTACAACCGCGGCTTTGTATGCAGCAGCAGCGCCGTTTTGGTATATTGCCGGCAAACGCATCAAGAAGATGCTGAGCATGCGCATGGTCCCTCTACTCTCCGTCTTTGCCGCTTTTTCGTTTGTCATCATGATGTTCAATTTACCGCTCCCGGGCGGCACCACCGGGCATGCTACCGGAGCGGCCATTTCGGCGATTGTGCTCGGGCCATGGGGATCGATTCTTGCCGTCTCAATCGCATTGGCGATTCAGGCCATCTTCTTCGGTGATGGTGGTATTCTTGCCATCGGTGCCAATAGCTTCAACATTGCGGTGGTCGGATCATTCGTGGCTATTTGGGTTTATAATGCCGTGGCTGGCAAAAGTGCCTTAACCGCTCCACGGCGTGTGATTGCCGCTGGTCTGGCCGGGTATTTGTCCATCAACGCTGCAGCCTTCGTAACTGCCTTGCAGTTTGGTGTGCAACCGATGTGGTTCACTGATGCCAACGGTGCACCACTGTATGCACCATATGGGCTTGATGTGGCCATTCCAGCCATGATGATTGGGCACATTGGCATCGCCGGTTTGGCCGAGATGTTCATCACTGCCGGTGTCGTCGCCTATTTACAACGCAGCGATGTAGCACTTTTGTCGCTTACATCTCAGAAGGACGCCGAGTCTAAAGTTGATGGTACATGGGCTGGCACACGTCGCTTGTGGGTGATGATTGCCTTGATGATGCTCCTTTCACCACTCGGATTAATTGCTGCCGGTACAGCATGGGGTGAGTGGGGTGCTGAAGAGTTTGCCGATGCCGGTGCACGCCAAGCCATCACGGACGCCTCATTAGGTGCAGCACCGCCCGTTGAGAGCACACCGCAAGGACTGTTGTCGTTGAGCACCTTGTGGGAGGCACCTATTCCTGATTATGCAGTACCATTCATCTCCCAAGAGGTAGTGGGATACATCTTCTCAGCATTCATGGGTACCGGATTGGTCATGCTCTGTTTCTTGCTCTATGGCGCAATTGCTGATCGACTCCGCAAGAACAACGGCGCCACCAGCTAAATACCCCGTCATTTTGCATCATCCACGTAATGGGGCGTTTGCACACGTGCACGCCCCATTGTCATCAATTCTTGCGGTCGAGGAGTTATTTCATGGGCGGTGAGGCACATCACGGCAAACGCCGTGGCAATTTCATTCAACGGACCATCGATGCGCTCACCGAGACGCTCGAGCGTTCCTTATACGCTGAGCATCTATCGGAGCAGCGTGGTCTCTTGCAACGCCTTGATCCACGTGTCAAGTTCGTCAGCATGCTCGGTCTGATTATCACGGCCGCTACTGCGCGCCACGTCTGGGTTGTAGCGGCCGTCGCACTATGTGTGCTCTCCTTCGCCTTCATGTCACGTATTCCGATTATCAAGTCGTTTGGTCCAATTTGGCTTGGTATGTTCATTTTTAGTGGACTTATCGCCTTTCCTGCCATTTTTATTACACCAGGCCCAACACTCGCCACCATTCCGTGGCTCAATTGGGCCATCAGTGCATATGGTGTGCAGAGTGCGATGTTTTTGTTGCTTCGTTCTGAAGTCAGCATCACGTTATCGTTCTTGTTAATCATGACCACGCCGTGGATGCATGTCCTCAAATCAATGCGTGTCATCGGCATCCCCACCTTAGTCGTGGTGATTTTGGGTATGACATACCGCTATATTTTTCTCATGCTACAATCAGCGAGCGACATGTTCGAGGCGCGCCAAAGTCGCATGATTGGGAAGTTACCCGACAAAGAAGCACGGCGGTTGGCGGCGGCCACCGTTGGCGTCTTACTCAGCAAGAGCTTTCAACTCGGGAATGATGTCTTTTTGGCCATGCAATCGCGTGGCTA
>CAYZZI010000007.1:14559-84464 GCA_964482795.1 uncultured Klebsiella sp.
GCAAGAGCTTTCAACTCGGGAATGATGTCTTTTTGGCCATGCAATCGCGTGGCTATCGTGGCGAAGTCTATACACTTGACGAATTTGCCTTAACCCGTTCCGATTATGTCGCAATTCCACTCATTCTGTTGGTTGTTTGTACCGGGTTATGGTTTGGATTGCAGTAGGCACATGGAGTACACCACATGGATACCGTTTTTCACCTTCACAACGTCGTTTACGCCTATGCAAATACCGCTGACGCTCCCGCACTCAACGGCATCAGCATGCAGATTCAACGCGGTCAACGGGTTGCCGTTTTAGGCGCCAATGGATCGGGTAAGTCTACCTTATTGCGCATTCTAGATGGCCTGTATTTCGCCCAATCAGGTACCGTTGAGGCCTTCGGGCACACGCTTGACGAAGCGCATCTGATGGACGAAGCATTCGCCCTGTCGTTCCGCAAACGGGTAGCATTCGTCTTCCAAAACCCTGACGTCCAACTGTTTAATCCAACCGTCTTCGATGAAGTCGCCTTCGGTCCATTACAATTGCGTTGGGACACCGCCACCATCCGTCAGAAGGTCAACGACGCACTCGACATGCTCGAGATTAGTCACCTCAAAGAGCGTGCGCCCCATCGTCTCTCTGGTGGCGAGAAGAAGCGTGTCGCCATCGCATCGGTCTTAGTCATCGATCCCGAGGTCATCTTACTCGACGAGCCAACCGCTGCACTCGACCCAAAAAGCCAAAGTCGGGTCGTCGACTTTTTGGTCGGCTGGGCCAACACGGGCAAGACGGTCGTCGTAGCCACACATGATCTTGATACGGTGCCCGATATTGCCGACGATGCCTACGTCTTCAAACAAGGCCAGATCGTCGCCCATGATACGCCTGCAGCCATCTTGGCCAACCACGATATGCTCTTGAATGCAAATCTTGTCCATGCGCACTATCACCTGCATGATGGTCAACCTCATAGTCATGCGCACATTCATCTTGGGCATCAGCACGACCACTAAGTACTCCATCAATACGATAACAACCGGCGTGTCGTACACGAATTATCAGTGGTATGATATTCACGGATAACACAATAGAGATAGGTTTGCATGTCGTTACGTAGGATTCCATGGTCGTGGATAATTGGCATTATCCTCATCGGATTAGTCATCACGCTGGCCATTTACAATCGTGCTGAGCTCAGCGAGGCCATCCATTTGCTCCAAACAACCGAGCCGATTTGGATTGCAGTTGCGTTCACCATGATTGCGTTTGGATTTGTCTGTGCCGGTTGGATATACGGGTCTGTCTTATCAATGCTCAATCACCGCGAGACGATGGTGTGGTTGATTGGCACCGCGTTGGTTGGCATTCTTCTCAATCAAGCGGTCCCCATGGGGAGTGTGGCCGCCTATGCGTTTTTGGTTGCCGCACTCCGTAATCGCGGATTCCCCACGAGTAGTGTGGCCGTCGTCGCCGGTACCGAACTCCTCAGCTGGAACGGGGCTGCATTACTGATGTTTAGTGCCGGGTTGCTGTACCTCACCATCACAGCAGATTTCACTGCCACCACCCCCATCATCACGGCAGTCATGATTACCACCGGTGTCGCAACGTTCCTCGCAATTGTAGCCACACGACCCGCCGAAAGTGTTGCTCGCTGGCTCCACCAACTCCGCCATGGGTTGATGCGCTTGGGCGTTGAGTGGAATACGCAATCACTCGAATTGTTAATCGAGGAGATCGCCAAAAGTCGGGCCATCTTTGCTGCCCAGCCCAGTAAGTTTGGACGCATCATCGCATTACAAATGAGCATCTTTGTCTGTCACGCCGTGGCGCTCAACGCCTTGCTCTACGGAATGCGTATTGATGTACCGTTTTGGAATGTCCTTGCCGCCTACGGCATGTCACTCATTGTCAGTTTATTCACGATTCTGCCCGGTGGCGGTGGAGCCGTCGAGGCGGCTTTGTCTTTTTCGTTGCATCTTCAAGGTGTGCCCATTCACGCTGCCCTGGGTTCGGCGATTTTATTTCGCTTGCTGAGCTTCTGGATGATGTTGCCGATCGGCGCCGTCTTCTACCGATTACTGACCAAACCTGTTTCTGCGGAGGATTCACGATGACAGCACTAGGTATCATCATTTCCATCCTGGCGGCTGGCTTTTTTGCGGCGATTGGCGTTGGCGTCGTTGCTGGGATTCAATACACCGTGCGCAATCGCATGATACCGCGCTTCACTATCATGGGGAACCGCCGAACTACGCGAATTTTTAGCGTGCTCTACGTTATCGTGCTAGCCGCCCTCCCGGCATCACTTGCCATCTACACCGCATGGCAAATTATCACCATGGTGCGTGCCATCGAATAGCACTTGCTACGCATCTGGCGCGCGCCACGACCGGTCAATCCATAGCAGGGTTGTGGCCAAATCCACATTACGGGCGAATTCAACCAGATATGGCATGCGATCAATCGCATCAAGCTCAAGATTTACCTGCGCAGGATAGGCTGGGTTGAGACGCCAATATCGGTCATGCAAAAATTGCTGGCATTGATAGTCAACTACACCCATCACACCATTAATCAAAATACTCACCAACGGGCGCGCCCATTGTGCATACCCCCAATCAAGGCGATTCCCGTCGATATAGCGTAACGATTGCCCCACTCCCATGGAGCAGAGTGCGATTTCGTTCAGCGTCGGTGGGCTGGGTTGCTTGCGCGTGTCGAGCGCATGTGCCAGTGCCGCCACACTCGGATTGTTAGCCACTACCCCGCCATCAATGTACCCCTCATATGCAGGAAAGTACGTCGGCGCGGCGCTGGTGTACATGGCCACCTTGTACGCCGGCACCTCACGGTCACCATAGACACCGCCCATATTCGAAAAAAACTTCGCCGCCCATCGCCGACGCTGCGGATTGGGCGACGCATTATCAAGGTCAAATGCTGGAATTAGTACGTTTTTCTTCAGTTTTCCAAGCGTCGTATCACCAAATATGCGCCGCAATTCTTGTTCGAGTCCACGATTGTCGTAGTTGGCACCCACCATGTTGCCCAGATCGAGCATATCATCGGCCCACGAATCGCGGAAGATGGTTGATGCCTTGCTCTCATATAATTGACGTAGCTCGCGCGGATGCATGCCGTGCGCTAACCCGAGTGCGATAATGCCGCCTGTTGATGTCCCCGCAATGACGTCCGCATCCTCCACAAAACGTGGGAACTCCTCGAGAATACGCTCGAGCAACACCAACGTCATCACCCCGAGAATTCCACCGCCGTCAAATGCGAGAATGCGATAGCGACGCATGCCTGCTCCTACGATAATCGACGCCAGCTCCGCCCGGATGCCCCAATAAATTCGTGTGATGCATCGGGACCCCAACTCCCACCCACGTATTCGTGAATCGGCGAATTGAGCATCTGCCATCCCTCAATAATCGGGTTAATCAGTGACCACGACGTCTCCACCTCGTCACTGCGGGTAAACAGCGTCGAATCACCGATCATGGCGTCGAGCAAAAGCCGCTCGTACGCTTCAGGTGATTCACCACCAAAGGCATCCACGTAATTAAAGTTCATCGTCACTGGACGGATATCGTTGGCTTGACCCGGCACCTTCGAATTAAAGCGCAACGCCACACCCTCATTCGGTTGGATGCGAATCGAAAGTTCGTTGGGCGCGGATCGCGACATCGGCCCATCCTGAAAGAGCATCAACGGCGCACTGCGAAACGTCACCGAAATCTCGCTGGCGCGTACTGGCATGCGCTTGCCGGTACGTAAAAAGAACGGTACGCCAGCCCAGCGCCAACTCTCAATCTCAAAACGCATCGCCACATAGGTCTCCGTGGTCGAGTCTGGCTGAACACCCGTTTCGTTGAGATACGCCGGTGCCGTACCCGGACCAGCCGTATATCGTCCACGCACCGTATGCCGGTTCACTTCGTGTGCCGGAATAGGGCGTACCGCACGCAATACTTTGACTTTTTCATCACGGACGGCATCGGCACTCGCTCCACCGACCGGTGGCTCCATCGCCGTCAACGACAAGAGCTGCATCATGTGGTTTTGCACCATATCACGAATTGCGCCCGCTTGCTCGTAGTAGCCTCCTCGCCCCTCAACACCGATTTGCTCTGCCACCGTAATCTGCACATGATCAATATAACGACGATTCCACAATGGCTCAAAAATTCCATTAGCAAAGCGCAAAACTAATAAGTTTTGTACCGTCTCTTTGCCCAAATAGTGGTCAATACGATATATCTGACGCTCATCAAAGACTTCATGCAGTACATTGTTCAAATGCAACGCACTGGCCAAATCATGCCCGAACGGCTTCTCGACAATGATACGAGTCCATCCTCCATGCGCCGAGTTCGCCAATCCAGCTGCTCCCAGATTGCGAATAATATCCTCATATGATTCCGGAGGTGTCGCCAAATAAAACAACCGATTGCCCGCTGTACCGCTGTGAGCATCAATGTCGTTGAGTTGTTGCGCAAGTGCCTCATACCCCTCGACATCCTCGAACGTAGACCGGATATAGCTGATTCGCTGTGCAAATTCGTTCCACATTGACTCGGCCATCGTCACGCGCGAGTGTTTATTCCCCTCGTCGAACAACAGCGTGCGGAAGTAATCGTCACTCCAATCACGACGTGCAAACCCCAAAATAGTAATGTTGTTATGCAGGAGTCCCTCACGCCGCAAATTATAGAGTGCTGGCACGAGTTTACGACGTGTTAAGTCGCCCGTTGCCCCAAAAATAACAATCGTACACGGATCAGACGTGCGTGTATGCAACACGCGTTCGGTCGTACGCATCGACATAGGTCATCCCTTCATATGTCACGGAGCATCCGGTGTCATCGTCGGGAGTACCACGCTGTCTACCCGTTGATTAAATGGTAACGGCGGATCAGGAATCGGTGCACGATATAATGTACCACCATTAATAAAGTAAAGAATAGGTCGTGCCTGATTCTCGTCAATCATCAGTGCCGTCAAATTATCGAGCGTTATCTCACCGTCGGTCGGCACCGTGATTTGTTGAATAAATCGTCCGGTGCGCTTCTCAATTTGGATGATACGCCCAAAGTAATTATCCAGAATAAAGAACGAACCAGACTCTGCATCGCCCGTCACAACAAGTCGGGATGCAGATTGGAGTGGCGGCGTGATTTCTGCAATTGGGAGCGACTTTTCGTAGCCACGCTGGCCATCTTGATTATCGCGCAAATATTGAATCGACCCGTTGGGCATCAACAGATAGATGCGGCCATCAATGCCCATATCTACCGCTGTCTCCAAAATTTGCCCACCGTCATTTTGAATCCACGGCTCCGGAAAATCACCAAACTGCGTCGACAGATAACGCAAAATGTTCGCCGGCGTCACACCCCACAGATACAAATTACCGTTAAACGTCTGTACACGCATCGCCCGACCACTCGTACTCCATTCAAGACTGCCCGCCAGAATACTGTAGTTCCAGTCGTTGCCGTTCCGGAACATGTAGATGAATGGACCATTATCTATACTCTGTGCCACCGCAATCACACTATCAAAACGCCATGCAATATCGTGGACACGCGCAATTTGTAAATCACCAATTTGACTATTCGGCCGAAGGACAACGTTCGGACTCCCACCATCGCGCGATACTTGGTACAACACCCCCGCATTCCCATCCAGCAGATAAATTTGTGAGAAGTTAAATGAATTCTCCACCGTGCTCGCTGGTGGCGGGACCACCACACTCGTAAACACACCACCTTGTATCGGATGCGTGGCAACAGCAGTAATATCAGTCAAAAACGATCGTCGTTGCGTGATGACTTCGGCTTTCTCGATACGGGTGAGCATCGTCAAATACCGCTGACGATTGCTCGTGGTTGCCGTTATTATCCCCGTCTGCTCAAGATCAACCAACATCGTACGCGCCACTTCAATGCGTTGCACCGCCTCTTGTTCGTCCACTGATTCGTAGATGGATTGCACCGCTGTCTCAGCATTCTTGAGGCTGTTCTCACCACGTTGCAGACGATTCTCACGTGCCACGTTTGTCCCATAAAAAAACATCACCGCCACCAACGCAATCATTGCCGTAAACATGGCCCATGGGAACGGAGGTGCCTGTTTACGATACGAAAGCGACAACCCTGCTGAACGCTTAACCGCTTGCATTCGCCGATTATTGTTATTTCGCCGTGGCATCCAACGCCACGAGAAGATGTTCTGTGCCAACGAGCCAATCAGCTCGCCATAGCGGATTGGTTCAGTAATTTGCGTGCGATACCGCACCTGACCTGCATAATCCGTATCAACCGGTGTGACTGGCACCTCCACTTGGGTAGCATCAATCACACGCACCGACCCACGCTCCGTAGTCGGCACCTTCTCGCGACGGGCCATCCGGGCTGCTTGCACCTCAATATCGTCACCCACATCAATCGGTGCAGGATTCGGAATCGGGTTAGGTAGATACGGCACCTCCGGTGGCTTGCGCGTCGCACGTTGTTGCTCGTTGCGTAGCGTCATCCGCCAACGACTCATTGACTGCGTAAATCGTGACTCTTCACGACCAAACAGCACACTCCGACCCCACGCCACCACACGATGAATCCACAAACTCGTGCTATCCGTGGCAAACATCAATTGCTGGGTGATACTCGAAAACCCGCCAGTACGTGCCGTCGGCTTCTCGATGATTGGTTCGTCAACGCGAATAACAACACCACACGCCGACATGATCGCATGTTGTTCACAGATTTGGCGCAACACCAACACCATCTGAGATGGTGTGGACTGTGTCAGTACATCGACCGCTTTCGGCTTCGTGAGCACGCTCGCCATATTACTGGTGACCAGCACCAGACTATCACCGATGTGTAATTGGTCCCGATAAAACTCAGGCTCTACCGACAAACTTCCACCTAGTAAATTGGTGCTGACTCCAGTCAAACTCCCCACACGATTTTGATTGTTCCGCCATGTCATATCAATCGGAATAGCCCTGAATTCACCTTGATGGTGCAAATAGAGCTGTGCTGGCAAAATTTGTGCCACAAACACGTCTTGACCCTTGATCACCAAGGCACTCATCCCTAACACACACCGCCGAGCCACCGGTAAACTCACGTTGTATTCGTAAAGCGCATGATTGGTCGCTACAATCGCACGTCGCAACGATGATTGCACACTGAACGAATCATGCTCATAAAATGTTTTCCGCATAGTGCGCATCACAAGCTGGAGTGCGGTACGTTGCTTAGCAAGATCACCGCTCCCCTCAAGCAATACGAATAACTCGCCTTTGTGCGCTTCAATTGACGCACTGTCATGCGCCACACATTGTAATAATGTGTCAGCAATAATCGCGTCGTCATTTTGACTTACGCTAAATTGAAGATGTCGTGAGCTCGTGCGCACGCGTGGCACCTCTTTTGCGAGTATCTTCTGCAAATTATACCATCTCAGATGGCGTATTCGTGATTATTCTGCTTCATCTGTTTTTCATGTATCCGTGGTATGGTCTCATGTGGTACATTACGTTTGATACCCACCTACCAAAACTCAACAGATTGTATAATTTATCTGTTGGCAATCCATTCATCCGTTGTGTTTATAGCGTATAATCGTGATTACGATGATGTTCACGGTCATAACCGCAAAGCAGAGGTTCTTCTATGCGTCAGAAGTTGTTCGTTTTCGGGTTGATTCTCTCACTACTCGTGGCATGTAGCACGCCAAGTAGCAACCAAGACAGTGGTGCCACACCAACACCCCGACCACCTGCACCAGCCCTTGAAAAGCAAACCTACACTGTTGAAGTTGGCGAAGTGGTCGACCAGATAAAAGTGAGTGGTACAGTAGCAGCACTCAAACAGCAAGAGCTTTCGTTTGAGCAGAATGGCTTCGTCAAAATAGTGAACGTACAACGCAACGACGTCATCACTGCTGGTACCGTCATCGCCGAACTTGACTTGGGAGATTTGCCGAATCAATTGCGCCAAGCTGAGGTCAACTACACCCAAGTCAAAATTCAATACGACCGCAGTGCCACTCAACGCGATTTATCGCGCCAACGCGCTGCCCTTGACTTAGCTGAAGCACAAGCACGACTTGAGCGCCTCAAAACGCCCAAATCCGCTGATATCGCTACCGCCAAAGTCAACCTCGAAAGTGCAAAAGCCAACCTGAGTAGCGTCACTGCCTCAACTGCCATTGACATCGAAACTGCCCAAATCGCGCTCAACGAGGCTACGCGCAACTTGCCGCTCATCCAAGAGGCGTTCTCACAAGCCCTCTATGACTGGGACGGTGTCAAAAATGACAAAAAGCACCCGCAATACGATCAACGCCGACAAG
This sequence comes from uncultured Klebsiella sp., assembly GCA_964482795.1. Lineage (GTDB taxonomy): Bacteria > Chloroflexota > Chloroflexia > Chloroflexales > Roseiflexaceae > UBA965. The sequence goes on from CAYZZI010000007.1 coordinate 22,921, forward strand.
CATATATCACCGCCCAAAACAACCTTGACCGCGGTACTGCAGCAATGAGTACAGCCAACCAACAACTACAAACAGCCAAGGCGGTACGCCAACCACTGATTGAAGCCGCCCAAGCAAATCTTGAGCGTGCACAAATCGCCTACGACATCTTGGTCAAAACTCCCGATGCCGACGAGATTGCAAGCGCCGAACGCGCCGTGAAACGTGCCGAACTCGCCGTCCAAGAGGCCTCTCAAACCGGCGATCCCGAACTCGAAAAAGCACTCTCTGCTGCCGAGTTACAACTTGAAAACATCAAGAAGGCCATCGCGGCCGGTCAACTTGTTGCACCATTTGATGGTATCGTGGCCGAAATCGGCACGGCACCCGGCAAGTCCGTTGAGGCATATCGCCCCGTCATCACCGTCATTAACGACACCGACAAAGAAATTCTGGTGCAAAACGTATCGACCGAGGATGCGGCACGCATCGGTGTTGGTATGAACGTCGAGATTTTCTTTGCACGTGCACCTGCGGTTTCGGTGCCGGGTACCGTCGTCAAACTTCCTACCAAAGCAACGTCGTCAGCCTCCACCATCAATGCCGATCCTGCATATCATATTTCATTCGATTTACCACGCGACCTCACGATAGACGTCGGTGACTTGGCACAAATCGTCATCACACTCAAACGGGAACCTGCGACGCTCTGGTTGCCACCACAAGCCGTGCGCACATTTGAAGGCCGACGCTTTGTTGTCATCAAGGATGGTGATCGCCAGCGTCGCCAAGATGTCCGCCTTGGCATCGTGAGTAGCGAACGCGTCGAGATTCTCGAGGGCCTGAACGAAGGCGATATCGTGGTTGGTCAATAACACCACCTGAGGAGCGGACCGATGGCAACTAAATCAATCGACTCAGCCGCCAGCCGTCCTCGCCGTGCCCTCGGGAGCTCGCCATGGGCGTGGCTCACCGGCATGGTTGTAGTGGTGGGGCGCCGGCTCTGGAGCAATTTATCTCTCATCTTGGCGATTGCGGCAGGCTTTACTGTCGCCGTCGCCATCGTGGTGAGCATCCCCGTCTACGCCGAGGCAGTCGGTTATCGTATTCTGCGTGATGAGCTGAGTAGCCCGCTCAACGGGACACGACGCCCGCCATTTGCGTTCATGTATCGCTACCTTGGAAGTATTTCTGGGAACACCAACACCCAAAAACTCGAATCCATCAACACCTACTTCGCAAACGATGTTGCGAACAAGTTGGGACTCGACATCACCAACCAAACGCGCTATATCGCAACCGACAAAATTCCACTCCGACTCACTGCCGAAGGTGGTGGTCAACCGCTCGGTTGGATTTCGATTGCCTATGCCCAAAACCTCGTTGACCACATCGATTTGCTCGATGGGCGCATGCCCGAAGTGACCTCTACTGACGAACCACTCGAAGTACTGCTCTCCGCAGAATTCGCCTTCGGTCTCGGGCTACAACCAGGCGAGGTTTATTACGTGTTCGCCCAGCGCGAAGCCCCCGAAAAGAGCATGATACCCGTGCGAATCAGCGGCATTTGGCAACCCAAAGATCCCGCCTCCGAATACTGGTTCTATGCCCCTGAGGTCCTGCGTGAGACGCTTTTTACTACCGAAGAGGCGTTTAGTCAGCACGTCGTAGCTGCCAATCCCGACCCCATTAACGTGGCTGTCTGGTACTTGGTTGCCGATGGGAGCGTCATTCGCTCAAGCGAAGTGCCAGCATTTGGTGGGCGCATTGATCGCACCTTATCAGAATCCAACAAAATTCTCGAGGGAATGCGCCTTGATGTCTCCCCGCTTGATGCACTCGTGCGCCACATTGCACGTGTCAAGCAACTCACCGCCATCTTGACCATCTTTAGTATTCCCGTGCTCGGCTTAATTGCCTATTTCGTCGTCTTGGTGGCCGGACTCGTCGTACAACGCCAGAGCAACGAGATTGCGGTGCTCCGTAGTCGTGGTGCGTCTCGCAGCCAGATCATGGGCATTTACTTCATTGAGTGGGTGATTATCGGCGCCGCAGCAATTAGTGTGGGTGTGCTCTTGGGGCAGGTATCTGCCCTGTTTATGACGTGGACGCGCTCGTTCCTCGACTTTCAACCGGTTGATCCGCTGCCAATTGGCATGTCACAAGATGCGTGGACACGCGCCTTCCAAATCGTCGTTTTCATGCTGATTGCAGCCCTGATTCCCGCATTCGTCACCTCGCGTTTTACGATTGTCTCCTTCAAAAGCGAACGAGCACGTGCTTCAGCAAAGCCGTTTTGGCAACGCGCCTACCTCGACGTGCTGATGCTCATCCCCATCGGGTATGGCTGGTGGCTCCTGCGTCAACAAGGATCACTCGGTTCAATTAGTGGCTCTGGTCTGAGCGACCCGTTCAACAATCCGCTACTCTTGATTGCCCCGAGTCTGTTTATTTTTGCGACGGCCTTGATTACCGTGCGCTTCTTCCCCATCTTCATGCGCATTTTCGAATTCATTGCTAGTCGGCTCCCCGGTATCGCCACTGTCACCGCGTTGCGTTACCTCGCACGCACGCCAAGCGCATACTCTGGTCCTATTCTGCTACTGATTATCACGCTCAGCTTGGCTGGCTTTACCGCTTCAATGGCCAAATCACTCGACAAGAACCTCCTCGAGCGCAATCACTTTATTGCAGGCGGTGATGCCAAGCTGTTTGACATGGGTCAATCATCCAGTGGAGGCGGTGGTGGCGCCCCAGGCGGTATGCAAAGCGGTATTGACGCCATCGTCACTGATCCCGGCGAAAGCAAACTCACCGGTCCGAAGTACTTTTTCTTGCCCGTTCAAGACTACCTAGGCATTGATGGGGTAGCACACGCCACACGTGTGGGTAACAGCAAAGTCTCCGTCATCATCAACAATAACTCAATCGAAGCACAGTACTTCGGCATCGATCGCCTAGATTTCCCCAATGTGGCCTACTGGCGTGATGATTTTTCTGATCAACCGTTGGGGGCCCTAATGAACTTACTCGCCGAGGATGAGGGTGCCGTGCTGGTCCAGCGAGAGTTCGCCAAAAATCTCAATCTGCGCGTCGGTGATAACTTCATCATCCGCATGAATAATCTCGATGCCACCTACAGTGTGCCGGTTGTGGTTGCCGGGTTTATTGACCTCTTCCCCACTGCCTATCCGTCCGAAGGACCGCCAATCATCGGCAATCTAGAGTATTCATTCGACATGCAAGGTGGCATGTACCCGTATGACGTATGGCTACGACTCAAAGAAGGCAGTACCGTTAATGATGATGATATTTACCGTGGCACGGTAACCACCGGCATGAAAGTCTTCATTCGTGAGTTCGCACCCGAAGTGATTAACAACGAGCGCATTCGCCCCGAACGCCAAGGCTTCTTCGGGCTCCTGTCCGTCGGTTTCGTCGCTGCCGCCTTTTTGTCGATGCTCGGATTCTTGTTCTACTCCATCTTAGCGTTCCAACGCCGATTTGTTGAGCTCGGCATGCTTCGCGCTATCGGTCTTTCGACTGCGCAGCTCGGTACATTGCTGGCCATCGAACAGACGCTTATCATCGGTATGGCTATTGCCGCAGGTACGTTCGTGGGCGTTAGTGCGAGTCAGTTGTTTATTCCGTTCTTGCAACTCCCAAGCTACGAACGCGATTTATTCCCGCCGTTCGCAGTAAGCATTGCCACGGAACAAATTCTGATTATCTATGCGGTCTTTATGGTCGTACTTATTGCAACCGTCTTGATTACGGTCGTGCTACTCCGCCGCATGAAACTCTTCCAAGCCGTCAAACTCGGGGAGGCTATATGACAATCAACGATGCCATCGTTACCTGCGAAAATCTCATCAAAGTCTATCGTATTGATGATCTTGAGGTCATGGCCCTCCAAGGTCTCGACTTGACCATCCGCAGAGGCGAGGTCATGGCCTTGGTCGGATCGTCTGGATCTGGCAAGACAACACTGCTCAATGTCATCGGTGGGCTAGACCGCCCTAACGCCGGCAAGCTCATTGTGGCAGACAACGACCTACTCAAACTCACCGACGGTTCGCTCGATGCCTATCGCCGGCAATATGTCGGTTTTATTTGGCAACAAAAGGCACGTAACCTCATCCCGTACCTCGATGTCGAACAAAACATCGAACTGCCCATGATTATGAGCGGCGTAGCTCCCCGTGCCCGCAAAGAGTGGATCGGCGAGCTGATTGACGCAGTCCGCCTCAATCACCGTCGTGGCCACAAACTAGCCCAACTCTCGGGTGGTGAGCAACAACGCGTCGCCATCGCCATTGCCCTGGCCAATCGCCCTGCACTTCTGCTCGGCGACGAACCAACCGGCGAGCTCGACTCACAAACGGCCGAGGTCGTCTTCAACATCTTTCACGAACTCAATCGCCGCTTCGCCCTCACCGTCATCATCGTCTCGCACGATCCACACATCGCCCACTTCGTCAATCGCGTCGTTGCCATTCGTGACGGCAAAACCAGCAGCGAAACTGTGAAACGCATCGACATGGGCGGTGCCGATAGTCGTGACCCCGCCCACCTCGAAGAGCTCCATATGCTCGACTCAGCTGGGCGCTTGCAAATCCCCAAAGAAGTACGCCAAAAATACGGCATCGGCAATCGTATTGTGATGGAAGAGCAAGAACAGGGCATTTTCATCAAACCCCCAGTCAACGCCGCCGCCGATGCACTGGATGCCGAACGCGCAAAGCGCCTGACAGAGGCTGATGCCCCCCCTGAACTCAAAACCAGCCGATTTGACCGCATGATGAGTGCATTGCGGAGGAAAATGAAATGAGCGTTGCCAACATTCCCGCTGTCCGCGTCGTTGATGCCGTACGTGCCTACAGCGTCAATAACGAACAAATCCTCGCATTGCGCGGTGTCAATCTCAGCATCGAACGCGGTACATTTACGGCATTCATGGGTCGGTCTGGCTCCGGCAAGACAACGCTACTCAACATGATTGGCGGTCTTGACTCACCAACCTCAGGTCGCATTGAATTCCTTGGCCAAAATACCGCCAAGCTCTCACAAGATGAACTCACCCTTATCCGGCGCACTCAAATCGGCTTCATCTTTCAGGCCTTCGCCCTGCTCCCCATTCTCTCGGCATGGGAGAACGTCGAATTGCCCTTACGCATCAACGGCATAAAGTCAAGCAAAGAGCGCCGCGAACGCGCATACGAAGCGCTGACGCTCGTCGGACTCGAAAAATGGGCCGATCATCGCCCATCCGAAATGTCCGGTGGTCAGCAACAGCGTGTCGCCATCGCCCGCGCCCTTGTCACCCGCCCTCCTATCCTCATCGCTGACGAGCCTACCGGTGAGCTCGACTCAACAACTGGCAAAAACTTGCTGACCCTGATGCGCAACATCGTCAAAAGCGAAGGGGTGACCCTCATCATGGCTACCCACGATCAAAGCGTCCACAACTTCGCCGATATCATCCACCATATGCGCGATGGTCAGGTCTACGAATCAGTAACCGGCAAGTTTGATACGGCTGATCAACCCGCCTAAACGCATCCACACACACAAACGGGGTGGGCGACAAATGTCGCCCACCCCGTTTTGATACGATTTAGTCCGCAAATGGTGGTCGTGGATACCCCACGCCAAACGGCTCTTCGGGACGACTCCACTCACCCACCAACGCACGTCGTAACGGCGTTGTCCGCGCCAAAAATTCAGGGTTGTTACGACTGCGATCCGACGGAATCAACCAGGGTGGCGCATAGACGATGTGCATCGTGTGTCGATCAAAATCACGCTCATTGCGCCCCGTACGATGGAACACACCTTGGTGGAACAAGAGCGCCGTGCCCGGTTTGCCACAAATCACATCCCGAATCGGCAAATCATCGTCATCTGGCACAATTGGCTTGGGCCACGGCGTCATGTGATTATGACTCCCAGGAATCATCACCATGTTGCCCATGCCGTCTTCGCTCTGGTCCGTCAAATAATATCCCACACGCAACTGCATCAACGGCGTTTGTGTGCCAGCCAAACGCCGGAACTCGTACACACCCGATCCATCCTGATGATACCCACCAGCCTTGGTGTGTGCCGGTTGGACCGTCGCCCACGTGCTTTGAAGAATAAAATAATCACCCATCAGCGCCCGTATTTTTGGCAAAATCGCCGGGTGGTCAATCAACGCCTCAATCGCCGGCTCCGTCTCGTACAAGTGCCCCAACTGCCGCCACTCACCCTTGGGATACTGGTCGTGGGCCCGGCGTGACGCCGCTAACACCCCAGCAACCTCGTCGGGCGATAACGCATCGGGTATCACCAAATACCCGAACGTGTCAAACATAAACCGCTCACGAGCCGTCATGGCCCCTGGTGCCGCCAAAGGAATCATCATCGACCTCCTTCTTGGAGTTACTTGCATTCAGTAACACACGCATCATACCGCATCTCACTCCACCCGTAAATCATCATTGGATTGAATCAGACAATCTATGCTCAAATGACATCATCGTTTATCGCTCTATATTGCGACATCGACTACCGATAAAATACTAGTAAGCATATCACCACATAAATGAGGATCGGTATGATTTCATCGCTCTTGTACCGCATGACATCAATCGGCATGGTGTGTGTATTCTTGCTCTTCCACGCACACACTCCCGTCCACGCGTCCACCAATATCACTGCTATTAGCGCTGGCTCGTTCCACACATGCATCATCATGAATGGACAAGTATGGTGCTGGGGCGCCAACTCCGGGTATCAACTCGGTGATGGATCACTCTACGAACGCCACTATCCCGTGCAAGTGCGACGATCTGATGGAGCATTTTTGACTGGCGTAACACACCTCAGTGCTGCATATGATCACACCTGTGCCATCAGCCAAGGGCAAGTATGGTGCTGGGGCAATAACATCCGTGGTCAACTCGGTGACGGCACCACTAGCCTCGGCAGTATGACCGCGCTCCGCGTCAAAAAAAGCCCTACTGCTGGCGGTGGCTACCTCAATAATGCAACCGGCATCGCCACCGGTACCTATCACTCCTGCGCCATTCATGCGGGGCAGGCGTGGTGTTGGGGTGAAAATCGTGGCGGCCAAATTGGCGCCGGTACCCTCCCAAATCAAGATGGTGCCTATCGCGTCCAAATCAACGGAGGTGGATGGTTGCCAAGCGTCAAATCAATCAGCGCAGGTCCAGCTCACACCTGCGCCGTCGCCACCAGCAACGGACAAGTCTGGTGTTGGGGCGATAACTACTGGGCAACCCTCGGTGATGGCACTGAAACACATCGAAATCGTGCCGTACGTGCCATCAAGTCAACAAGAACATTTCTCACCGGTATGAGTCATGTCAGTGCTGGCGGCGACTTTACCTGTGCAACATCCCCCGCCGGTGCGCTCTGGTGTTGGGGGAATAATCTGCTCGGTCAACTAAGTACCAACACACTCACCAGTGCGTACAAAGGTGCCGTGCAAGGGTATTGGAGCAATCGCGCACTCATCTCTGGCATCAAAGAACTTGACGTCGGCAATGCTCATGGTTGTGCTCTCTACACCGCATTAGCCATTTGCTGGGGGTATAACCGCGACGGTCAGTTGGGTATTGCGAGCGACACCCTCACCACCTACCCCGTGGCCGCAGGCCGTGAAGATGCAATGGGTGTATTCCGCCGCTTATCAAGCGTAACCGATGTCGGTACTGGTGCGTGGCATACCTGCGCCGTCGTCGCCCGCACCCAAGTATGGTGTTGGGGGCGCAACGGCAATGGACAACTCAGCGACGGAACCACCACATACCGCTCTGTGGCCGTGCGCGTCGTCAAACAGAACGGTAGACCGTTTCCCTAATACTATCTCTTGCGCTGTAGATTCAATTCGACGGCGCCCGTACACGATTGTGTACGGGCGCCGTCACCTACAATTACCACGTATAAAAACGCTCCCCAGCAATCTGCCCATCGATGGCCGACATTTCACCCAGATGATACTGCGTATGTCCATATAGGTGCTTGAGCAAGTAAACCCCTTTGCTCATTCCCCCCATATATTCAACCGTCCCAGCCACATCATCATGGGCAAGATCTGCATATGTCGCACATGCTGCCCGTACCTCGGTTGCACTAAACGGCACCGTCAAATCCCACTGTGCCACATACGTCGCCACCGTTGCTGTCTGCGCTGCCACAGCCTTACCATATGCTGCTAACGCTCCAATATCAATCGTATTGCTCAAGATGGTGACATCAGCGCTACTCATGCCAAAGCCGTCACCGGTGTAGCTCACACCCATGCGCGCATTCCAATTCCCTGTCGTTAACACCTGCTGCGCTGGCACCACAAATCGCGAGATGCACGCATCTTCGCTCCGAATGGAGTGCCAAATACTCCACACCATCGAGTTCATCTCATCATGTGGGCGCGTGCGCAACCGTGTTGATGGCACCTTCGCCAAAATCGCCTGCATCTCGTCATTCACGCTCGCATGTCCCAATAACACCAGTTGCAGATCCATGGCGCGTTACTCCTTCATCCTATCGTCAATAATCGCTCAATCATCATCTTCTGCGCTGCACGCCCCTCAGGTGTCGGCAACAGCATGAACGCATGCATGCACCCGTCAAACTCCCGGTAATCAAGCACGACACCAGCTGTATCGGCTTTTGCCTGAAACGCACGACAATCAGGCACAAACAACTCAACCCCACCCACAATCATCGTCATTGGTGGTAAATCAGTCAAATCCGCATACAACGGACTTACCCATGCGTCACGCACACCGCGATTACCCGCCCACATCTGCCCCAGCGCACGTAACCCGGGCGCACTAATCACCAAATCACCGGCTTCGTAGTGCGGGATATCGGGATGATCCATCGACACATCCAACCACGGCGACATTAGTATCAACGCTTGTGCCGGTTGCATATGGCGTTCGCGCATTTCTATTGCTAATGACACCGCCAACCCACCACCCGCCGAATCTCCAGCCAACACCACCGCACTGCGTTGCTGCACATGTTGAATTAGATTGAGCAATGCGGGGAGTGCATCGTCTACCGTGTACTGTGGCAAGCGCGGATAGATGGGCACGACCATCCGCACACCACTCTGCGTCACAATCGCATCAAGCATCTGCCAATGCCCGCTACTCGGCGCAAAGAGATATGCCCCGCCATGCAAATACACCACTGACTTGCTCGATGACGCATGCTTCGGCTCAAGCGTGATAACCTGCAATCCAGCGATATGCTCCTTGTGCACGACACTCTGTAACCGCATCTTTGGTAGTTGATATGGCGTGAGTTGCTGTTGCCGGGCTGATTCGATTTGCGTGCGCAAACGCGATTCATCTACAAACATGCGTTTGAGCCCGGTCATGCGCAAAATGAGGTGCATCAGCCGTGCTGCGCCAGATAATTTCGTCGTCATACCCTTTTCCTCATCTACATCACTCATGCCGACGTTTCGGCCACGCCCGAGCGACCGCGTTGATAATCGGAGTGCGATCACATCCCATGGGCAAATAGTGCTCCAGCATTTGCATCAGTTGTTGCGACTCAACTCGACAATACAAACGCAATCGGATTATCTTTGTCGACGTACGCATCACCACGTCGATCGAGCCGAGTTGCTGTGCTGCATGCGCATACGGACGCACATCGATCGACTGCACATCGGACCATGTTGCAATACGAGTATGACTGCACCACACGCCTATTTCGTCAAATCGCCAATCAGGGAGCATCGGCCACGTCACCCACATAAGCACTGCAATCAGGCCAACGCTGAATATCACAGCATCCCATGTAGCCTGGTTGAGTGGTATCACGAGGAGCATCACCATGCCCCCCAACACACCCCACGCCCAACGGCGATTCTGGCGGAGTGAAATGGCCCGTGTATGCACCATACCTTCCTGCTTTCTTCATCTTGCCGAAGGGGATTCTCCTAGCATACCACTATTTATGTTAATCACATCACTGAGGTTAAGCGCAAGAAATGCGTATCACTTGGAGCACAATCACCTCTATAATCAACTCACACAGATTGATGGAGTTCACCCATGCGCATGCAAGACACCCTCCGCCTCATCGGGTTGGCGGTATTGTGGAGTTTTTCGTTTTTATTCATCAGGGCATCCGTTGGTGCCTTCGGCGCCGCAGGCGTCGTCATCTTGCGCGTCGGTATCGCTGCTATCGTTTTACACGCAGTCGCTCGCATCACGCGCCAATCACTCGGCTTGCAGACTCATTGGCGCCACTACCTCGTCCTCGGATTTTTCCAGACAGCCCTGCCGTTCTTTTTATTTGCCCTCGCCCTCAAAGACATCGGCGCATCACTCGGCTCTATCATCAACGCCACCAGTCCACTCTTTGGTCTCATTATCGCCATTGCCATCGGCGATGAAGCCCCGCGCTGGCAACGTATCCTCGGGATTGCACTTGGCATCATCGGCGTTATCGCTTTGGTGGGCATTGATTCCCCCACAAATGCTACTGGCCATCTCCCCGCCATCCTGCTCGGACTCGGAGCTACCGTGTCATACGGCATCGCCAGCAACTACACGCGCCGGTATGTGCGCAACGCACCCGCACTTGGCATGGCCACCTATAGTCAAACATTCGCCACGCTCATGATGATTCCGCTCCTCTGGTACAACCCAGTCAGTGCCCCTATCACACTGAACGCCGTGCTAGCTGTCATTGCCCTCGGTGCCTTATCAACTGGGCTTGCATATCTGCTCTTCTTCCGCCTTGTCGTTGACGTCGGGCCAGCTGCCTCACTCGCTGTAACGTTTTTGATACCGCTCGGCGCCATGTCGTGGGGTGCCCTGTTTTTGGCCGAAACCATCACCCTCACCATGATTATTGGTTGCGTACTCGTCTTTGTGGGTACCCTGTTGACCGTCTATCAACCTACCGTGCGATCAGCTCAATTGGAGCATTAGGCAAACTGTGGCGAGTATCACACATACATCCGTTGGTGTCATCAGCGATAATTGACACATATACACAAGGAGTCAATCATCATGCAGTACACCAAACTCGGCCACACCGGCCTCGACGTCTCACGTATCTGTCTCGGTTGTATGGGCTTCGGCGACGCCAATCGTTGGCTCCACAAGTGGGTCCTCGACGAGGCCGACAGCCGCGTCATCATCAAACACGCCCTCGATCTCGGCGTCAATTTTTTTGATACGGCAAACATCTACTCGCTCGGCGTCAGCGAAGAGATCCTCGGCCGTGCGCTGCGCGACTATGCCCAACGCGACCACGTCGTCGTCGCCACCAAGGTCCACGGCAAAATGCACGACGGCCCCAACGGCGCCGGCCTCTCGCGCAAAGCGATTTTGAGCGAAATCGACAAAAGTCTGCATCGCCTCGGCATGGACTACGTCGACCTCTACATCATCCACCGCTGGGACTATAACACCCCCATCGAAGAGACGATGGAGGCGCTTAACGACGTTGTCAGATCCGGCAAAGCGCGCTATATCGGCGCCTCAGCTATGTACGCCTGGCAATTCCAAAAAGCCCTGTATACCTCCGAAAAACATGGCTGGGCCCGCTTTGTCTCGATGCAAAACCACCATAACCTCATCTACCGCGAAGAAGAGCGCGAGATGCTCCCCCTCTGCCGCGATGCCCGCATCGCCACCACACCCTACAGTCCCCTCGCATCGGGGCGCTTGACGCGCGATTGGAATGCCGAGAGCTCACTGCGCGCCCAAACCGACCAAATCGCCAAGCTGAAGTATGATAAGACCGCCGATAACGACCGCATCATCATCGAACGCGTCGCCGAACTCGCCACCCAACACGGCGTGAGTCGTACCCATATCGCCCTCGCTTGGCTCTTGCAAAAGACGCCCGTCGCCGCGCCTATCATCGGTGCCACCAAGACATCTCACCTCGATGAGGCCATCAAGGCCTTCAATGTGCAACTCTCTGCAGCCGACATCACCTACCTCGAAGAACCGTACCAACCACATCCCGTCGTCGGCGCCCAATAACCACGTTAATCAAACAAAAACACACGCCAATGAGAGTATTCGGTAGGTTCGTTCGCATACCACCCCTGGCTTTGACTGAGCTGCGTCGCTGACAACAACAAAATCCATGAATCGTGGCTGTAGATGCGGTGTTCGTCGCGCGGATTGTACACAACCCATTCACGCGTGCCGATGTCGTCCAACAAAAATCGTGGTTGTTCATACATCAGATTGTATGCCGTGGCACTCGGTACGTAGTAGTAGCGTGCCACGCCCACGACACCCACCGGATAATCGTGGTACATAGCCTGCAACGATACCGGGTACCGCTGGTTGCGCGCATAATAATCAGCCAAATCATCAATCAATGGTTGACTCTGGGCAATCGCATGCGCCCGACTGCTGTCAGTGACGGGAGTGGCTATGCCTATGAGTGTCGCCATCGCACATACCGGCATCGCGACAAGATACACCGCACCACGCGCCGCAAATGCCGCCTGACGCCATACCCAACGCAAACACATACCTGCGACCACGGCTACTATCACCCCAAAAAAGACACCACCACTCGCATAGCCGACCACCGCCAACACGCCGCTACTCACCATTGCCATAAAACCCAGTACACGCCCCAACCACGGCGTTGCACGCTGTTGCCACACAGCAATGACCCACACAATACCAATCGGCATCCACAACAGACTCACAACAACGCCGACTTGCAACACCGTTGACAACGGTACTGCCATTGGATCATGTGCGCCCGGCATATGTGGGTAGGTAATACCTAGCATCCACATTGCATACACTCCGATGATCGTCAACAGATGTTTTATCATCACACCCATCCCGTCATCACTCAGGCCGTTGCCAGCGTTGCCGATGCGCACCCTCTGATCCATACGTGCTGACCATCACTCGCTCTGGCGTGCACACAAATAATACGTAGCGCTCCGCTGGCTCGTACGGTGTATGCTGCACGGCAATCCTGCGTAGGTCAGCAGTCGTAACCAGCTCGGCACGCCCTGACAGGCTCACCTCACCGCTCGCACCACTCGTGTCACTGACACCATTGTGCAAGGCAAAGCGTGAGTCGCGCTGCAAATCACGCACCTTGGGTGACGTCGGCTCCATGAAAACAAACAAATGCCCACCACCAATAATCGGCGTCACCGGATGTACCCGCGGGGCACCATTACTGCGCGTTGTCGCTAGATACGCCACCTGCCCGTGCAAACGGGTCACACAAAACTCCGCCAGCGCCGGCGCTTGCTCCTCAAAATCCTGCCACATCATGTTGTCCTACTGAATCGCCTGCCGAATCAACGCCACGATGCGCGCCTCGACTGCATCGTTCCAGTCGACCAGCGCAAACGACGTCGACCACATGGCACCGTCATCAAGCAGCGCCGTATCGCTAAACCCAAACGTGCAGTAGCGCGATTCAAACTTTTGGCCACTCTGGAAGAAGCACAACACTTTGCCGTGTTTGGTGTATGCCGGCATACCATACCATGTACGTGGCCACAACTCGGGCGCATGCGTCGACACCACCCGATGCACGTGCTCGGCTAAGCGCCGATCCGCATCATTCATCTCAGCAATCTTGGCCTGCACATCGGCCTCGCCGACTTCACGTTGTTGGGCCGCTTTTGCTTGTGCCTTTAACTCTTTGGCGCGCTCGCGCATGGCGGCTTTTTCTTGGGCGCTAAAGCCGTCGTTTTTGCTCGGACTCATGACATACTCCGCAATACAAAAAGGAAACATCGTCAAGATATAGAACATTTGTTCTATATTGTCAATACCCATCTGGCGTCAATATCCACTCCTCACCCGCATGTACCTGCCGCTCAAGCAGGTGCTGTGAACGCCACGGTGACCATAAGCGCACCGTGCCAGTCACTTCGCTACGGATACGCACCTGTGTCACACGCCCGTCCGCACATGCAGCATCAACCAATACACCACCTACCGCCCGTAATTGATGGAACGCACAGGCAACATGCAAATCCCAATTCGGGAAGAGACGGATTTCACCAGTGTAGCTCTGCATCACGCATTCATTAATCACCACAGGTAAGGCAAAGTTTTCAAACCAGATACCCATCGGTGCCATAAAATCAAACGGTAGATCGTCACTATACCGCCCATGCACCTGCAACACCATGTCCGTACAGGTGCCGTTAGGCAACAAACAATAGGCAATCTGCCGTTTGAACCGCTCAATGTCGAGCATACCCATACGTGCATACTGAAGATTCAAAAAAACCAGCTCATTGCCGCCTTCGTTGCGCTGACGCATAAGCGTGCGCGCGGCAATGGCAAACTGCTCGGGCGATGCGTGCAACCCGTGCTCTTCACCAGGAAAAATCGTCGTTGTGCTTGATGGCACATTGTAGACAACCTCCGGATCCTCGTTGGGCACACTGACAAATACCGGACCATCCGCGGTATCAGCAGTTGGGTAAGCCGGATAGTTCGCCAAAATGTCGTTGACAGCCGCTACTAATTCACCTTCTTCTGCATCCTTTTCGAGAATCGAAACTGCCTGAATGAATGCCTGAAAAACGAACTTCGTCAGCGTCAAATCCACAATACAATCAGCGTTTTTGTGTAGACCAGGCGTCAGCCCATACAACTCCGGTGAGACCGTCGGATAAATGTGGTACGTGCCACCCCAAAACGCCTCTGGCCGGCGCATGTAATCAACCAAAAACTGCACGGCCGCACGCATCGGTTGATACGCCCGATTGCGCAAAAACTCGCTATCCATGCTGTAGCGGTAATGCCACCACAAACTCTGAACCGTCCACGGTGTTTCACAAATCTCCCACCCCCAGGTTGGTACCGGGTACGGCATCACGTTCATTGCTGTCGGATATGCCGAATGCGGAAAGTACGCCCCGCGCAGCCCGTAGTACTCTTGCGCCCAGCGCTGACTCAACGGCATGAGCTCCTCAACCAAACGCACATACGCCTCGTGCTTTTCTAGATGATTACTCGAAAAGCACAACCAAAACGGCTGTTGGGTGTTGTAGTTCATGTGATAATCGCCGTGCCACGCCGTTCCTATCGAACGATAACTCCAGTTCGCAAATAAGCCGGGGCATGTATGATCGGCCGATACCGCACAATTAAAAAAGTACAAATTGCGATACCAGGTCGACTCAAGCAACACGTCATCACACCGAATCCCCGATTTGCGCCAGTAGTGCATCCAGCGCGCATGACTCGACGCAAACGCACGCTCATACGCTCCCACCTGCGGTTCGAGTACCAGTCCATCCGCTGAAAGCGCCGTGGCCAAGCCATGCGCCAACCCGATGACCGCCACGAACGGATCACGACCATCGAGTGCGCGCTCCAGTGCATCCACCGGACGCGGCGTACCATAACTCGTCTGCGGCTGCCATGGCCCGGTCGCACCGCTCACCCCGATCGCCACACTCACTGCACGATCATCGGGATGTGGCGGAATAGTCGGTACCGGCTGTTCGGTTGCCGTCGAAAAACTCCGCCAGTATTCATTCGGTGCAGCCGCGGCCGTTGAGACGCCCGTCTGACTGGGGAGTCGTTGCCAGAATCCCACACCCTGGGTGTGCACCGTATACCGGGGGAACTCTGCTGGCGTTGTTGGGTCTGGCAAGATGCGTACCCGCTCAAACGGAGCAGGCACCGCCGCACCAACCGCATTCACCGTGCGTATCCACACACGATCATCCTGTTGATCAACAAATATCTGCACAAAGATGGTCTGATTGTTCATGCGGTCGCGTAACTCGATCACGCACAAACCATCAGCAATGTCGAGCCGATACCCGAGCACCTCGGCACGTCGCCGATCAAGCCCGAACAGCACCGTGCCACACGGAAATGGACGAGGGTAATTGGCGAGGTAGTTCTGCTGCATCAACTCGGTATAGGCCTTGTACCACGCATCTTCTTCGAGAGCCCCTAGATCCGCCGAAATCGCCTGCACCTTGGCAAAAATCTCTGCGAACGTGCCAATCTCTGCTTGATGCTCCTCAGACACTCTGATGTCCCACACACTGTTGTGTCCAAGATGGAGCAAAATACCATCTGGCCGAGTGGTCACACATACGCCCAAGCCACCATTCCCTAACAATGCACCAGCAAAAAAATCAACCGCCGGCGTGGCCTGAATAATCGGATGTTTTTGTGCAATTTGATACGGGTCAAACATCGTTGTTCGCTCCTTCGTGTTGGTTCTTGCGCCCCATCATACCATCACCACTATGCGTTCACGTGTGCCAGATGCATGGGTATCACGCATCAGCACCGACTACGAATCTCCCAATCAGTTCACTTGCGTCAAATTCGGTTGATGAAGAGCGCCGCGGCCACACATGCCCACCCCCTGCTACCGTATAAAACCGCATGGATGTCCCTTGGCAGGCGTCAAACGTGTACTGCACAACCGACCCACTTACCTGCGTCATTGTTGGTGCGCCACACCCGTGCGCTTTTTGCCAAAACGACCGCACATCGGCCACCGATATATAGGCACCCCACCCACCTTGATTGGCCATGTCACCTGCATACAACGTCACCTCATCAGCATCACCATTAACCGCCAGAATCGCCACTGGCGCTGCCGCTGGGCATGATTCGACCAACGACAACATCATCGTCCCCACCACCGGTGCCACCCCACGAAAGAGCGTCGACTGCCGGCAGGCTAACACAAACGACATGTCGCCACCGTTCGACATACCGGCCACATACGTACGCGCCACATCCAACCCATATGTCACCTGCAGATGCTGCACCAATGCCACCAAAAACGCCTCGTCATCGACCGATTCATTCGTATGGAAGTCATACCCCACCTGCCAAAAGCGCTTACCAGATGCATCGAGTGTCCCTCGTGGGTAGACCACCGCAAAACCGTGCCGATCAGCCGTTGCATCCATCTGCGTCATTGCGCGAAATGACGACGCATCGTCGGTGTACCCGTGGAGCATCAACAATAGTGGTGCCTGTTGCGGCAAATCGACCGGGATATGCAGTAGATACTCCCGATCTCGTCCCTCATGGTGAAACGTGTGGTACGCATCTGCTGGCGATGCTGGCGTCGGGATTGTCATGGTGTCACCTCGTACTAGCGCAGATGGCGTGCATGCACCACCCACCAACGCACACAGCATTGTTATGGATATGAGCCAATACATTCGTATACTCATCTGCTGCCGCCTTGACGCACATCTCTATCATCTATAACCCGTGTGTTTTTGCGAGTTCTTCCGTTTTGTGAGATTTGTCTGCCTCTAGTGTAAACCAAACCACCTGCGGTTTGATTCGTTTGCCTTAATCAAAACCACTATGAAATTATTTCAAAAACATTTGAATATTTAAAATATATTTGAAATATCCTAATTTATATGCCAAGAGATGCCATCACAGGGGGAGTACCGCCATCACAACCGTACAACATACGTTGCTGTGGTAGAATGACGGTAATTGTGATTATTTGTGCAGGAGCACGCCTTACATGTCAGTTGCACACGACCAACTCTACAAAATCCGCCATTCAGCGGCACACGTCATGGCCCAAGCGGTGTTGCAAATCTTCCCGGATGCGGGCATCGCCATCGGTCCGCCGATTGACGACGGCTTCTACTACGACTTCGATTTGCCCCGGGCCTTAACGCCAGACGACTTGGCCGAGATCGAGGGGCGCATGCGCACCATCATCGCCGGTAAGCATGCGTTCATCTACCGCGAAGTATCGGCTGACGAAGCGCGCAAGTTGTTTGCTGGTCAGACCTACAAGCTTGAATTAATCGAGGGTCTTGCCAGCGGTCAGAACGAATACGGCGAGAGCGCCAAGGGTAGCATGGTCACCATCTCGACCTACCGCCAAGACACGTTCGAGGATTTGTGCCGTGGCCCGCACGTCGCCAATACCAGCGAAATCCCGGCTGACGCCTTCAAGTTGATGAGCGTGGCTGGTGCATACTGGCGTGGTGACGAGAAGCGCCCGCAACTCCAGCGCATCTATGCCACGGCCTGGGCCTCCAAAGCCGAGCTCGATCACTACCTCTATCAACTCGAAGAGGCCAAGCGTCGCGATCACCGCAAACTGGGCCGCGAGCTTGGGCTGTTCTACTTCTCCGAGGATGTCGGCCCCGGGTTGCCACTCTTCACCCCCAAGGGTGAGATGTTGCGCTACCTGATGGAGTCATACGTGCGCGACACGCAGACGCGCTACGGATACCAACACGTCTGGACCGGGCATCTGGTCAAAGAGACGCTGTACCACAAGTCGGGGCACTACGACAACTACCGCGACTCAATGTTCCCCCCGATGGTCGATGGCGACGTCATCTTCCGGCTCAAGCCGATGAACTGTCCGTCACACATGACCCTCTTCAAAGAGATGGGGCGCCACTCGTACCGCGAGTTACCCATGCGTATGGCCGAGTTTGCCACGCTCTACCGCTACGAAGACAGCGGTGCCTTGAGTGGCTTGACGCGCGTGCGATCGCTGACCCAAGACGACTGTCACGTCTTCTGTATGCCGAGTCAGATTCAAGAGGAGTTCAGCCTCTGTCTCAAGTTGATTACCGAGGTGCTCAACACCTATCAACTCACCGACTACCGCGTGCGCTTGTCACTCCGCGGCGACGAAGGCAAGTTCGTCAAAGACGATGACAAATGGGAGTTGGCCACCAACGCTCTCAAGCAAGCACTTGACGCCAACGGCGTCGCCTATGAGGCCGTCGAGGGTGAGGCAGCATTCTACGGACCCAAAGCGGACTTCTTGGCCAAGGATGCCCTCGGCCGCGAGTGGCAGTTGTCGACGATTCAAGTTGACTTCATTCAGCCGGCTCGTTTGGGCGTCGAGTACGTCGGCGAGGATAGCCAGATGCATACGCCGGTGCTCATCCACCGTGCGGTGACCGGCTCGACCGAGCGCTTCTTGGGCGTGATTATCGAGCACTTCGCCGGTGCGTTCCCACTCTGGTTAGCGCCAGTGCAGGCCGTGATTATTCCTATTTCGGACGAAAAGCACGGGGCGTTCGCCCAAGAGGTGCAAGCCAAGATGGCCGCCTTGGGCATGCGCGTCGAGGTCAACATGGGGCGTGACCGCATGCAGGCCAAGATTCGCGATGCCCAAATGCAAAAAGTCCCCTACATGTTGATTGTCGGCGACCGCGAGGCTGCCGCCGGTGCAGTGGCCGTGCGTACGCGCGGTGGCCAAGATCTCGGCGCCATCAATGTCGATGAGTTCATTGCCCGCGCCCAGCACGAAATCGCCACCAAGGCGTAATGACCAACCGAGCCCCACGCCGCATGATGCGGTTGTGGGGCTTCGTTTTTAGAGGTGAGTTATGCGACGTTTTCTTTTTGGGTTGATTTTTGGGATTGTGGCCGGCACCATCGTCGGCATTTGGTGGCTACGCCGCATCGGTGCCCTCGACGACCCCAACAGCTTTGTGGGATCGCTGGTGGCGACGGCTCGCCAAGCCGCCAAAGCGCACGAGGCCGAGTTGTGGGCCAAGTACAACGCCGGCCAAGCACCAACCGAACCCGATGTTGATACGGTTTAGCAGGTAGGATGGATATGTTTCAACTTCTGCGCAACGCCCTCAAAACTATCCATTCCGACAAACACTGGTGGCATGCAATCGGCATTGGTGGATTGTGTTCGTTGACCGTCTTTGGCTACCCGATTGCGGTCGGCCTCATCCCCGAGCACATGGAGAACACGCGCAAGGGGTTTGCCAGCCCGCTCCCACCCTTCATTGATTGGAGCACGCGCTGGCTGCTCGGGCTGTTCGCCGCTTTGATTGACTTCCTCTACTACGTCATGCCATTGATGGTGGCCGTGCTGGTCTTCTTCTGTGCCAGCCTGTTGATGCTCAGTCAAGGCTCCACCGAGGTCCAAACCATCCTCGTCACCATCTTTTTGGTCGGCATGGGAGGATGGTGGTTGTTGATGTTCTTGAGTGGCGTATCAGCAGTCGGGCGCCTGATTTATGTCGATGATAGTGGCTTTGAGCGATCGCTGACCGGGTTCCCCTTGCGTGAGGCGTTGCGCAAAGGAGCCCGTGGCTACTACCTCAAGGCACGCATCGCCAGTTTGCCGCTCTATATTGCGCCCATCGTCTTTGCATTGTTGATTCCACCGACACTCGATTTGGGTGGCTGGGCCGGCTGGATTGGTGGTATTGTCGTCCTGTGGCTCTTCTTCTCGGCACTCCTGTATGCCCATGTCGCCACCATGCTCATCTACCACGCCGTCGACCAAGATTTGGCCTGGAGCGATTACCCACGCCCACAACTTGGTGAATAATTGCATGTTTGTTCAGGCAAAAAACGCCGCGCGCCCCTCGATGGGGCGCGCGGCGTTCCTTTCGCTGCCTAAATCGCCTGCCCCTTAAACTGACTCACATACAGCTGATGGTAGAGACCGTGTTGCGCAAGGAGCTCGGTATGCGTGCCCTGCTCGACGATTTCGCCGCCGTTAATCACCAAAACCCGATCGGCGTCGCGAATGGTGCTCAGGCGGTGGGCAATCACAAAGCTGGTGCGCCCCTCCATCAAGCGCAACAACGCCCGTTGAATGCGCACCTCGGTGCGGGTATCGATGCTACTCGTGGCCTCATCGAGAATCAAGATGCGCGGATTGGCGAGCATCACGCGGGCGATGGCCAACAACTGCCGTTGCCCTTGGCTCAGATTGCTGGCGCGCTCCGAGAGCTGGGTCTGGTAGCCGTCGGGCAACTGGCGAATGAAGTAGTCCGCATCGGCCAACTCCGCCGCCTTGATGCACTCAGCGTCGGTGGCGTCGAGCCGACCAAAGCGGATATTCTCCATCACCGTATCGGCAAACAAAAACGTATCTTGGAGCACGAGGCCCAGCTGGCGGCGCAACCACTCTTTGGGGATATTGCGGATATCGGTGCCGTCAATGCGGATTGCGCCGCCGTTGATTTCATAAAAACGGCTCAGCAAATTGATAATCGTCGTCTTGCCGGCGCCGGTCGGACCGACCAGCGCAAAGGTTTGGCCGGCCTTGGCGTGGAGCGACATGTCACGCAAAATCGGCGTCCCCGCATCATAGGAGAACTGCACGCAATCGAATGCAACATCGCCATGTATTGCCGTCGGCGGTGTACCCACTGCCACATCGACCTCAGAGGGGATATCCATGATCTCAAAAACACGTTCGGCGCCGGCGAGTGCCCCCTGAATAGCGTTGTACATGTTGGCGAGCTGGCGCAACGGATTGATGAAGTTTTGGGCATAAATGATAAACGTGGCAATTATACCGACCGTCACCAGATCGCGCAGGGCCAGCCAGCCACCAAATGCGGCCAGCACAATGATGAAGAAGTTGCCCAATACACTCGTCAGTGGCATCAACAGCAAGGCGTAATTGTTGGCCGTCACGCCGGCTTTGTAGGCTTGTTCGTTTTGAATTAAAAAACTCGACAACACTGATTCGTTGCGTCCAAAGGCTTTGACGACCTTCTGCCCGCTGATGGCCTCCTCCATCACCGCATTGAGTTCGCCCATGCTGCGTTGCAACTCGCGAAAGCCGCGCCGCGTGTAGGTGGCGACAAACTGGGTAAACCAGAACATGATGGGCACCACAAACAGCGACGCCAACGCCAACCAGACGTCAAGCACAAACATGGCAATCAAGATGCCAATCAGCGACAGCACGCTGGCCACGAGGGCCGTGACATTTTGGGAGACGGCTTGGTTAATCGCATCAATGTCGTTGGTCAAGCGACTCATCAACTGCCCGGCCGGATTCCGATCAAAAAACTGCATTGGCAAGGTTTGCAGGTGACTGAACAAGTCTTGTCGGAGCTTCTGCAGCGCTCGTTGCGACACATTGGCCATGGTACGACCGGCCAATGCCTGAAACAAATTGTTGACCAGGTAGACACCGAGCATCAGCATGGCGATGCCGGGGAGTTCGGCTGTGCGCATCGGCACAATGTATTGATCGATTGCCACGCCAATCAGATACGGCGACAACAAGCCCAACAGCGTGTAGATGACCACAAACACGAGCACAATGATGATGCCCGCGCGGAATGGAGCGAGATAAGCCACGAGGCGGGCAAGTGCTTGGCGCGTATCTTGGGCCTTCTCGATGCGCCCAATCGCCATCGGGTGGCGCCCACCCATACTGGCACGCGCACCGGTATGATTATCTCGTTGATTCGATGATGTCATGTGGTCTATCCTATCTCATTCTGCATCGTGTTCGATGGTTTGCACCACACCATCGCCGAGCTGACTGGCATAAATCTCTTGGTAGATGGGGCTGTGTTGCATCAACTCACGATGCGTGCCCTGGGCTACAATCCGTCCCTGATCGATCACCGCAATCGAATCGGCGTTGAGCACCGTACTGATGCGTTGCGCCACCACGAGAGTCGTGTGGGAGGTGCCCATCGCCTCAAGCGCATGCTGAATCTTGGTCTCGGTCTCGACATCAACAGCACTGGTGCTATCGTCGAGAATCAGTATCCGCGGTTTGGTCAATAACGCACGGGCAATGGCAATGCGTTGCTTTTGGCCGCCCGAGAGATTGACGCCGCGCTCCTCGATGTGCGTGTCATACCCGCTGGGCAACGCCACGATGAAGTCGTGCGCTTGCGCTGCATGTGCCGCCGCAATCACCTCGGACTCATCAGCGTGTGGAGCGCCGTAGCGGATGTTGTCGCGCACACTGCCCGAAAACAAAATCGTCTCTTGGGGCACAATCGCAATCTGTTGCATCAACGATCCATGCTCGATATGCCGCACGTCCATCCCGTCAATCAAGACGCGACCACTGCTCACATCATAGAATCGGGGCACCAAATTAATCAGCGAGCTCTTGCCGGCCCCAGTAGCGCCGAGCACCGCCACGGTCTGCCCTGGCTCAATCACGAGATTGATGTCGTCGAGCACGGGATCGGGTAGATGTGGATTGTAGAAAAACCGCACATGCTCAAACTCCACACGCCCCTTGATGGGCGCCATCAAACGGATGGGGTCGGTGTGTTCCTTGACGGCAGGATCAACGTCAAGCACCTCGTTGACGCGTTTGGCCGAGGCCACGCCGCTGGCCCAGGTGTTTGAGAGCATGGTCATCATCACCAGCGGCGTCATGGTGGTCAGCAGGTAATTGGTGAACGCCACGATTTGGCCGACAGTCATGTCGCCCTCGGCTACATGCAAGCCACCCCACCAAATCACCACCACCATGCCGATGTTGACGCACATGGTTAGTACTGGCATCATCAAGGCCATGAACTGCATGACTTCGATAGAGTTTGAGGCAAAATCGTTGTTACTCGCCAAAAAGCGCTTGGCTTGGGCGTCACCGCGCACAAAAGCTTTGATGAGCCGTGCGCCGGCGACGTTTTCTTGGAGCACCGTATTCAGCACATCGAGCTTTTGTTGCATGATGCGATAGAGCGGCTCGGTGCGCATCACAAACACCACAATAATCACCGAGGTAATCAACAAGAGCGGCAAGAGCGCCAAAGCGAGATTGAAACTGGTGCTAAACATCAAGATGATGCTGCCGATCATCAACATGGGGGCGCGGGTGCCGATGCGCAGATTGATTTGGAAGTAGCGTTGCACCGCAGCCGTGTCGCTGGTCAAGCGCACCAAGAGTTGCCCAGTACGCAACTGGTCGAGATTACTAAACGACAGCGACTGGATTTTTTTGAAAAGGGCCAGACGCAGATCGCGCGCGACCCCCTCGCCGACTTGAATCGACGTGAAGTTATTACCGACTGCCACCAACACGCTCAACAACGAGATGCCGACCATCAACAGGCCGGTCTCGATGACAATATCTTGGTTTTGCTGGGCGATACCTTCGTCGATGATGCGTTGAATCAAGCGCGGGATGGCCAGATCCAAAAAGACCAGCGTGGTCAACAACACAAATGCCGCTACGGCGGGACGCCAATACGGCCGCACAAAGCGGGCTAATTTGATGATGTCTTGCATACCTACATGCTTCCCGTTGTGTTATGGGTCTCAAAAGATGTGTGTGTAGTATACAAGCAATTATTCGCCACAATCTGCGCTTCAGGGTTATTTGAGGAGCGCGAATGTGCCGGTATCAACATAGTGTTGCAGTCGTAATCGCATACGGCGCAGGTACTCTGGAATAAATTCAGACTCTGCCGGGTTTGTTAACACCAAGAGGTCATTGAGGAGCAGAATCCCTCGGCCAATCAGGAGCGTTTCGAGCACATCAGGATCAACTTTCTGCTGTGGATTGACACTATGATAACCGGCCCACAATTCGGCTTCTGCATACGGAATATCGCGTATGTAGTACAAGGTGATAGCAACATCTTGAATCGGCAACCCGAGGCCAGCATCATCAAAATCAAACACCGCAAGGTGATTGTTATGCCACATGACGTTATAAATATGCATATCCCCGTGGATGGGTTGCACCGGAGTCTGTGCATTGAGCTGGGCATATGCCTGTGCAACGCGGGGGCGCACTATATCAAGCAATGCACGCATCTCTGCCGAGATATGGTGCGCCGCGACGCCTGACAGATGATCCTCACTATTCATCAACGGTTGATTGACAAAGGGGAACTGCGCATCGCTTGTCGGTCGCCACTGGGCACTATGACGATGCAAATGTGCCATCGTGGCGCCGATGTGGCGCACCTGTTGACGCGACGGTCGGGCGCCGACGATGCGGCCTGGCAACCAGCGCGCCATCGTGGCCACGAGCGTTTTGTGCATCGGCGCAAACGGCAGCTCGACAAACGGCTCGCCCACATCCGTGTATAACGGCGTCGGCACCATCACATTGGTAGTTTGGGCAAGTGCCGAGATCCATTGCTGTTCAGCATTGAGACCCGCGCGATCGCGGAGCGAATGCGTGTTGAGGCGGAGTGCATACTTGGCCCCAGTTGCATCAATCACGGCAAACGTCGTGTTAAAGCCGTGGTTAATACAGCGCAATGATGCGGGATTCACCCCAAATGCACGACTTGCACGATCGGCAATTGGGCGCAATGCGGCAATTTGAGCGCGCTGACTCAGTGTGGCAAATTCGTTGGTAGGTGCTGACACACAATCCTCTTCGTCGCTATAATACAGATACCACTCATTTTGACATACAACACAAGGACACACGCATGTCGATTGCAATCATTGTCCACGGTGGCGCTTGGGCTATCCCCGACGACCAAGTCGAAGAGCATCGGGCCGGGTGTCGCGCCGCTCGTGATGCCGGCTGGCAGATTCTGGCCAATGGCGGCAGCGCCATGGATGCCGTCGAGGCCGCCGTGCGCATCCTCGAAGATGCGCCGATTTTTGATGCGGGCGTCGGCTCGGTGCTCAACCGCAGCGGCTATGTCGAGCTCGACGCGGCCATCATGGACGGCGACAATCTCTACTATGGCTCGGTGGCCGGAGTACGCCGTATCCGCAACCCGATCACTCTTGCCCGCCACGTGCTCAACAGCCCAGCCGGCATGCTCGTCGCCGAGGGCGCCGAGCGCTTTGCCAAAGAGCGCGGCATGGCGTTTTGTGACCCCGAGGAGTTGATTGTCGAGCGCGAATTCAAAATCTACGAGCAGATCAAATCCACCTACGATACCAGCAAAGACCATGCGTCAACGCCGCCGCCAGGCGAACGCGACGCGCAGATTAGTGCCGGTGGCTACCCGAATCGCCCGGGCGACACCGTCGGGTGTGTGGCCGTTGACAGCAACGGTTGGATTGTGGCCGGCACCTCGACCGGCGGCACCGGCTACAAAATGGTCGGCCGCGTCGGTGACGCTCCGATCCTGGGTGGCGGTCTCTATGCCATGAACGAGCTCGGCGGCTGTTCGACCACTGGTTGGGGCGAGTCGATTATGCGCGTGTTGCTCGCCAAGACCGCCGTCGATAACTTGCACGACGACATTCACCCTCAAGAGGCCGCCACCAAGGCCATCGAGCACTTGGCCAACCGCGCCAAAGGCATCGCCGGCTGTATTTTGGCCGATCGCCATGGGCGCGTCGGTTGGGCTTTTAATACGCCACGCATGGCGCATGCCTGGCGTACGGCTGACGGTCAAGACGGCGACGGAGTCTAACGTGTTGTCTACTTCCGCTGCATCGGCCATACTCCGGTGCAGCGGTTTTTCTTTGGGATATGCATGACACCTATCGTGAACGCTATTGGAGCCTTGACGCTTCATCCCACCCGGTGTTTTGCTATGATACTCAATAGATGAATTCAGGGAGGATGAGCGATGCGATCAGATCTTGATATTGCGCAGGCGGCCACATTACACCCAATCGGTCAGATAGCCACACACCTCGGCGTCGAAGAACAGTATATCGAGCCGTACGGTCGGCATATGGCCAAAATCGACACCGCTGCCATTCATGGGCCGCGGACATCGCGCTACGTCGTCGTCACCGCTATTACACCTACACCCCTCGGCGAAGGCAAAACCACCACCACCATCGGGCTCGGTCAAGCCTTGGCCAAACGCGGGCATCGCTCGGTTGTGGCCATCCGTCAACCCTCAATGGGGCCCACGTTCGGCATCAAAGGCGGCGCAGCGGGTGGTGGCTACAGTCAAGTCGTGCCGATGGAGCAGTTTAATTTGCATCTGACCGGCGACATTCATGCGATTGGCGCCGCCCACAACCTACTCGCGGCGATGATTGACAATCATCTGCATCACGGCAACAAACTCGACATCGACCCGTATTCGATTCGCTGGCCGCGGGTGCTCGACATCAGTGACCGCGCCCTGCGCAACGTGGTCGTCGGCTTGGGCGCCAAAGGCGACGGTCCGCCGCGCCAAGTCGGCTTCGACATCACCGTGGCCTCCGAGGTGATGGCCGTCTTGT
This sequence comes from uncultured Klebsiella sp., assembly GCA_964482795.1. Classification (GTDB taxonomy): domain Bacteria; phylum Chloroflexota; class Chloroflexia; order Chloroflexales; family Roseiflexaceae; genus UBA965. The sequence continues at coordinate 49,782 of CAYZZI010000007.1, forward strand.
CGCTGGCTAGCGATATCCACGATTTGCGCGCCCGACTCGGGCGCATGGTCATCGGCCAGCGCAAAGACGGCACGCCGGTCACTGCCGAGGACCTCAAGGCGGCCGGGGCAATGACGGTGCTCTTGCGCGAGGCGCTCAAGCCCAATTTGCTCCAAACGCTCGAGAACTCGCCGGCCCTGGTGCACTGTGGCCCATTCGCCAACATCGCCCACGGCAATTCGTCGGTGATGGCCGATCGCGTTGCACTTTCGCGCGCTGATTATGTGGTAACAGAGAGTGGCTTTGGTGCCGACATTGGTTTTGAGAAGTTTGTGCACATCAAAAGCCGCGTCTCGGGTGTCACGCCTGACGCCGTCGTACTGGTCTGCACCATTCGCGCACTCAAGGCGCATAGCGGGCGCTACAAAATTGTCGCCGGCAAGCCGCTCGACCCCGGATTACTCGTTGCCAATGCTGATGATGTGCTGGCCGGCTGTGTCAATTTGCGCGCCCAAATCGCCAATGCAGCAATTTATGGGCGCCCAGTAGTGGTGGCACTCAACCGGTTCCCGAGCGATCACGCCGAAGAAATCGCCGTGGTCAAGCAGGTCGCCGCCGAGGCTGGCGCCTTTGCGACCGTCGAGAGTCAGGTCTTTGCGGAGGGTGGCGCTGGTGGTGATGCCCTAGCGGCTGCGGTTGAGCAGGCCTGTGATCAACCCGGCGAGTTCCGCTATTTGTACGACCTCAGCTGGTCCCTCACCAAAAAGATTGAGACGCTCACGAGTACCATTTATGGGGCAAGTAGTGTTGAGTTCAGTAGTGATGCCCGCAAACAACTTGAGCGCTACGAAAAGCAGGGCTACGGCAATTTGCCCATTTGTATGGCCAAAACGCAGTACTCGCTGAGTCACGACGCCAGCAAAATCGGTGCTCCGCGCGACTATACCTTCCCCATCCGCGAAGTACGCTTGGCTGCGGGGGCAGGGTTCATCTACCCACTCGCCGGCGACATGCGCACTATGCCCGGTCTACCGGCTAGCCCAGGTGCCGAACGCATCGATATTGACGCCAACGGCAACACCATTGGTCTCAGCTAGTCGATTATCATGCCAATCGGCCGGCGTGCGCATGCGCACGCCGGCCGATTGCTGTGTAGCTCGTCATCATGCCATTCGTCGGTTCAACCACGTCAATATGTCGTGCAACACCTGATCGCGATCGGTATCACTCAACAACTGATGACGCCCATCGGGGTAGATGATGAGCGTCGTGTCGTCATCCTCCACAATCTCAGCAAAGCGTTGAGTGCCACGCACATCGGCCCATGTGTCACCGTCGCCATGAAGCAACAATACAGGAGCCTCCCATTCGGGATAATGCGCATCGTTTTGGGCGGCTACCTCAAGTGCGGTGGCACCCACCAGGTTGGTCAGCTCACCGTGATAAATCAGCGGGTCATCAGTGGCGCGCTGAATAAACACCTCGTCACGTGACAGGCCGTCAACCGGCGCACTTGGTATGGGAGCATGGCTATTCGGCCAGAAGCGCGCCAACAAGTTTGCCATACGCATGAAGAGGCGTGGCGGTTGATGCGGAATGGCCGGACTCGTCAAAATCACCCCGGCCACGTGTGCAGGCTGACGCACCACGCTGCTCACTGTGATAAAACCCCCTAACGAGTGACCATACAAAAACACCGGCACAGTCACATCAGCCAACTGTTCACGTGCAGTGATATGATCGGCCACAGCTGCACGCACATCAACCACACCGCGAATACCGTCAGAAAATCCATGTCCCCACAAATCGAACGCATACACGCTGATATCGCGCTCAAGAAGGTGTCGTATCACTTGGTTGTACTCATGCACATAGCGCGTTGCGTATTCGGCATAGCCGTGTTGCAACAATAGGACGGCCTTGGGGTGTGGCACCGGCCAGTGGTAGCCACGCACACCCGTACCGATATCCCACGGCTGACACGCAACAAGCTGGCCGTCAGCGCGGGTGACATCATATTCCGTCAGGTCACGCACTGGTGCTTGACTGATTTCACGTTGTTCAGTCGCCACCGGACGCGTCAACCAAATGATGCCGATGATAATCACCATGACCAAAATAACCGGACCCCAGACCATGACAAACCTCACAAACTAATATGCGCATGGGTGCGTTGTGCACCCATGCGCATGACACACATGACCAACTCACACGTGGGTATTATACAAAGTAGATGCGATCAATCACCATTGCACCAAACAAGAGGGCCAAATACAGCAACGAAAAGCGGTACAGGCCCCAGGCCGATGTGGTCGTACCTTCTTTGTAAAGCCGGACGGCATAATACGCAAACACCACACCCAACACACTGGCCATGACCAAATACGCCATGCCCAGCATCTGTAACGGCGTTGGAATGATGGTCACGATGAACATGAGAATCGTATACAACACAATCTGCCAACGCGTCTCGTGGTCACCTGCCACCACAGGCAACATGGGAACACCGGCGCGTGCATAATCCTTTTGGCGGATAATCGCCAACGCCCAGAAGTGCGGCGGTGTCCAATAGAAGATAATTGCAAACAAGAAGAGCGACGGCAACGACAAGCTCCCGGTCACTGCGGCCCACCCCACTAACGGTGGGAACGCGCCTGCACCGCCACCAATGACGATATTATTAAAGCTGGTGCGCTTGAGCCACATGGTATATATCAAGACGTAGTAGACAAGACCTGCAAACGACAACGCTGCTGCTAACCAATTGACCGCAAGCACCAGAATAGCAGTCGCAGCAATCATCAACACAAAACCGAGCACAATTGCATGCCAACCCGGGATTCGTCCACTCGGAATTGGCCGACGTCCTGTACGCCCCATCAAAATGTCGATATCACGATCAAGGTAGCAGTTAAACGAGTGCGATGCAGCCGCCATCAACCACCCACCAATCGATGTCCAGATAACCAGTGTCAAACTGGGCATGCCAGCAGGAGTGATGTACATGCTGGTAATTGTTGTGAGGATTAACAACGAGATGACACCCGGCTTAGTCAGGCTCACGTAGTCTTTGACTTTTTCACGCCACGTATATGCGACGACTGTATCACCGATGGTCACCATCTCAGGTGTTGGCACGTCGTGCTTTTTGTTTGGCCACATGATTCGCCATGTAATTGCAACCAACACGGTTGTCATGATCAACGTCAACAGACTCAAACTGGCGTGCACCGTCGTATCAATAACAGCAGTGGCCACACCCAAGCCAACCAGTAATTGTGCAGTCATCAACAGCACGACACTGACTGCCAACCACTGTACCATTGGCGTACTACGAAATGTGCGCACCGTTTGATATACCAGGATGAGTGTCAATATACCCGCTGGGACGCTTATAATCCGATGACTGTTTTGCAATTGGGCTAAATCCGTAGCATCCGTACACAACGGCAACGCCCCACATATCACACTCCCCAAACCGCCCAACAGCGAGACGACAACAAGTGCAGCCACCGTCGCAATTGCCATGATGCGATATTGCCGCCGCGCTGCTTCGGCACGTGCACCTAAGCGTTGATGTGCAACTTCTGGTACAAATGCCACGCCCAGCACATACCCGCTAACCACCAGGGGAATAAGCATCATTTCATGAATAGTGGGCCACAGCACCATCGGTATCGTTGCGATAAGTAGACCCACTGATGGCCAACGCAACGGTGCCGTATATACCCACGCCAGTGTTGCAACGAACAGGGCCACAACCGCAATCAACGGCATGATGACAGCTGCGTGACTTTCAAATACTGGCAAACTCACCACACCGAGCGCAACGCCGATTGCCAGCGTCGTGGCAATCCGATTGCTCGGTGCAAGTGTTGGCAACGATTCTTGCATACAATACCCCCATTGACGCTCTAATGAGCGTTGCGAGTGTAGCATATGGCCAATGTCGTGTCAATTCATCATGGTTGCATTTGCGGTACACCCATGAACGTTCGTTTATCGGTTGAGTTCCACTTCAACCGCACCATTCTCAATACGAATTGACTTGACAGGCGCATTTTGGGCGATTACTTGATTAATTGCCGCTTGTAACGGCCCGACCAATTCATCAATCGGGATTAGCGCTCCTGCCACACCCGAAAGTGCCGGATTTTGGACAACCACCTGACCATCTATGGCTGCCAAATTTGCCGTGAGTTCGGTGGACAATCCGGCCACAGTCAGTACTAGGATTATTTGATCAGGCACCAAGCGCACTTGGGTGACCTGCACTTGTTCGGTGCCAAAATTACCTACGAGTGCGTTTATCTCAGCCTCAGTGAGTCGAATCGTGTTCCCTTCAACCGCAATTGCAGGAACTTCAATAGTTGGAATGGGGATCTCACCTTCAATGGTTGGCAATACTTCGTCCACCACGGGCAGTTGGTCTGTGACGTCCGTCATGACCGTACCAAGCACATCATTGATCAGTCCAGTCAACGTGTTCGATTGTGTCACACCCACAAACACCACAAATAATACTATTAAGGCCAACACTAGTTGTATGATGCGTTTCATATATTCCTCAGCTTTGGCATACTGGTCTCGTTCATGCCAGCATGTATGTGTAGTGTACCAAATCTTATGAATACACATCGGTGATTATGGATTGCAAAGAAGAATGCCACACATCATCATTTGTTGACAACCTTGTGTGCTATACTTTGTAGTGTTTGTTTGTGGTGGGAGTGATGGTGATGAGTATCTTCGATTTTGTCAGCGTCATCGTCTTTTTATTGGCTATGTTAATTGGGATTATGCAAGGAATCGTCCGCCCATTTGTGACTGCCATCGTGGCATATGTGTCGCTTGTGCTCGCAGGATTGTATTTCCAAAAAGTAGGTGATACGTTCCACTTGTACTCAAACATCAGTTTGCTCGAAAGCCACATATTGTCGTTTATGGGTATGTTCACCGTATTCTGGGTAGTCTTGCTCCTCATGGGCATGTACACGTTTCGTTTTTTTGATGCACAAAGTGGTGGTGCATTCTTGAGTCGCATCCTTGGCATGCTCATCAACGCATTTGTCATCGTTGTCATCTGGGGTATCGCATCTCACCTGTTGTTACTGAGTCAAACAATCACCATCGAACCGGGGACAAACACCTTCTTACTTGCGCCCAACATGCAACAGATGATTGTCGAATCAGCATTAATTCGACCTCTCGCTGCTAATACGGCTCCTCATGTCGTCAATTGGATTGACATGTTTGTCTACAGTGATATATACGAACTATTTCCAGTGAGTAACCAGTAATTTTCATGATTTCGACACACACGCTTACGACGCTTGAGTTTCCCGCTATCCGGCACATGCTCGCACGCCATGCGAGTTTTGCGGCATCACGCCAGATGGCTGAGGCTCTTGTTCCATCAACGGACGCCTTCGAAATCGGCATGGCACTTCGTCAAACCCGTGAAGCGCGTTATCTCCTCGATGAATATCCTGATCTTACGATCGGGGCAGCGCGAGATGTGCGCGATGCTATCACGTTGGCGGCACGTGGCGGTGTGCTTGATGCGATTGTGCTCCTCGAAATCGCACGGACTCTTGCCGCAGCGCGACGCTTTCGTCAGGCACTGGTACGCGTTGATAGCAGTCGTGTGCCACATTTATTTGCGTATATCCAACAACTTCCTGTATTCCCAGCCATTGAAGATCGCATCGAACACTCCATCAACAATGATGGTGAAGTGCTCGACACGGCAAGTGCCAAACTTGCCTCGTTACGCAACGAAATCCGCATTACCATGGGGCGTGTGCAAGAGCGCCTGCAACACATTGTCTCATCGGGACAATACGCAGATGCCCTCCAAGAAAGCATTGTCACCATTCGTAATGGCCGGTATGTGGTCCCCGTCAAAGCCAGCCACAAACGCATAGTCAAAGGCTTAGTACACGATCAGTCGGGTAAAGGCATCACCCTCTACATCGAACCGCTCGTCGTCGTTGAACTCAACAATAAATTGCGCGAGCTCCAGCTCGATGAAGCCGATGAGGTTGCACGCATTTTAGCCGAGCTCTCCGACCTTGTAGGCGCACAGGCCAATGCCATTCACGCTGGCATCACGGCACTCGCCACAATCGACTTTGCGTTGTGCAAAGCGCGCTTTGCTGGGCAAATTCGCGCTGTCGAACCGCAGATGATTGACGTGATGCAAGGCCAAGATCCGCAAGTACATCTCATCAAGGCCCGCCACCCACTGATTGACCCGACCAAGGTTGTGCCGATTGACATGACAATGCCACACACGACGCGCATCACCTTGATTACAGGTCCTAACACCGGTGGCAAGACGGTCTCACTCAAAACCACCGGGCTCTTGGCGATTATGGCCCAATCAGGACTCTTCATTCCTGCTAATGACGGATCAACGTTACCGGTTTTTGGACAGATTTATGCCGATATCGGCGATGAGCAGAGCATCGAACAGAGCCTATCGACCTTTTCGTCGCACTTGACGAATATCATCAAAATCCTCGCCAACCTCGATCATGTAGTCGAGTTGACCCCATCACAGGTGCACGCCCGTGGTGTTGATGAATGGCGTCCGCAGGCAGCTGTCTTCCGCGATGAATTACCTGCGCTTGTGCTGCTTGACGAACTTGGTGCGGGCACCGATCCTGTCGAGGGTTCGGCGCTCGCGCGCTCCATCGTCGAACACCTACTCAACCGTGGCGTCTTTGCGATTGCGACAACGCACTACGCAGAGCTCAAAGCATTTGCCTATAGCACCCCTGGCGTACAAAACGCCTCGGTTGAATTCAATGCGGAGACGCTTTCGCCAACCTATCGACTCATGATTGGTGTGCCCGGTCGATCCAATGCCCTGGCAATCGCCACACGACTCGGACTCGACCCAGCCATCATCGAAAGCGCCCGAGCTACCCTGCCCAACCAGGAGCTCCAAGTCGATTCGTTGCTGGCGGCAATCCAGCGTGAACGCCAAGAAGCCGCCGTGTTACTCCAACGCGCCAATCATGTGCAGGCCGAAGCCGAACAGCTCAAAGCTGAGATGGCACGTGAACGCCAACTCTTTGACCAGCGACTTGAAGAAGAACGCATTGCTGCCGCACACGCCATTGAAAATGAAGTCAAACAGGTGCGTGCAGAGCTCCGACGTTTACGTGATGACGTACAACAAGTCACCGTCACCAAAAAGTGGATGGAAGAGGCGCAACAGCGCGCCGTCGACGTACAGCAACAAGCGAGCGAGCGCTTGGCCAAACAACGGCGCCCCAATGCCCCGGTAGTCCAACCAGTCGTCGAAGTGCAACGACCGATACAAACTGGCGACGCAGTCTTTGTGCCATCAGTAAACATGACGGGCGATGTGGTCACCATTGATGCCGAGGATGATCAGGCAATCGTCCAGGTTGGTGGCTTTCGCATAACCGTCAAATTGAGTGAACTTCGACCTGGTCAACGCAAAGAAACGGTTGCCCACGTGCAACGGCAAACGTATGTACCATCAACACCTGACGTTTCGATTGAGATTGACGTGCGTGGTATGCGTGCCGCCGAAGCAATTGAACGTGTTGACCGCTATATCGATGACGCCTATCGAGCCAGCCTGCCGTTTGTGCGTATCATTCACGGCAAAGGGTCAGGCGCTCTTCGCCAGAGTCTGCGAGACCAGTTGCAACGCCACCGTCAAGTCAAATCGTTATCTGGAGGCGGTGCAAGTGGTGGCGAAGGGGTAACTGTAGTACACTTGAACGAACATTAATGTGCGTCGGTTCGTCTTTTTCTTGTGATGATGTGTGCATCAAAGGCATAGGGAGGTTAGCGTGTCTGAATCAATGATAACTCCATTATTGGTCGCGGCACTCGTTTTACCGCTACTTGGCGCGCTCCTGTTGCGTCTATTAATGCGTGTCCTCCCATCACGCGGTGTCGGTGCGGTGGCCATTTTGTTGGCTATCGCAATTGTGAGCATCGTACTCAGCTTAGCCAGCGTAAACATTAGTAGTTTACGGATCGCAAACTTCACCTTACTCCTCCCGGTTGCTTCTTCGGTCAACCGTCAATCAGATGTTAACCTTGAAGCAGAGTCCGAACTCCTCGAAAATGCCGGTACACCAACACCATACCCTGAGGTCACCATCACACCCGTACCCACGTTCACTCCAACGGTTGTCATCACGGCCACCGATGTCATCACCGACTCAACGATCGTCACAGACTCAACGGTACTTACGGACACCGGTGTCATCACTGATTCAACCGTCATCACCGATACCGGTGTCATTACCGATACCAGCGAAGAGGCACAAGCTACCGCCGAACCTACGCCTGAGCCAACGAGTGCGCCCGTAGCATCTCAACCAACAGCAACGTTGGTGCCATCACCTGAGGAACCAACCAATGTCACCGTCTACTACGTCAAACCAGGTGATACCCTCGGTGCAATTGCAGAACGCTTTAATGTAACCGTTGCCGAAATCGAAGAAGTCAATCCGTATCTGCAGAATCCCGATAATTTGCTTGTCGGACAGGAGTTAAATATCCCATGACCGCTCCATCAGCTCCATCAGTACGCTTTCAACGTAATCTACGCGATGTTTTGGCTGCAGCGCAACTCTATCAATCTGGCACCACGAAACACCGCATCTATCAAGTAGTGGCGCTAGTATTAATTGCAGTGGCCAGCTATCAAGGATTTACGCTGGGATTCACGCTGAATCAGCTCTTACTCATCACCATCGGAGTTTTGTTGGCGATTGACCCCGTCCCGTTAATTCTGATGACAGTAACTGCTCTCAGCCAGCCCGACAAGGTCACCTCAATCACCATTGATGATCACGGAGTGCACGTCCAATCGGGTGATGCATCGCGCACGTTTGCATTCACCCAGTTTCGCAGTGTCGTCGAAAATCGACAGTACTACTTACTCGTCTACGGTAACTGGTCATACATCTCCATCCCTCGTCGGGCATTTAATTCGGCTGATCACTATACACAGTTCATGAGTGCACTCAATCAGCACCTCAAGGATCGGACATGAAATTCTCGTGGCCGTTCATCCTTTTGGTCAGCCTTACCCTGGTTGTCGTTATTGCTGCCAGCGAACGCGTCTTGCGACTTACGCAATTGCAGAGCCCGATTACACCATCAGCCACCATTGTGTCATTACCACAGCCCACCGCCACAGATATACTCGGTACGGTGACTCCTGTGACGAGCGACACATCTGCTCCCGTTCCTGCGACACAGACACCGATATCGACGCAGACACCCATTCCAACTGCTACCAGCACCCCTCTCCCACTGGCACAAGGGTACATGGCGTACCGTGTCAAAGAGGGTGATACGCTCGAACGTATTGCCCAGGCGTCAGGATCTATTCCGCAGCTTATTCGTGATTACAATCGACTAAACAGTGATATCTATCCACAACGTCCACTCATCATCCCCCAGACGAATCCAGCTGCCAGTACGCTCGAAAGCCAACCCGTCATCGTGCAACGTGGTGCTAACCGACCCGCTGTGGCCCTGACACTAGATGCAGGCGCTGATAGTGCTCCGACTGGTGCCATGCTCGATGTGTTGGCTGAACGCAACATCAAGATTACCTTCTTTTTGACCGGTGATTGGATCGAGCGTAATCCCGAACTCACCAAGCGCATCGTGACTGATGGTCATGAGGTGGGGAATCATTCCACCAGCCATCCTGACTTTCGTGGACTTGACGAAAGCGGCATGCTCCTTGAGCTCCAGACCATGTCAGACCGACTCTACGCCGTAACTGGCACGCGCCCTGCACCATACTTTCGCCCACCATATGGCGCATATGATGAGCGTGTCTTGCGCATCGTCATTGCCAACGGTTATCTGCCGATTTTTTGGACACTTGATAGTCTGGACTCTGTGGGTGACCCAAAAAGTGCTGATTTTTTAGTCGATCGCGTCACCAACACGCTCGCACCTGATAAACGCAACGGTGCCATCCTGCTCGCACACTGCGGAAATGCCACCACGGCTGAGGCACTCCCTCGCATTCTTGACGCATTTGCCGCCCAAGGACTCGTGGTAACAACCCTCTCTCAGACCCTGTAGATTGCGCATATTCGTGTAGGCGTGAAGTTGCCCGCACTCTGTTGCATATTTCACATATAATGACAATAATGAACTATACGCACATAGGTGATTCATGACGGCATCGTTTAATCGGCCAAATGAGATGGCCAAGGCTTACGACCCCCAACAAGTCGAAGAACGACTCTATCACTGGTGGGAGTCTCAACAGCTCTTTCAACCACGCTATCATAGCGAAAAAGCCCCGTTTGTCGTGTCAATGCCACCTCCCAACGTGACTGGTGAGTTACACATGGGGCACGCCATGTTCGTCACCCTCGAAGATGTCATCATCCGATGGCAGCGTATGTGCGGCCATCCCACGTTGTGGGTCCCCGGGACCGATCATGCTGGCATTGCCACACAACTTCAAGTGGAGCGCATGCTCCTCCGCGAAGGCACCAGCCGTGTTGCCGTTGGTCGTGAGGAGTTTTTGCGTCGCACCTGGGATTGGAAGCATGAGTTTGGTGGCAAAATCACGCAACAACTCCGTCGCCTCGGCGCTTCATGCGACTGGTCTCGAGAGCATTTCACCCTTGACCCCGATTTATCACGCGCCGTCCGTGCTGCCTTCAAAAAGCTCTACGATGACGGTTTAATCTACAAGGGCACGCGCCTCGTCAATTGGTCACCCAATCTGCAAACTGCCGTCTCTGATCTCGAGGTTGAGCACGAAGAGCGCGACGTCAACATGTGGCACATCCGCTACCCGATTGCTAATGACTGGCAGACTGGTGCATGGGGCAGTGGCGCATGGTCACAAGCCGCCACCGAGTACATCACCGTTGCCACCACTCGTCCCGAGACACTGATGGGCGACGTGGCCGTAGCCGTCAACCCCGAAGATGAGCGCTACAAGCACCTCATCGGCAAATTTGTGGTACTGCCAGCCGTCAATCGCCGCATCCCGATTGTGGCCGATGAACACGCCGATCCTGCCTTTGGCACCGGTGCCGTCAAAATTACTCCCGCCCACGACCATAACGACTATGCTGTCGCCCAACGCCAAGGCCTGCCGATGGTCAACATCATGAATCGCGATGCCACGCTCAACGACCACGCTGGCCCATATGCTGGAATGGAGCGATTCGCCGCCCGCAAACAGGTCTTGGCCGATCTCCAGATCGAGGGCTTGTTAGTTGCCACGTTACCCCACCGCATGTCGGTCGGCATCAGTCAACGTGGCGGCGAAGTCATCGAACCACTCCTCAGCGAGCAATGGTTCGTGCGTATGCAACCGTTGGCCGATTTGGCACTTGAGGCAGTACGTAACGGCACCACGCGCATCGTGCCCGATAACTTTGAGCGCGTCTACTTTCACTGGCTCGAAAACATCCAAGACTGGTGCATCAGCCGCCAACTCTGGTGGGGCCACCGCATCCCCGTCTGGTACACTGCCGATGGACAAATGATTGTCCCTGGCCCCGATGATCCCGAGCCGACTGGCCCTGGCATCACGCAAGATCCCGATGTGCTTGACACCTGGTTCTCAAGTGGTTTGTGGCCGTTCTCGACACTCGGCTGGCCCGACACCACCGAGGACTTGGCGCGCTATTACCCGACCAGTGTGATGGAGACCGGCTACGACATTCTCTTCTTCTGGGTTGCTCGCATGATGATGCTCGGGTGCTACCTGACCGGCCAAGCGCCGTTCCATACCATCTACTTGCATGGTCTGGTACGCGACAAAGAGGGTCGCAAGATGAGCAAGACCTACGGAAATGTCATCAACCCTCTTGACGTCATGTCTCAATTCGGCACTGACGCCTTGCGCTATACCCTCGCCACAAGTAGCGCCCCCGGTCAAGACCTCAACCTCAATCCCGAGCGCATCGAGTCAGGACGCAATTTTGCGAACAAGTTGTGGAATGTAACGCGCTTCGTGCTTGGCCGATTCGGCGACTGGAAGCCGGATAACTCGGCCATCGTCACCGGCCACTGTCTGCTCAATTACCCGTACACCGTCGCCGATCGCTGGATTATGTCGCGCTATCAACGCCTCGTCAGCGATGTCGACCGTCTCATGCGTGGCTACAACTACGGTGAGGCCGGCCGCCAAATCCAAGAGTTCATCTGGAGCGAGTTCGCTGACTGGTACGTCGAAATGGCCAAAGCCCAACTCGAGGGCGACGAGCGCCGACAACTCTTCACCCGCGAGGTGCTGTATACCGTCCTCGAGGGATCACTGCGCCTACTCCACCCGTTCATGCCCTTCGTCACTGAAGAGGCGTGGCAATACCTGACCGGCCGCGCCGCCCAAGATATGCAGGCCGAATCAATCATGTTTGCGCAGTACCCACAACCAGATGCAGCGTTGCTCGACCCCGAAGCCGAACAAGCCATCGATCAGCTCCGTGATATCATCGTCGGTATTCGCAATATACGCGCTGAGTACAAGGTCGAGCCAGCCAAATTGGTGAGCGCTACCGTCGTCTCAGCCCAATACGAACTCCTCGATGGTCAGCGCGCACTGCTCGCTCGTCTCGCCCGCATTAACACCGACGAACTGACGTTTGTGCCAGCGTTGCCTAATCGCCCTAAAGCGGCTGCCACGGTGGTCATTGGTGCCGTCGAAATCGTCGTTCCGCTGGCTGGGATGATTGACCTAGATGCCGAACGACAACGCCTCACCAAAGAACTCGACAACGCCCAACAAGATGCCGAACGCCGTCGGTCACGGCTCGCTGATAGCTCATTCGTCGACAAAGCGCCAGCCCATATCGTGCAACGCGAACGCGAAAACTTGGCAGCTGTCGATGCCCAAATTGAGCGCCTCCATCAACGATTATCAGACTATAGTGCATAATTTATCCACATATGTGGATAAATTATGCATAATGCCATGTTGTGGTTTAGCAACATGGTGTACTGCAGAGGATTTGTATGCAACCACAACGAGTATTTATCACTGGGGGCGCAGGTTTTCTTGGAATTAATTTGACGCGCTATCTTCTCACCCGCGGTCATCAGGTCGTATCGTATGATATTGCCCCGTTCGATTATCCTGAACGCAACCAGATTCACGAGGTCACCGGCGATATTCGTGATGTCGATGCACTATATCGCGCCATGGACGGTTGCGATTTGGTCGTACACACCGCTGCCGCATTACCACTCTACAGTCCCGACGACATTCGCACCACTGATCTCGATGGTACGCGCAATGTGCTCGAGGCTGCCAAGCGCCGCGGCATCACGCGCGTCATCCACATTTCATCGACCGCTGTCTACGGTATCCCCGACCATCACCCCTTGTTCGAAAACGATCAGTTGGTTGGCGTTGGCCCGTATGGTGAAGCCAAAGTTGCGGCCGAGCGCATATGTGAGTCCTATCGACAACACGGCTTGGTTGTCCCCATTCTCCGTCCCAAATCATTCGTCGGTCCTGAGCGACTGGGTGTTTTTGCCTTGTTGTACGACTGGGCCAAGGACGGACACGGGTTTCCCATGATTGGCAGTGGTAACAATCGCTACCAGTTTTTGGATGTCGAGGATTTGTGTCAAGCCATCTATTTGTGTGCCACCCTCGATGATGCCATCGTCAATGACACCTTCAATGTCGGCGCCAAAGAGTTCACCACCATGCGCGAAGACTACCAAGCCGTACTTGATGTAGCCGGGTTTGGCAAAAAGATTGTTCCGCTCCCAGCCGCGCCAGTGATTTGGACATTACGCTTCCTTGAAGCGCTCAAGCTTTCGCCACTGTACAAATGGGTCTACGAAACTGCAGTCACCGACTCGTTCGTCTCTATCGAGAAGGCCGAGCAAAAGCTAGGCTACAAACCGCAGTTTTCCAATAAGCAGGCACTGATTCGCAACTACCACTGGTATGTAGCAAATCTCGAGAACTTTGCCAATGCGAGCGGTGTCTCACATCGCGTGCCATGGAAGCAGGGTATTTTGGGTATTGCGAAACGATTTTTCTAGATTGCCATGAAACTGTCACCTCCACAGATCGCCCTCAGCCTCGTGTTTGGATTCGTCCTGACACTTCTGGGGGCGTTTTGGGCTGTTCAGGTTGTACGAACTCCACCACCTGGTGATGTTATTGACCCGATGCGCCTCAATCTCAGTGAATTTCGTCATCTTGGCTTAGAACAACAGGCTGATGGCACGTATCTGCTCCGCGTAGTTGCCAAGCAGTGGGTATACGACATCGGACAACCACGTGACACACCAGCACTCATTCAAATCCCTGCTGGGAGCACTGTTCAAATTGTTGCAACTAGTATGGATGTCATTCATACACTCCAACTCCCTGGTTATCCGCAACAATCGGCCGTACCAGGTCGCATCTCACGCGTCTTCTATCAATTTCCTACTCCTGGCAGATTCATTACCGTGTGCAGCGAATACTGCGGCCCCAAACACCACGAAATGACCATCATCATCAATGTGATTGCCACACCGTGATGCGTGCGTATCAGCGTTTGTCTCGTCATTACTCAACACATGCCCGACCTTGAGGGTGCATATCACTCAAACAAAAGGTGGCACCGTCTTCACGGCACCACCTAATCAAGCTACATTTCATCAAGTTCATGCATCACGCACAATGATTACCTCTAAGGTACGTGGCCCATGCACCCCTTCCACTCGATTCAGTTCGATATCTGATGTGGCTGATGGCCCCGAGATAAATGTCATTGGCGCACGTCGATCACGAATGACCGATTCAAGGCGCGCAAATGCCTCGGGCACGGTACCAACTACTAATGATGCAGGCACCACGCAACAATGATAATCGGGCAGTAATGTCAACATACGACGACCTTGCCCTACTCCACCATCAAGCACAATCGTGCCTGTTTGTGCAATCCCCAACGCACACGTACTGATGACCCCATCACTCGCTGCAATGTGTGCTGCAGGGAGTTGATGATCCTCTAACAGTGCATACCCCGCAGGTCGCCATATCTGCACAAAATCGTGTGGTAGTACCAGGGTTTGATGACCATGTACTGACAGTCGCTGCGCAATCATGTGTGCCACAGCAGACGTATCACATTCACCCACCCACGCTTTGTATTCTTCGACACGATGTGCAAACTGTGCAATCCGGTGCGATACATCCAACTGATCATGCACTTCATACGTTGCAGATTCCGCGGGATGCTGTAGTTGTCGAGCTCCGTTCGCCACCGCCTGACGGATGCGATGGAGCATTGCATCACGACTATTGCTCATGCTTCTGCCTTTCTCGCCACCAATTGCGGAATGACTGCTGCGGAATTGCTCCCAGATCGCGCATCGCCGTCCATGCCGCTAACGGACCTGGACCTTGCTCAATATACCCATCGTTTACGAATGGCCATTGTGCCAAACGACCAGCAGCTTGTGCGGCTTCGTATGCATGACGATTCGCAAAAATCGTTGCGAGTCCCTGCATTCCCCACGCCTCAACATCAAGCGCACCAGCCAATGTCTTCTGCTTCTCAGCAACTACTTGCCCACGCAGATGCACCAAGACCTCAGGAATATTGATTTTGACAGGACATACATCGTAACACGCACCACACAGCGACGAAGCATATGGCAACGATGATGCATGTGCTGTACCGACCAGTTGTGGCGTTAATATCGCACCGATTGGCCCGGGATAGACCGATCCATACGCATGCCCACCGGTGCGCTCGTAGACCGGGCAGATGTTAATACATGCACTACAACGGATACAATGGAGCGTCTGCCGTCCAAAGGCATCTGCCAAAACTGATGTGCGCCCGTTGTCTAATAACACCAGATGGAATTGCTGTGGGCCATCTCCAGGAGTCACACCAGTCCATATTGATGTATATGGATTCATCCGTTCTCCAGTTGATGATCGAGGCAGTAACTGCATAAATACACCTAAGTCCTGCCATTTCGGCAGAATCTTCTCGATACCCATAACCGTTATCAGTACCTCTGGCATGGTCAAACACATGCGCCCATTCCCCTCGGATTCAACCACACACACACTGCCTGTTTCTGCAATCGCAAAATTAGCACCACTCGTGGCAACTTTGACTGACATAAATTTTTCACGCAGATATTGGCGTGCGGCAGCGGCTAATTCCTTCGGTTCATCTGTTAAATCAGGCAGATTCATCGCTTTTTGAAACAGTGCACGGATCTCTGAACGATTTTTGTGAATCGCAGGAACCAGTATGTGCGAGGACTTTTCGTGAGCTAGTTGAATGATTAATTCAGCTAAATCTGTTTCGATGGCCTGAATTCCTGCTTCCTCAAGATGTTCATTTAATCGAATTTCATCGGTGGTCAACGATTTAACTTTGATTATCTCGTTTGTACCCGTCTGCCGAATTAACGCTGTGACGATGTGGTTCGCCTCGCGTGCATCGCGTGCCCAGTGCACTACACCTCCGGCTGCAGTCACTGCAGTCTCGAGTTGCACCAAATACGTGTCAAGCTGTGCCATCACATCAGCTTTGATCTGCCATCCTGACTCACGCAACTCCTGCCAGTCAGACTTCTCCTCCACCACAGCAGATCGCTTAGCACGAATCGTCTGTGTTGCTTTGCCCATGTTTCGACGTAGTTGTGTATTTTGGAGTGCCTTCTTGGCACCAACCTCAAATCGAGGTGAAAGCTCAATGATGACTGAATCAGGCTTCATTTATCCCTCCTGTGCCACGAGTATCTCAGCTAAATGGGCAATTTGCACACCACTTCTCTGGCGATGTAATGCGCCACCGATGTGCATTAAACATGAGTTGTCAGCGGCAACACACACCTCCGCTCGTGTGTCTAGTATGTGCCGTACCTTGTCACTTAACATGGCCATCGATGTATCTGCATTCTTCACCGCAAACGTCCCACCAAAACCACAACATTCAGTCGCACCAACAAGTGGCACATAATCGATTCCTCTGACCGCACGTAATAGGCGCTCTGGTGCATCACCCACGCGGATCCCACGTAATGAATGACAGGTTGGATGGTATGTCACACGATGCGGATAATACGCACCAACATCGGTTATCGATAACTTCTGTACCAAAAATTCTGAAAACTCGTATACTCGATGTGCTAGTTGCGCAACGTTATCTGCTAATTGCGTGTCTTGTTGAACTTCTGCGGCATAACGATACATTTCACGCACCATGCCAACACATGACGCAGATGGCGACACAATCGCATCGTATGGCGTGAATATTTCGACAAAACGTCGAATCAACGGCATAGCCGCCTGCTGATACCCTGTATTAAAATGCATCTGACCACAACAGGTTTGCTCCTCTGGAAAAACCACCTGCTGACCTACTCGCTCTAGGATTTCCACTACCGCTTTTCCTGTGTTTGGAAACAACGTGTCATTGAAACAAGTGATGAACAACGCTACGTTCATATGCATTCTCTCTTTTGCTGGATCTATCTTTATTCTACACGATAGTCGTCATGCCTCGTGCTTCACTCACTTACACTTGATTCAACTCTGCTATATGTTTCACGTGAAACAAATGACATCGCACATTCATAAAACACATTGTTTCACGTGAAACAATTCCATCTACACATCTATACATGTTTCACGTGAAACACTACCGAGTGATACGTAGGTGTAATCAAACCAAGGAAGAAATATAGTACAATTCCTTAGGTGAGTGCATATGCCGAAATAAATATTTCCCGCGTACCTTTTTGAGTATGTCTGACGGTAGTTATGACGAGACAACAGATGCATCGTGCATCATTCGGTAATACATAGGAGTTGAGTTGTGACAGTATTACACCAACCACTTACCGCCCAGCGCAGAGGCATTGTCATCGCTTGTATCAATCAAAAAGGTGGTGTCGGCAAGACGACGACAGCAGTGAATATAAGTGGTGAATTTGCACGACGAAACCTGCGTGTTTTATTGATTGATTGTGACCCTCAAGGGAACGCTTCGACCAGTCTTGGTATTTCCAAGCGAAATCTTGAGCACAGCACCTACGAAATGATGATGGGAATAACCCCAGTACATCAGACTATTCAGCCCACGCGCCGACCTAATCTCGATATAATTGCGGCGAGTGAGCGCTTATCGGGCGTACAAGTCGAGCTCGTGAATGTTGAGCAACGAGATTTCCGCATTGCTTCAATGATCGAACCGATTCGTCATTACTATGACATCATCATGCTTGATTGCCCACCTGCATTAGGATTCTTGTCAATTAACGCATTAGCAGCAGCCAATACTGTATGCATCCCGTTGCAGTGTGAATACCTCGCACTTGAAGGGTTAGCACAGCTCAAGAACATCATTGATCGGGTACACGGTAGTTTGAATCCACGTTTATCCATTTTGGGTGTGGTCATGACGATGTACGATGGTCGCACCAATCTGGCACAACAGGTCGTTGACGAAGTTCGCAAGTTTTTCCCAGTGCATATCTGCAACGTGCCTATTCCACGGAGTGTCCGTGCCAGTGAAGCACCCAGTTACGGACAGCTACTCTATGAATACGATCCCGAAGGGCGTGCAACGCTTGCGTATCAACGCGTGGCTGACGATTTGTTACAACGGTTGAATATGGTAGGAGGGCAACGATGAGTAAGCGCAAAGGTGGTTTAGGGAGTGGGCTCGATGCCTTGTTACCCGGAAATCCATTTGATGGAATAACCAGCGATACCGCCGCTGTGCGTGAAGTGCCAATCGGTGACGTTCGACCTAATCGATATCAGCCGCGCAAAACGTTTGATGAACTTGCGATAGCAGACCTCGCATCGTCCATTAAAGAACATGGGATTATTCAGCCATTACTCGTAACGCGCATACCGAGTGGCGGTTACGAATTAATTGCTGGTGAGCGTCGTTTGCGTGCCGCAATGAGTGCAGGACTCGCTGTAGTGCCGGTTGTAGTACGTGAGAGTACCCCACAGGAGATGCTCGAAATTGCCATCATCGAGAACATCCAACGAGCGGACCTTAATCCCATCGAAGAAGCATTAGCGTACCAAGCCCTCAAAGACGAGTTTCAGTTAAGTGACGAACAAATTGCCAAACGCATGGGTCGCACAAGCCGTGTGCAGATTACCAATACACGCCGATTATTGCGCCTCATCGAACCAGCGCAGGCTGCATTGCGTGCAGGGCAAATGAGCGCTGGTCATGGACGTGCATTACTCAAATTTGAGGATGCTCAGTCACAAGAATTATTGCTGAATCTCATCATCAACGAAGGCATGACTGTCCGTGAGGCAGAGCAAATTAGTGACATTCCGCACTCAAGTTACGCAAGTGCCCAAGCCTACCTCCGTGAGATCCGGACAGGCAGTCGCCCTAGTCAATCCGTCAAGAGTGCACCAACGTGGTCAGAATCAGCTTCAAGCGCACCAAGTACGCCAAGTAATGTAGCACATCCATCTATGAGCGAGACAGCAATCGAGGATCAGGCCATTGCACGTCAACTCGAACAGCACATCGGTACACCTATTCAGATTCAACGCACCCCAAAAGATGTGCGATTAACCTTCGTCTTCCATTCGCAAGAGAAGCTTCAAGAGTTTCTTGATCTGCTCAGCCAATGATACCGTTTCGTTTCATCCGTTCTGAACTATTCGTGTTTATTACATGAGGTTGGTATGTTGCACGAACTAAGCATTTCCAACTTTGCCATCATAGAACAAATCACCCTGCGTCTACGCCCTGGGTTTACCGTACTGAGTGGTGAGACAGGTGCCGGCAAATCTATCATTATTGATGCGCTCGGCATGCTCCGTGGTGATCGCTTTGACGTCAGCTATATTCGCAGTGGTGCCGACAAAGCACGCATCGAAGGGGTATTTTATGTACCCACGACTCCCCATATTCATGAACTTCTTGAAGAGCATGGTCTCACTGACGAAGATGATGAAGCAAGTATCATCATTCAACGCGAAATCAATCGTGACAGTGGCCGCAGTGTGAGCCGCATAAATGGGCGCGCGGTGAACGCAGCAATCCTCCGCGACATTGGTGCAGCACTCATTGATATTCAAGGACAACACGATGGTCTTGCCATATTTAACAGCAAAACCCATCTCGACATGCTTGATCGCTTCGGTCAACTCACCCCGTTGCGCATCCATCTCGGCGAACAGGTAACACAACTACGACAACTCCAGCAACAACTCTCAGATTTGTCACACGCCTCGAAGCGTCGCGACGAGCGCATCAACGAGTTACGCCAACTCGTCGATGATGTGGCTCTTGCCAAGCTACGACTCGGTGAAGAGGATGAGTTGCTCCAGGAACGGTCACGCTTTCAAAATGGCGCCCGAATCACGGAGTTAACTACGCTCGCATACCAGTATCTACATGGTGATGAACGACGCAGTCGGGCGTTGGTTGAAACGAGTGTCCTGCTGAATCAGACGTTGGCAGATCTACACCGCTTTGACACATCCATTCAGCCAATGCTCGATCAAAGTGCAGAGGTGCAATTTGCACTCGAGGAGTTGGCCCGCACTGTACGTAGCTACCGTGATGCTATTGACTTTGACCCTCAACGTATCGAACTCATTGAAGATCGTATCACCGTCATTCGCGATATCCAGCGTAAATACCGCTTGAGTATTGATGAGTTGATAGACCGTTCCCAGAACGCAGCCCAAGAGATTAACCTTCTCGAGCAGAGTGATGTCTCACTTGCTCAACTTCAACAACAGGTTGAGACACTGCGTATCCATGTAGGGTCATTAGCGCAAGAACTCTCGCGCAAGCGCCACGATGCAGCACAACGTCTCGCACATGCAGTCCAAGTATCGGCCAAAGACTTGGCCATGCCTCATGTGCGTTTTGTGGTGCAACAACAACAACTCCCTGCAAACAACAATGACGGCATTCCTTGGACAACCAACGATGCACCTGCGCAGTTGGTGCAATTCGACAAAACCGGTGCCGATAAAGTTGAGTTTTTGCTGACGCCAAATCCTGGCGAAGATCTCAAGCCACTGGCCAAAATCGCTTCAGGCGGTGAAGGCGCTCGCCTCTTCCTTGCCATCAAGTCAATTCTCTCCCAAGTAGAGATAGTCGGTACGGTCGTCTTCGATGAAGTTGATGCAGGAGTAGGTGGACGTGCTGGCCTGGTTGTCGGTGAAAAGCTCTGGCACATCAGTCGCAATCATCAAGTACTCTGCATCTCGCACCTCGCGCAAGTCGCATCATTCGGTGATCAACACTTCGCCATCAGCAAAGAAGTCGCCGATAAACGTACCATTACGCGTGTCGTTGAACTTGACGATTCTGCCCGCATTGACGAACTCGCAGCCATGCTTGATGGACATCCCGTCAGCGCACAAAGCCGCTTGGTCGCCCAAGAAATGATTGCTCGCGCACATACCATCAAACAATCGTAACTCGTCCTCCTATTCATTCATCTACGCAGCTGTTTGTGTATCGAAAGATTGATTATGCGTCAACCACATGCCTGGGTCGCTCGCTGGAGTTCAACCATCATCGAAATCGGCTGGCTCGCTGCCATCTTCTGCGTGCCGAGTTTCTTTAACTTGCTTTCATCCCGTCATTTTGAACCCGATAAAGCCCTCTTCTTTCGGTTTATTGTGGTATTTTTGTCCACATTTGTGGTAATAAACCTCATTAGCACTCGTCTATCATCTCCTGACACCTGGTCACCATCAGATTGGTGGCACCGCTACCGCACATACCCGCTCATCATTGCCATGCTCAGCTATTGTGGCGTTTTTGTACTCAGTACCATCACGTCGATTGTGCCTGATGTTTCATTCTGGGGATCGTATCAACGTCTACAAGGCACCTACACCAACATCAGCTACATCGTACTTGCGCTCATCATCGTCCATTACGCAAAAACACCGCCTCAACACTGGCGGATTGTTGGCATGTTGATCCTTGCAAGTCTAATTCCAACTGCATATGGATATGTGCAGTTTTTGGAGATGGACCCACTACCGTGGAAAGGTGATGTGATTACTCGGGTTGCGTCAACCCACGGCAACTCGATATTTATTGCAGCCTATTTAATACTTATCGTGCCATTCGCACTCGCATATGGCATCCGTCATTTACGCATTGCTCGCTCAGTGCCAGACCAACACACCCCTACGAGCTGGTGGTGGGCCCTTGGCCATGCTGCCAATGTAGTTGCGTTGCTCACCATTATGTTTGGCGGTATGCAGCTAAGTGCCGTCGTGCGATCAATTGACACCCTCCACTGGTGGATGTACCCGGGAGCCATACTCGGTGGGTTTAGCATCGCATTGCTACTCACGCAATCATTGTCTCAACAACCGCGTTTCAGCAGTCTATGGATTTTTCCGGCAATCATTATCACTCTCTACGCCACCATAAGTCAGTTTGTTGGACTCAGTGCTCAACAACTTCAGCCGGATGCAACGCACTTTGGCGCAAATTGGCCCTTGTGGTTATGGGGAGCAACCTTTAGTGCGTGGGTTGGTGTGGCTGCATATGTGCAGGCGCCGTACACAACGCAGACACCTCGTCGCTTGCACGTGATTATCGCTGTGGCGTGTTTTGTTGTCGCAATCGCCAACTGGGTAACCATCATCCTTTCACAAAGTCGAGGACCTTGGATAGGCGGAGCATCGGGTCTCTTCCTCTTTTGTGTGCTGGGCGCAATCTACATCATGCGCACCCATCCAACCCATGCAACAACTGCAAAACGTTTTTTACTCACCACCGTGATTCTATTCACCACCCTGTTTGGCTTCCTCTTGATATTTAACTTCACTGATAGTACCCTACTACGCCCGCTCCGTGATTTGCCGTATATCGGGCGCATGGGTCGACTTTTCGATGTGGGACCAGGCACAACCGGTGATGTACGTATGAAGATCTGGTTTGGCGATCAATATGGCTCAGGTGCTGTTGGACTCATTGTTGCTGACCCTGTGCGTACAATAATCGGTTGGGGTCCCGAAAGCATGTTTGCCGCGTACACCCCGTTCTACCCACCATCACTGGCCAATATCGAATCTCGGTCAGCGACACCCGATCGTTCGCATCAAGCCTTTCTTGATGAACTCGTTACCAAAGGACTGATCGGCTTAGTCAGTTACCTCACCGTCATTCTCCTCGCCTTCCGTGCTGCCTGGCGCCAACTCAAAAGAGCAGCACCTCTTGAACACCACGTGCTCGTCATCGCCCTCATCGCTGTACTCGTTTCTCATCTTGTCGAGGGTTTAACTGGAATCCCGATTGTCACATCGCTGATGGTGCAATGGATTGCAATTGCTCTCATCATCATCGGCGATCACGATTTTGCACGGACACCACCACCAGCAAGTACACCGGTAACGCCGATGACGATGCCAACCAAATCCGCCAAGATAGTGCGTCCTGGTAGATCGGCTTCCGTACCGGTCACAAACGCATCGCAACTTCCATATATTGTTGGATATGTTTCGTTGCTGAGTATTGGTGTCTTGATTGCATGGTCAACAAATATCAACAATATGTATGCCGATATGCGGTTTCAGCAAGGACAAACGTACAATAGTAGCGCCGTTGCCACAAATAATAGCGATCAACAAATCATCGCGTTGCATCATTATCTGACTGCAGCAACACTCATGCCCAACCAAGATTATTACTACCTAAACATCGGCCGCTCGTTGCTCACGTTAGCCGAGGCGCGCCGCCGGCAAAACAACAGTGTAGCGTCTACTCACCAGGTCGATTTCTATGGGCTTTCGTTACAACCAGATCCATCTGCACTCAAACAGTTCCTTGCGCCACTCTCCGCCCGCGACATTACTCAATACGCCGAAGAAGCGCTTCTCCGTGCAAACCAACTCTACCCTCGCAACAAAGACCACTCAGCAAACTTGGCACGCCTGTATCTTTTCTGGTTTAATCGAATCGAACAAGACACAACCGTTCTTGATTCCGCAATATTCTGGTTTGATCAGAGTGCATCGATTGCACCAAACGATGTGTCAATCATCAACGACTACGCAGGTGCACTCATTAACTATGCCATTGTCGTGCGTGATGTGGATAATACGCGTGCCGACGAATTCCTTGTACGTGCAGAATCGCTGCTCACTACCTCGCAACAGCGCGATTCACGCTACCGTGATACCGTTGTCCGGCTCGGTGACTTGGCACGTGCCAAAGGCGACTATGCCGTAGCACTTCGCTACTACAAACAAGCGCTATCACAAAACTACCGTGCACTCGATAGCCAAATCACTACAATCATCAATCAACTTGCCAAACAACCAGACGCACACCCCTTTCTTCGTGAGCTACGCCAAATATATGTAGACGTACGCCCACCTGATAACACGACGATTTTGTCGATCATCGGATTACTCTCGTCACGCATAAACGACACGCAAGAAGCGATCAATGCATTTGGTCTCCTGACCGAACTCCAACCCGATAACCTTGAAGCACAACAAAACTACACGCTTGTACTCAGCAACGCGCTCCAGTATGCAGATGCATATCGTGCATCAGAACGACTCTATCAACTAGCTGAAGACGCTGGGTACCCTCCATCTTCACTGGAGGTATATGCCCAACTTCGTGATTACTTCGCTACCAAAGCGCAACCGTAAATCGTTCATTCCGTAGACACAACAAGGCCCCCGGTTGTATATACAACCGGGGGCCTTGGATTCGTCGAAATTACTTGACGCGCGCCTTCAATGTGCTACTTGCACTAAAGCCAGGAGTCTTGGTGGCAGGAATCTTAATCTTCTTGCCTGTCTGTGGGTTCACACCCTCGCGAGCTTGACGCTTGCGCACCTCAAACGTACCAAAACCAGTCAACGTCACCTTGTCTCCAGCCTTGAGTTGATCAGCAATGACTTCCAATGCTGCATCAATTACTTCCTTGGTGTCCTTCTGTGACATCTTGGCCTTCTCAGCAACGGCCTTCACGAAATCAGTCTTCTGCATCTCAATGTCCTCTGCATCAGAATCACGAATCCCCGCATTCATATATATACTACTCATCAATTAATGTCAAGCATACACTTATACTTCCTTGAATATTTATGGATTATCTGTTTTTTAAGATAATATTATGATTTCGAAATATATTTTTTAGTGTTTTTTTGTATATTTTCACAAAAACACTTTACGTGTACGTCAGTATATTGAACACTCTGCATTAAACTGCAGAAAAGCGCGTACGATAAAGATACGAACTCAGTGAACTAGATGCATCATCATACAACTGTATACACCGCTCATTGAAAGACGTTACAAATTCAACCGATGTAAATACAACCTCATCTCATCTAATGCAAAATATGAAACAAATGTAAAACACAAGGGCATTCGCGCGCATGCATGAACGCCCTTGTGTTCCATGATGTCAGCACAAGGAATTACTGACCATCAATGTAAATGGTTTTTTGCTGGGTGAAAAACTCCACTGCGCCCTTCCCCATTTCACGGAACATACCCGATCCACTCTGCTTAAAACCACCAAACGGCGCTTGTATCGAAACACCAGCGGTCGGCTGATTAACTTTGAGCATTCCAGCCTCAGCTTGTTCAGCGAAGCGGATTGAGTTTCGCACATCATTGGTTACGATGGTAGCAGACAATCCATACGCAACATTGTTGCAAACGGCGATTGCTTCGGCCATGTCGCCAACTTCGATGATTCCAATGACAGGACCAAAGACTTCTTCCTGCGCAATGCGCATTTCAGGACGCACTCCAGTAATGACTGTCGGCTTCACGAAGTACCCATGCCCTTCAGCCGCAGTACCACCAGCCACTACGGTAGCACCCTCTTCACTGGCAATCTCGACAAACGCCAAATCAATGTCACGCTGACTAGCACTGACCGCAGGTCCCATTTGTACGCCATCCATTAAACCTGGACCAACGACAATCTTTTGCGCAGCGGCGGCGAGTCGTGCACTGAACTCCTTGACGATCGATCGATCCACAATGACGCGACTCGTGGCAGTGCATGCCTGCCCAGTCAGACCAAAACCACCACGGACACAAATATTCACTGCTTTGTCGAGATCGGCATCAGCCGCCACAATCACAGGATTCTTACCACCCATTTCAAGGTGCGTACGCACAAGTCGTGGCGCGGTTTTTTGATAGAGGGCATGACCGATTGCGTACGATCCAGTAAACGAGACTGCTTTCACGCGGTCATCAGTCACAAGCGCATCGCCGAGTACACCACCACTACCGGTGACACAATTCACTACACCAGCTGGCAATCCAGCCTCGTGGAGTGCACCCATCAAGCGTAGTGCCATGATGGGCGTAGCGGATGCTGGTTTGATGACAACAGTGTTGCCCATCACGAGCGCTGGAGCCATCTTCCACACCGGTATCGAAAGGGGAAAGTTCCACGGCGTGATGATGGCTACCACCCCTAACGGAACCCGTACGCTGTACAACAGTGTATTTGGAGTGTCCGCAGGTAACACATCGCCTCCGACACGCCAAGCCTCACCGGCAAAATAGCGAAAGAGCTCAACGGCACGAACTACTTCCATGCGCGCCTCAGTACGTGTTTTGCCCTCTTCACGCGTTAACTCGGCCGCCCATGCATCAATTTGCCCTTCAATGATATTAGCAACCTTGTGCAATATACGCCCACGCTCCGGAGCAGCTCGTCCTGCCCACACAGGGAAGGCAGCCGCAGCCGCAGCAATCGCCTGATTGAGGTCAACGAGCCCAGACAAAGGCGCACGACCGACACTATCATCGAGTTGTGCCGGATTACGAATTTCGCTGTAATTCCCGCTTATTGGTTCAACCCAATCTCCACCAATGTAATTTCGATATGTCTGCACGAATCAGTCTCCTTTCGAAAAAACGTATCCCTATCGCTGATAATCAGGATTATCCCAAACGATAAGGGTGGCATCGTTACCGAGCAATGCATCTTGCAAATAGTTGTAAATGACGCCACGCACCACATACCCGTTTTTGAGTTGCGGTGTCAATGTTGGATCATGTAACTCACCGGCAGAGACTTTGGCCGCGTACGTCTCGAGGGACATCTCATGCTTATGAAATCGATATCCTGGCACCATGCCACCACCAACCATCCCGCGCAAATTCAGTCGCTTAATCAACGCCTTGCGCGCATCATACAACTTCGACGCTATCCCACGCCGCCGATAATCAGGGTGCGTGCTCATATCAGCACCATATAACCACTCGCCGTGAGGATCGTGATTGGTAATATACCCGCCGGCAATCATCTCCTCAAAGGTGTGTTGTGAATCGGCAAAGTCAATATTCAATCGTAGCGTTGAACTCATTCCAACCACAACACCATCAATCAACGCCAAATGCTGCCCTGCTGGGAAAATAGCAATTTGACTCTCCACATGCTCACGGCGAATCAAGAGCGTCGGATCTAGGGTTGGATAACACTGCCGTTGCAATGATTCAATCGCGTCAGCATACTGATTGCTCGTCTCAATAACAACCACATCGTTCATGTGATGACTCATTTATAATGCCGCAATCGCTGATTCCAACACGTCAAGTCCCTCTTGTAACTGCTCATCAGTAATCACCAATGGCATCAGCAATCGTACACAGTTTGTGTATAAGCCTGCTCGCATGGTAATGACTCCTTTTTGCAGACAAAGATTGGTTACCTTTGCCACGGCATCAGGATCCGGCTCGCGCGTTTCACGATTTTTGACGAACTCGATGGCAATCATCCCACCCATGCCACGCACATCACCGATGCACGTGTACTTTTGTTGCCAGCTGGCTCCACGCTGACGAATCTGCGCACCTATCGACTTTGAACGCTCTAACAAATCACCATCTTGAAACTGATTGAGCACCTCGATGGCAGCCACACACGCGAGTGGATTGCCACCATACGTACCACCTATTCCGCCTAAATGCACTTTGTCCATAATCTCAGCGCGACCAGTCACCGCAGCCAACGGCATACCCGCAGCAATGGACTTGGCCGACACAATGATGTCTGGCTCCACTCCCATTTGCTCCATGGCAAACAACGTCCCCGTGCGCCCAAAACCACATTGCACTTCGTCTGCAATCAAGACAATACCGTGCTTGTCACACAAGGCGCGCAAACGCTTCATGTAGCTTGCAGGCACCGGAATAAACCCACCCTCTCCTTGCACTGGCTCGATGATAATTGCAGCCACTTGTGTCGGCTCAACATGCGTCAACAACATTTTTTCGAGCTGATCAGCACAGGCACCACTACACGAGTTACTACACATGCGACATTGATATTCGTAGGGGTATGGTGCTCGATACACATCCGCAAAGAACGGTCCTAGATTCTTTTTGAATGAAGTCTTCGATGTTAATGACAACGTTAACAACGTGCGTCCATGATACCCACCTTCATAGGCGATAACCGCTGAGCGTCCCGTGGCCACTTTTGCAATTTTGACGGCGTTCTCCACAGCCTCGGCACCACTATTTGCCAAAATAGTCTTGCATGGTCCACTAATTGGTACTGCATCGTTTAATCGCTCACATAAGTCTACATATGACTCATACGTGCCTACAAGTGCCGAGAAGTGAATTAATTTATTGGCTTGTTCGCTGATTGCATTCACGACATCAGGCATGGTGTGACCTGCATTGAGCACACCGATTCCACCAACAAAATCAATAAATGTATTGCCGTCTACATCCGTTACTAACGCTCCATGTGCGTGTTCAACGGCAATCGGATGTGCCTTGTACAACCCACTTGGCACCGCTGCCTCACGCCGCGAAACAATCTCTTGCGATTTTGGTCCTGGAATCGCTGTCTTGAGCTGAATACTCTTCGCCATAACTACATTCACTTTCTTTTGTGTGGCTTCTCTAAAATACTACCACTTTTTGTCTACAGTTCTTACAGCTGTTATTGTTTTGTGTGCATTATTTTTCACTTTCGTCAAACTCTCATCTTTTTCGCAATCCTCAACCCTCCACGCTTTTGCCTCTACCTAATCGCCATCCTAATCCACCGCTACCTTTCCCTATTCTGTCTGAATACATCACATTTCACGTACAAAAAAACTGCTGACCCACGAATCACTCCGCAGGTCAGCAGTACACAACAAGGAATAGATACCGATTAACTGTCAGAGGCACTCCCTCCAAGTTGTTCAGCATATTGCAACTTATAGAGACGTGCGTAGTAGCCATTCAACGCCAGCAATTCATCGTGTGTACCATCTTCGACCAAGAGTCCTCTGTGGAGCACAAGAATACGATCGACGTAGCGAATCGTTGAGAGCCGATGTGCAATCACGATTGACGTACGTCCTTTGAGCAACCGCTGCACCGCCTGTTGCATCACTGCCTCTGTCTCCGTGTCAACACTACTCGTGGCTTCATCAAGAATCAGCAAAACCTCTGGATTAAACGCCATTGCTCTGGCAAACGCCAACAACTGCCGTTGCCCTACCGACAAATTTGAGCCACGTTCACGCACCTCGTACGCGAACTGGCCTGGTAACTTGTGAATGAAACTGGCTGCACCGGAAATATCAGCCGCCCATCGAATCCGCTCATCAGTAATCGTATCATCATGCAAGCGAATGTTTTGTGCTATGGAACCACTAAAACATGTCGGATCTTGGGGCACAGCTCCAACGTGCTTGCGCAAATCGTGCTGTGTAATCTCACGAATATCAACGCCATCGAGGCGAATCGAACCCTGCTGGATCTCGTAGAATCGAGCCATCAAACTGACTAATGACGTCTTGCCTGCGCCTGTTGCACCAACAACTGCCACAGCTTGCCCAGCTGGTATGGTGAATGACACACCTTTGAGCACTGGCTCTGATGGGTTGTACCCAAAAATGACATTGTCGAAGACAATCTCACCACGCACGGGTGTTGGTAACTGCTTAGGCGCAACGGGATCTGCAATATCCTCAGGCGTATCAAGCACACGAAAGATGCGTTCCGACGATGCCATCGCGCTTTGCAAGGTGTTATAACGTTCTGCTAACTGACGAATCGGGCCGAAGGCCTGCTCGGTATAGAGTGTGAACGCTACCAATAACCCGATTGTGGTCACATCATTCAGAACAAGCTGACCACCCAACAACAACAGCACCGCAGTTGCAGAGACCGATGTTAAATGGACTGTCGGAAAGAAGACAGCAAACGTGTTATTAGACTTGAATTGCGATTTTAGGTAGTCACTACTAATTTCCGTAAAAAACTGCCTGCTACGACCCTCACGACCGAACAACTGAGTGACTAACACGCCAGTAATTTGTTCGTTGAGATAGGCGTTGATGCGGGCAAGACGCTGTCGCATTTCACGATAGGTCGCGCGCATGATTTTTTGAAAAATAATCGTCGAAATAATCACCACAGGAAACATGATGAACGACACGAGCGCAAGCTGCCAACTCAAAATGAGCATCGTAACGATGATAAAGAACAAGCGCACCAAGTCACCAAGTAGTGCGACAGTTCCTTGTGTGATGAACTCATTGAGTGCATCAACATCGTTGGTGATACGCGTGAGCAACCGACCAACTGGATTATGATCAAAAAAAGAAAGACTCATCTTTTGGATGTGTCGAAAAATAGCCATGCGAATGTCAATGATGATGCGTTGACTCATTGCCTGCATCACATATGTTTGCGCATACCGGAAACCAAAAGACGCGAGGAGCGTCACAACATATAGCAAAAAGATTGGCCAGATACCAGCAATATCGCCGGTAGCAATCGGACCATCTATCGCGGTACGAATCAAAAACGGCGGTATCAACTCCATCAAGGCACTGCCTACCATGAGTCCGATGGCACCAGTCAATGACCATTTGTACGGCCACACAAAACCGAGTAGACGGCGCACCAACCGACCATCATACGCTTTACCTAGAATCTCATCATCGTAGATTGTCATTGTGCTCCCCTTAGGCGTTGTCTACTGCATCGGCTAACTGTTCACGCTGATACATGGCGGTATACATACCTCCCAGCGCAACCAACTGGTCATGTGTCCCTTGTTCGGCAACAGCACCATCATGTAACAGCACAATCAAATCCGCATCACGCACCGTGGCGATGCGCTGCGCAATAATGATTGCCGTACGTCCTTTACGAAAGCGCTTAAGCCCATCAAGAATTTGCGCCGCTGTGTGTGTGTCAACACTGGAGAGCGCATCATCAAGCACCAAAATGGCCGGGTTGCGCAAGACTGCACGCGCAATTGCAGTGCGTTGTTTTTGACCACCCGAAAGCGTTACACCACGCTCACCAACCAACGTGTCAATACCGGTTGGCAACTGCACGATGTCGTTACTCAACCGCGAAATCAACAGCGCTTGATCGATTTCTTCATCGGTCGCATCAGGTCGTCCGAATGTCACATTCTCACGCACTGGCACACTAAACAAAAACGTATCTTGCGGCACATAACCGATACCGTGACGCAACGATGAAAGCGTTAATGACCGCACATCATGACCATCTACCAACACACGACCCTCTGTGGGATCTTGAACGCGCGACAACAGATTAACCAGCGTCGTTTTGCCACCGCCAGTTGCTCCAACAATCGCAACAGTCTGACCGATACCCACAGAAAATGTCACATTCCGCAAAATCCACCGTTGATCGGGGGCACTCCCGACCTGAATACCCACGTTGTCGAAAGTGATTTGGCCCTGCACGTCATGATCAATAGCACCTGGATCGGCATCGCGAATCAACGGTTGCCGCTGAAGTACCTCTGCCAAACGTGATGATGCAGACACTGCTTGCTGATACAAATCCACCGTCCAACCGAGCGCCACAACCGGCCAACCGAGGGCGGCTAGGTAGCCGTTGAACAACACCAAATCACCGACCGTCATCTGACCGGCAGCTACTTGTTGGCCACCAATCAACAGCACCAGTGCACCGATAGAGCCCAGCACCAAACTAATGGTTGGCCAGAGCAAACCGCTCAAAAGGACGTAGCGCACATTTTGGGCGCGAAAACGTTCGTTAACTCGCAAAAACTCAACGGTTTCGGGCTCTTCTTGGGTGTATGCTTTGATGGTGCGAATACCTGAAAAATTCTCTTGTGCACGGGTTGATACTTCACCAAACAGATCTTGCACTCTGCGAAAGATAGCACGCATGCGCGCACCCACCAAGATGAACAACACCGTGACCGCAGGCAACAACATCAAGACGATAATCGCTAACGTGAGATTTGTTGTCATCATCAGAACAGATGCGCCAGTAATCATCAATACCGCACTAACGAGTGAGCTCACTCCTGGCCCCACGAACTGTCGAATCGCTGAAATATCATTGGTCACGCGCGTCATGAGGTCACCCGTATGATGATCCCCATAAAACTTCTGATCGAGGATGAGTAGTTTTTGGAACATCGCCTCGCGGATATCACCCTCAACTTGATGCGCTGACCCGAGAATCAATACACGTTGAAAAAAACGAAAAATACCGTCAATGACGGCAATTCCCAGCATGAGCAGTACGGCCCATTGCAAATCACTCCACACAATTCCCTTTGTGTTAATTTCATCGACAATCCAACGAAGCACTTGTGGGACTTGAATGGCAAAGCCCGTCGCAATCAGCGTACACAACAACCCAATCACAAATCGCCAGCGATACCGCACCACGTACGGCCACAATGCCCGAAGTTGATTCATGGTGTCCTCTTGACCAACCGTTCAACCTGTCTGACGGGTAGTATAACAGTTTGTGCCGACAATAGAAAAAGAGGATTGTCGGCGACAATCCTCTTTTTACCCATATATTATGTTGTGTTGACGTTAGACTGACTCAGCCTGAAGGGCCATTTCACGGCGCTTTTGATCGCGCTTACGCTCGTCCATGGAGAGCAGACGCTTGCGCAAACGGTAGGCCTTGGGCGTCACTTCGAGCAACTCATCGTCACCGATGTACTCAACCGCATCGTCAAGACTCATGTTCCGTGGGGTCTCAAGACGCAACGCATCGTCAGCACCAGATGAGCGCATGTTGGTCAGGTGCTTCTTCTTACACACGTTGACTTCGAGATCACGCTCACGAATGTGTTGCCCAATCACCATACCCTCATAGATGTCCAGACCAGCTGCAACAAAGAGCTGACCGCGCTCCTGCGCACCATGCAGACCAAACGACGTCGTTACCCCTGACTCAGACGCAACCAACGAACCGTAGGCTCGCGTGTTAATCTCGCCGGCGAGTGGTTGGTACTCATAAAACAACGCGTTAAGCTGTCCCTCGCCACGTGTGGCCGTCAACAACTGCTGGCGGAAGCCGAGTAAACCGCGGGTTGGTACGTGGAAGCTGAGCATCACGGTACCGTCTTCGCGGTAGACCATGTCGCGCATGATTCCACGTCGCTGCCCCAACAACTCGATGACTGCACCCTGGTACTGCTCCGACACTTCGATTTCAACCTGCTCGATGGGCTCCATGCGCACACCATCAACCATGCGGAAGATGACCTCAGGACGCGACACTTGGAACTCATACCCCTCACGGCGCATATTCTCAATCAAAATGGTCAAATGCAATTCACCACGTCCACTCACTGAGAATGCATCAGGCACATCGGTATCTTCGACGCGTAATGCGACGTCGCGCTCACGCTCAGCGTACAAGCGGTCACGTAACTTGC
Organism: uncultured Klebsiella sp.; assembly: GCA_964482795.1. Classification (GTDB taxonomy): domain Bacteria; phylum Chloroflexota; class Chloroflexia; order Chloroflexales; family Roseiflexaceae; genus UBA965. The sequence continues at coordinate 83,451 of CAYZZI010000007.1, forward strand.
GTGAGGTCACGTGCGTACCCTCACGACCAGCAAACGGACTGGTGTTCACGCCGAACGTCATGCGTACGGTTGGTTCTTCGACAGCAATCACTGGCAATTGCTCAGGATTGTTGACATCGGCCACAGTATCACCAATCATGCCGTCAGCGATACCGGCAATTGCCACAATATCACCGGCTGATGATGCTTCGACTTCACGGCGATCAAGACCGTTGTACGTGAAGATTTGCACGATTTTGGCAGGCTTTTGATTACCTTCGTGGTCGATCCGAACGACAGACTGGCCCTTGTTCAACGTACCACGGCGAATGCGACCCATCATAATCTTGCCACGATAGTCATCAAAGAATGTATTCGTCACCAGCATCTGCACTGGTTCATCAACTTCTACATCAGGCGCTGGAATCCGCTCAACGATGGCATCAAATAACGGCTCAAGCGTGTCGTGCAGGTTTTGATAATCGGTACCGGAGATGCCATTAATTGCACTCGCATAGATCACAGCAAAATCGGCCTGCTCATCTGTAGCACCGAGTTCGACAAATAAATCAAATGTCTCGTTGACGACCCACTGTGGTCGTGCATTTGGGCGGTCAATCTTATTCACCACAACGATTGCCTTGTGGCCGGCTTGCAACGCCTTGCGCAACACGAATCGAGTTTGCGGCATTGGACCATCTACTGCATCAACCAAGAGCAACACGCCGTCAACCATGTTCATGACACGCTCTACCTCGCCGCCGAAGTCAGCGTGACCTGGAGTGTCAACAATGTTGATTTTTGTGCCTTTGTAGTTCACAGCCGTATTCTTGGCCATGATGGTAATTCCACGCTCGCGCTCAAGATCGTTCGAGTCCATCACGCGCTCATTGACTTGCTGATTCTCCCGGAACGTGCGCGATTGGCGCAATAATCCGTCAACCAGTGTTGTTTTGCCATGGTCAACGTGGGCGATAATTGCCACATTGCGCAATTCAGATCGTTTCATGCGTTCTCCACTACAACATACGAACG
>CAYZZI010000008.1:0-82095 GCA_964482795.1 uncultured Klebsiella sp.
TGGCGGGAATCATCGTGGGTATCGACGTGGCGAAATCATCGTGATATCGATTATGCGTGGCCAACCAGTTGATCAAGGCGTAACGACAAGACGCGTGATGCACTGTCATCGCCCATGGAGACACCGTAGATGGTATCGGCGATTTCGATGGTACCGCGGTTGTGGGTGACGACAACGAACTGAGAGGTACGCCGAAGATCTGCAAGGGCTGCGCGGAAGCGTGCAACGTTGGCCTCGTCGAGCGCTGCATCGACCTCGTCGAGCACACAAAACGGCGTCGGTTTGACTTTGAGAATGGCAAAGAGCAAGGCGGCTGCCGTCAACGAGCGCTCACCGCCCGAGAGGAGCGAGAGGTTCTGTTGGCGTTTGCCCGGTGGTTGTGCAGTAATCTCGATACCGATATCATCAAGCGCCCCGCCCTCACCTTGTTTGACGAGATCAAGGCTGGCACGACCACCGCCGAACATGATTTGGAAGGTATTGGCGAATTCGCGGGCCACGGCGCCGAAGATTTTTTCGAAATTTGCCTGCATGGTGGCATCGAGCTCGCGGATGAGCTCTTGCAGGCTCTGGGCAGCAGAGCGCAAATCTGCCACTTGTGCGGTCAAGAAGGTATAGCGCTCATTGGCCTCTTCGTACTCTTCGAGCGCCAGTGGATTGACTGGTCCAAGGCGTTGGAGTTGTTGACGGTAGCCGTTAAGTTGTTGATTCAGTGTTGATTCATCACCTACCACAGGTTCGTTACTTTTGCGGAGGACCTCGAGGTCATACCCTTCGCTTTGGGCACGTTCAATCAGCACATGAATTCGATCCGCAGCGCGTTGCATATTAAGGGCAGTCCGATTCGCCTCAGCTTCGGCATCACGGAGGAGTTGGAGCGTGTGTTGTTCGAGTTTTTCTTGGGCTGGCAATTCAGCTTCATATCCACGCAGCGCTGTTTCGAGGGGTGCAAGGCGAACGTTAATTTCGCTGATCGCCTGTTGGACGGCGCTCAACTCGGTCTGGTGACTCTGGCTTTCACGGTGGACGTCGTCGGCTTCGCGTTCGAGTTCTGCTTGGCGTGATTGGCGTTGTTGTAGGGTGTGCTGGAGTGTGGCCTTACGTTGTTCACTCGCCTGGATTGTCGCCATGGTGCCACGCACTTGACCCTCTGCCTCAGTGAGGAGCTGTTGTGCCACAGCACGACGATCGTCGTCGGCATAGCTTTGTTCAATCAGAATCTGTTCATCGCGATAGCATTGGTCGAGCGTTGCGCGTTGTTGTTGTTGCTGTACGGCCAGATCAAGTAATTCTTGCTCCAGCTGAGTGATTTGCGCGGTTGAATCAGCAAACCGACTCCCCGCTTGTGCTGCTTGTTGCGTCACAAGTGCGACATCCGACTCTGCCTTATTGAGGGCTCGCTGCGCCATATCGCGTTGCTGTTGTACGTTTTGGAGCTGCTGTTGCTGTTGCTGGCGCGTCGCTTCAAGTTGGCGCACCTGTTGTTCGACCTGTTGGATTTGCTGTTGCTGGCGCGTGCTTATCTGTGCGAGGCGGTCAACATTCGCTTTGGCCTGCGCAATGGTATCTGGGAGTTCGCGCAGGTCGCGTTCACGGCGCAAGGTACCGCCATCCCGGACTTGGGCGCCACCGGTGAGTGCGCCGCCACTGCTGACTTGTTCGCCGCCGACGGTGACAATCTGCCAGCCGCCACCGATACGTTTAATCTCGCGGCGTGCCACTTCAAGGTCGCGGACAACGAGTGTTCGACCAATCAAGTAGTCGACGACTTTGGCGTATTTGGCATCGGCTGTCACGAGTTGTGAGGCGACGCCGATAACCCCATCGCTGTTCGTGGGTATTTTGGCATCACTACCACCACTGCGGAGCGTATCAAGGGGCAAAAATGTTGCACGCCCTTGACCGCCTTTTTTGAGGGCTGCAATCGCGGCTTCCGCTTCGTTCCACGTGGGCGTAACAATATGCTGGAGGCGGGCACCGAGGGCTGTCTCTATGGCGAGTTCGAGGTCTGCAGGTGCAGTAATCAGCGTCGATACCAACGAAAAATCAGCTCCACTTTTGCTGGCCCACTCCATGGCAGCTTTGACACCTTGGACGACACCACCATGACTGCGTTGAATCTGGAGTAAGGCTTGATAGCGTGAGTCAAGTTGATTGAGCTCACGTCGGGCTGCGGTAATCGCCTCTTCGTTGGCAGCGCGCTCACTGCGTAAGGCCTCAATCTGCTGGCGCGCGCTAGTGACAGCGTGTTGGGCATCAGTGACCGTTTTGTGATGGGCATCTACGGCGGCTTGGGCTGTGGCAAATGCGTTTTGGGCTGAAACGAGTGTGGCCTCGGCCTGCTGTACCAATAGTTGTTCATTTTGTTGGTGCTGACTGAGCGAGGCTTTGAGTTCATTGAGTCGCTCAACTTGGCGCTGACGCTCACGAATGGCCGATTGTGTACTTGCTTCAGCACGTTGCGCCTGATCAACCGCATTGCGTAAGGCCCGACGTTGCTCGTTGTAGCTGGCACGTCCCCCATCAATGCCTTGTAAATCGCGTTGGTATTCGTCGCGTTGGTGTTGTTGTTGTTGGAGCGTCTGATTGAGTTCGGCAAGCTGTTGTTGGAGGTGTGTCAGCTGCTGCTCAGCTTCTTGTTGCCCTTGGGTGAACTCATGCATCCGCTGTGCCACTGCTTTGGCGCGTTCATCCGCAACGGCAATTGCGCGTTGCAGTGTCTCGGCACGACTATGCAGACGACTCCCCTCTGCATACACGGCACTGATTTGCTCACGGAGTGTGCGGATATGCTCACGTGCCGTGGTAATTTGGGCACTAATCTGATCGCGCTGTGCTTGGAGTTGTTGGACTTGCTGTTGGACCTGCCCATGCTCCGCCTGTGCATGCTCAAGTTGGATCTCACTCTGCTGTTGTTGTAGGCGCAATAAGCGTATTTGGACACTGTCGAGATCATGCTTGATGTCGCGGTACTGTTTGGCTGCGCCTGCTTGTCGGCGCAAACTCCGCAAGCGTGGTTCAAGCTCGGTAATGACATCATCGGTACGACGGACGTTTGTGTCTGTATCGCGGAGCCGGCGCATGGCCTCGTTGCGTCGTTGCTCATGAACACTAATGTCGGCGGCATCTTCGAACAAGCGCCGGCGTTCTTCGGGGCGTAGGTCAAGAACATTGTCGACCAGTCCCTGATTGATGATGGTATAGGAGCCACCAAGTGTAGCGGTTGCCTCTTGGACGTCGCGTAGTCGTACTTTGGCACGGTTGATGAAATACTCGTGGTCGCCAGAGCGCGTGCTTCGTCGCGTAATGGTGACCGTATCAAAGGTAATTGGGAGCGTGCGATCGCTGTTATCAATGGTCAACGATACTTCAGCAAACCCAGACGGGGCACGCCGTGGACCACCACCAAAGATCAAATCCTCGGCCTTGCGACTCCGCAATGTTGAATAGCTCTGCTCGCCTAACACCCATCGAATGGCGTCGACGACATTACTTTTGCCACTCCCGTTTGGTCCAACAATTGCAGATACCCCTGGTTGGAACTCAAAAACCGTTCGGCTGGCAAATGTTTTGAATCCTTGGATTTCGAGTCGCTTGAGATACACGCTACCCAACTTTTCACATACTGCTTCGTTCCATTATATACCATTGTGATATCAGCAGGTTTGTAAAAAGAACGTCAATTGTTATCTGCAGTATGCACAATCTATGGTACAATTTTGATACGATATTATGACTAATTTGTGTCGAATTATCGAATTGTTGAGGTGCGTCGAATGAGCAACGAATCGCGTGCAGAAGTGCAAGCACAGTTTGAACAACTCATCAAAGCCTTTAATACCAACGACGAATATACGATGTGGCGTTGCTTTTTGTGGCCATATACCGAAATTCAAGGGAACGATTTGACACTCCGATATGCGCCAGTCTCTTCACTCGCAACACTCAAAGCATCAACCAACTGGTTCTATAGTCAAATCGCAAAACTTGATATCCATGCAAACCAACATACCGCCTATGTCATTGCTGATATTGTGCGCCTTGACTCCATTAAACATGTTATTAGCGAAGTTTCTTCCCTCTATGTCTACAAAAAAGTATCCGGTGAATGGAAGATACTTTTAATTTCAGAATCGTAATGTGATCGGGTGTATTTTTAATATATATTTATTTATACAAAATTGCCAAGCTTGGGTTAATTAAATTTATTGAAAATTTAGATAATAGTAATAAAACTCATACCAAAGATATCGCATTTCAATGATTAAACACACGATTGTTGTGATAATATTAATTTTGAATGAACCTGTATTTATTATGGTAAAGAGGTGTGATGTGAAACAGACACCCAAGCATGTTCAATATGCCTATGAGCAGTATGTGCGTGCATATAATGCGTACGACACACACGCATATTGGAGCCTCTTTCACTGGCCATATACGGCTGTTACTGGTCATGAGTGCGTTATTCAGACGCATCCACCCTGTGCATTAATCGAACTTAAGCACCAGAGTGGATGTGCGTATATGCAAATTATCTCGCTCCAGGTGGTTGCCTACAGCGAGCGTACTGCCCATGTGGTTGTGCGTTTAGCGCGCTTGGACAATCAACAACAGCTCATCGATGAGTGTGACATGGTGTACATATACAAAAAAATACATGATGAATGGAAGATATACGTTGTCTCCATCGTGGATGATGCGCGAATTGATACCGCGGTTGGTGTAGAATTGTCGGGGTAATCCGCTATAATCAATCATCATCCGATACATGGACAGGGTAATCGTATGCGGCGGTTAATAAGTGGGTTAGGTATCATCGAGATAATTATTAGTCTGGTGCTGATTGTGCTTGTGATCGTGGCGATTGGTCAGGTGCTTCAGTAGGAGTGTGTGGCATCCGGAGTGCAGTAGCGATGCGATGATGCCCAATCATGAAGATGGCATGGTGACTCCACGGATCTGGCAGGTGGGTGAGCTGCTCATAGAGCCAGTGTGGATCAAGAAAGTGCCCGATACCCATGGCAAACGTACCACCACGCCGTATCGTCTGAACACAGGCTGCGACGGCGTGCGCAATGGCGTTGCTATTGGCTCTATACGGTAGGCGCGTCACACAGAGGTGCTCGTCATGGAGTTCGGTGAGGTGAATGCCTAGTTGCTCCCATTCGGCTGCATGTGCACGAAACACTCGGGATGCTCCTAGGGTGAGCGGGTATGGTGGAACGCATGGTTTGCCGGCATCGAGCTGGGTAATACCACATGCGCGCATCACGTTGGCTGCATCCATCACGACCAGACCTTCGATACTCTGCCAGAGACTCCAGTGCGTGTACGTCCCAATCAACGTGAGATGTGGCAGTGCTTGGCGCACGGTGGATGGCATATCAGGCATTGGTGTTGGATGACGAATCGCGTCGTACAATAACCGTGCAATACTACTTGGCGTGCGGATGCCTAATTCGTCTTTGTTGCTCCGTACGTTGATATCGATGCTCGAGGCAGGCAAAGTAAAGTGAAGAACAACGGTGGCATAGTGCCCTTGTACAGGTGGGAGTACCTCATCGATGACATGAGCGATGAAGCCACGCACAGCAATAGGACGACGATTAATTGCGACGAACTGTTGCCGTCGACTTGCTGTCCGTTCTGCACCGATACATGCATGGAGGGCACCGGCACCATCGTGTGTGTATGCAGTGGATCGGGTGAAGATGCGATGTGGCCAGATGTCGTGGATGGTGGTATCAGTGCTCCCGCTCCCCTGTGTGCACAACACAGTCTGTGTATCGTACTCAACGCGGATGCATACCTCTGGATACACCAGTGCGTAGTGAGTACAGACATCAATGATGTGCTGTCGCTCGGTGTGTGGCTGGCGCCAAAAGTTACGCCGGTGAGGAATGGTGTGATAAAGACGCTCAACACTTATGTATGTGCCGACTTGACCTGCACATGGACGGATATCGTGCACCTCGCCACCAGCGATGCGTAGTTCGTGGGCACTCGGACATGTAGCTGTGCGACTGATACATGTGACGCGTGCTACAGCTGCAATTGCTGCTAATGCATCGCCGCGAAATCCTAAGGTGGATAGCGTCAGTAAATCATCGTAGCGCCGAATCTTGCTGGTGGTGTGTGGTTGAAAGGCCTGCGCTAAATCATCAATGTGCATGCCGATGCCGTCGTCGTGTACCGCAATCTTGCCGTGATTATCAAGATAGACCGTGATGTGCCGCGCCTGTGCATCGATCGCATTGTCAATCAGCTCGCGTACGACTGCCGATGGTCGAGTAATCATGCTCCCTGCGGTGAGTTGTGTCGTGGTGAGTGTATCAAGTGTATGCATATGACACTCCTTTGTATTTAGAACATTTGTGCTAATTATACACCATGTTGTGATGTAGCGGCAAGTATAGCACGCGGGGGTGTATTGGCGAACATATCGATTATTGTCAAATTGTTGTAAAGAGTTACAAAACCACTATACAAAACGACAACTTGTTGTTATACTCATGACATCCGAATTGTTAACCGAATATTGATGTTGGAAGGGGGACGTCCATGGAGAATGGCGATGCTGGTATTTTAGGTGGTATATTTCTTGCTTCAATGTGTGTGGCGGTGATTGGGTTTGCGATTGCAGCATTTACGATTGTTGGCTTGTGGAAGATGTTCGTCAAAGCCGGTCAACCAGGATGGGCAGCGATTGTGCCTGTCTACAATCTGTACATCTTGGTGCAGATACTTGGATTACCGATGCAATGGTTCTACTATCCAGTCATTCTGACGGTTGTCGGCATGGTATTGCCGTTTATCGCCTTCCTCACTGGTTTGGCCACATTAGTGTTGTCGTTTTTTACCGTACGACAGATTCTGCGTACCTATGGGCAAAGTGACGATACGATAAATGTGGTAATTTCGCTCTTCTTGCCGTTTGTGATGACCTATCGATTAGGTTTTGGGAGTGCGCTCTATCAAGGCCCCCAGGCATATGCGGATTTGCCCACATTGCCGTGGATTGATAGCGCAACCAACCAAAATGCGGCTAATTCACCACCACCACCAACAACGGGCAGCTATATCCCAACATTGTCGTCAACCCAGGCGAATGAGCAACCACTAGTGAACGATCAACCGACCAATACACCGCCTGTTACTGGTGGCCCGAGCGATGCTGGTGTTGATATGGGCTCGCTCCCTCAAATGGGCAACAACAAAGACCAACAACAATAACGAATGCCTGAATGACCCCTCTGCGTAGGAATTCCTGCACAGAGGGGTTTTTCTGCATACCATAATGTGTACTATGTCACCCGTCATTGTATCTGCGGTATGTTGTCATCTGAGCAGGTATAGACAACCTCTAAATAATGATAAATATTTATAAAAAATATGACAAATTACGAGTAATTCATTTGATTTAGATACTAATTTAACTCACTGTATTGAATTCTGTATCTTACGACACACAAGCGATAGAATCCTTCATATACTGGGGCACCGTGTGAATGCGCCTTGTGCGTTATGGTTGTGGCTGTTCTCTGCAATAGGAGGAGGTGTGCATGGGTATGGGTGAAGCGTTGGCGTTGGTGTATGGGGTGAATGTTGTTCTTTTGCTCTGGTTGGTTATCGGAACATGGAAGATGTTTGTAAAGGCTGGTCAGCCTGGTTGGGCCATCATGGTGCCGTACTACAACCAAATCGTGTTACACCGCATTCTTGGACTACCGATTGCATGGTTCGTATATAGTATGGCGTTGCACATCGTCGTCGTCGTCGCAGGATGGGGCAATCACGAGATCATCATAGCAGGTGCGTTAGTGGTGTACGTCGTGTATGGATGGGTCATAGTACGCCTTTCGTTGCGGGCGTTCGGGCAGCGTGACAGCTTCATTGCCACGGCGATAGCCTATGTGGTGCCGTTTGTGTTGGTCTATCGCGTTGGATATAGTCGGTCGGTGTATGGAGGGCCACCGTCTCACCACGATGTCCCCGATCTGCCGTGGTTTGGCAAAAAAACGGATGCACGTTAGGTACTCAGTTAGATGCGTGAATGTGGGTATGGCAAGCAGTATACGCAGTAGTCGAGTAAGGACAAGCAGATGGATATCGGTGCATTGATGGTGTTCGTGATGCTCGGGTTCTGTTTTTGGGTGTTCTTGTTTGTCGTGTTGCTTGTGCTGTTGGTGGGGTTGTGGCGGATGTTGCGCAAGGCAGGCCAGCCTGGGTGGCATGCGCTTGTGCCGTTGTACAACATCTACGTGCTGATGGTACGGGTTATCGGTCTGCCAGTTCAGTGGTTTTATTATGTGGTTATCTTGTATCTGGTCAGTCTCCCGCAGCAATTAAGTGCTTTCGAGATACTGCCATTTTCGATTGATTTGCCCGAATTGGCGATTGTTGTGGTGATTGGATTGAGTATCATTGGGTTTTTTGTGGTGCGTCTATTGTTGCGTGCATACGGACAAAAAGATACATTCGGCACCACCATAATCATGCTCTTTGTTCCATATGTGTTAGCCTATCGTCTTGGTTTTGGTCCGGCCACCTATCTCGGTCAGCCCTCAGTCCACGATATCCCACGATTACCGTGGTTTGGGCGAAGATGACGCAGTCAACAAGAGAACACACGGCACTGCGCCACATTGTGGCGCAGTGCCGTGTGTTGCGTCGCGTTAGTTAGTGCACACGGGTATTAGGCAACCCGTATGCTTTGGCGGCGATTCGATCAACCCAACGTTTGGGGAGTAGTCGGGGTAACCACCAGTCAAACACGATGTTCGGTGCAAGCGCATAACGAGGTTTGGGGTGTGGTGTCGTGAGTGCATGCAACACGAGCTGGCCGACACGTTCGGCAGGCAGGCCGTGGACGCCTTTGGCGACGAGTTTTTCGTGATAGTGCGTGATATACGGTGCATAATCGGTATCGGCGTATTGGGCGACATTGAGTTGCTCGGCCTTGGTCCAGATGGGGGTGGCAATAGCACCAGGTCCCACCACGATGACATCGATGCCGTACATCAACAGCTCACGGCGCAAACAATCTGACCACCCCTCAAGGGCGTGCTTTGAGCTGACGTAGGGTGCGAGATAGGGTGCACCCAACTTGCCACCGAGTGAACTGATATTGATGATGCGCCCGCGTTCACCGTGTCGGGTCTTGTCGGTTCCAAGCAGTGGTGCAAAGGCTTGGGTGACGGCGATTTGGCCAAAGAAGTTGATCTCGAATTGTTGGCGTACTTCGTCAAGCGGGATATGGAGCATAGGACCGGCTACCGCCACGCCAGCATTATTGATCAGACCGTTGAGTGTTTGGTCGGCGAGGAGTGTGCGTACCTGCTCGGCTGATGCCGCAATGCTCTCCGGTTTGCAGACGTCGAGGATGAGCGGGGTGACCTGATTGCCGAAGAGTTGACGTAGTCGGTCCGCATCAGTCGTACTGCGCACGCCAGCAAAGGCATGCCAGCCATGTTGGACGGCGGTGGTGACGCAGGCCAACCCGATACCACTTGATGCACCGGTAACCATAAGTGAAGGCATGAGTGTTCCTTTGTGTGTCGGTGGATAATCCGCACTATAATGCAATTATGCATGATATACACAAGGAGCACAACGCATGGACCTGCAACAACTGCGCATTGATATTAATCATTTGTATGCTCGTGAGCATGCCGCCATGGGGATTGCTGGGGCGCGCAAAGCGTTGCGTGATGCCCAAGAATGGCAGTTGAGTGGCGTGTTACGCAACGGCGGTGCACTCGTGTTCCCGCATGCGGGCGTGCAAGATTGTGCCAAGCAGATTAGTGCGGTGGTGAACGCCTGTATCGACAGCGGTGCCGACACCGTGTTGGTGTTAAGCGTACTACACTCGTTTACGGACGAAATGGAGCAGGCGCGCCGGCGTGTGGCCGCTGGTGGTGATCCTTCGACGGATCCGTTATGGGGGATTCAGGGACCTGGACTAAATCGGGGTACGCAGTGGGGCTACGACCATGCGCTCTTTACGTGGCGCTATTTGTGGGAGATTGCGGCTGATTATTATGGCAAAAAAATGCCCCGTGTGATTGAGCGCTACCCGTGGTTGGCCGGTGGGAACCCGACGGCACTACCGGGGTACGACGAGGTCGCTGAGATTGCCCGCAATGCGGTAGTGGTCTCAACGGCTGACATGTTCCATCATGGCATCGGCTACGGTACGCCGCCCGAGCAGTCGTTTGCGCCGTATCAAGGTGGACTCGAGTTGGCGCACAAGGTCATAAGCGAAGGGGCAGCGATGTTGGCGCGCGGTGATTATGCCGGTTACAACCAGCATTGTGTTGATGCCAAGAGCGATCATCGGGATGCGGGTCAGGTGATGCGCTCGGTGCTCGGGCCAATCACTCCCGAGATTGTTGAGATTATTCCGAGTGATGCAGCAGCACTCTACCATGCACCGGACCCAACATGGGTTGCTGGGGCGTTGGTGGCGTGGCACAAACAAAAATAAGGGGGCACATGTGGCGAAATCCAAACGAATGGCCCAGGTCGAGTGGTTGGCTATTGGTGATATTCCTGGCACGTTGGTGACGCGACCGGTTCATCAGATTGTGCTTGATTGGCATGGTGTCGTTGGTGACAGTCATGCGGGTGCCACGCGCAAGGCGGATGTGCGGATCCCGCATTATCGACGTGGCAGTGTGGTGCGCAATGAGCGGCAAGTTACGGTGGTGGCGCCCGATCAGCTCGCCGAGGTGGCCACACGCTTGAATCTTCCCGAGATTCGACCGGAGTGGCTCGGGGCGAACATGATGCTCACCGGGGTGCCGCATTTGACCTTGTTGCCACCAGCGACGCGCTTGATTTTTGCCAGCGGGGCGGCACTTGTGGTCGATTGGGAGAACCAGCCGTGTACCGGTCCTGGGCGTGTGATTGCCACGCAGTACGGTGACGAATCATTGACGTCACGCTTTGTCAAAGCGGCCAAACAACGCCGTGGCTTTACGGCGTGGGTTGAGCGGACGGGTGTGATTGCAGTCGGTGATGCGGTTGAGGTGGTGATGCCACCGCAGGCGGCGTACCCAGGCTGGTAAGGTACTGAGAGAACGTATGCACGAAAGAATGTGTGATGAGTGAGACAGATGTCATTTCATTCCCCGCAATCATTCAAAAAGAAGGAAATTTTATATTTGTTGCAATCCCATTCGTGCCAACCGTGGTATGGGGGAAAAGGCCACGATATAAGGTGCACGGGTGGATAAATGGGGTGTCGGTGCGTGGCACGCTTGGTGTGTTTGGGCAAGAGTACTTTCTGCGGTTATCAGTTGCTTGGGTACGTAGTAGCGGGATTGAACCCGGCGCAACTGTGATAGTCCAACTCGCATCTGAGGGAGATGATACGTAACGCGTACATAGGGCTATCAATGGGCATTTCGTATCGTGTTGTACGTTGGCAAGGCGGATGGTGACTTCGACTGGTGGGTGCTAATAGTTCGCTAACGGAACGCATATACATCGCTAACGGCGTGTATATGCGTTTCTAACAGTCGGCACAGTATAGTAAAGGCAAGTTCAATTGATCCGCCGGCGAATGACCGGTTGGGATACAGAGGAGCAAAACAATGCCTATCTATTCAGTTGCTGACATGTTGGTGCAAAACGCCGTTCGCCCAGTGACCACAGGAGCTATCGAGGTGAATGAGGATGCTCAGGGCTATACGGTCAAGATGGTGGTGCCGGGGATTGCCCCTGAGCAGATCGAGGTAACGTTGACCGGGCGCACGTTGACCATCAAGGCTGAGGCCACGGGTGATGAGCAGAAGAGCGACGAGCGCCGGCATGTGCGTGAGTTTGCGGTGAGCCGGGTGGCGCGTCGCATCGAGTTCCCGCTGCCGGTTGATGCGGATGGGGTGAGTGCACACGGCGAGCACGGGATTTTGACGGTACGTGTGCCCAAGAGTGCCGCCGCACAGCCCAAGCGAATTGCAGTAAATGGTGTGCACCAGATTGCCGAGTAATGTGATGAACGATGCCGCCCTTTCCACCTCGGCGGTTCATATAGAGGTGTAAAGATAGAGCCCCCTAGTAGCAGCATGGTACTGGGGGGCTTATGGTGCAACAATGTGTGTGCGTGTGGCGTCAAGTTACAGCGGTTGGTAATAGTGAAAAAGGAGTGTACATGGGACGAATAATGTGGAGTTTGGTGTGGCGGTTGTTGCCGTGGGTGTTGGTATTGATATTGTTGATGCGCCCGACGTGGAATTCAGCTGATGGGATATGGGGCATGATAGCACCGTGGATTCCGACATCACCCGCACAGGTCATGCCACTGAATCCTATTCCATCAAACCCGGCGACACAGATGCTCGATGAGCAGACCGTGGTACGTCAGATGAACAACATCAGCCGACTCGAGACGCAACAAGCAGTCATCGTCTCTACGTTTACGCTGTCCAATGATGAGGCACGCACTTTTTGGAGTTGGTGGAGTGGTGAGTTATTGATGATGCGTGCAGTCGGCACGGTCACTGCGGGAGTAGATCTTGCCAATATGTCGGTCAACGATATTCAGGTGTCAGCGGATGGGCGGCGCGTCGATATCATGTTGCCCACGGTGCGCATATTGTCGTTGACGATGGATCAGACGCAGACGCAGCCGTTGAATTATGAGAAGGGTATTGGTCTCTTATTTGACGATAGTATGCAAATGTCAGAACAAGCGTATGCCAAGGCCGAGGAGAATATTTTGCAGACGGCATGTGCAACTGACATGATGGAGCGGGCTAGTCAGCATGCCCAGGCCCAACTGACACAGTTGATTAAGGCAGCCAATCCCACGGTTGAGACTGTCAATATTATGGTGACATCGAGTGATTGTGTTGCGGTCGTGCCGTAGTGATGTGTGAGTAAAGGATTGCGCATGCAGAACGTTACAAAAATCATATATGGTGTATTTGTGAGTCTCGTCTTGTACGTGTGGATTCAAGGAACTCCAGCGGGTTCGAGCTTGCCCAAACTTACGGTCGTCATGCCTGGCGCAGCACCTGCAGTGACGTCGACGTTGACGTCGGTGTCGGCATCGATAGAACCAACCGCTACCAGCATGCCAACGACGACACGTGTGCCTACGCAGACCATGAAGCCGAGTGCCACGCCAACGGTGACTCCGACGGCGACGCCGGCCAAATTCACCACTAAGGTTGATACGATGGTGCGCAAGATTAGTAGTGCGCGCAAGTTGACGACGGTCGAGACGATTTTGGATATTGTGGTGACGTTTGACGAGGCCGAAAAGCAGCTTGGGTGGTGGGATGGTGGTGAGTTGTTTGTGCAACGCACGACGGTGACGGCGGCAGTGGGCATTGATTTGCAAAAGATTAGCATTCAACAAATCAATGATCACTGGGTCGTGTCAGTACCGGAGAGCAAAATTTTGTCGCTCGATACAACACCTGAGAAGCCGTATTACTTTAGTAAAGGCATCCGCTACGCCTTTCAAGATGGTCAAAAAGATACCTGGCGTGACATGATGCCTGCCGAGGTCGAGAAGCGGGCACGTGAGCGTATCTGTGCGCTTGGGCTACACGAAAAAGCGGGCGATGAGGCGCAAGAATTTATTATTCAAATGGCTGTCGCATGGAATCCGAATATGACGGAAAACGACATCACGGTCAATGTGCCACCATCGCGCGAGTGTTTGACGCCATGACGCACCACCAAATAATGATAAGATGAGCAGAGATAGTCGGGTGAGAGAGGCGAACACCGCCTCTCTCTGATTGAGAAATCATGCGTACATCAATATGGTTCTTGCGGGTTGGACAGAGTCGTTATAATCAGCGTCGGCAATTTATGGGGCAAGCTGATGCCCCATTAACGCATTTTGGGCAGGCACAAATGCAGGCGGCGCTTGCGATGATTCAACGTCAGCGGATTACTCACGTCTACACGGCATCGCAACAAATTTGTCGCGAAGCCGCACAAATGGCGGCCGTACAATGGCAGTCGCCAGTATCTGACGTTGTGAGTTGGGCCGATCAAGATATGGGGAGTTGGACGGGTCTGACGTGGCGCGAGGTCGGGCGTCGCTACCCTGCCGAGATGCAGGCACGTATGGCAGACCCAATCAACAGTGCGCCATCTGGTGGTGAATCAATGGCACAGGTCGCAGAACGTGTGATGCACGGTTGGCGCATGATACAACAACGGGCACAGGGGCAGCGTGTGGTTGTGGTGACTGCAGGCTTGCCAATTCAGCTGGTGTTGTGTGCCTTGTTACGCGTGCCTCTGCAAACCCATTGGATGTGGCGCATAGATCATGGAAGTTGGACGGCAATTGAGAGCTACAGCGGGACTCCGATTGTGCGTTGTATTAACCAGGTGCCGCGGATTGATTTGAATGAATGAACGTGGGATGTATTGATGCAGAGCCAATTTCGCCACCAGATCATTCAACTCGGTATGGCACTCATCGTGAGTGTGGGGTTATGGTTTAGCGGTGATGGTGGGCGCTGGGCACTTGCAATCGGTGTGCTATTTGTTGTGCCGGGATGGTGGTGGCAACGTCTGTGGCCACTTGTACATATCCACTGGGTCGGGCGTTTGATGATGCAGATGCTGATTGGTCCGGCCGTGATTGTGATTGTGTATGCGTGGGCGGCGTGGTTTGATGTGCCGTTACCAGTCCGCGTAATGTGGTGGGGACTCGCCGGATTGACGTTGGCCATGGCATGGTTGGTACGGTGGCCGACATGGACTGGTCAGATTCGTACGACGTGGTGGCCCATAACTGCAGGCATTATCATGGGTCTGGTCATCATGACGCGGTGGTTACACGTTGATGGCATCGTCTTACCGCCGTGGGTTGACGGAGTGCATCATGCATTACTGGTGCGCGTGGCAGTTGAGCAATCTCATGCAGCCGTCAACGTGATGCCGTACGTACCGGTTACCCAGCTGATGTATCACACCGGTTGGCATAGTGTGATGGCGTTTGTGTGGTCCATCCACGCATCGTCATTTGTGCACCTTGGTGCGTTTTTGTTGGGCGTCGGGCAGGGGTGGAATGTATTGGCAGTGGTGAGTGTGGCGGGCCTTGTGTGGTACTGGTGGCGGAGTTGGCCTGCCACGATTGTGGCGTGCATTCTGGTCGGTTTGGTGTCAGTGATGCCCGCCTACTATCTGAGTTGGGGGCGGTACACGTTGTTGGCAGGGATGGCATGGTTGCCGGTGATGATGGTGGCAACCGAGCTTGTCTGGCATGAACACGAAGATCATCGTTGGATGTGGATTGTGCCACTGATGAGCGGACTACTGTTCGTCCATATGGTGGTTGGGGTCATGGTAGTGGTATGGGGTCTGGTCATGTGGTGGTATCACGGGCGTCTTGTCCGTGGATGGTACTTGCTGGTTGGTGGCGTTGTGGCATGTATGCTACCGTGGTTGGTGTTGTCGTGGGCACAAATTACGTGGGCTGGCGGCACCGATGCATCGGCGCGCTACGTGGTTGGTAACCGTAGTCACAATGCGTTTATTCCAGGGTTGTTTTGGGCTCGTCATCATGTGTGGTTATTGCCGTTGGCGTTGTTGAGTGCATGGGCAATGATACGGCGCCGTCAGGTGCAAATTGCACTCGTGGTGGTGTGGTGGGCCATGATTGTTGCACTGGCAAACCCCGTGGTGGTTGGATTGCCGTATCTGTCGTTTTTTACGAATGAGATATGGATTACCGCCCTGTACGTGCCGCTTGCACTCGTAGTGGCACGTGCGGTTGTGCATGTGCAGCAGCGCTGGATGTGTGTCGGGTTATTGGTGGTAGCTGTTGGTGCATTTGGCCAGATGCAACACATTGTTCGTCAAGAGACAATCATGACCAACCAGGCGGATGTGCAGGCGATGACATGGATTGATGCGCAGTTGCGCGACGATGTGGTGTTTTTGACGAATACAACTGAGTGGATGTGGCACGTTGACCGTGGCAGTGATGGTGGGTGGTGGATTATGCCGTTGACGGGTCGCGCCACGACCACACCACCAGTGTTATTTACATATGCAGAGGCGAACGTGGCGCAGGCACTCTATCAACAAACAACACGCATTCGTCAGATTCAGACAGCAGCGGCGTTGGCTGAGTGGCTTGCGGCCAACCCGGCGATTACCCATGTGTATGCGACACGTCGAGGGACTATTACGCCGGAGATGGTCGCACAACTTCCACAGGCAGTGCCGGTATATACGACAGGTGATGTAGCGATCTATGCGGTGAGCCCATGATGACAGCATTGAGTGAGCGTGAACTACAAATTTTGCGACTCGTTGCCGAAGGCTTTTCGAATCGCCAAATTGCCGGTATGCTCGATATCAGTGAGAATACGGTCAAAGTCCATGTGCGCAATATTTTTAGCAAAATTCATGTTGCATCGCGGACTGAGGCAAGTATGTATGCGGTGCGACATGGGCTACTTGCTGATGTGCGCGTTGACGAGTTGGAGGAGCATCACCCACCGGTGTTGATTCAGCAACAACCGGTGGTGCGACGACCACTGCGCTGGCGATGGATCATTGGTGTGGTGTTGTGCATGAGTAGTGTGAGTGTAGCGTGGTGGTGGAACATGCGTGATATCTACCAAACACGGGTGATTGGTGTGGTCACTGATGCACAACAATGGGGGCGTATTGCAGCACTGCCAAGTCGATGGTCCGGAGTACAATATGTCACGGTAGCAGGGCAGTTATATGCGTTAGGAGGGGCGTTAGACCGGCGCATGATGCAGTACGACGCCAGTCGTGATGTATGGAATCCAGCGGCTGACATGCCATTCGCTGCCGCTGATTCGCCGAGCTGGAGCGATGCCACGGGCGTGTGGGTGATTGATGAATCCACGCAGACGATTTGGATGTGGAATGGACGTACATGGCAAGTGCAACATACGCTTCCTGACGAGATAGCTCCAGCTGATATGGTTCGAGTAGCGGGTGCGGTAGTCATCCTTGATGTGATGCGTCAACAGATATGGGTATATGATGCACGCACGGCAGCGTCGTGGAGTGCGTATGCACTACCTGCCCATATGGAGGCAACGGCGCAACTCGTGGTGCTTGATGCGGTGTTATACCTGTTGGGTGATACGCATACGGTTTGGCGGTCGCTGGATCAAGGACGAACATGGCAGATTGATGGTGTACTAGGAAATGCGTGGCGCGGAGGGCAGGCAATACCAGTGCTGAACGCCATCATGCTTTTCCGTGATGGGCAACAGTCAATCTACACATTGACCGTTGGCGAGGGGGGGAGTCAATCGATCCCCGTGGCAGTGGCCAAGGATGCATCAGCGACGATTTGGCAGACAATGGTGATTATTGGGACGGCTGATGGTAGTCGTATAGATACGTATCAGTTTTTGTATCAATCGTTTGTACCGATGCTTCAGTAATGTGGCTGATGCACCTGCGGGAGTCAAAACCATGCCCCTCGCATCAGCGTACGATGCGAGGGGCATAGTGTGGGGATAATGTGATTACCGTGGAATTGCGTTGTAATCCTCGGCTGTTTGACCGACGACCGTGCTATTCAGTACGCGTACCGTGACCGCAATCGGAATTGTCGAAACGGCGTTTGTGGTTGCATTAAATGACTCAAAGCTGGCACTACCACCGTAGACCAAGTTCCCGCCAACGACCCAGTAGCCGAATTCATTATTGACATTGGTGGTTGCGGTATTATTGATGGCTGCAATGTTGATTGGACTGAGCGACACCTTGGCACCTGGTTTAATGACACCACTTACAAATCGTGTGCCAACTATGACACCGAGGTGATTGTAGAGGGTCATGCGCACGCGAATATCGGTGTTTGTGCTGGTGTTTTGTACCGAGAAGAGCGTGCGTTGACGTGATTCGTTGCGGCACACGGCGGTTTTGGGTGATGCCGTAAAACAACGCGTGCTATAGCGTACATACGGTGCGGCAACGCTCGCAGCAGCGTAGCTCAAAGGAATACCTGGTGCGAGTGCACTGACACCTGTTCCGGTGACGCGCGAGAGTGCTGTGACCGAAAGGGCGGAATTAAATGTGGTGACGACTGCCGAACCAACTGCACCACTGGGAATATCGGTACATGCGTTGATCGTGAGTGTGGCATTTGGTCGCACGGAACGTGCAGGCAGTGCCACTTGTTTGTTGGTGACGGCACCTAGTGTACCGTTGGCGGCACGAATTTGATAGGAATAGGTGTAGGTGATACGGGCAACGGAGGCGCCTGTGTTGTGTACGATGATTGATGAAGACTGGGCGCCATCGCCGTAGTTGACATTACAGAGCACAGACGGCATGAAAATTCTGTTACTGCCAGGTGAGACGAGACTCTCGTAGGTGGCGGCACTCCGACCTGTGGTGCTGGTTTCGAAGGCCGTGGCGACGACTTTTGAGGTGCCAGTTGTTGAGATGCGTGCTGAGCCTTCGAACGCACACCCACTTGGGATAACGTATCCTGAGGTGGTCGGGTTACTTACTGAGGTTGTGCCCATGTCGATTGCGACGATTTGACCGGCTGCAATACTCGAAAATGTCTGAGAAAATGCAGTGTCGCCGTTCGGCCAAAAGAGATTTACGGTGATGTCGTCGGCGGATGGGCCGATGTTTTGGACGTTGAATCGCGTTGTCAAACTACTTGAAGTACAGGTCTTAGCAACATAGGGCAATGAAATTGTGGTGTGTGCATCGCTCGCCGAGAAGCCGTTGGATACCGGTCGTACGCGAATCACGGGACTTGATGATACCTGGACCATGGTGGTCGCAAGGGGTTGATTGGCACTAATGACTGCTCCACTGTTCCATGATGTGGTGGAGAGGCGGAGCACTGATACGCCAAGCGATGCACTGGCGTTCGGTGCAAGAGTGCGTGCACTTCCATCGCTATTCATGATTGGATAGTTGATAATCGTGCCACTTTCATCAATGAATTTGATGCTCAAGTTTGCAGCACGCGTCCCGACATTCATATATGTCATTGAGGTGACGAACTTTGCATTGTACGTGTTGGTGGATGCTGACGCAGGGACGACCGTGGTCAGCAAGAGTATGGCAATCATACTCCCATAGCTGATGATGCGTTGAAAGAACGACATGAAATACCTCCCAAAAAGTGTACGACTGTATGTAGCATAGCCTAAACATGCCGATATATGCAATAATACATTTGGGTTATTAGGGGATATATCATGCAAATAACACGTGTTTTCGTTCTCATTATCAGTTGTATGTGGCTAATTGCCTGTACTTCAACACCAGCCACGAGCATCGAGGTTCCACCATCACAACCTGGGTTGGGATTGATACGAGGGCGGATGCAAGATGCACAAGGTAACGCCTTGGCGAATTGGAGTGTCCGTCTTGCTCCTATTTATGGGAGTGGTGATCAACAGGCGTATGTCCTCGATGAAGCTGGTGGAGTGGGTGGAGTGACGAACGACAATGGTGAGTTCGCCATTGTGAATGTTCCACCAGGGCGCTACGTCATTTTGTTGATTGTCGAAGAGGGGGTTTCGGTCGCCATAGTTGATGCAAATGGGACGGAGAAAGTCGTCGAGTTATCGGCCGACAAGTTAACCGACATAGGAACTGCACGGATTACCCTGCCGGCGCAGTAGGTGGAATCGTCAGTGTGTGCAGTGTGTCGACTTGTTGTTGGCGCTGTGCGGCAATGATAGGGAGTTGTGTCGCTGCAGTATCCACTGCGTGAATTACGGCCTCGGGGGTGAGTGTGTCAATTGCGAGACACCACGCCTCGAGGCCGATGTCGTGCATGATACCGTGTGCTTTGGGATGATACGCGATGACGACTGCAGGTTGATTCATGGCAAAGCGCATGAGTGCACCATGGAGTCGTGTTGAGAGCAGACATGAAAGTTCCGCATACTGCTGTTGTAGGACGTGAGGTGATGGTGCAACGGGCATGATGTGGGCGAAAGGCAGGTGAGATGCGAGGCGTTGTACCACAACACGGTCATCCCATCCTGGTGCGTCATCGGTGCATTGCGCAAACAGGTGAATTGACCAGCCAGCGGCATGAAAGTGGCGTGCTACGGCAATGATGCATGTCTCGTAGCTGTGCTGGTGCTGTGCTTGGCCTGTTTGTTGCCCATAGTCCATCACTGTGATGCCGAGGGTAGGGTGTATCGCCGTAGCTGGCAGGGGTGTTGGTGTGGGTATCCCCCACACAAAATCTGGCGCACGATGATGGACGATACCGAGTTGTTGGAGCAGTTGTGCGCTTTGTGATTCGCGGACATAGACAATGTGTGCACGTTTGAGTATCCATGTAAGCAGGATGCGCATGGGAGAGTGATGAATTGGGCCAATTGACTGCGGCAAGAGTACGAGGGGGCGGCGCCAGATGACCGCCACAAGCATGTCGGCACATACCCACCAGTCCCAACTGATGAATTGCCACCACGGCCTTCGTGACGGCTGGTTGTAGAGATATCCACCACCACTTGCACATATCAGGTCGGCATAGAGCAGGCGCATCAGCGCATGCTGTTCTGAGGGGTGCATCCCCCAGGTAGAATGAATGCCGATATAACGCATACAGATGCTCCATATGAGTGCACATGTACGTCGGAGGCGCGTAGCACGCGTAGCGATGTGCCCGTGTGCATCGTAGACCCAATGACTGATGCCCGGTGTACTCTGTGTGTCAGGCGGCAACGCATAACAGCGGTGGATGGAAGCGGTGGGGAATTGATGCACGAGCCAGGCAAGTTGTTGTTGGTGGATCGCATAATCGCCGAGATTGCGTATGCCGTGCATGTTGGTAAGCACTACTGTGCGTGGAGGCCACACGGCAGGTGCGAGGCGGTGACGCCGCACCTGCCACAGTCCACCAACAAGATACCCGCAGGCAAGTATGCCCTCGGTGATGAGCTGTGCCTGAATGGCACCGTGAATGCCGGTTTGGGCGATGAGTGGGGGCATGCTCGCCCATAGAATGACTACTGTGGTCATCTGGACGAAGATGCGCCATACAAGACGTTGCCGGTGGATGAGAAGCATGACACCGAAAAAGATGCCACCTTTGATGAATGGTAGTACCAGGAGTTGCGCTATGAATGTGACGCTTGGAGCGAAGCTTTCACCGTACAGCCACACAATGACCTGCCCTCCACCAACGGCGACGAATCCGCTTACGGAGATGGCATAGAGTGCAAAAGCGTATGCACTGCGTCGAATGATGATTGATTGCTGTTCGTATGTGCTCTGATTGAGTACCGGTAATGTGGTGCTGAAAATCATGGCTGGAATGACAACGGTATAGGCAATGAAACTCCAGGCACCGCGGAAAATGCCGACATCGCTGGGAAGTGCATAACTGGCGAGGAGAATGGTAGTCGTGTAGGTGTAAATTTGCGCGAGTATATCTGAGACGATGAATGGCCAACTCGTGATAAGGTTGGTAGGCGCTGTGGTAGATACACGGGGAAGTAGTCCTTGTGCAACGGTGAGGATGATGCCATAACTGACGGCTTGGATGACAAGGAGCCAGAGAATCTGTGATGGCGACCAGATAGAAACAACCAAGAGGAGTATGCTGGGAGCGATAAGCTGTATGGATGCAACAGCACGATGACGATTGAGTGCGCGCAATCCTTGAAGCAGCGTGGCACTGATAGATTCAAGCAGAATGACAAGGAGACCTAGACTGAGCAATGGTAGTGCCATCTGGTCGATGTACCCCGCAAAGATGATGACAACACCAACCCAGATGCTGATTTTGATGCGTAGAATGCGTGCCATCTGATGGCGAAGTTGCGCTGAGTGCCGACTGCCGTAATCGAGTAACCAGGTGTCAAATCCAGCGCCGATGATGGACCCGGCGATGGCCAGCCAGGCGTAGAGGGTGGTGTAGACGCCATATTCACTACTTCCGAGGGCTCGGATGATGCTGACTTGGGCGATTGCGGCCAGTGTTTGACTGACAATGGTACTACTCAGAGCGGCGACGATATGCGACCACCATGACGAACGATGAGTCATACGCGTTCCCTCCATCGTGCGTGTATGACCAAGCACATTCCGCCAATGATTCCATGCATGATCGCAATGATGCGTCGCCATGCGGGTACTGGTGGTGTGGATGCATCGTGTGTGTGGTGAAACATGGCGTGCCAGCGGAAGCGTAGATAGGCGATAGCCGAGGGATCGTGGTGCCAAGCATGTGCAAGATGCACGGCAATCATCCCTGTGCTGTAGTGTTGTGCACGGTGTGCATGTGCGGTCGGTGTAATCCAGGCATCGTGGATGATATGAAGCGTTGGTGTGTAGGCACAGGCATGTTGGTGTTGCAGGAGCCGCATCGCCATGTCAACATCCTCGCCTGCTAACAACCATGCACCTGCCCCTAGCCATGGATGGAATCCACCGAGGTTGCGCACAATGGCACACCGCATCAGCATTTGATTACCATGACCGAGACACTC
Source organism: uncultured Klebsiella sp. (assembly GCA_964482795.1). Taxonomy (GTDB): domain Bacteria; phylum Chloroflexota; class Chloroflexia; order Chloroflexales; family Roseiflexaceae; genus UBA965. The sequence goes on from CAYZZI010000008.1 coordinate 22,455, forward strand.
CAGTACGGCCACCGGCTGCACAGTCCGAAAAGGCGGTGTAGCACGACGCAATGCATGGCAGATATCGCCGTTCGCCCGTGATGCCCATGTTGTATGTCCAGCATGGGTGGGGTAATCGTGAAGCTGGTAGTCCCATCCACTCGGAGTGGCTTGACCAAACCAGAGGGCAACTGTTGGGTCATGCGTGATGCATGCATGTGCGTGCAATAACCAGTCACGTGCGGGACGGCAGTCATCATCGGTGAACAAGATGTAGGGGGTTGTACAGTGTTCTAGTGCTAGATTTCGTGCACGAGCTAACCCACGATGCGGTGTGTGCACATAGGTGATGTGTGCAGGCCATTGTTGTTCTAGGGGCGTATCAGATTGATCAATGATGATGATGGTGTGCGTCTCACTCAGTGTGATGCCGTGCATGTGTTGAATCCATGCATTGAGATGTTGTGGGCGATTGCGAGTACACAACGCAATGCTAATCATGTGCATGATGCATCCCCCAGGCAACACCCACATACCACCATGTGCGTAACCACCAATATCCAATCCAGTGACCGGCGCGCCATGCGCGCAGTGTATCGTACAAAGCGAATAGTGGAGCCCCGCAGATGAGCGCCAACGCAGTCACCGGTGCAGGGAATGGGAATGGTCGCATATGTGAGGGATGACGCAGACGGATGCGTGGCCAGCAAACGCCGTATCGCCAACAGCGTCGAGTGATACTCAGCCAATCTGTGGGATGTGGATGATGGGTGATACGTGCTTGTGGGAGCGTCATCAAAGTACCATGACTGCGGAGTTTGAGTGCGAGATCGGCATCCTCACCGGCAGGCGTGTGAAATGTGGTATCAAATCCACCAACCTGATTGAAGGTGATACGGCGTACCACAATCATCATGCTTGCAAGCAGGGGTGGGATACGTTGAGCATGTTGGTGGTATTGAGGTGCAAACGCCATACGATGCAACGCACGTTGCCAGTACGTGTTGTGTGGATGATCAACGAGTACTGCTCCACATGCAACAATGTGAGGCGCCACAAAGACATGTGCGAGTATGTGTGGTACATCTCCATCAACACGCACATCGTCATCAACAAAACAAAGGAGATCACTTGTGACTTGCATGGCTCCGAGATTGCGTGCCACTGCTGGACTGACCAATGATGGCGTGGTGATGCTAATCGCATCTGGTGGTGCAGGCGTTGATGCGGGATGGACAACGATGACGGGGTGCCCGTACCGGTGTAACTGAGTAATGAGTTCATGGCAATGTATAGGATTGCGGGTAACGATGATGCAGGTGATGCACATTGTGGTGTTCATGGGAGCACCTTCAAGTGATGATGGTCGAACCAACGCAGACCGATAGCCTCCCATGTGAGGTGGGCGACTTGGGTGTGACCGAAGGTGCGTGCGATGCGTGGTTGGTCACCCATCTCGTCAATGGCATCCGCAAGTGCCCGTGCATTGCCGGCAGGAACAAGCCGTCCGTGTGGACCGATGAGTGTGGCACGGTCGCCTACAGGACTGGTAATCACTGGAACACCGTAGGCAAGACTTTCGACGATTTTGAGTGGGTAGCGCGCTGCCGCCGCTGGTGTATCACGTACGGGATCCACTGTTGCGTGCGCATGCGCAATGATTGCATGGGCAGTGGCTGGTGGAACGTGACCGAGCCAGATGCAACGTGACATAAGATTTTTTTGGTGTAGTTGTTGACGCACTGCATCACTATCAGGGCCACTCCCTGCAATTACGAATGGGAGGGCGGAGCGTGTGTGGGTGAGTGCCTCAATGAGTAGATCAACGGCATGCGTCGTAAAGGCGATACGTCCGACATAAGCCATGTACTGCGTTGGAAGTCCAGCAGGGCGGGGTGGCACGTGTGGAATCTGGTCAATACCATTGGGAATGTGGGCCACATGGCGATGACCAGCCTGATTGAGTTGGTGGGTGTGCCACGCAGTGGCGGCGCTGACGCTTTTGACTTGATGTGGTAGCCGTTGTTCAACACGGGCTACCAGCGTGCGCTGCCATGACCGGTCAAATCGATGACTCAGATGTTCAATATCATCAACGTCAAGAATGATACGAGCGGCGGTGCGTCGTTGTGCGATGAGTGCCGCCAGACCATTCATTGGTTGTGCTTTGCAAATGGCAATCACGCTGGGCTGAGCTCGAATTGCATGACGTGCCAGATGGATGGTCGCCCGTAGTGCCGTCGTCACGAGCGTTATTCCGTGGAGCGGTTGTTCATGACTGTCAACGTGCATTTGGGCCACATGATGTATTGCAATGCCGTTGTGTGTGACGGTGGTTGCTCTGATATGTGCATAATCGGGGTGCAGGCAGATGAGTTCGGTTGGGATGCCATGCTGTTGTGCGATGCGTGCAAGTGGAATCCAGCGTGCACGTGGCCCTGGGTGGTGGCTGGCACTGGTACTGAGCATGATGAGCTTCATAGGGCGCTTTCGTTGACAAGACTGGTCAAGGCAGTCAGACATGCATCCCATCCCGTTGTATGCGCTGTTGTTGTTTGTGGTGGGGTCGTAAAAAAGCGATCAAGTGTGGTGCGCCATGCGCTGATATCGTCACTAGGTAGGGATGCATACGGTGGTGTATTCCCCGATAATGCCCCCACGTTACTTGTGATAATTGGTATGCCAAAGACCTGCGCGAGAGATGCCACGCCACTCACATTGCCGCGACGATAGGGTAAGACAACCACATCAGCGGCAACAAAATACGTTGCGACTTGTTCGTTGGGAATGTAGTGATCGTAGATGTGGATACGATGTGCGATGGCGTAGGTGTTCACTAGACGCCGCATGTCAATGCGCAGTGGCCACCATTCACCGGCGATGATGAGATGATAGGCGACACGACTCTCCGCCATGGCATGAATGATGGTGTCAATGCCTTTGTAGTCACGCACAAAGCCGAAACACAAGACAACAGGGGTGTCGTGGTTGATACGCAGGTGTTGTCGGGCCTCGGATTTGCTGGGAATGTCACGAATAAGCGCATCAAAGCTGGGTAACGCGCATATGCGATACGGCGTCTCCCACTGCGATGGTGCCTCTCCCAAAAAGAGCACGGCATCTGCACGTGCAAGTACCCAGCATGCGATACGTGCTTGCCATTCGGCTGCATCGGGTTCGACTAGTTGATGACAGATGGCAATAGTGGGGATGCGTCGTCGTCGTGCCTGCCAGGTCACAAATAGAATGAACGGAATCCAGAACGGCGACCACCACTGCCAGATGATGCGGTCAACGCCAGGCATGTAGCGCCAGGCGTACCACCAGCTCCACGGATTGAGCGCGTCAATCCACGTGTCTACGGTGCACTGCACGGTGTGATGACTCGGATCTGGGGCAGTTGATCCAGGAAAAAGCCATGCTGGGTAGAGACGGCGAAATCCCCAGGTGACTAGTTGGTAGTGCTTACCCAAGTGATGCGCCAATAGCGTGCCAAAGTGCGCAATGCCACCACGATGTGGTGTGGTTGGAGTGATGAGCACGACGCGGATCACCTAGTACCCCCAACGTTGTTGGATGCGCCAGCGTAACAAGTGCCAGCAGAGCATGTGCCACGGTAGTGTTGGCCATGTTGCTGGTGGGCGATTGGCAAAGAATGCCTGATTGTATGCATGACAAAATGCACTGACCGATGCGGCTATCGCCGGTATCTCATCAGCGGTGAGTTCGTCTAATTCAAGCGGAGTCGTACTCCGCGATACGGAGAATCCAACGAATTGATAGAGTGAGATGAGCATGGAGTACATCCAGTGTGCTCGGCGGATGAGTGGTGTACGGTGCCACACAACCCAGCCTGTATAGACGAGGATGGCTACACAGAAGATGGTGATGAGTGCGTACCATGGTACTTGGAAGCCCGTTGCATCTGCCGCTGAAGTTTGTTCATCAATGGGTGGCTCGAATCGTTCGAGGTTGCCATCGAGATCATCTTGGTTCAACGGGTCGTCGGGTCGTGCCATGGTGGGCACCGGTGTGATGTCACGATTTGCATCGCTGGGGGTACTCCGGTCAATGACGCGCGTGTATCCTGCTGGTGTGGGTTCGAAACGTTGCCAACCGTAGCCATCAAAGAAGACCTCTACCCAACTATGAGCCATGGATTCGCGCACCACGTAATCGCCTCTGGAGGGGTCGCGGTCACCGCCGGTGTACCCTTGGACGTAGCGTGCGGGAATACCCTGGGTGCGGAGCATCACGGTCATGGCCGTAGCAAAGTCATCGCAGTAGCCGATTTGACTCTCAAAGACAAAATAATCTACCCAATCGCGTGACGTTGGCGGTCGTGGACGCTGCTCATCATACCTGAAGGTACGTAAATACTGCTGAATCGCCATGGCCACATCGTAATCGGTGGTGGCATTTGCTTCACGTGCAAGTTGGCGCGCGAGATCCCCGACACGTGCAGGAACTGTCTCAGGGAGAACGGTGTAGTGGGTGCGAATGGATGCGGTGGCGGTGCTTGCACCGCGTAACTCGCTGTCGTAGACGCGTGAGATGTACGAGGTCTGCGTGTAGGTACTTGTTGCAAGTAACGGGATATCGCTGGTCAAGTAGAGCACACCCGTTGAACCAACGCCGAGTTCGGGGAGTGCAAATACGGTGGCATCACGATTGTAGGCCACGGGGTCACCAAGCGTCATCAATAAATCATCACTGCGGTCACGCGACAGTGTAATCGTGCTATTCACGACTTGGCGCGCATTGTTACTGTTGATGATTGTGCTACCGGTCGGGAGTGCTTCACTGATGCGTTCGTTGGTCAGTGTCCATCCTTGCCCGGTATAACGATCAAAGACCATGGCACGTAGGTATTCGGGCATCGAACTTTGGTAACGCAGTACCTCGAGTTCGGTTTGATTGCGACCACCACCAACTTGCATGCCACTTTTGGAGAATCCACCTGCGACGTTGGTTGCGCCACTGCCAAATGCTTGATCCCAGCCACTGCGCACGGTGCTCACCGGTGAGCGCAGTGCCGACCAGATGCGCAGAGCGGTCTCGTTGGGTGTAGGTAAAGGGATGGCGTTGGCAATGATGAGCGTGGGTACAACGATGAGCAGTGCATTCCAGAGTGTTTGGAGTGGGGCGGTGACTGGGCGATCGACGCGACTTGCCCGCCAAATGGCATCAGACATGGTGATATGGTGAAACAAAATGCTGAGCATGGCCATTGCCACAAACAACAACAACGAAGTTTCGCTTTTTTGCTGACCGGCAAACGTGTAATTTACAAAGAGTGGAATTGCAGAAAGCACTACACTCAGCCACGGTTGTTGCTGATGGAGGAGTAACCAGGTATTCAGCATGACCACCACGTAACTAATCAGTGCCAGCACGGCGATATACAGGATGGGGTCGTTCGCTGGCTCGCCAGCAATGATGCGTCGCCACCAGCGAATAATGTGCATGGCGATTTCACTGAGCGTATCACCGTATCCGCTGAGTTGTGGTGTATAGGCGGCGCCGAGTTCGGCGGTGACAGCAGCAAGCACTGCTCCTTCGAGTTGCCAGACGATGAACGCCATGCCGATCACGAACAGCGTGATGTAGGTCGTGAGTGTGCCGCTGTTGAACCACCAGATGACCAGGCTCGTAAAGATGACACCACATACTGCGGCGCTCATGAGTATGCGACTATGTGGACTCCAACCTGCGAGATGAATGGACTCGTAGACGACCCATTGTGCACATACTTGGATGATGATGAGAATGAAGTGGGCCCAACCAAAGGTGAGCTGTGGTCGGAACCATCCGTGCAAGTTAGGCGTGTGTGGGCGTGTCATGTGTCTCTTCCAAGCCGAAACAGACGTGAGCATTGTGCCAGAGTGCCGTTGCCACGTCGTTGATGGGTAATTGATGGAGATTGGCGATTTGATGGGCAATCAACGGAACGTGTGTTGGTTCGTTGCGTGTGCCACGATGGGGATGTGGCGCAAGATAGGGACTATCCGTCTCAACGAGCAATCGGTCGAGTGGTAGTTGACGTACCACCTCGTGCATCTGTTGATTATTGCGAAAGGTTATCGGCCCGCTGAGCGATAACATGCACCCGAGTGCCAGACATGCCTCGGCATATGCCATATCACCAGCAAATGAATGCATGACGACTCCATGTGGGTGCTGTACATCCTGTAAGACGCGCAGAGTATCAGCATGTGCCTCACGTGTGTGAATCACGATGGGTAACTTGAGGGTGTTGGCTAGGGCAATCTGACTCCTGAATATCGCCTCTTGTACGCCTACCGGTGCCTTGTGATGATAATGATCAAAGCCAATCTCACCGATGGCGACAACCCGCGGTTGTTGTGCTAGCTCGTGCAACTGATCGAGCCAGGTTGCGTCATCGGCAGCCTCTGGGTGATTGGGTTGCACGCCTACCACGGCCCAGCAATTGGGTGTCGTGTGGGCGAGGTGAATGGCACGTCGCGACGACGGCAAATCATAGCCAATCTCACAAAACTTTGCGACTCCTTGGGCTTTCATACGCATAAGCACGACGGACCGATCATCGTCGAACTGTGTACTGTTGAGGTGGCTATGGGTATCAAAAAAGCGTACTGCGCTGGTTGTCATGTGTGTGGTGCTCTGATAAACAGTAATGAGCAGATGTATAATCGTACCCATGGGTACATCTCTATTGTATATCAGGGAAGATGAGTATGGCATCACAATTGTTTAGTCCGTTGCAGATTGGACCGCTTGCCGTGGCAAATCGGTTGGTGGTGGCACCGATGTGCCAGTATTCGGCCAACGATGGGGTGATGTCAGATTGGCATATTGCGCATCTCACGTCTATGGCCAGTGCTGGCCCGGGCATGGTTGTGATTGAGGCTACAGCGGTTGAGCGCATCGGGCGTATCTCATATGGGTGTACCGGCTTGTACTCCGATGATGCGCAACACGCCATGGCACACGTCATTCGCATGGCAAAATCCGTTGCGCCGCATGTCACCTTCGGCGTGCAGTTGGCACATGCCGGGCGCAAGGCGTCATCACCACGTCCGTGGGATGGTGGATCGCAGATGTCGCCGCTCAACGGCGGTTGGCAGACTGTGGCGCCGAGCGCGCTGCCGTTTGATGCGAATTGGCAGACGCCGATGGAACTTGACGATGCCGGGATAGAGCGGATTATCGCGGCCTTCCGCGATGCGGCCGTCCGCGCTGTTGATGCTGGCGTTGACGCTATTGAATTGCACATGGCGCACGGCTATCTGATGCATTCGTTTATTTCGCCGTTGAGCAACAAACGTACCGATCGGTGGGGTGGTGACCTCGCGGCGCGTATGCGATTCCCACTTGCTGTTGCCGAGGCCGTGCGTCATGCGGTGCCTAATCATGTGGCGCTCGGCGCCCGTATCACCGGCACCGATTGGCACGATCAGGGCTTGACTGCCGATGATGCGGTGGCGCAGGCGCAGTTGCTCAAAGCTGCCGGGTTGGATTTCATTTGTGTGTCAAGTGGTGGCGCTGTGCCCGGCGTCAAAATCCCCGTGGCACCGAGTTACCAAGTGCCGTTTGCTGCCCGCGTCAAACGTGAGAGCGGGATTGTGACGCGCACGGTGGGTATGATCAACGACCCACATGTGGCCGAGCAGATTGTGCAGGATGGTCAGGCAGACCTGATAGCCCTCGGGCGCGCCATGCTCGACAACCCGACATGGCCACGCCAAGCGGCGATTGCTCTCGGCGCTGAACCGTTTTATCCCAAACAGTATGAGCGTGGTGGCCCCAAATTGTGGCCACTAAAGAAGTAATAGAGGACGTATTGATGTTTGATGTTATTGTGGCGCGGCATGTGATGCTGCACGAACAAAGCCTGGCACCCCTGTTCACCAAATTGACCGAGGAGCAGTTGCGCCGTCAGCCGACCAGTGCAATGAATTCGGTGGCGTGGAACATCTGGCACCTACTGCGCATCGAAGATATCACCCTCAACCGCTTTGTGGCCAATCGCCCGCAAGTGCACACCAGTGGCAACTGGCAAGCACGTCTCGGTATCCCGTTTGGGCATATGGGCACGGCGATGTCGCTCGATGACGTGGCACTGCTCTCGCAGCACATCAACCTCAACGAGCTCGCCAACTACCAACAGGCCGTCTATGCCCAAAGTGCTGAGAATCTCGCCACCGTTGATCATTCGCGCCGTAATCATCAGTGGGACGAGGCACACATGCGGTCGGTGGTGGCCGGTGAAGCCGTGTGTATCCCGGCGATTACCGAGGGCGTCATCAAGTACTGGGGTGCACTGTCGATTGGGCGATTCATCCTCGATTACACTCAAGTCCATCCGAATATGCACATCGGTGAGATTGGTGTGATTACAGGGATGTAGGCATCGAAAGCGTCAGGGGGAGAGACTATAGTCTCTCCCCCTATTGTGTGTGTTGATCCGCTCGTTTGACCGCAAGTAACAAGACCACCGCACTCAGCAACAATATAAGGCTCATCGCAATCGCCGTCGCACTATCATAATCAGCGTTGATGTAGATGGCGAGCGCCAGCGTGCGCGTTTGACCGGGCATGCTGCCCGCAAAAAGCGCTGTCGCCCCGAATTCACCGAGGGCTCGGGCAAGTGCCATGGCTGCCCCGGCTTGTAACCCGGGCATCGCTAACGGCACAATCACAAAGCGCCAGAGTTCGTAGCGCGATGCACCATCCACCAGCGCGGCATTGATGACGTCGTGGTCAATCCCTTGTAACGCGGCACTCGCGCTACGAATATATAACGGTGCCGCCACAAATATTTGCGCAAGTATTACGGCGAGTGGAGTGAATGGAATGTTCCATCCAAATGTGCTGAGTGTCGGGCCGAGCCAGCCGGTGCGCCCAAATATCGTCAGTAGTGCTAGACCAGCGACTGCTGGTGGTAACACGGCGGGCAAATCAACGAGGAAGGTGCGCCACCTGCTGTACGGATTACGGGTGAGCCAAACTGCGAGTGGTGTGCCACACACGATGACACAACCGAGGGCGATGATGCTCGTGTTGGCTGTGACTAGCACCGCTTGTTGCAACTCTTGACTCAACAAGGCCTGCCACAAATCGGCAAGACTGCTCCGACTGCTCAACCCGATGAGTGGTACAACGAGCAGTAAGAGCATGGGGATGGCAATGATGGTCGTCAGATGGCGGTGTTTCATATCTCTGTATTATGCACGAAAGCCGTGGGATTGCCAGATTGGAGCTGCTGCGACCCCGCGGATGAAATCGAGAAACGCCGGCGTGTCAGCATGCGCACGAGGTAATACTGCTGCCACGTACTCTGCCTGCACGCCATATCCCTCAGGGATGGTTATTGCGCGCAATGCGTTGTCAGGTATTTTGGCGATATCGGCAGTATAGACAATGCCTGCATCGACTTCGCCACTTTGTACTTTTTGAAGGACGGCGCGGACATTTGCCTCGAGCGAGACCACATTGGTGTTGACCGCTGTCGCAAAATCAGCCCCATGTACTGCCGTCAGATTCGTCAATACCGTCTGGGCATAGCGCCCGGCTGGTACCGTGCGGTCGGCAAGTACCACTGTGGTTCCGGGAGTAGCAAGATCGGTCAGTTGTACGACGGCACTATTTGGGTGGGCAATAACAATCACATCAGCGTGTGCAATCACAACCACATCGCGGGCCGTGACAATGTTGGCGGTGATGATTTTTTCCATGGCGGTACGGTCAGCTGCAGCAAAGAGGTCAAATCTTGCACCGTCGATAATCTGCTGTGCAAGCGTGCCTGACCCGGCTGCCTGCAAGACCGCTGTAGGACGTGGGTTCTGTTGCACGAATGCTGCATCGAGCGCTTGCATCACGTCTTTGAGCGATGCGGCCACGGCGAGATTGAATCCTGCTGTAGCCGAGATGCGTGATTGACCGCATGCGTTGAGTACTGCTAAGCCGAGAGCACTCCCACCCCACCTGAACACGCTGCGCCGCTGCATGACGTTCTCCTTATGCATGACCGTGACACGTATTGTAGTATATACTTATTTAATAAGTATTGTCTAGTATGCATGTGGGTGAGATTGGTTGACATACATAACAATTCGATGTACACTTGCACGTATGAAAGACGTATCGATGTTGAACAGCCGAGTGTTGCGACGAACTATCCGCCGACGAGCCCGAACAGGGCCCGGGGCGGCGTTGTGCATTGGGTTGTAGATAGACATACGACCGACCTGCCAAGCCACACCACCCCGGGAGCATCAAGCCCCCGGGGTTTTTGTATGAAGTAAAGGACAAACAGATGGTGCGTGTGGGTATTTGTGGGGTGACGGGATATGCGGGGTACGAGGCCTTGCGTTGGCTGCGTCGGCACCGCGATGTGCAGATTGTCTTTGCCACGTCTGAGTCACAAGCGGGCAAGTCATTGGCCGAGGTCTATCCGGGGCCACTTGACACGCCACTCGTGGCAGTCGATGATGCGCCATTTGATCAGGTCGATGTGGCGTTGTTGGCGTTGCCACATGGCGCCGCTGCGCGAGTGGCAGTCAAGGCGTTGGCTGCAGGTGCCAAGGTGGTTGATTTTTCAGCCGACTTCCGCCTCAACACGCCCGAGACGTATGCCAAGTGGTACGGTCACGCCCACGAATTCCCCGAGATGCTGCCCATCCCCTACGGACTCCCCGAAATCAATCGTGCCAATATTGCCGGCGCCAAACTGGTCGCCGCCCCTGGGTGCTACCCGACGTCGGTTATTTTGGGCGCCATGCCGCTCCTCAAAGCGGGCGTCGTGACCGACACAACTATCATTGTTGATGCTAAGTCAGGTATCTCAGGTGCCGGGCGTGCCCCCAAACTCAATACCTTGTTTGCCGAGACGCACGACACGGTGACCCCATACAATATTGGCCACGTGCACCGGCATGTCGGTGAGATTGAGCAAGAGTTGGCCAAGGTCAGTGCTGGCGCTGTGCCGACAGTCCTGTTTAATCCGCATCTTATCCCGGTCGTGCGCGGCATGCTGAGTGCCTTGTACATCAAGATTGATCCGTCATTGAGCGAAAGCGCCGTGCGCGCTTTGTACACCGAGGCGTACGCTAACGAGCCGTTTGTGCGCGTCTTGCCGGCAGGACAGTTAGCAGCGATGGCGCATACGACCAACACCAACATGTGTGCCATCTCGGTGACGCTTGGTCAGCCGGGGACGGCGATTATCATGTCGAGCGTCGATAATTTGGCCAAGGGCGCCGCCACCCAGGCGATTCAGTGCATGAATATCATTTGTGGGCTCGACGAAACGGCGGGGTTGGTATGAGCATCACGATTGTATCGGTTACAAGCGATAACCTCGAATTGGTGCTTCCGCTGATTGCCGACTACCAGCGCTTCTATAAGGTAGAGCCGGACGATGCGCGCAATCGCATCCACTTTGGCCGACTTGCAACAGCGCCATCCCAAGGAGCACAGTGGGTAGCGCTGGATGAAGATGGCGTGGCGGTCGGGTTTGTCACTGCCTATCGTGTCTTGTCATCAACGCTGGCCGTTGAGCGTTGTTTGCTCAATGACTTGTATGTGCTGCCTGATGTGCGTGGTCGTGGTATTGGCCGGCAGTTGATTGTGCACTGTGCCGAATGGGCCGTTGCACAAGGCTACAACGGCGTCTACTGGCGCACGGCTGACGATAACCATACCGCTCAACGGCTGTACGATTCGTTGCCGACGACGCGACGTACATGGATCGACTATACGCTCGATCGCAACGCGCTTGAGTCGTTGCGTAATAAATAACGATATGCACAACATGTGCCGATGTGAGAGAGTGCAGGATGGGTATGCATGTGACGATTGTGCCGGTGACCTGGGCCAACATTGACCTTGTGTTGCCGTTGATTGCGGAGTATCAGCGCTTTTATGAGGCGACGCCGGATGCTGCGCGGAATCGAGCGCACTTTGGTGCGCTGATCGATACCCCGGCGCTTGGCGCGCAATGGGTAGCGCTGACAGATGATGGTCAAGCGGTAGGGTTTGTGACGGCGTACCGCGTGCTGTCGTCGGTATCGGCAGTTGGGCAGTGTTTGCTCAATGATCTGTATGTGGCACCAGCGATGCGCAAAAAAGGGCTAGGGCGGCAGTTGATTACGCATTGCTACACATGGGCCAAAGCCGAGGGATATGCCGGTGTGCATTGGCAGACTGCGCCGGATAATCACACGGCGCAACGATTATATGATGCATTACCGACGACGCGGTCGGTGTGGTATACCTACGAACTCAACGACTTGTAGCAGGGAGAAGGCAGATTGAACACACTGCGTGTCATCAAAATTGGTGGGAACGAAATCGATGATGCGGCCTTCGTGGCGCGATTGACGGCGGCGGTGGCCGCGATGCGGCCAGCACCAATTTTGGTGCATGGCGGTGGCAAAGAGATTGGCCAAATCCAAACTGCCCTGGGTGGTGAACCGCGCTTTGTGGCCGGCTTGCGTGTCAGTGATGCCACCGCCATGGCCGCCGCCGAGATGGTCCTGGCCGGCGCCGTGAATACGCGTTTGACTGTGGCACTGACGCTCGCCGGCGTCGATGCCTGGGGCATGTCGGGCGTTGACCGTGGTCTCATCAAGGTGACTAAGCTCAATCATCCCGAGGGCGACTTGGGGCGCGTCGGGCAGCCGGTTGCCGTGCGCAGTGCGGTGTTGTGGCAATTGATTGATGCGGGTGTGGTGCCGGTGATTGCTCCTGTTTCGTTGGGCAGTGATGGCAGTTATAATGTAAATGCAGATGATGCAGCTGGTGCGGTGGCAGCTGCGTTGGCCAACGACGGTCGTAATGTGGCCGTCGAGGTCACGTTTGTCACCAATGTGCCGGGAGTCAAGCTGGCCGATCAGGTGCAACCGCAGTTGACGGCGGCGCAGGTTGCGCAGGCCATCAGCAGTGGCGAGATCTATGGTGGTATGATTCCCAAAGTGCGGGCCGCCTTGGCGGTGCTGGCGGCGGGTGCGGCGCAAGCGCGCATCGTTGACATGCACGGGCTCGAGCAGCTGGCGAATGGTGTTGATGCCGGTACGTGTGTGATTGCACAAGGAGGGCAACAATGACCACTATTCGCGAGGTGCATACGGCACCGAATGATGTCAATTTGGTCAGCGTGCGCTTGGCGACGGTGGCCGATGTTGATGCCATCAAGGTGGTAGTTGATGAGAACGTCGCGCTCGGGCATCTGTTGCCCCGCACGCGCGAGAACATCGCCGCTTCGATTGGTAACTGGCTGGTTGCCGAGGTCCAAGGGCGCGTGGTTGGGATTGGCTCGCTCCTCGAGATGGGCCCCGCACTGGTTGAGGTGCGCTCGTTGGCAGTGTTGCCCGAGTATCGGCGCTATGGTGTGGGCGGCGAGATTGTCAAGTCCTTAGTTGAAGAAGCACAGCGACGTGGTTACCCGACGGTGTTTGCGCTGACGCGCGCCGTGGGGTTTTTTGAGCGGCTGGGGTTTGTGGTCACCGAGCATGAGCGCTTTCCCGAAAAGGTCTGGCGCGATTGTGTGCTTTGTCCGCTCAAGGATCGGTGCGATGAGACAGCAGTTGTGATTGAATTTGCCACGCGGCGTAATTCCGCAAGTGGGGAGGGAAAGTAAGGCATGCAGGCAGGTTTTCAACGCACACCAGCCGTGCTCGCACTCGAAGACGGGACTATCTGGACCGGCTTTGCGTTTGGCGCGATTGGGCAACGCACGGGTGAAGTGGTGTTCAACACCGCCATGACCGGGTACCAAGAAGTACTGTCAGACCCGTCGTATTTTGGGCAGATTGTCGTGATGACCGCTCCGCACATCGGCAATACCGGTGTCAATGACGAAGATGGCGAAAGTCGCAAATGGTGGCTCTCAGGGTTTGTGGTGCGGGCTGCGAGCCCACGCGTCAGCAATTGGCGCGCCGATGCATCACTCGACGCCGAGATGCGCGCCCAAGGCATCGTCGGGATTACCGGCGTTGATACGCGCGCGTTGGTGCGTCATATCCGCTCCGCCGGAGCCATGCGTGGCGTGATTTCGTCGACCGAGCTCAATCACGAGGCGTTGGTGGCTGCTGCGCGCGCTGTTCCCACCATGGAGGGGCTCGATCTGGTGCCGTTTGTTACCTGCCCCGAGAGTTACACCTGGGTCGATGGTGTGGGTGAGTGGGGCCTCGGCTCACGTGGCACCAAGGCCACGCGCGATTTGCACGTGGTCGCCTACGACTTTGGCATCAAACACCACATTTTGCGCTTGATGGCTGAGCGTGGCATTCGCATCACCGTGGTCCCTGCCACCACGCCGGCCAGCGACGTGCTGGCCCTCAAGCCCGATGGTGTCTTCCTTTCGAATGGTCCTGGCGACCCGGCCATGGTGACGTACGGCGTTGCCTCGGCCAAAGAGCTGTTGGGCAAAGTGCCGATGTTCGGCATCTGCTTGGGCCACCAGATTTTGGGCTTGGCGCTCGGCGGGAGCACCTACAAGTTATCGTTTGGCCACCACGGTGCCAATCAGCCGGTCAAGGCCTACGGCAAAGTCGAGATTTCGAGCCACAACCACGGCTTCGCCGTGGCGGCCGACTCATTGCCCGCTGGCGCCGGTGTGACCCACGTCAACCTGAATGACCAGTGTGTTGAGGGGCTTGAGGCGCCTGCGCTCAAGGCCTTTGGTGTGCAGTATCACCCCGAGGCTGCCCCTGGTCCGCACGACGCCTCCTACTTGTTCGATCGTTTTGTAGCGCTGATGGAAGGGTAGGAGATGCCAAAACGTACCGACATCAAAAGCATTCTGATTATTGGCTCTGGGCCGATCGTCATCGGTCAAGCCTGTGAATTTGACTACTCCGGTGTACAAGCCTGTAAGGTGTTGCGCCGTGAGGGCTACCGCGTCATTCTGGTCAACTCCAATCCGGCGACCATCATGACCGACCCGCAGTTCGCCGATGCGACGTACATCGAGCCCTTGACGCCTGAGGCAGTCGAACAGATTCTCATCAAAGAGAAGCCCGATGCCATTCTGCCCACTGTGGGCGGCCAAACTGGCCTCAACTTGGCGATGAAACTGCACGAGTTGGGTATCCTCGAGAAGTACAACGTGCAACTCATCGGTGCCACGCCCACCGCTATTGCACTCGCCGAAGACCGCGAGCTGTTCAAGCAGGCGATGCTCGACATCGGTCTCGGCGTGCCACTCGGCGAGACGGTTACGACCGTCGAGCGTGCGGTTGAGGTCGCCAACAAAATCAACTACCCCGTCTTGATTCGCCCATCATTCACCCTCGGTGGGAGTGGTGGCGGTATCGCCTATGATGAGGCACAACTGCGCGAGATATCGGAGCGTGGCTTGCGCGCATCGCCGGTGACACAGGTGTTGATTGAGCAGTCGGTCATCGGTTGGAAGGAATATGAGCTCGAGGTCATGCGTGACAAGGCCGACAACTTTGTGGTTGTCTGTACCATCGAAAACCTCGACGCCATGGGTGTGCATACCGGTGACTCGATTACCGTGGCGCCTGCGATGACGTTAACCGACCGCGAGCTGCAACGCTTGCGCGAAATGGCCAAGTTGATTATTCGCACAGTGGGTGTCGAGACGGGTGGTTCAAACATCCAGTTCTCGGTTGACCCCAAGACGGGCACGCCGTTTGTCATCGAGATGAATCCACGCGTCAGCCGTTCGTCGGCGCTGGCCTCGAAAGCAACCGGGTTCCCGATTGCCAAAATCGCCGCCTTATTGGCGGTCGGGTATACGCTCGACGAAATCCCCAACGATATCACCAAGTTGACGCCGGCCTCGTTTGAGCCGAGCCTTGACTATGTAGTGGTTAAGGTGCCACGCTGGGCGTTCGAGAAGTTCCCTGGGGTCAATCCGGTGCTCGGCCCGCAGATGAAGAGTGTGGGCGAGGTGATGGCCATTGGTAGCACATTTGCTGAGGCCTTCCAAAAAGCCATGCGTGGCCTCGAAATCGGCGCGACGGGTTTTGTGGGGAGCAATCAAGTCAAGGTGGTCGGCAACGACGATATTAGCATTCCGACGCCACGCCGCATCTTCCGCGTGTGTGACGAGATTCGCGCTGGGGCCAGCATCGAGTCGATTTGCGAGCGCACTGGCTATGATCCGTGGTTCGTTGAGCAGTTTGTTGAGATTGTTGAGGTCGAGCGCGAGCTGAGCAAGTATGCGTTGAGCACGTTGCCGTATGATGTGTTGTTCACTGCAAAAGAATACGGCTTCTCAGACCCGCAAATTGCCGGCTTGTTGTCAGATAAACCGACGGCAATGCAGGTGCGCCAAGCCCGCAAAAACGCCAAAGTGGTGCCAGTCTATCGCAAGATTGACACGTGTGCGGCCGAGTTTGCTGCGGACACGCCGTACTTTTATAGCACATATAGTCGCCAGCCAGGCAGTGACGAGGCGAATGTCACCGATCGGCCCAAGGCGATGATTATCGGTGGTGGGCCAAACCGTATCGGTCAAGGTATCGAGTTTGACTACTGCTGTGTGCATGCATGTTTTGCATTGCGCGATATGAACATCGAAACCATCATGATCAACTGTAACCCGGAGACGGTGTCGACCGACTACGATACGGCTGATCGTTTGTACTTCGAGCCATTGACGCTCGAGGATGTGCTCAACATTTATGACCGCGAGGCCGGAGCTGACTTTGGGCCAGCAGTGCGTCATGTACCGGCGTTGGTGCAGTTCGGTGGGCAGACGCCGCTGAACTTGGCCAATGGGCTTGAGGGTGCTGGAGTGCCGATTTGGGGTACGTCACCAGACGCCATCGATTTGGCCGAAGAGCGCGGCCGTTTTGGTGATTTGTTGCGCAGTTTGGGTGTTGAGCAGCCACCGAGCGGTATGGCTTCGACGTTAGCAGATGCACGTGCGATTGCGCACCGCATCGGCTTCCCGGTGTTGGTCCGTCCGAGTTATGTGCTCGGTGGTCGTGCCATGGCGATTGCGTATGATGACGAGAGCTTTGAGCGCTTTATTGCCGAGGCGACGGTGGTCAGTGCCGGTGCACCGGTATTGATCGACAAGTACCTCGAGGATGCGTTTGAGGTGGATGTTGATGCCATCGGTGACGGTGAGCGCATGGTGATTGCGGGCATCATGGAGCACGTCGAAGAGGCGGGTGTGCACTCAGGCGACTCAGCCATGGTGTTGCCACCATACAAGATTAGTGCCTACCATCTCGAGATCATTCGCGATACGACGATTCGCATCGGTTTGGCGTTGAACGTCAAGGGTTTGATGAATGTGCAGTACGCCATCAAGGATGACGTGGTGTATGTAATTGAGGTGAACCCACGTTCGTCACGCACGGTGCCGTTTATTGCGAAGGCAACCGGCTACCCACTGGCGCGTATTGCGGCCATGGTGGCAGCTGGCAAGAGCCTGGTCGAGCTCGGGTTTGTCGAGGAGCCGAAGGTTGACGGGTTCTTTGTCAAAGAGGCGGTTCTGCCGTTCGACAAGTTCCCTGGTGCGGCCATCATGTTGAGCCCCGAGATGCGTTCGACGGGTGAGGTGATGGGGCATGCCTCGAACTTCGGGTTGGCGTTTGCCAAGGCCGAAATGGGCGCCAATCAACGCATCCCCACCAAGGGCGGGGCGTTGTTGACCGTCAACGACAACGACAAGAATGCGATTGTCAAGATTGCCCGTGATTTGACACAGCTTGGCTTCGCGTTATATGCAACGAGGGGCACTGCAGAGATGTTGCAGGGGGCAGGGATTGCCGTGACAACGGTCAACAAGATTTCTGACGGGTCGCCGCACACGGCTGATTTGTTGGCCCAAGGCAAGGTGCAGCTGGTGATTAGTACGCCACTCGGTCCGCAGGCGTATGCCGATGGGCAGTCGTTGCGGGCAGCGGCAATTCGTTATGGCGTGATGCTCGTGACAACATTGACCGGTGCGGCTGCCACGGTCGCTGGGATCCGTGAGTTGCAGCAACGCACGTTAACGGTGCGCTCGTTGCAAGATCACTACGGTATTGCTAAGGGACGCTAAGGGATGACCACAACGCGGGTGCAGTTAATAACCCCCACGCACATTGAGCAGTTCCTGGCGGCAGTGCCGCCAGGAGAGCGGCGACGTGCAGTTGATGTGTGCGCGCGTGGTGGCGTCACTGTTGAGCAGGTCACTGCGACATCTGCCACGATTTTGGTGGAGGATGCAGCGCGGGCGTATCGTGTGACCACGATGATTATTGCGGGGCGCATTACCACGTTGTGTGAGTGTGCGCATCGTGATGAGGGGCCGTGCGTGCATCGTGTGGCTGCAATGACGGCGTTGTTGTCGTATATGACGACCAATCCGCCGCAAGCGTGGGAGACGTTGTTTGCGGTCCCCGACAAAGCGCGCATGGTGGTCAATGCCACGAACGTTGCGCATGTTTGTTTCTTTTTGCAGGTTAATCATCCATTTGGCGTCGGTGAAGAGGGGTGGGCGGTGGTGCCTGCGAGTGTGACTCCGCGGGCAGGGCGTGATGACTGGCAGGGTGCCGATATTCGCCCGTTGCGGGCACCACCGACACCAGCTGGATATCCGCATACCCCGCCTGCCATGTTGCAAGCGGCGGCCATGTTATGTGAGCAGACGCTGAATGGTGCACAACCAGCACAGCGGGCGTGGCTCTTTGCTGGGGCGCTAGCGTTGCTCGGTGGTCAGCAGGTATATATTGTGCGGCAATCGTTGCACTTTAATCAGCCGATACAGGTGATTGGTGCGGTTGGTGAGATGCAACTCGCCTGTGACGATGATGGTGCTGATTTGGTGCTCCAGAGTATCGTGTATACCGCACAACAGACGCTCACGGTAGACATGGCGAATCGCGCGGTGTTGCCGTTTGCTCCGCATTGGTTGCTGACGGGTCATCACTTGGTGTGTATTGGTGAACGCACGCCGATGATTGATCAGCTGTTGCAGGCGCCACAACTGCGGGTGCAGGCCACCGATCGTGAGCGCTTTGATCAACGTCTGCTTGAATTAGCACAACGCATTCCACTATGTGGAGCAGCGTTGCGTTGGGACGATATTGCGGGTGAACCTGATGTGATTATCACGTTGGGTGAACATGCTGGCACACTCCACGTAACCGTTGATTTTGCGTATGCTGAGTACCTCCTCTCCTTTGACGAAAGTTACCCACGCCAAGCAGTGTTACACGGAGCCGAAGAACTCCATTTGGTACGCATTAAACGTGACAGCGATGCTGAAAAAGCCGCTATTGCGTTACTTGAGCAACAAGGGTTACGTCTCAATGATGATGGTTGTTTCCGCTTGCGTCGTGCCATACCAGCGACTGATTTCATGGTGCGCATTGTTGGATTCTTGGCCTCAAGCGGCATGCAGATTCGTGGTGAAGCCAATTTGACGACCGTGCAGATGCGTACTGACACGCCGCAAATCCGCGTACAAGTCAATTCAAGTATTGACTGGTTTGATGTCTCTGCGGTGGTGAACTTCGGTGATTTGTCGGTAGATCTGATGACGGTGCGGCGGGCAGTGATGCGTCGTGAGCGCTATATTTTGTTGCCAGATGGCTCACTTGGCTTGGTGCCCAGCGAATTTGCCCAGCGTCTTGCGCCGATTTTTGCCATGGGTAGTGAGCGCGATGAGACGATGCGCTACGCTGGTGCGCAAGCTGCGGTGGTCGACCAACTGGTGCAAGAGGCGCAACATGCCACCGTTGATGCGCAATTTGAAGCGCGACGTAATCAATTGCGTTTATTTAGTCAGATTGAGTCTCAGTCGTTGCCGATGGGATTTACGGGCACGTTACGGAGCTATCAAAAAGCGGGCTACGACTGGTTGCACTTTTTGAACACGTACGGCTTTGGCGGGTGTCTGGCTGACGACATGGGTGTCGGCAAGACGATTCAAACCTTGGCGTTTATTCAATCAATGCGTGAACGAGCCCCCAAAGCACCAGCGATACTCATTGTGATGCCACGCTCGTTGATTTATAACTGGCAACGGGAAGCCCAACGCTTTACGCCACAACTGAGCGTGTTGACGCACATTGATCAGGGGCGGAGCAAGACGAACAAAATATTTGATAAATATGACATGATTCTTACGACATATGGCACCATGTTGCGTGATGTTGAAATGCTATCACAGTATCGATTTCAGTACATCATCCTTGATGAGTCGCAGGCCATCAAAAACCCATCAGCCGAGACAGCCCGAGCAGTACGGCGTTTGCAGAGCGATCGTCGTTTGTCGCTGACGGGTACGCCCATCGAGAATAGTGCGGTCGAGTTGTGGTCACAATTCTCGTTCTTGAACCCGGGCTTACTCGGGAGTGCCGAGACATTCCGTGATACATTCACGCGTGACGGTGATGGGCGCGAGGCGGCGCTCAAGCTGCTCAAGCGCTTGACGTATCCATTCATTTTGCGTCGCACCAAGGACCAAGTGGCACCAGATTTGCCGTCGCGCACCGAACATGTGCTGATGAGCGAGATGGATACCGAGCAGCGCAAGTTGTACAACGCCCAACGCGATCATTATCGGGCGCTGCTCTTGGGGTTGATTGATACCGCAGGCCAACAACAGGCGCGAGTCAAGATGCTTGAGGGCTTGTTGCGCTTGCGTCAGATTTGTAATCATCCACGCTTGATTGATCCCAAGAGCGCCGGAACCTCGGCGAAGTTTGAGTCGTTGCTCGACACGATTGAGACGCTTCGCGCCTCGGGGCATCGGGCGCTCATCTTCTCGCAGTTTGTGCAGATGCTGACGATTGTGCGCGAGGCGCTTGATGCGCGTGGGATTGAGTACGCCTATCTTGATGGACGGACGAGGGATCGTCAGCGAATTATTGACTCATTCCAACACGACGATCGTTATGCGTTCTTTTTGATTAGCTTGCGCGCTGGTGGGGTGGGCTTGAATCTGACGGCCGCCGACTATGTGATTCATGTGGACCCATGGTGGAATCCGGCGGTTGAGATGCAGGCGACTGATCGGACGCATCGGATTGGTCAGACGCGCCCGGTGATGGTCTACAAGATGGTGGTGCGCGATTCGGTGGAGGAGAAGATTCTTCAGCTGCAGGAGCGCAAACGAGAGTTGGTAAGTCAGCTTATTACGCCGGAGCGGGGCGGGGTGAAGACGTTGACCCGTGATGATGTAGAGCTTTTATTTACATAACACAAAAAGGAGTGGTCACATGGAGCGTCCCAAAGTCAAGAAGGTCGTGCTGGCTTATTCAGGTGGTCTTGATACCAGCATCATCGTGCCGTGGTTGAAGCAGAACTATGGCAACCCAGAGGTCATCTGCTACTGCGGTCATTTAGGCCAAGACGACGAGTTGGTGGGTATCGAGGAGAAGGCCATCGCCAGTGGTGCTTCGAAGTGTTATGTGGAGGATGTGCGCGAGATATTTGTGCGCGACTATCTCTTCCCGCTGATTCAATCAGGTGCCACCTATGAGCGCTTGTACTTGCTCGGCACCTCAGTGGCACGCCCATTGATTGCCAAGCGTCAAGCCGAAATCGCCTTGCAAGAGGGTGCTGATGCGTTGTCACATGGGTGTACCGGCAAGGGCAACGACCAAGTGCGCTTCGAGTTGACCTACATGGTCTACGCACCACAACTCAAGGTGATTGCTCCATGGCGCGAGTGGAACATCCGCTCACGCGAGGATGCGCTCGACTACGCCGCCGAGCACAACGTGCCCGTCTCGGCCACGCTCAAGTCAATCTACAGCCGTGACCGCAACATCTGGCACATGTCGCACGAGGGTGGCATTTTGGAGAACCCGTGGCATGAGCCCGAAGAAGAGATGTACACACTGACCAATTCACCTGAGAATGCGCCCGATCAAGCCGAGTACGTCGAAATTGGCTTCGTCAAGGGGCGCCCCGTTAGTGTTAATGGTCAGGCCATGGGGCCAGTGGAGTTGTTGATTGCGCTCAATAATCTGGGTGCCAAGCACGGTATTGGTCGCATTGACTTGGTCGAGAATCGTTTGGTCGGCATGAAGAGCCACGGTGTCTATGAGACCCCGGGCGGCACATTGATTCGTACGGCACATCAGGCCATTGAGCAGTTAGCGCTTGACCGTGACACTTTGCACTACAAGGACGTGGTCGCTCATCGCTACGCCGAGGTTGTCTACTACGGTCAGTGGTTCACGCCGTTGCGCCATGCGTTGCAGGCGTTTTTCGATGTGACCCAAGAGAACGTCACCGGTACGGCGCGCCTCAAGCTGTACAAGGGTAATGCCATGTTGGTTGGTCGCAAGGCGGATCGTACCTTGTACAACCCAGACATCGCCAGCTTTACGATGAGTGATTCGTACAACCAGAAGGACGCTGAGGGCTTCATTAAGATTTTCGGTCTGCCCATGAAGGTGCAGGCATTGGTTGACGGGAAGTAATAAACCATGAACGATGTATTCACCCTTGCCCCCGGCTTTCGCACGGTAGCGACGGCCTGTGGATTGAAAAAGAACGGCGCACTCGACCTGACGTTAATCGTCGCTGATGCGCCGTGTAGTGCGGCGGGCGTGTTTACCACCAACCGCGTCAAAGCGGCACCGGTGTTGTATGACCGTGAAGTGCTTTCGACCTCGGCTGGGCG
This sequence comes from uncultured Klebsiella sp., assembly GCA_964482795.1. GTDB lineage: Bacteria > Chloroflexota > Chloroflexia > Chloroflexales > Roseiflexaceae > UBA965. The sequence goes on from CAYZZI010000008.1 coordinate 45,028, forward strand.
CATGCGGGCGGTGATTGCCAACGCCGGTTGTGCCAACGCCTGTACGGGAGACGAGGGCAAGGTGAATGCACGTCGCATGGCTCAGCTCGCTGCAGACATGATTGGTGCGACGGCCGACCAAGTGCTGGTGCTCTCAACCGGCGTGATTGGCCGACAGCTCGACATGACGAAAGTCTCGGCCGGTATCGCCTCGTTTACGCCAGATACCTGGAGCGAAAACGCCATTGCCGCCTCAGAGGCCATCATGACCACCGATACCCACCCCAAGCGTGCCCATGCAACCATGCAAGTGGCCGGCAAGACGATTACGGTGGCCGGCATGGCCAAAGGCGCCGGTATGATTCACCCGGGTATGGCCACCATGTTGTCAATTGTGACCACCGATGCCGCAGTTGCGCCGGAGTTGCTCTACGACGCACTCAAAAGCGTCAGCGACATGAGCTTTAATCGCATCAGCGTCGACGGCGATATGAGCACCAACGACACCGTGTTGCTCCTCGCCTCAGGCGTATCGGGTGTGACTATTGGGCAGGCCGAGTTTGCCGAGTTCGTCGAGGCGTTGCGCGTCGTGTGTGTCGATTTGGCCAAAAAGATCGCTCGTGACGGCGAAGGTGCCACCAAGTTGGTCGAGATTCGCGTGACGGGTGCCATCGATGACCACATGGCGCATCGCGTAGCCGATAGCATTGCCTGCTCACCGCTCGTCAAAACGGCCATTCACGGCAATGATCCGAATTGGGGGCGTGTGGTGTGTGCGGCTGGGTACAGCGGGGCCGCCATTGACCCTGATACGTTGACCCTTGATTTCGGCCTTGGTGCTGAGCAAATTCGGCTGGTCAAAGCCGGTATGCCGCTCGACGTCGATTTGAATGCAGCGTCTGGCTTATTACGCCGTGAAAACGTCTACATTACGCTCGATTTGGGCTTGGGGCAGGCGGCGACCACGATGTGGACGTGTGACTTCAGCAAGGAGTACGTCGAGGTCAACGCACACTACACCACCTAACCCAGTGATTGTGTGTACAAGGGAGACAACGTGTGATGCGGTGGACGAGCGATGATCGTATTGCGGTAGCTATCATAGTCATGGTGACCTGCGTGTGTTACGCGCCGGTGTTGTGGGGTGGTGCTGTGGCACTCCCGCTGAATGTGGTGGCTCAAATTGCCCCGTGGAGCTACTCGTACGAACGTCCTGGGTTTGTTGGTCACACGTTGTTGAGCGATCTTGTTACCAAATACTATCCCTATCGACTCTTCATGGCCCGTGAATTCTGGGCAGGCCAGATCCCGTTGTGGAATCCCTATGTCTTTGCGGGCACGCCGTTTTTGGCGGTTGCAAATAGTAGTGTGCTCTACCCGGTCAACTGGATCTTTGCCCTGTTGCCAACTGCATACGCATTTGGTGTCGTAGCCTGGTTTCATTCGACACTTACGGCCGTGGCAAGTTGGATGCTTGGGCGGATGAGTGGCGTGCGTGCCTATCCTGCTCTGCTTGTGGCGATTGTGGCGTTCGGCAATGGATTTGTGGCCAAATGGGTGTCTATTCCTGATATCGGCGGTGCAATTGCCTGGGCCCCGGTGGCGCTCGTAGGTGCATTGTGTGTAACGAATGCTGTTGGCACCGGTGATGTGATGCGCCAATGGCGTGCTGTATTGCTGTTCGTGGGTGCAAATGTGATGGCGTGGTTAGCACAGCCTGACACATCGTTTTTCATTACGGTGGTCTCGGGATGTACGATCATAGCCGCAACGTGGCAGTTGTACCGGGAGCACATGCGTACGGCGCTACTGTGGACGGCGGTGAGTGCGCTCTTGTTTGTCGGGCTCTTTTTGCCGCAGTTGCTACCAACGCTCGAGTTGACGAGTACCATGTTACGCCGCGTAAGTGGTGGCAATACCGCAGGATTTATGACATTCATCTTTCCTGAGGTGTTCACGAATTGGCATCAACCAGGTGATTGGGGTGTTCAAGGGAACAAGGCCGTTGCAGAGCACTATATTGGCCTGATTCCGCTGGGGTTATTTGTGTTGGGTCTGTGGCGTGGTGCTGGTCAGATGATGCGACTATGGGCCGGTGTTGCCGTACTCGTCTGGTTGTTTTCATTTTCTGCGCCGGCGATGTGGCAGTGGATGCCAATCGTGTCACAGTTCAATGAATTGACCCGTTGTCTGGTGGTGGGTCTGATTGCTATGGGCGTCGTAGCGGCTCGTACACTCGATGATGTGTTGTTGCACGGTCATAATCGGCGAGACCACGATGGATGGCTCCGTGGGTGGGCTGTTGTGTGGACGCTGTTCGTGTTGGTGGGTATCGTGTGGATGCGCCGTTCGGATCCGGGCATTTTCTGGCAGGCACTCCGGTCATGGCAAGGCATGGGGGGCGTCATCGCCATCAGTAGCGTCGTGATTGGGTGTTTGTTGTGGCGTGTATCAATCCCGTGGAAGAAGTGGGTGATGGTGCTGCTGTTGCTGGTTGCCGCCGGTGATGTGTGGTGGTACTGGGCACCGATGCAGACGTTTCAGTCACCACACGCCATTTATCGTCCAACTCCTGATTTACAGCGTGAAGTGCAACCGCGCAGTGATGATGACCCGATTGTGCCTCCCACGCGCATGAGTCAGTTTTTGCGGTCGCAATCGGGTGTGTTTCGTGTGTTTAGTGCAGACTATCCGTTTTATCAGTCAAATACGGGTATGGTCGCTGAGATCCAAGACATCCGTGGGTTTGAGTCGTTGATGTGGGGATCATATGCGCAATTTGTGCGTCGGTGGGAGGGCAAGCAGCACGACGAGCCGATAGGCGTGAGCGTCTATATTACGGGTGCATCAGCGACGCCACAGTGGCTCGATCTGGTGAATGTGCGGTTTGTGCTGTTCAAGCCGAAATCATCGAACATTGACGCGTATCCGGGATTGCGCCTAGTGCATCAAAGCGATGAGGGAAGTATCTACGAAAATCCCGATGTGTTGCCACGTGCCTATATTGTGCATCGTGTGGAGTACTATGCGGATGCGAATCGTGCATACGAACGACTGCGCGATGCGCAGTTCCCATTACGGCAGGCAGTGACAACCACCGATGTCGTGCCTGAACTTGCGGTACATGGTGTTGATGGTGATGGTGATGCTGATATTCCAACCATCACGTCATACACGGCGAATGAGGTGCGTATCACCACAACCGTGCAGAGACGATCCATGTTGGTCCTCACGGACACACACTATCCGGGGTGGCATGCATCGGTGAATGGGGTTGAACAGCCCATATACACCGTCAACGGTGTCTTTCGCGGTGTTGTTCTCGAAGCGGGTTCCAATGACGTGCGTTTCTGGTATTGGCCACAATCATTTGCCATCGGCATATGGGTGGCTGGTGCAACAATCGTGCTGTGTCTGCTTGTCACGGTCGTGCTAGGTCTGCGTGCGCGTACGAATCAGGTGTGATGGGTGGCGGATGTACGATGCGATCAAAAGGACACTGCAGGTATGCTGGTGACAGTGAATTATTGCGGTCAATGAATTGGGGGTATGCGATGTGGGGTGGGCGATTTAGTGAGGGTATTGATGCCCGCATGGCCGAGTTCAACAACTCGTTCCCGTTTGACCGGACCATGTGGGCCGAGGATATTACCGGCAGTATGGCGTGGGCGCGGCAAATTTGTGCCGCCGGTGTGATTACCACTGCCGAGCGTGACGAGTTGTTGCGCGGGTTGCAGGCGGTGTATGACGAGTTCGCCAGTGGCGCTTTTCCAGCAAAAACCGACGACGAAGACATCCATTCGGCTGTCGAGCGCCGTTTGGGTGAGATCGTGGGCGGCGTCTCTGGCAAACTCCACACTGGGCGCAGTCGCAACGATCAAGTCGCCACTGACATCCGCTTGTGGACGATGGGGGCAATCCGTCGCGCCGACGAGGCGGTGCGCATGGTGCAACAGGCCATCGTCGCTCAAGCTAAAGCCGCCGGTGATTTGATTATTCCCGGGTATACCCACGTACAACGTGCCCAGCCAATTCTGCTTGCGCACTGGTTGCTTTCGCACTTTTGGCCACTCGAGCGCGACCGTCAGCGTCTGGCTGATTGTTATGCGCGCGTGGCCATTCTACCGTTGGGATCAGGTGCCATTGCGGGCACGCCGCTCAAGGTCGACCGGCATGCACTGGCGGCTGATTTGGGCATGCTGGGTATCTCGGCCAACAGTGTGGATGCGATTAGCGACCGCGATTTCATTGCGGAGTATCTCTTCTGCGCCTCGATGATTGGCATTCATATCAGCCGGTTGTCCGAGGACATGGTCTTGTACTCAAGCGCAGAATATGGCTTTGTGACACTGGCTGATGCCTATTCAACCGGGTCGAGCCTGATGCCCCAAAAGAAGAACCCCGATTCGTTCGAGTTGGCGCGTGGTAAGTCGGGTCGTTTGGTCGGCAGTTTAATGACGATTCTGACCGTGCTCAAGGGCTTGCCCTCGGCCTACAACAAAGATCTGCAAGAGGATAAAGAGCCGTTGTTTGATGCGGCACGCACGCTTGAGTTGACCTTGCCGGTGGCAGCTGGAGCCTTGGCAACGGCCAAGTTCAATCAGGCAGCGCTCCAACGCGGGCTTGATGATGCCATGTTGGCGACGGATGTGGCGGATTATCTGGTCGATCGTGGTGTGCCGTTCCGTACGGCGCACAAGGTGGTTGGGCAGTTGGTGCGTCTGGCCGAAGAGCGTGGTGTCAAGATGGTCCAATTGCCACTCGAGGCGTTCCAATCGGTAGATAGCACCTTCAAGGCTGACGTGATGGCGTGCTTTAGTATGGCCGCATCCGTGGCGGCCCGTACAGTGCCAGGGGCAACTGGTCCACAGGCCGTAGCTGAGCAACTCAAGGCGGCCGAGGTCTGTTTGGGTGCCCGCTAAGCGTGTTGCGTCTTTGGGTTGGATGGGAGCATGATGATGACGCCGCAATGGTTGGTGTGGACGCGTCGCCTGCAGGCAATTGCGCAAAGTGGTTTGCAGTATGGGCGTGATGTCTACGACAAAGAGCGCTACCAGGAGCTGAGCGACATTGCGGCCGAGATGATGGCCCATGGCAGTGACATGCCGATTGAGCCGGTACGGGCGCTCTTTGCGCGCGAGCACGGTTATGCCACGCCCAAGGTTGGGGTGCGAGCGATTATTTTTGATGCGCAGAATCGGCTGTTACTTGTGCGTGAAAAGGCCGATGGTGGCTGGACACCACCGGGCGGCTGGGCCGATGTAGGCACGACCCCGTCTGCGGTGTGTCTCAAAGAAGTGCGCGAAGAGACGGGCTACGACGTGCGAATTACCCGGTTAATTGCAGTGCTTGATCGCGATAAGCAGGGGCATTTGCCCATTCCGTGGCACATCTACATCATCTACTTTATGTGTGAGGTGGTCGGTGGTGAAGCTCAAGTTACCACAGAGACTAGCGCGATTGGCTGGTTTGGGCGTGACGAGATCCCCGAATTATCGCTCGATCGCGTGCAACCGCACCAGATTGACTTATTTTTTGCACATCATCGCGATGCCACATTGCCGGTGTCGTTTGATTAGGGTTGAGATGAAGAATGGCGCAGACGGAGCACTGTTCATGCGTTGTTGTATCAGCAAAGGGTAACTGATAATGGCACATTCACTCTATGGTCGCGATTTGCTCAAGATGAACGATGTCACTCAACAGGAGATGGCTGATCTGTTGACCATCGGTTTGACGCTCAAAGGGCGGTTACGCCGCGGTGTGCCACATGCGCTGTTGACTGGCAAAACGCTCGCAATGATGTTCTTCAAGCCATCGACGCGCACCCGTGGTGCATTTGAAATTGGCATGACGCAACTCGGCGGCCATGCGATGTTTTTGAGTTCGAACGACATGCAGCTGTCACGCGGTGAAACCATTGCTGACACTGCACGGGTGCTCGAACGCTACGTCGATGTCATCATGGCGCGCGTCTTTGCGCACAGCGTCTTGACCGAAATGGCCGAAGCATCGCGCGTGCCAATTATCAACGGCTTATGTGATATGCACCACCCGACGCAGACGATTGCCGACTTGATTACCGTCAAAGAGTACTTCGGCGGCACGCGTGGCGTCAAGATGGCCTATGTCGGTGACGGCAATAATATGGTGCACTCGTTGTTGCATGCGGCCCCGTTGGCCGGTATGAATATCGCCGTGGCGACGCCACCACACTACGCCCCCGATCGACTTGTCGTCGCCGAGGCGCGTGCACTCGCCGAACAGAACGAGACAGAAGTGGTGATGACGGATGATCCATACGAGGCCGTGGCCAATGCCGACGTTATCTACACCGATGTCTGGGTGAGCATGGGCCAAACCGATGTGCCTGAACGCATTCATGCGCTTGAGCCCTATCAAGTCACTGACAAGTTGATGAGTGCCGCTCGTCCCAACGCCAAATTCATGCATTGCTTGCCGATGCATCGTGGCGAAGAGGTCACTGAAAGCGTGGCTGACGGCCCGCGGTCAATCGTGTTTGATCAAGCAGAGAATCGCCTGCACGCCCACAAAGCGGTGTTGGCGATGCTGTGTAGTCGTGAGGTCGAGGGGATGTTGTAGCGGGTTGCATGAGCATATCGTTGAACGACATCAATACGCCGGGTGCATGCACATGCACTCCGGCGTGTTCGTGCGTCAGCGCTCTTTTTCGTTCCCAATCCATTCTTGGGCGCCATCGGCCCAATGCTCTTTCTTCCAAATCGGGGCAATCTCTTTGATACGGTCCATGATCCAGCCGGTAGCCTCGAGGGCTGGCCCGCGATGTGCAGACGCGACGACGACCAGCACGGCCGTCTCGCCGATTTCAAGTATCCCGATGCGGTGGTGGATGGCCACATTGACGAGCCCAAAGCGCGTGGTAGCCTCGACGGCGATGTCAGCGAGCACCTGTTCGGCCATGTCGACGTAGGCCTCGTATTCGAGGCGGGCGGTGGCCCGCTCGCCGAAGTGGTCACGTGCGGTGCCGGCAAAGGTGACAATGGCACCGACGTTCGGCGCGCTGACGTGGGCCACCAGCGGTGCTGGATCGAGAGGATGCGCCGTCACCACAAATGGTCTGAAGGAGCCACCGCTGACCGGTGGAATGAATGCGACCGTGTCGCCGTCGTTGAGCGTGGTGTCGGCCGCTACAAAACGAGCGTTTTGTGCATATAAGACACGTCCGCGGAACGGCACAAGTCCCGGGTACCGTTCCTCGAGTACCTGCCATACGGAGGCCAACGTGCTCCCGACCGCAACGTCAAGTTGCTCACTGTGGCACGAGGTGATATCACGCTGACCGGCAAAATAACGCACCGTGATGTGCATACGCTACCTCATAGGCACGCCGCGTTGGCGCAGTTCATCTTTGACCTGATGGATGGTGTAATTGCCGAAGTGGAAGATGCTTGCAGCCAGGACGGCATCGGCACCACCCACCATGAGTCCATCATACAGATGATCCGGGGTGCCAGCGCCGCCCGACGCAATCACCGGGATGCCGACCCGGCTTGAGATGGCCTGCAACAGTGCAAGGTCATAGCCGGCGTAGGTGCCGTCGGCATCCATACTGTTGATGACGAGCTCCCCGGCACCCAGCTCGGCACCGCGTACTGCCCACTCAACGGCATCGAGTCCTGTCGAACGCGCATTGGCACCGGTATGCGTAAATACCTCCCAGTAGGGCGATTTGTCGGGGTGTGGCACGCGTCGAGCATCAATTGAGAGCACGATGCACTGGCTGCCAAAGCGCTTGGCGCCGTCGGTAATTAGTTGAGGGTTGAGCACTGCTGCCGTGTTGATTGAGATTTTGTCGGCGCCGGCGCGGAGCATGCGATACATGTCGTCAACCGTACGGACGCCACCGCCAACCGTCAGCGGAATAAACACCTGTGCAGCGGTGCGTTCTACGACGTCAACCATGATGTTGCGCTCATCAGAGCTAGCAGTGATGTCATAAAAGACCAACTCGTCGGCACCGCTGTCGTTGTAGTATGCTGCGAGGACCACAGGGTCACCAGCATCGCGATGGTCGACAAACGAGACTCCCTTGACCACACGGCCAGCTTTGACGTCAAGACATGGAATGATGCGACGTTTGAGCATGATTAACGCGTCTTTCCGTCGGCTTCAGCCGCAGCAGATTGACTCGCCTTGACACGCTCAAGCATGCCATTCAGCATCTTTGAAAGCGAACCGTAGAGTTCCATCTCGCGCTCTTCGATGTCTTGAAAATGCGCTGTTTGTTCGTGTTGTGCGTTCTCGAGCCGATTACTGGTTTTGGTGAGGCGTTGTTCGAGGTCACGCACATGGCTATCGATACGCTCAATCCAGGCAGTGATCTGACGGATATGCCGATCTTCCATTTCTTGGATGGAGGTGATTTTGTCGTCCTGCTGGATGCGAATTTCTTCGATGCGCTGTTGGTTGACCAAGAAGCGCTCAGTCGAGGTGCGTTCGATTTTTTTGCTTTCCTGCAACAGCTCGGTGATGCGATTCGACAGTGCAACCATCTGCTCGGGCATTTCGTTTACGACTTTGTCGATTTGGGCGCGGAAGTCCTCGATGCGGAGCATGCGACTCTGTTGTTCGCTGACGAGCAGTTTGCTGTCGGCCACCAGTTGCTGATTTTCGATGGCTTGGCGACGCAGGTGTTGTTTCTCGATTTGCACTTCTTCGAGGATCTTGCGGAGTTCAGTACGACGCGTGTCCTCGGTGCCCTGGAGTGTTTCGATACGCGTCACCAATGCACGGTAGCGTTCTTCGGCTTCTTTGACCAAGGCAAAGAGTGAGCCAATCTTTTGGTCGAATTCAGTGAGGCGATTAATCAACCCGGCCACCGTAATACGATCGGCCTTGCGCGCCTCAGCTAATTCTTGGATTTGGTTTTGCATGTCACGAATAGGACGAATGCTATCGTCGATTTTGACGAGCGAACTGGCGACTTCTTTGCGCAGGGTGCTCATATCGCGACGAAAGCCTTCTACCGTCTGGGTGATTTCTTGGGCTTGACGCACAAACTGATTCTGCAGTTCGGCGACTTGGCTCTCGCTGTGGCGCAATTGTTCGATGGCCAGCTGGTACTTCTGGTTCTGGTCGTTCATGGCCCGACGCAAATCGTCGATTTGTGTTTGGAGTTGGGCAATTTGTGCTTGCCCTGCCGCCCGCTGACGTTCGTCGGCGATTTTGTCGCTGATACTGTTCATTGAATTAGTCATACGTCCTCCTGTTGTAACGTGTGGAGTGCATCTTTGAGCTGAATTGCGCCGGTGTAAAGTGCACGCCCAACCACGGCTCCGTGGACGCCGAGTCGAGCGAGTGTCACGAGTTGATTGGTGTGGCTTACACCCCCCGATGCGATAATCTTGGGCCCGTGTGCCGACAAAAGTGCGGCCGTGGCGGCGTAGTTCGGCTCACTCAACGTCCCGTCACGACTGATGTCAGTGTAGATGATACGGGCAACGCCGAGCTGTGCCATGTGTGCAACCAAGTCGCTCGCTTGTACTGCAGATCCGGCCAACCACCCGGCTGTCTGCACGAGACCGTCGCGTGCATCGACGCCAACAATGATCGCATCACCGTGTGTTGCCACGAGGTCGGCCACAAATTGTGCATCCTGGACAGCCTTGGTGCCGATGATGACGCGTGTGACGCCGAGCGCACGGACGGTGGCCACATCGGTATGTGAACGAATGCCACCACCGAGCTGAATGGGTACATGGACAGCCTTGGCAATGGCCTCGATGGCCGCGGTATTAACCGGGTACCCTGCCTTGGCACCGTCGAGATCGACGACGTGCAAGTGAGTGGCCCCCGCGGCTACCCAACGGCGTGCCGCATTGGCCGGCGATTCGTCGTAGACGTTGGCCGTGGCAAAGTCACCTTGAGTGAGGCGCACACAGCGCCCCTCATGAATGTCAATTGCAGGATAAAGTTCAAACATTGGTTGGCTCGCATTCGATTTTGGCCATGTGTGTCACGAAGTTGCGCATCAAGCGCAACCCGGCCGCACCGCTTTTTTCGGGGTGAAATTGTGCAGCGGCCACAGTGCCACGCACGAGCACACTCGGGAATTCGCACGAGTACTGCGTAGTCCCTGCCACAATAGCCGGGTCAACAGCACAGTAGTACGAGTGCACAAAATAAAAATCCGTGCTATCAGGGATGCCGTCAAACAACGGGTGTGTGGCAAACGCTGGCGTGTAGTTCACCTGATTCCAGCCGATTTGAGGTACTTTGTCGGTATCGGGGAACCGGGTCACGTTGCCGTCAAATACGCCCAAACACGCATGGCGCCCAAACTCATCGCTACTCGCACACAACACCTGCATGCCCACACAAATCCCCAAAAACGGCACGTTGCGCTGGATGGCGTCGCGGATGGCCTCGTCAAGTCCTGTGCGCTTGAGTGTGGTCATCGTATCAAGGGTGGCCCCCACGCCCGGCAGAATGACCGCAGGTGCACTTGCGACTACTGCTGGATTGTTGGTGACCTGCAATGGTACGCCCAGATGACGCAAGGCACGGACGACATTTGGCAGATTGCCCGCTCCATAATCAATCACTGCAACCGTCATGCCGAGACTCCTTTGGTGTGCTGGAGAAGTGGATGGTTACTCGTCAACCATGCAATTGTTTGATCGGCACTGTGTGGATTACTTGGCCGTGTCCCTAGCTGGTCTTCCGGTAGCGGTCGATTTGCGAGCCGCGCAGTGAGGGCATGACTGCAGGCCGAAAGTGCAGGAAGACTATACCCGCCTTCGAGGATTGCCGCAATGCGCCCATCACACAGATGATTTGCGGCATCGATGAGCGCATCAATGATTGCCGCATACCCACTTGCTGAAAGACGACAGTTGCCGATGGGATCATCCCAATGCGCATCAAATCCTGCGGATATGAGCACAAGTTCGGGTTTGAAGGCATACAGTGCAGGCACAACGACCTGTTGATACACGCGCAAAAACGCTGCATCACCACTCTGGGCCGGCATCGGAATATTGAGCGTTGTGCCAATACCCTCTCCTTTGCCTGTCTGGTTGAGTGTGCCACTGAACGGATACAACGGCGATCCGTGACTCGATATAAACAAGACATGCTTGTCCGTGTAGAAGGCGTCTTGAGTGCCGTTGCCGTGATGCACGTCAATGTCCACAATCGCAATGCGCGTCAAACCATGGCGCTGTTGGGCGTAGCGTGCGGCAATCGCAATATTGTTAAAGAAGCAGAAGCCCATAGCGGTACTCGGTGTGGCATGATGACCAGGTGGTCGTCCCAACGCAAACGCACGCTCGCCGCGCATCACCGCATCTACAGCGGCACAGGCTGCACCAACGCTGTGCAGGGCAACATCGTACGTCGATTCTGTTAGATACGTGTCCTCACCAATCCAGCTGTATTGACCAGTCATGGTGGTGACTTTTTGGTGGAGCCACGCAATATATTGCTCTGTGTGAATGGTTTTGAGCCAATCGGGTGTAATCGGATTGGCCTGTACAAACCGGCAATACGCTGATGCTGATTCACGCAATGTGGTGACAATTGCATCCGCACGAGCGGCATTTTCGGGGTGGCGCGTATGACTGTGTGCGCCATGATTTGGAATTGTAATTATCGTCACTGACATGCGTTGTTCACTATTTGTAATCTACGATGTAGTATAGCACGCATTGTCGGATGCTTGTGCCTTGTAGACGGTTTTTTTGTGTGATAAATGATAGAATAAAAGCGGGCACTATACTGCCTCGTAGTGAATAAGGCACCTATGTCACTGAGTTATGAAGAGTTAATCAACGCATTTGAATCAACGTGGGCGCAAGTTGGTCTTCACGAACACGAAATCGTCGAATATATCACACCAGCAACGCTTGAGCGCACCTTTCGAGTTCATCTCTTCCCCGATCATGGGGAACCGCTGACGGATGCGAACATGCCCCCGTGGGTCGAGGCTACGTTGACGTGGGGGGCGTCACATCACATCCATGATGGTTCAACTGTGCAAACGCCTCTCGAGATTCAGTGGAACTACACGGTACCGCTGTCGCTCACTGAAAAGCGCAGCGATTATGAATTAGCAAAGAGCGCACAGGCCGCAATTCGCCAGGTAGTACGACGTCTCTTCAACGAAGATGTCGAGCATGAAGTGCTCGCCATCGAGATTCGTCGTGCTTTTTCGCCAGACAGTCGGACAGTGAGTGCGATGCACATCTACGCCACTGGGACCAGCGACATCAGTGAGGTGTTGCTTGCGCTGAGTGGTGAAGCAATGCATACCGTGCTTCGTGAGGAGTGTAGCATGGCGGCTGCACTCTTACTCGCATTTGCTGAGACGTTTAATCCTGGGAGTGTGGGCGGGTATCGCGCCGTTGAATCAGCCTGAGGAGCATGGTAATGATGAGTGAGTTCCGCCAGTATTGGCGTATACCAGCAATCGTTTTTATTGTGATTGTAACGCTTGACCGCATCACAAAGTGGTGGATTGATACGAATCTTGGTCCCGTTGAAGGCACAAGTATGCCGGTGCTCCCACCATGGTTGTACTTGACATACGTGAAGAATACCGGTGTAGCCTTTGGCTTGTTCCAAGGTGTGCCCCACTTTTTTACTGTGATGAATATCATCATCTCACTTGGCGCCATGTACATGTACCGCTACCAGATGAATCACACCGTGGTCACACAACTCGCCATGGGCGGGATTTTGGGCGGTGCCATTGGCAACATCATCGATCGCATCCGCCAAGGGTTTGTGACGGACTTCGTGCACGTCACCTGGTTTCCGGGAATATTCAATGTGGCCGATAGTGCCATCACCGTCAGCGTCATCGCCTTGGTGATTACCTCGCTCCGTGATGAGCTCGATCCCAAATCAACAGAAACAGAGCAACCACGTGACCACGCCTGATGATGAGAGTGTATTGTTGGTGGTTGATACTGCCGACAAGGGAGTGCGTCTTGACCGCTTCGTGGCTGACGCACTCCCGGATATTTCGCGCAGTGCCGTGCAACGCCTTATCGACCAAGGCCATATCCTGCGCAATGACGCCCCAACTCGTGCAGCAGAGCCACTTCGGGTCGGCGATCGCATCAGTGTGATTGTGCCAGAGCCAGTTGATACCGCGCTTGTGCCCGAACAAATTCCGCTCAACGTGGTGTATGCTGACGACGACATCATCGTGGTCGACAAACCGGCCGGCATGGTCGTCCACCCCGCCCCTGGCCACCCACGTGGCACCCTGGTCAACGCCCTGTTGTGGCACTACCCGGGTATGGTGATCGGCGGTGGCGTGCGCCCCGGCATCGTGCATCGCATCGACCGCGACACAAGTGGTTTGCTCGTCATTGCCCGCAACGATGCAGCCCTGGCCGATCTACAACACCAACAACTCGCCCATACCATGCACAAGTCGTACATGGCACTGGTGATTGGTGGCATGCGCGAAGAACAGGGCGTCATTGACGCACCAATTGCGCGTCACCCGCGTGACCGCTTGCGCATGGCGGTTGTAACCGGTGGGCGGAGCGCCCGTACCCACTGGCAGGTACTCGAACGTATCGGCCAGCTCACATTACTACGGGCCACGCTTGAGACTGGACGCACCCATCAGATTCGCGTGCATTGCTTGCACATCCAGCACCCCATTGTCGGTGATCCAGTCTATGGAGCGCAGTTTGGTTCGATTAAACTCGATCGCCAGTTTTTGCATGCCTACCAACTCGGCTTTGCTCATCCACGCACACACCAGCCACTCTCTTTTGAAAGCCCATTACCGGCCGATTTGGTACGCGTGCTCGAGTATCACCGCCGCACGCAAGCCTGACGCAGCAGAAAGGGAATCTCAATGAAATTTGGTGCCCACGTGTCTACCTCAGGTGGCCTACACAAGGCGTTTGCCAATGCCAAGGCGGCCGGTTGCGACACAATCCAAATTTTTAGCAAGAATCAACAGCAGTGGAAGGGCAAAGCCCTCACCGATGCCGAGGTAACGCAGTTCCGCACTGCTCATGCCGAAAGTGGCATCAACCCACTCGTTGTCCATGATTCATACCTGATTAACCTTGCCTCACCCGATGCCGAGTTACAGGCCAAATCGCGGGCGGCATTTGCCGACGAACTCGACCGCTGTGCGCGCCTCGGTATCCCCTACCTCGTGACCCACCCCGGCGCCCATGTGGGTAGTGGGGTTGAGGCCGGTCTCGCCCGCGTCGCCGAGGCGCTCGATGCCATCTTCGCAAGCGGTGTTGGCGCCGGTGTGACCGTCTTGCTTGAGACGACGGCCGGTCAGGGGACCACACTAGGGCGAACCTTTGAAGAGTTGGCAACCATCATTGCAGCCTGTAAGTACCCCGATCGTCTGGGCATCTGTCTCGATACCTGTCACATTCTGGTGGCCGGCTACGAGTTCCGCACGCCTGAGACTGCCGCGCAGTTGGTGGCTGACTTTGATCGGATTATCGGCATTGACCGCCTCAAAATCATCCACGCCAATGACGCCCAAAAGGATCTCGGTAGCCGCACCGACCGGCACGCGCACATTGGCGCTGGGTTTGTGGGGCTCGACGGCTTTCGTAGTCTGATGCTCCAACCGGCGATCCGCCAGGTGCCGATGATTCTTGAGACGCCCAAAGAAAACGACCCACAAGACGATATCGATAATCTGGCACGCCTGCGTGCCCTGGCAAAGGAGACGAGCAATGCAATCTGATCTTGATCGTTTGATGACCGAACGCAATTTAGATGCCATCGTGGTCGAAGGTCCCGATGGTCTCGGCTCGGCTAACCCGGCGTTTAACTACTTTGTGCGAGGTGCGCATTTGACTGGGCTCGTCATCAAAAAGCGCAACGAGCCGGCCATGCTCATCCACAGCGACTGGGAGGTACTCCAAGCCCAAGAGACTGGCCTGGTGTGCGTCTCGTCGAGCCGCTGGAACCTGCGTGACATCGCAGCCCGCATCCCCGACCGCCTCGCTGCCCGGGTCGAACTGCGTCGTCAGATGTACACCGACCTCGGCGTCAGCGGCCGAGTTGGCCTCTACGGCACCGTACAAACGGGGCCGTTTTTGGCGTTGTTGCGCGGTCTTGAGGCGGCCATGCCTGGTGTGACGTTTGTGGCAGAGTTCGACAAAGACCTGATAAGCGCCGCTCGTCTCACCAAAGACGCCCACGAAGTGGCAGTGATGCGCGAGGTCGGCCGCAAAACCTGTGAGGTGGTGCAGGCGGCGGTTGACTACATCACCAGCGGCTACGCCGATGGTGCGTATGTGATTGACCCGACCACCAAGCGCCAGATGACGATTGGTGATGTGCGGGCCGTAATTGACCGTGAGCTAGCTGCGCGCGGCATGGTCGGCGAGGGCACCATCTTCGCTCAGGGTCGCGATGCCGGGTTGCCCCATGCCCGTGGCGAGGATAGTATGGCGCTCCAGCGCGGTCAAGCCATTGTGTTTGACATCTTCCCCAAGGATGCCTCCGGGTACTACCACGACATGACCCGCACGTTTGCCATCGACTATGCCACGCCAGAGTTACAAGAGGCGTACGACCACGTGATGGGTGCGTTCAACGAGGTCGTGCAGGAGTTCGAGTTGGGTGCGCCTACCAAGCCGTACCAAACCATGGTGTGCAATTACTTTGAACAACGTGGCCACGAGACGATTGGCAAAAAGTACCCCATCGAAGAGGGGTATGTGCATTCGCTCGGGCATGGATTGGGTCTTGAGGTGCACGAGGATTTCGGCTTCCCATCACTGGCCGACCGTGGCGATGTACTTGTACCGGGAGCGGTGTTCAGCGTTGAGCCCGGGTTGTACTACCCGAGCAAGGGCTACGGTGTGCGCATCGAGGACACGTATTGGTGTCGGCCCGATGGCACGTTCGAGAGCCTGACGGATTTCCCCAAGGATTTGGTCTTGACGCTCAAAGGCACACGCAACTAGCTGCGTGGTATACTCTTTGTGGATTGTTGAGGATGGAACAGAGTAATGCGGATTTACAAAGCAAAAGCGCCGATGCGCATCGGCTTCTTTGGTGGTGGCACGGATGTCAGCCCGTATGCCGAGGAGCACGGCGGCAAGGTGCTCAACTGCACCATCGACAAATATGTGCGCTGTATGTTGAAGCCGAGTGACGACGGTGCCTTGACCATCCGTTCACTCGATCTCGAAGAGGTCAGTCGCAACGTGACCGGCCATTGGGACGGCAAATTGAGTCTCCCCCAAGCAGTGCTCGATGCGGTGCCGTTGGCCAAGGGTGTCGAGGTGACCATGTTCTCCGATGTGCCACCCGGCAGTGGGCTTGGCTCATCGTCGGCCTTGGTGGTCAGCATGCTCAAGTTGATGGGTGAGGCCTACAATATCCCGATGACGCCGCACGAGTTGGCCGAGACTGCCTACAAGATTGAGCGCGTTGATCTCGGTATCCCCGGGGGGCGTCAGGATCAGTATGCTGCAGCGTTTGGTGGCATGTCGGTCTATCACTTCAGCAAAAACGGCGTAATTGTTGAGCCGGTATTAAGTGACACCACGGCGTTGCTCGAGCTCGAGAGTTGTCTGCTGATTGGCTATATCGGCAGCCGCAAACTGTTGACGCAACAGCTGGTCAACGACCAGGTCAATCGCCTCAAACAAGGTGACACCTTGCGCTACCACGACGAGACCAAGGCCTTTGTTGATGAGTCAGTCAAGTTGTTACGCGCCAAGAAAATCGACGATTTTGGGCGCTTATTGCACGATGCCTGGGAGGTCAAAAAGGCCTTCTCGCCCTATATCGCTCCACCGATTGTCGACGAGGTCTATGCCAAGGCGCGCAAACACGGCGCATGGGGTGGCAAGATCACCGGTGCTGGCGGTGGTGGCTTCATGGTCATCGCCTGTCCATTCGATCGTCGTCTCGAGATGGAGCGCGTATTGACCGAGGCCGGCATGCAGGTGCGTCATTTTTCGTTTACGACCCAAGGGGTACATGCCTGGAGCTTTGATACGGATGAATAAGTATTGGTAGGGCTGACGCGCGGAGTGCTCGCACTCCGCGCGTTTTTGTTAGGCGTTGTAGCGGTTCATTGCGATGATGACGCCTTGTTCGACGATGGTTGTCAGCGCATCGCCGGCACGGGTGAGCAGGTTATCCATCTCGGTTTGTTCTTGGCTGTTAAACTTGCCCAGCACATAGGCTTGGGTTTGCCAGCCTTCGGGTGTTTTGCCGATGCCGACGCGTAAGCGGTTGAAGTCAGTGGTGCCGAGGAGTTGCACGATTGAGCGCATGCCGTTGTGCGTGCCGGCACTCCCTTTTTCGCGCAGGCGGAGCTGGGCAAAAGGTAAATCGAGGTCGTCGTAGACAACTACGATATGGTCATGGGGGATTTTGTACCAACTGGCCAGTCCGCTGACCGAGATACCACTGCGATTCATGAATGTCTGGGGCCACGCACAGACGACCTTGGTGCCGGTGATGGTGCCACTCGTGAGGGTGGCCTGGGCTCGGGTGCCACTCGGGCTGAGTGCATGCCGCCGACTAAAGGTGTCGAGCACCGCAAAACCAATATTGTGACGGGTATTGACATATTGTGTTCCTGGATTGCCCAAACCAACAATCAACCAGCTATTCATTGATTCCTCGTTATTCCTACGCACATCTCTTGAATTATAATGAGAATAGCGAAGTACACAATGATCAAGTTGAGGATGGGTATGTCGGGAACGCACGCACATGTACCACAATGGGTGCAGGATGCTATTTTCTATCAAATCTTCCCAGATCGTTTTCAGTCAAGTGGTCAAAACGCTCATGGTATGGTCTTTAGTCGCTGGGGCACCACACCCACTGGTACGAATTTTATGGGCGGTGACCTTAACGGTATCACGGCACATATTCCGTATTTAAGTGAATTGGGTATCACCGCCATCTACTTGACTCCGATATTTAGCTCGGCGAGTAATCACCGGTACCACACTGACGACTACTACAATGTGGATCCGTTGCTCGGTGGCAATGCGGCACTCCGTGAGTTGCTCGATACAGCCCATGCAGCCGGCATCAAGGTGATTCTTGATGGTGTGTTCAACCATTGTGGGCGCGGGTTTTATCCCTTTCATCATGTGGTAGAGAATGGCGCCGATTCGCCGTATCGTCACTGGTTTTATATCGAGTCATTGCCATTGGCACCGTACGATGAGAACAAACCGGCCGGATATGCGGCATGGTGGGATATTCGGGCGTTGCCTAAGCTGAATGTCTCACATCCACCGGTGCGCCAGTTCTTGCTTGATGTGGCGCGTCATTGGATTGCATTCGGCATTGATGGCTGGCGCCTTGATGTTCCCAACGAGATTAAAGACCACGATTTTTGGCGTGAGTTTCGTCATGTTGTTAAGCAGGCCAATCCCGAGGCCTATATTGTCGGGGAAATTTGGGATGATGCAACACCATGGCTTGACGGCACGCAATTCGATGCCGTGATGAACTATCCGGTGCGTACCTTAACCACGGGGTTTTTTGCGTTGCGTACCACCAGTGCAATGGAGTTCTTGGCTGGGCTTGAAACGGAACTTGCACGCTATCGTCCGGCGCATATCAGTGCACAATACAACGTGATTAGTAGTCATGATACGGAGCGCTTTTTGACGCTCGCAGAAGGGCGAGTTGAACGCCTGAAACTCGCCATGTTCTTTCTCATGATGTACGTTGGTGCACCGAGTATCTACTACGGCGACGAAATCGGCCTCGCTGGCGGCAAAGACCCATTGAATCGCGACTGCTTCCCGTGGAATCGCGATGCCTGGGACGAAGAATTACGTGAGTGGGTGCGCAACTGCATCTCGCTCCGGCAGAGCTTTACCTCGTTGCGCCGTGGGTCCCTCGTCATGCTCCATGCCCGTGACAGTAGCCGTACCGTTGCGTTTGCACGAGTCCATGGGCGCGAGATGATGGTCGTCGCACTCAACGCAAGCGATAATGATGCCACCATTGACATGTTGTTGAGTCCACTCAACATCGAAGATGAGATGCTGTTGCACGATCAACTGAGCACGCGCAGTTATACGGTACAAAACCAAAGTGTGCGCTCAGTCAAAATCCCGGCAAACGGCGCTGCACTCTTGATGGTATCGCGTCGTTAGTGAACGTCGACGCCAATGATTTCGCTGATGTCGCGTACACCGTCACGGCGCATCAAGGCCGAAAGCCCCCAACTCAGTCGTGCTGCCACCGCAGGACCCTGGTAGACGAGTGCCGTATAGAGCTGTACGGCACTCGCGCCTGCTTTGAGCCGTGCATAGACATCTTCGGCACGACTGATGCCGCCGACGCCGATGATGGGAACACGCTTGGCGGTGAGGTGTGCCACAAATCGCAATGTCTCGAGTGCAGCCTGCTTGAGTGGTTCACCACTCAAGCCACCCGTCTCATTGGCATTGGCACTCCGCAGATTGGGGCGTGCCAACGTGGTGTTGGTGGCAATCAAACCACTGATGCCAGCATCGATGGCGGTTGAGACGACTTGTTCGAGTTGGGCGTGTGTCTCGTCGGGTGAGATTTTGAGAAAAATCGGCCGTTGCCATTGATTGGCCTTGATGAGCGTATCTAACAACTCGCGCAACGCCGTCGTTTCGTGCAACTGGCGCAAGCCCGGCGTATTTGGCGATGAAATATTGACAGCCACGTAGTCGGCATGGGGTGCAAGATGTGTGAATGCGGCAAGATAATCGTCACCGGCCTGCTCAAGGGCTGTGTCGCGGTTTTTGCCGATGTTGATACCAACGGGCAATGAACGCGGGCGCTTGGTAAGTCGCTCAGCAACAACGTGCATACCCTCGCTGTTGAATCCCATCCGATTGATCAGCGCTTCGTCTTGGGCTAGCCGAAAGAGTCGTGGCTTAGGATTGCCAGATTGAGGTCGTGGTGTGACCGTCCCTACCTCGATGTGACTAAACCCGAGTAAGGCCATGCCGTGCGTCAAATCAGCATGTTTGTCGAATCCCGCTGCAAGACCGATGGGATGTGCAACCTGCATGCCGGCAATCTGTTGACCGAGCCCGCGCGTCGCTGGTGCAAAAAGACGTGTCAGTACCGCTGCCATACCAGGCGTCTTAACGGCGAGCTTGAGCAGTGCGGCGGTGCGCTCGTGGGCAACCTCGGCATCAAGCGTGAAGAGTGCGTGGCGCAGAAGCGGATAAATCATGGTGCGATCTCACTGTCTGATAGACATACAATAATTCAAACGCGATGTACAAGTGACCACATCGTCGTAGCACATTGTACCATTGTGTAAATTCGTGGCAAAATTGGTTTGACATTCGTACGCCGAGAGCGTAAAATGCAATGGTGTCGACGGGGCGTGGCTCAGTCTGGTAGAGCGCACGGTTTGGGACCGTGAGGCCGGGGGTTCGAATCCCTCCGCCCCGACCACAACAAGGATGCAGGTAGACGAATCGTCTGCCTGCATCTTTCTTTTGAAAGAAAGGTCGTCCAATGATGGAACTGCAGGCGTTGATTGACGTGGCGGCGACACAAGTACATCCCAAGCCGCTCAAAGATGGTCTGATTGGCGACGTGGGAGCTGCGCTCGTGACGACCACTGGGCACGTCTATACTGGCCGATGTGTCTTGACGGGCAGTAATACGATATGTGCTGAGCGTGTGGCAATTGCGCGCATGGTCAGCGAGGGCAACGAATATGCCATTGCGCAGATTGTGGCCGTATGGCGTGATGCCAACGGGCGAGTGTATGTCATCCCCCCGTGTGGTCACTGTCGTCAAGCCATCCACGACATCGATCCGCAGAATATCCACATCACCCAGGTGATCCTCAGTCATGATCGCGTTGTTCCCCTTGCAATACTTTTGCCATACCACGATTGGTGGCAGATTCAACCCGAATAATTGAATCGTTGATTGGAATAGATGATTTGGTCATTCAGTTGTAATGCGTTGCGTACTTGACAGATTTTTTAATATCGTTTTATACTAAATTTCACACCGCACTGCACAGGTGCGGATATTTGTCGCCCAAAGATGGTAGATATTGTGTACGTGAGTTGCGGCAATCCTGTGAGGAGCGCCGCCTTCATATGGGTTTCTTCTTGCACATTGGAACGGTACAAGGAATCACATGAGTCTGGCTTTTGACGGTTTGGTTGCTAAGGCTGTGCCCCCAGCCACTCGTTCTCAGGAATCCGTGACGGTACGCCACAAGACTCAGGCACAAAACGCAGCACTCGTGCCCAATGAAGTGCTGCATGAGATGGATGACGATAAAGGATTTGATGAAATGACTGTGTTGACCGATGAGATGTTGCTCGACGACGAAGTCGAATCAAGTGTCGCTGACGCTGATGTCGTCGAAAGTGATCTTTCGTTGGGGGCACTCCCTGATGCGGTACAGTATTATTTGCAGGCCATTGGCCGTACTGCGTTGTTGAATGCCAAACGAGAAATTGAGCTGGCACGCCATATTGAAGTCGTGTTGCATCTTGAGCACCTGAAAGGTCAGGCCGTTGCCCAAGAGCGCGATGCCATGCACCTCGAGCTGACCCACATGATTTATCATACGATTGGTCAGAACTTGCCAGCGATGCAGGTGGCGATGCAGGTCTTGGCCGATATTGTGGCAAGCGAAGTGCGCGCAAATTGGTCAATTGGTGTGGCCATCGAGACGTTTTATGCGCTAAGTAACACGCAACGCGGCGAGTATTTCCGCGCACGTGAGCAGGTGGTGAAGGCTCACGCCAAAACCGATGGCGTGGTGATTGACGGTGAGCGTATGCGTGAGCTGTGTGACCAGTTCGATGCGAAAGTCAAGAGCGTGGCGATTGCCTGGCAGTTGTTGCCGTCGTCAATGGCACTTGCGTTTGAGCGCCAACATGCACCAGCCACCGATCATGTTAACCCTGCGCTCTTGCGTGTCACGTTCCGCAATGTTGAAGAGGCAGGCAAGCGCTCGCGCGAAGAGTTGACTGAGGCAAATTTGCGCCTAGTTGTCAGTATTGCCAAAAAATACGTCGGCCGTGGGTTGTCGTTGCTTGACCTCATTCAAGAGGGCAACATCGGATTGATGCGCGCCGTCGAAAAGTTCGACTGCTGGAAAGGCAATCGCTTCTCAACCTATGCCACTTGGTGGATCCGCCAAGCTGTAACCCGTGCCATCGCTGAGCAAGGTCGTACCATTCGCTTGCCCGTGCACATGGGTGAGTCGTTCAGCCAAGTCAAGCGCATGGTTGATCGCCTGTCACAACAGCTTGAGCGTAATCCGACACCCGACGAAATCGCCAAGGCCCTCGATATGCCGACCGACCGCGTTGTGCATATTCTTGAGTCGGCACGCCAGCCCATCTCACTTGAGACGCCGGTCGGCGATGATAATGAGCATACCCTCGGCGAGTTCCTTGAGGATGACGTGATGCAGACCCCCGTTGAGTGGGCTGCTCGCCAAATGCTCCGCCAAGACTTGGTCGTCGCCCTGAATAAGCTGAGCGATCGTGAGCGCCGCATCATCGATATGCGCTACGGTCTCGCTGATGGTCGTCGTCGTACCCTCGAAGAGGTTGGCCAAGAGCTGGGCATGACGCGTGAACGCGCCCGCCAAATCGAGTCCGAAGCGCTCCGTCGCTTGCGTACCACGGATATCGGCCAACACCTTAAGGACTACCTCGAGTAACTGTTCCATTTGTGACCGCCCTTGTCATGCGACAAGGGCGGTTTTTGATTGCCCATGTGCATAGATTTGCACGCTGTATCCCCACTCGTGTGCTGTGTGTAGCACAATAATTAAACGTTGTATACCTGTGTGAGAGTGAATGATTTAACAATGTTTAATTAATGATTATCACTGATATGTTGCTGGGATGGCTAATAAACGTATCGCTCCCGTACACACCTTCTGTGTACGGGAGCGAAGGTGATGGATGGCTATCGATTTAGTGTTCGTAGCGCAGGGCTGCACCGACGAAATCGCGGAAGAGTGGGTGGGGGCGATTTGGGCGTGAGACCAGTTCTGGGTGGAACTGGGTGCCAACGAACCATGGATGGTCGCGCAGTTCGATAATTTCGACGAGGCGATGATCGGGCGATTGCCCACTGATAATAAGACCAGCTTCTTCGAGTTGTTTGCGGTATTTATTATTAAACTCAAAACGATGGCGATGGCGTTCGGAGACCTCAGGAGCTTGATACGACAGTGCAGCTTTGCTACCCGGCGTCAAGACACACGGATAGGCGCCGAGGCGCATGGTACCGCCCTTATCGGTAATCGAGAGTTGATCCGACATATAGTCAATGACGGGGTGTGGTGTATGCGGATTAAACTCGGTGCTATTGACGTCATCGGTTTTGAGCACATGGCGTGCTACGGCGATGGTCGCGCATTGCATACCGAGGCACAAGCCGAAGTAGGGAATCTGGTTGGCACGTGCGTAATCGGCGGCCAAGATTTTGCCTTCAATGCCACGATCGCCGAAGCCACCGGGGACAAGGATGCCTTGGACGCCACTGAGGGTTTCGTCAATATTCTCGCGTGTGAGGCGTTCCGATTGAATCCAGCGGATGTCAATTTTGGTGTGATGATGGATACCGGCATGCCCGAGTGCTTCCATAACACTTAAGTAGGCATCATGGAGTTCGATGTATTTGCCAACTAGGCCAATCGTCACACTCTGGTGCGAGGTATGAATTTGGTTGACTAAGTGTTGCCACTGGTGTAAGTCTGGGGCCCCGCATTTGATATCGAGGCGTTTGCAGATATATTCACCAAGGCCGTATTCTTCGAGTTTGAGCGGGACGGCATAAATCGTATTGACCGTCTCCATGGGCACCACGGCCTCAGGGTCGACATCCGCAAAGAGCGCGATTTTGTCGCGAATCTCATCGGTAATCTCGTGATCGGCGCGGCAGACGATGATGTCAGCCGAGATGCCGACGCGCCGCAGCTCCATGACCGAGTGCTGGGTGGGTTTGGTTTTGACCTCACCGGTTGCACCGATATGAGGGAGGAGGGTGACGTGGATGTAGAGGACTTGGTCACGACCAACGTCTTTGCGCACTTGGCGGATGGCCTCAAGGAATGGGAGACCTTCGATGTCGCCCACGGTACCGCCAATTTCAATAATCATGACATCGGCGTTTGATTGGCGGGCGGCCACGGCGATGCGACTTTTGATTTCGTTAGTGATATGGGGGATGACCTGAATAGTACCGCCAAGATAGTCGCCACGTCGCTCCTTTTGGATGACGGACGAGTAGATTTGTCCGGTTGTGACGTTGCTCGCACGCGTCAAGTTCTCGTCGATGAAGCGTTCGTAGTGGCCGAGGTCAAGGTCTGTTTCGGCACCGTCATCGGTGACGAAGACCTCGCCATGTTGATACGGCGACATGGTGCCTGGATCAACATTGATGTAGGGGTCGAGCTTTTGCACCGATACTTTGATGCCGCGACTCTTGAGGAGCCGGCCAATTGAGGCTACGGTAATTCCTTTGCCGACTGACGATGCGACTCCACCGGTAACAAAAATGTACTTCGTCATAGTCCGCGGCGCTCCTTATCGCCCCACAACACAACATAATGCGAGGGGAAGCGTTCTTCCCCTCGTTTATCCAAACACCATTGACCGAATTGTCGTGCGGTCGCATCATTATACCATGATTGCATCGAGGGGTGAACAACTAGGCGTTTCCTGATGGGCGCATCAGCACAACGCGAGCGGCAATGCCCTCAGGTGGTAAGTTGTTCGCAGTAACCGTTAATTTCTCCTCGAAGACGGGTTCTTTGATATTCATCTCTTGTAGAAATCGGTCGAGTGCATCCATCTGATACTCAGCAGACGGCGGGTTTGCCGCATAGTGCATGGGAATCACAAGGCGTGGCTCAAGCTGTGCAATCACGCTGGCCGCCTCACTGGCGTTGATGGTGTCGTGACCGCCAACCGGCACACAGAGCACATCAATGTCGCCGATTTCTTCGATTTGGGCTGCAGTAAGATCGTGGCCCAGGTCACCGAGATGGGCAATTGAGACGTCGTCAATGTGCACCACAAAGACCACATTCCGGCCGCGGTCGGCACCTTTCTTTTTGTCGTGGTAGGTGCGGACGCCGGTAATCAGGATGCCACCGACTTCGTATTCACCGGGCCCACGGAAGACGTTGAGTTTATCGTCTTTGAGCGGGCGGACCACGTCAATGTTGGTATGGTCTTGGTGGTCATGGCTAATGGTCACAATCGAGGCGGTCGGGCGGCCGATATCAAAGGTGGTTGATTGATCACAGGGATCCATCAGCACGACGCCATCGCGTCCACGGATGCGAAAGCAGGAATGTCCAAGATACTGAATATCAGGCATTATGTGTCTCTCCTCGTCATATGACATGTTCTCTATTTTGACCTAGTTTTGATTACCATGCAAATCATCAGGCGCTTTCATCATCGGCTGACGCCTGATGTGACGATATCTCGCTCCAGACACTGCGCAGTGCGTGACGTACGGCATCTGTACCGAAGCCACGTCGTTGCAGATTGCCACCCATGCGCCGCATAAATGTGGCACGATCGAGGTGCTGCATGCGTGGCGCAAGTTTGCGCGCGTGACGCAACGCACCATCATGATCGTTGGCATCGAGTTGATGGGTGTCGGCAAGTTGGTGAATGGTCGTGCTGTCAATGCCGTGTTTGCGCAAATCATTGCGAATGGCTTGGCCGCCGCGTTGGGCAGTGCGCTGACGCTGTTCAATCAAGTAGGTAGCAAAACTCTGGTCGTTGATGAGTCCAGTCTCGTTGAGTCGTTGACACACGGCATCGATGCTGGCACTATCACACCCGCGTTGACGCAGACGCTCACGCAGTTCACGTTCACTGCGTGGCCGCACCTCAAGCAGGCGTACTGCGGCGCGCTTGGCTTGATCGTAGGCGTCGGTGGCCAACAGACGGGCGATGAGAGCCGCATCAAGGTGCTGGCCCACGAAGAGTCCTTCGTGGGCCAGAGTGTCAAGGCTGACGCCGAGGGCGAACTCACCATTAATCATCAGGTTGACCCGTTGACTATCACGCACTTGGGCGGTGATGGCGGTGATGGTGCCCGGTTGTGGCTGTGGTTTATTCTTCGAAGAAGTCATCGCCGTCGTCAGCTGCAGCCACCTTGGCAGGCACTGCGGCGCTATTCTCGAGCGCTTGCGCCTTGATAAGGCGTTCGATTTCGTTGAGGAGAGCCGGATTGTCGGCCAAGAACTGCTTGGCGTTTTCGCGACCTTGACCGAGGCGATCCTCGCCGAGGTAGTACCATGCACCGCTCTTGCGAATAATCTCCATCTCGGTGGCCATGTCGAGGATACCACCGGCGCGCGAGATGCCCTCGTTGGCCATGATATCGAATTCGGCCTGGCGGAACGGTGGGGCCACCTTGTTCTTGACCACCTTGACGCGCACGCGGCTGCCGATGGGGTCTGTGCCGTTCTTGAGCGTCTCAATGCGGCGGATGTCCATGCGCACTGAGGCGTAGAACTTGAGCGCCTGACCGCCGGTGGTCGTCTCAGGTGAGCCGAACATGACGCCGATCTTCATACGCAACTGGTTGAGGAAGATGACAACGGCCTTGGATTTGTTGATGGCGCCCGACAACTTGCGCAACGCCTGGCTCATCAAACGCGCCTGTAAGCCGGGCAACGAATCACCCATGTCACCTTCGATTTCGGCACGAGGCACGAGGGCCGCCACCGAGTCAACGATGATGACGTCAACGGCGTTTGAACGCACCAACGTTTCACAAATCTCGAGGGCTTGCTCGCCGAAGTCAGGTTGTGAGACTAACAGCGCATCAATATTTACGCCACAACGGGCGGCATAGGCTGGATCAAAGGCGTGTTCGGCGTCGATGAAGGCGGCAGTACCACCCATGCGTTGCGCCTCGGCCACGATGTGTTGTGCAAGGGTTGTCTTACCGCTGGACTCAGGCCCGTAAATTTCGATAACGCGCCCACGTGGTACTCCACCAATCCCCAAAGCGATGTCGAGCCCGATAGCACCGGTCGGGATGATGTCGATGGCAAGGCGGTTGTTGCCCTCGCCCATCTTCATAATCGATCCCTTGCCGTATTTGCGGTCGATTTGACTCATCGCCGCCTGAAGGGCTTTGTCTTTTTCGCTGTTGCCTGTTGATGGGGCGTCTGGGACTGCTGACGATCCTGCTTTGGCCATGACTCGTGTTCTCCTGTCTGTGGTTGGGCTCGCCAACCCTCGTACTTATTGCAGATACCGTGTGGCTCAGCCGACCTGGTGGTGGGTGGGCGGTGGGCTACGGAGTGATAGTAGCACAAAAGTTCGACTTTGACAAGAGGTAGTAGAAAAATGTGCACATGCGGTGATGTATCCGGCAAATATGCCCAGATGCCACTAGCAGAGAATGGGTATGATACACTGTGTGGAGAAAAGATGTAACGCTTTGGGGTGTGGTACGGTATGAATGAGACAACTATTGAGCGCTTTTTAATCGGTGGTGTCATTGTCACGTTTGTGGCAGCACTTGCGTGGTATGCAGTTAACAACCAGATTGCCGCCAATGATGTGACAGAATACCCCAACGATGCGATAACAGTGACGCCCCTTGTGCCCGATGATGGCAACGACACGGATTTAGATACAACGGGAGACGCGAGTACGGATGAGGCGCCGACTGCGGAGAGTATGCCAACAGCCACACTGACTGCCGAAGAGTTGGCACTGTTGATGCCACCGACCATGCCTGCAGAGGTGACGGAAGAACCGACTGCGACTGCTGAGATCATTATGGCGGTGCCCACGGAGTTGCCACCGGTTGAAGAACCAACTGCGGCAGATGCCGACATTGACACGCCGAGCATTGATACGACCCCCAATGAAGATGCTAGCAGTGATGAAGCAACGTCAGCAGAGGCCTCAAATACCGAAGAAAATAGCAATCCACCGGTCACTGAGCCGCCACCAACCGCCATCCCCGAACCCACGGCTACTCCAACGGCTACCCCTGTACCCATTGAGCTGATTCGTGGTGAGGTGCGGTGGAGCGGCGAAAAGCGTGTGTTGTATGACGTCGTGGTCGACCCAGGTGCAACCCTGATTATTGAGCCGAATACGACGGTTTTTATGGCCCCAGGTACGTCGTTTTATATTGACGGCAATGTACGTGCGTTGGGGAGTAGCACCAACCCGGTGCGGATTACCAGCGATGGTCAAGCGTGGGGTGGAATGTTTGTTCGCGCAGGTGGCGATGTCATCTTGTTGGGAACGCTCATCAGTCGTGGTGGTGGTACGACGACGCTGATTATGGCCGAACAAGCCAGTGTCATTTTGCGTGAGGTACAACTGAACAATAATTTGGGGCACATCCAGCTCCGTGATAGCGCATTTACCTTCGAAAGTAGCACGATGCGGGATAATCAACTCCCCTATGGTGCCGCCATCAGTGCCACCTACACCTACAACAATGCGTTTCGTATTCAGTCGTCACGCATTGGTCCCAATACACAGGCCGACGGCGCTCCTGCCGTTGCCGTCAAGATGAGTGGGAGCGATACACAGGTGGCGTTTGATGTGAATGGATCAATCCTGACAAATCAATCGGGACCGAATTTGCAACTCGAAAGTAGTGCTGATATTACCGGGGCAATTCAATGTACGGCGTTTGTTGCCGGTGATGTCGGCGTAAGTGTGCGCAGTCAGAGCACCCAGTTACCCGCAATTAGTCTCTTTGTGCGCAATAATGCGTTTGAACAACACCGTGGTGTACGACGAAACGCCTACGAACCACACGCTGGTAACTCGTGGCGTTCCCTCTATGGCATGACGAGTAATGTTGCAGCGAATGCCCAAGGGAACTGGTGGGATCATGCAAGTGGTCCATACGACATAAAGCGCTATACCACGGGACGTGGTGAGTTGGCCGGCGTGAATGTTGATGCAGCGAACTGGTTGACCGTGCGGCCCGTATGTG
This sequence comes from uncultured Klebsiella sp., assembly GCA_964482795.1. GTDB lineage: Bacteria > Chloroflexota > Chloroflexia > Chloroflexales > Roseiflexaceae > UBA965. The sequence goes on from CAYZZI010000008.1 coordinate 73,969, forward strand.
CACCAAAGCCGTGATGATGGCTGATGCGGTGTATGCGTCCATTGATGACGCAATAATGCGCTCAATTACGCCGGGTGCCGTGGTCGGGTGGTGGCATACCGGTGCGCCCACCGATGTACGTGTGGTGGCGCATGGTCACTATGAATACACGACAACAGCGCCGCTGGTACGTGCGCAGACCGTCTATGATTTGGCCTCAATCACCAAAATTGTCACCGCCACCGCCGCCCTAGCATTGGTGAGCCGTGGTGAGCTTTCATTGACGCAACAGGTACAATCTGTGCTGCCCGCAAACTGTGCGCATGACGTGACACTTACCCATTTGCTCACACATACATCGAGCCTGCGTATCCGACTGTCGACCGTTGCGCAAACAGGTGCTGATGCGCTCTGGAAAGCCGTGCATGCCACTCAACCGAGCCAACAACCAGGGAGTGTGGTCGAATACGCCAATGTGAACACGCTCCTCCTTGGCGCTATCATCGAGTGTGTCACCGGCATGCCCCTTGACCGGGCGCTCACCGAACTCGTGCTCACCCCTGCACAGATGACAACGACGTGTTTTAATCCGCCATCAACGTGGTACGACAATATCCCGCCTACTGAGATCGACGATGTGCGCGGCGTGGTGCGCGGTACGGTGCACGACGAAAGCTGTGCGTCCCTCGGTGGCGTGGCAGGTCACGCCGGGTTGTTTGGTACGGTTGCTGACATGGTGCGTTTTGGACAAATGTGGCTGGCGACGCTGCACGGTGCTAGCCCGTGGCAGATCGATGCTGCACTCGCCCAAATGGCAGTGACGTGTCAAACACCTGCCAATCAACTTGGGTGTGGTCTGGGTTGGATGATGCGTCGGCAGAGTTTTATGGGGCAATTTGTGGATGAGGCGGTAGGACATACCGGCTTTACGGGGCCGGTGATTGGCATTGTGCCGTCAACCGGGTTGGTGTGGAGCGTGTTGTGCAATCGCACCTGGCCCAAGCGCACCATGCCGCCACAACACCATGGGTTTTTGACGGATGTGCTACAGGCCTTGGGGGGATAAGGTAGCGCATGGGGATAGTGAGGAATCAATTGGGGCGCACCGCGGTGCGCCCCTCGCAATTTCCCACGTTATTTGCTGGCCACGATGGCCTTTTCGAGTTTGCCAATCATCTCGTCGACGTGATGCCGCTCCATGATTAATGGCGGTACGAGGCGTACTACGTCGTCGCCGGCGGTGGCAATCAGGAGTTGCTCGTCGTGGGCCTTCTCGCGCACGGTGCTGACCGGGATGGTCATGCGGACGCCGCGCATCAAGCCCTTGCCGCGTAACTCGGTGACTTCGGCGTGGCGCTGCATCAAATCCTGCAGGGACTCATCGAGATAATCGCTGACCTCGCGCACATGTGCCAAGAATGCAGGTTGGCTGATTTTGTTGAAGACGACTTGCGCCACGGCGGTGACGAATGGTCCACCGGCGAAGGTTGAGCCGTGATCGCCGGCATGAATCGTGTCGGCCACCTTTTGGCGCATCAAGATGGCCCCAATCGGTAATCCGCCGCCCAAAGGTTTGGCGATGGTCATGATATCGGGCTTGGCCTCACAGGGGTGGGCCCACATCTTGCCAGTGCGACCGACACCACACTGTACCTCGTCGTAGATGAGCAAAGCGTCGTGCTGGTCACACAAGGCGCGGATTTTTTGCAGATAGGCCACATCGGCGACGCGCAACCCACCCTCACCTTGGATGGGTTCAATCACGACGGCACAGACGTCGGCCGTGATGAGCTCATCGAGTTGGTCGATGTTGTTGTACTCGCCGAAGCGCACGCCGGGCATGACCGGAGCAAACGGCTCGCGGTACTTCTCGCGGGCGGTGATGGCCACGGCACCCATGGTACGACCATGGAACGAGCCGTCAAACGCCACCACGATGTTTTTGCCCTCGCCATGGCGATCGCGGGCGTAGCGCCGGGCAAACTTGATGGCACCTTCGTTGGCCTCGGCACCACTATTGCTGAAGAAGACGCGGTCAATGACACAGCAGCTGTCGGCCAGCATTTTGGCGAGCACGGCGGCTGAGGTGTTGTGGTAGAGGTTGGAGAGGTGGAGCAAGCCACCGGCGTGTTGGGTGATGGCGGCGGTCACATCGGGGTCGGCGTAGCCAAGAGCGTTGACGGCAATGCCCGCCACGCAGTCGAGGTACTTGTGGCCGTCGGTGTCGTACAAGTAACACCCCTCGCCACGTTCGATGACGAAGTTGGGGCGAGCATAGGTCTGCAGTACATACTGCTGATCAAGATCGACGATGTTGGTCATGGTACTCCTCTATTTGGTGTCTGACGTGCCGTTAATTTCGAGACGGGCCAACTGCTCAAGCGCCTTGACGAGGGCATGATTGCCTTCGTGGCCGAGGCCGGCCTGTTGGAGTGTGCGGTAGAGCTGAAAGATGAGCGCCGTGCCGGGGAGTGGCACGCCGACGTCGTCGGCTGCGGCCAACACGAGGCGCAGGTCTTTTTGTTGTAAATCAATCGTGAACCCTGGCCGCCAATCGCGATTGAGGATTTGTGGTCCGCGGTTGCTCAACATCCAGCTGCCAGCGGCGCCACCACTGACTGCGGTCAGCGCTTTCTGCAGATCGACGCCCCCCGCCTGCGCAAACAACAACGCCTCGCTCATCGCCAATGCATTGCCGACCACGAGGATTTGGTTGACGAGTTTGACGGTTTGGCCGGCACCTTGCGCTCCGACATGGACGATGTTTTTGCCCATGGCTTGAAAAACGGGTAGCGCCCGATTGAAATCATCTGCGTCACCGCCGACCATGATGCTCAATGTCCCCTTGGCAGCGCCCTCACTGCCCCCACTGATGGGTGCATCGAGCATGGTGCCACCGTGGGCGCGAATCTGCTCGGCCAAGGCGACGGTCGCTTGGGGGCTGATGGTGCTCATGTCGATGACGAGTGCGCCTGGTTTGAGACCGTGGATGACGCCGTCAGGCCCGGTGATGACCGCCTCGACATCGGGGGTGTCGCTGACGCAGGTGATGATGATGTCACAGTGGCGTGCCACATCGGCTGGGCTTGTGGTGGGCTTGGCACCGACATCAGCGAGCTCAGCCATGCGACTGGCAGTGCGGTTGTAGACAAAAAGTGGAAAGCCGGCGTTGGCTATGTTGCGGGCCATGCCGCGTCCCATGATGCCCAGTCCAATAAAGCCTACGGTTGGTTGCGTCATCGTGCATCGTTCCTTTTATTTGGGTATTGCCAAAATCATACCACAGGCGTATCGCCTTGATGCGGTTATTTGTCCATGGCATATGAGTTCATCCATGCAGGATATGTGGCGTGATAGTGTGGTGTCAATTACGAGGAGAAGAGAGATGTGATATCGCACATTATGCGTGTGGTGGAGGGCTGCTGTTCATGGTGTTTGTCATTGAGTGGCTCACGATGACGTGGTATGCGCCTTATCCACCCAGTTGATTAGTGCAGTCTGTGGTGCACTCGGCTTGCCGTTGATTTCATGCATTTGTCAACAACTGTAGTATGATACCTGTGTCATGAGGCTACATACAACGAGGTGTCAACGATGAAAAAGAGTGCATTATTCGTGTGGGGGGGCTGGGACGGTCATGAGCCCAAGCAGTGTGTCGATATTTTTGCGCCGCATTTGGTCAAAAACGGCTACGACGTGACCATCTCAGACTCGCTTGATGCCTATCTCGACACTGAGAAGATGATGTCGTATAGCGTTATCAACCAGGTCTACACCATGAGTACCATCACGCGTGAGCAAGAAAAGGGCTTGCTCGATGCGATTGCATCGGGTGTCGGATATGCCGGGTGGCACGGCGGTATGGCTGATGCGTTCCGCAACAACACTGAGTATCAATTCATGGTGGGCGGACAGTGGGTGGCGCACCCGGGCAACATCATCGATTACCGCGTCAATATTACCAAGCACGATGATCCGATTATGGCTGGTTTGAAGGACTTTGATATGCACTCGGAGCAGTACTACATGCATGTCGATCCAGGCAATGAGGTGTTGGCCACGACGACATTCAGCGATAAGTACTGTGAGTGGATTAACGGTACGGTGATGCCGTATGTGTGGAAGCGCCGTTGGGGCAAAGGGCGTGTGTTCTACACATCGCTGGGCCATGTCGCTAAGGATTTTGATGTGGTTGAAGCGCGCACGATTGTTGAGCGTGGTTTGCTTTGGGCCTCACGCGCTGAGGGCTGGGCATGGTAGGCATCCCTGAGACAATGCGGGCGGTTGCTTGTACGCCGCCCGCTCAGGCCACTGATTTGCGCATTGCCATGCTCCCGACGCCAACTCCCCGTGATGGGGAGTTGTTAGTCAAAGTCGAGGCTGCGGCACTGAATCGGGCTGACTTGCTCCAGCGTCGTGGCGGGTATCCACCACCTGCGGGGGCATCGCCGATTTTGGGGCTTGAGGTAGTGGGCACCGTGGTCGTAGCAGCTGGCACGTGGTCGATTGGCGATCGTATTATGGCAGTCGTCACAGGGGGCGGTTACGCTGAGTACGCCTGTGTGCCGGCCAACGAGGCGATGGCAGTGCCAAAAGGCATGAGTAGCACCGATGCGGCGGCCATTCCTGAGGCGTTTTTGACGGCATGGCTCAATTTGGTGACGCTCGGCAACTTGTGTGCCGGTGAATCAATCTTCATTCACGCTGGTGCGAGTGGTGTCGGTTCGGCGGCGATTCAACTGGCCAAACACTGGGGCGCACAAGTGATGACGGCGGCGGGGACCGATGCGAAGCGTGCATTGTGTGTGCAACTCGGGGCCGACGTGGTCCGCGATTCACGTGGTGGCCCGCATGCGGAGGCAATCCGACAGGCAACCCAGGGTAAGGGCGTTGACGTGGTGCTTGATATGCTCGGCGCACCGGCGTGGGCGGATAATTGTGCCATGTTAGCAAACGGTGGGCGCATGCTGTTACTCGGCTTTTTGATGGGCTCCAAAGGTGAGATTGATTTGGGACCGGTGCTGGCGCGTAGTCTGACCATCAAGGGGACAACGTTGCGCCGTACGCTACCCGCACAAAAAGCCGCGTTGGTGGCAGAGGCGAGTGCCTGGTTATTACCCCGGTTTGCGCAGGGTCATCTTGTGCCAGTGGTTGATTGCGTGTTCGCCCTTGAAGATGTTGTACAGGCACATCGCCACATGGAATCGAATGCCAACGCTGGTAAGATAATTCTGCAAATGAACTAGGTTTTTGTAAAAAATTGCAAAATGGGGGATGGAAATACGAGGGTATGGGGGATATACAACACTATCTGCGATGCATATGCTATATCCATCAGTCATCGTTCCTACGGTTCTTGGCAAAGGAGGTAGCGAGATGCATTCCTTACCACGTCAGCACGGTATCCCCCACGTGCCCATGTGTGCGCACCCGGTCATTCATGTGACAACATTTGGCCATGCACGGTGTTGGTATGATCGCACCGAGATCGCCAAATACCATTGGCGAAGTCAACGCGCGCGGGATGTGTTTTTGATGCTCGTCAGTCATGACGGGCATCGTATGTCGCGTGCGGCGCTGTGTGCGGCATTGTGGCCCGAATGTGACGCTCTGGCAGCCGCCAACAATTTGCGCGTCTCGCTCTACCGCCTGCGACAGGCGTTTGTTGGTATTGCGGCTGATGCGGACGTGATTGGGGCAGATAAGCAGGCCGTCTGGTTACAACTCGGCCCCCAGGCGGTGATTGATGTGGATGAATTTCGATTGGCGATTGCGAGTGCACGACGTATGTACGACGCCAAGCAGGCGTTGCCGCATTTGCGTCGAGCTGCTGATTGTTATCAAGGGCATTATTTGACGCATGACACTGATCAGGATTGGACATGTAGCTACCGTGAGCAATTTGCCTGTGAGTATACCGAGGCGGGCATACGCTTGGGCCGCATTCTCTTGTCCATGCAGCTCTATACTGAACTGATTGAACGCATGTGGCGCATGATTCATCTAGAGGTAGCGGTCGAATCAGCGCATCAACTGCTGATGCAGGCATATCATGCCACCGGTAATTCAGAAATGGTGCGTCGAGTCTATCATTCGTGCCAGCATTTGGTTAATCAGCAGCTGGGTAGTGGCGTAACTGCGGAGACGATCCGGCTGTATCGAACGGTGCTCAGTTCATAACGCAACTGTATGCCACCGCGTCTCATGCGCATATCCCCTACAACCTGTTGTGTTGTGGGGGATATGCTTATGGTGCAAGTGGCAGAGATGCGCTCGTGATGTCCATGGGCACGGGCAGTCCGCGGGTGGCTTTGTTGAGTTTGGTTTGATAGAAGGTGCTCCCGCCGGTGCGTGTGACTTCTTCGAGGATATACGTGGTAGCAGTGGTCACGGTATCGGTGCACTGATACGTTGCACCACGTGTTGCCGACCCTCTGGCGATAACATTACTGCAGGCAGGAACGAGGGTGCGTGTACCGTTGGCGGAGACGCGATAAATGCGGAAGCGCCAGGTGTCAATTTCGCTGGCGGTGCTCCAGCGGATGAGGTGGGCACGCCCGTTGCGAATGACCGTGAAGGCCGTTAATTCGATCTTGGTCGGCGTGTTGCCTATCACACTTGACGTCGCATCAGAACGGGTGCTTGTGGTGGGGTCATCACTTGCGACCGTCGTTGATGGCGAAGAGAGATATGACTGTGCGGCAATTGCGCCACTTGTGTTGCTTTTTACGCGGACACGATAGTTGACAACGGTGAAATCACCGGGATTGACGGTGCCCGTGTTAATCACCACAAATGAGTTACCTACTGCGTTGCCGGTGGTGACGCTCCCGCTACTAGTCGTTACTGAGCCGATCACGAGTGTGGTTTTTGAGTCTGGTATCGCATTGAAGACAGTACTTGAGAGCGCCGCAGATCCGCGATTACTAATCACGGTGCGATACTGTAAGACATCGTTTGGATCAATTTTCCCGTTCGCATTGTTGTCAATAGCGAGGAAGACGCGTTTACTCACCGACATCAGCGGATGACTACCGATGACGAAAATGCTTTTGTCAGACACGGCATCGGTACTCGGGTCGTCTGCAATAATCGTTTGTGTTGATCCAATCGTTAACGTACGCGTCACCTGATTGAACACCAGCGTTGGTTGGGTCTCGATGTAGAGTGGTGTACTGCCGGCACTGCCAGTGACAGTGACGTAGTAGATAATCTGGGCACTCCCTGTTTGCGCAGTGATCGATCCAAGATTAATCTGAATGCGGTTATCGCCGCTCGTATTGCCAACGACCACTGTCCCTTGTGTCGTTGAAATTGTGCCACTATTCAGGGTTGTATAGGTGTTAATTGTATTATTCAACACGACGTTGGTCATATCGGCGTAACTTGTATTAGCAATATCAATTTGGTAGCGCAGCACATCGCCTGCACTAATAAATCCGTCACTGTTGTTATCACCAAATAAATCACCACGGACGTAGAACTGAATTTGTGCGTCATTGGTGAGTAATGTCTCCGTCGCATCATCAATTTTGAGCGTAGCCGGGTCATCCGAAATACGGTTGGCCAGGTTGTCCGCCGTAACTTGCGCTTGACTTGATATGAACATGGTGCGTGACGGCAACGACGATTTGATCGTCGTACGATAGCTAATCGTCGCACTCTCACCGACTGCCAAGGACCCGAGTACCACCGTTACACTACTATCCCCAGCCTGAATTCCACTGATGACGACACCGCGGTTTGTGGTGACCGAATTGACAAGCAACGTGCTGTTGATATCAGGGACGACCCTGAAAATTACATTGCTCGCAGTGCCACCACTGGTGTTACTGATATTTGCCGTGTATGTCAGCGTGTCACCAGCACTTGGTCGACTGTTACCGTCGCGATCGGTTGTAAGGACATCGTTTAATGTGTGGCGAATACCAGGAACCGGCGTCATGGTCGGGATACTCACCGATGTGCGTGTGGCAGTCGCTGTTGCAGCAGTGGGCGTGATAGTCGCTGTGTTGGTTGTCGTTGCGGTTGCCGAAGGTGTCGATGTATGCGATGCAGTTACTGTTGCGGTCGGTGTGCTGGTTTCAGTCGGGGTTGGGGTATTGGACGGTGTATTGGTTTCGGTCGGAGTATTAGATGGCGTGTTGG
>CAYZZI010000009.1:0-77926 GCA_964482795.1 uncultured Klebsiella sp.
TGCGTCATTTTTGGCGCAAAAACACATACTGCATTCCCTCATGAAAAAGATATCATCCACTCACAAATAACTTATTCAATTCACGCATGGAACATGCTACAATCGCATCAACCGCAACGGTTTCGTCAATCACCGCTGATTGGCGAGTGATGCATCCCCGCATCGCATAACTCATTTTGGGAGGACGTTATGGAGTTAATCGTTCGCACCCAGCACGGACACCTCAGCCCCGCAACACGCAGTCGCATTGACGAAAAATTGGCCGTGTTGCAACGCTACCTCAGTCCCATTCGCACCGTGACCGTCGACGTCAGCCAAAAGGACAAGCACCATCGCGTGCAGTTGACGCTGGCCGGCGACAGCGGCATTCTGCTCCGTGCTGAAGAGCGCGCCGCCGAATTGATGCACGCCATCGATGAGGCAATCGCATCACTACGCAGACAAATTGAGCGCTACAAAGGCAAGCACTGGCGCAACAAACAGCGCCACGACAACTCGCCGAGCATGGCCGAAGTCGCCGATGTCGTATCAACCACGACAGGCATCGTACGCACCAAGTCATTCAACATCAAACCAATGGCCGACGACGAAGCACTCGAGCAGATGGAACTCCTCGGGCACAGCTTTTTCGTCTATCGCGACCACGACCTGCAGGTACGTGTCCTCTATCGCCGTGCCGATGGCCGGTATGGCGTGATTGTCACCGCGTAATCACTCTCGTCACAGCGGCGCACCGTACGGTGCGCCGCTTTTTGTGTATTACCCCCACCGCTTTTGTCGTACAATACAGAGAAAGATTCTCTCATCACAGAGGTTATTCATGCCTCGCATGCGTATTCAACATCGTGTGGTTGTCACCGGATTAGGCGCAGTTTCGCCGATTGGGAACGATGTCTCGTCCTTCTGGGATGGGCTCCTCGCTGGACGCTCCGGCGTCACCCTAGCCACCCGCTACAACCCTAATGACATCCCATATACCATCACTGCTGAGGTCAAGGATTTCGATCCGCTCAACTACATGGATCCCAAAACCGCCAAGCGCACCGCACGCTTTGCGCAATTCGCCTTGGCAGCCGCCGGAGAGGCCATCCGCCATAGCCAACTCGACCTCCAGCAAGTGGATCGCTCACGCGTCGGCGTCATCATCGGCACCTCACTCGGCGGCACCGCCGAAGTCGAACAACAGACCATCACCTTTGAGGCCAAACAGCGCAAGCGCGTTGATGCACTCTACCTGCCCACCTTCATCTACAACATGGGCTCATGCCACGTCGCCATGGCGCACGATTTGCATGGCCCCAACACCACGCCCGTCATGGCCTGTGCCACCGGCACATACGCCATCGGCGAGGCCTTTCGCATGGTACAACGCGGCGATTGCACTATCGTCGTGGCCGGTGGCAGCGATGCCGGCGTAACCGCCCTCAATGCCATGGCCTTCGGCGTGATTGGCGCTATCGCCCCTGCCGGTGATGACCCAAGTCGCGCAGTGCGCCCGTTTGACGCCAATCGTCAGGGCACCGCCGGTGGTGAGGGGTGCGGCGTGCTGATTCTCGAACAACTCGACCATGCGCTGGCCCGTGGTGCCACCATTTATGCCGAGATGGTCGGCTTTGGCGCAACCGAAGATGCCTTCCACCTCACGGCACCAGCCCCTGACGGCAAATACGCCGCACTCGCCATCACGCGGGCCATCGAAGATGCCGAAATGACACCCGACCAGATAGACCACATCAGTGCCCACGGCACGGCCACGCCCATCGGTGATGCCGCCGAGACGGCGGCCATTCATGCGGCGTTCGGTGCGCACGCACCACACATTGCCATCAGCGGGATTAAGTCGATGTTGGGGCATACGGCGGGCGCAGCAGGCGCATTGGCCGCTGTTGGTGCCGTCAAAAGTCTGATGCATCAGGTTGTACCACCAACGATGGGCTATACGACCCCAGATCCGGCTTGTGACCTCGATTACGTACCCAATGCACCGCGTGCCACCATGGTACGCACCGCTATGGTTAATGCCTTTGGCTTCGGTGGGCAAAATGCCGTTGTGCTCTTTGCTCAGTATCAAGCATAAGTTCAGTCGTGCTTTATCAGAGAGGATTCGAGACGTGATTATCATCGCAAGTTCGAATGGTGACATCGGCCTCAAACAAGGCTGGGAAATTCTGAAAAACGGTGGAACTGCCATCGAAGCGGTTGAGGCCTGCACCTGGCCCGTCGAGGACAACCCGCTCGACAATTCAGTCGGTTACGGCGGTTACCCTAACGTCCTCGGTCAAGTCGAGCTTGATGCATCAATCATGGATGGTAAGTATCTACGCGCCGGCTGTGTGGGTGCCATCAAAAACGTCCGTCACCCCATCAGCGTCGCCCGTAAGGTGATGGAGGAGTTGCATCACGTCATGCTCGTCGGTGAGGGTGCCGAGATGTTCGCCAAAGAAAAGGGCTTCGCCTTCGAGAATCTGCTCAGCCCCGAAGCCGAAAAGACCTGGCGCGATGGACTCGCCGGCAAATTTGGTCCCGAATGGGCCAACGACGGTCTCGCCAACATCAAGGCGTTAATTAGTCAGTCGAGCAAACTCGCCACCGACCCGCAAAAGGTCGCTGGTACCGTGAACTTCATTGCGATTGATGGACACGGCAACATCGCCTCGGCCGTTAGCACCAGTGGCTGGGCCTGGAAGTATCCCGGTCGTCTCGGCGATTCTCCCATCATCGGCGCCGGCAACTACTGCGATAACCGCTACGGCGGTGCCGCCTGTACTGGCCTCGGCGAAATCGCCATTCGCTGTAGCCTTGCGCGCACCACTGTCATGAATATGCGCTACGGGATGAGCGTCGAAGAAGCCGTGAACAGCGCTTTTGCTGATATGCGTACCATCGACATGCCCAAAAACCAAATCAACATGAACATGATTGCCCTTGACGCCCAAGGCCGCCACTTTGCCATGACCACCCACGACAAGGCCGAATACGCCTACATCGCCGATGGCATGGAGATCCCTGCCTTGGTGCCACGCGCCACATTTGAGGTGTAATTGTGCATAATCGACGTGGTTGGCGTTGGTTCATGGTGGCCTGTATTTTCTGGTTGAGCGCCTGCTCCAGTAGCGTCGCACAACCGGTTGAACAACCAACGAATCTGCCAACACCAACCACGTTAATTGTGTGGCACGCCTTTGGTGGTGTAACCGGTAATGCCATTGATGATCTCCTCCAACACATAGCTACCACCAATAACTTGAACGTGGTGGTACAACGCATGCCGATTGCAACAATCGCCAACGACATCCAAGTCGCATGGCCTCAATCGCGTGGACCACACGTTGTGCTCCTTAGTAACAGTCAGCTCCACCAGATTGCACCGCATCAAATCGCCTTACCACTCGATACGCTCATCGACGTTAGCAGCCGCAATGTGATTGATGCAGCAGTCATCGCCACCGGGCAAATCCGCAACCGACAAGGACAACTCGAACTGCTCGGACTCCCGATTACGTATGAGCTCCCCGTGCTCTATTACAATCGGCGAAACGTGCTCAGCCCGCCACTATACACTGATGACCTCTTCAGCATGGCGCGCAGTTTGACTACTCCCCCCCAATGGGGTCTCGGCGCAGATCTGTCGTTTGATAATTTTGCTGGGTATCTTTCTGCCTTTGGTGGGCAGATTATTGATGCACAAGACAATATCGTGCTGGGGACGAGTGGTCGCAGTGGTACTGAAGCCTGGTTGACATGGCTCACTGCACTCAACGGTGACCCGCTCCTTCTGACCAGACTCAACGCTATCTTCAGCGTCAAACGCAGTGCTGGAGCTGGACAGATGACCATGGTTATTGATGATTCAAGCCAGCAACGCACCTATCAACAACTGTGGGGCAATGACATGGGCATCAGCGCACTGCCAATATTAAGCAGTTCAAACCAACCAGCGCAACCATATTTGCGTACCACAACCGTCGTCCTCAATCAACGACTCAGCCCCGCTGAAGTAGAGGCAGCGCGCATCCTGCTCAACACGCTCATCCAAAATGACGCGCAACAACGGCTGTTAAATACTGGCATACAACCCGTCAATCGTCTGGTAGATATCACACAAAATGCAGCGGCTACGAACATCCGCGACGCCGCAATCCAGGCGAACGCACCACCAAGTACGTTACTGCGCTACGATGTGCATGCCGTATTACGTTCCATGATTACCCAGGTCGTTGTGGGCGCTCAGAGTCCAAGTGATGCGGTTACTACCGCAGACCAACAGTTACGTCAACTCATCGAAGGGAGTTCTACACCATGACACCACCACTCGAGTCGTACATCCGCAATATCCCTGACTTCCCAATTCCGGGCATTCAGTTCAAAGATATCACCACGTTACTCCGCGATGGCCCGGCCCTCCAACAGGCAATTAACGTGTTCGTCGAACGGTATCGCCATCAACGCATCGATGCCGTGGTGGCCATCGAGTCACGCGGGTTCATCTTTGGCGCACCGCTGGCATACGCGCTTGGGATTGGACTCGTACCTGTGCGCAAAGTCGGCAAACTCCCCGCAGACACGTACAAACTCGAGTATGCGTTGGAGTACGGTACAGCAACCCTAGAGATTCACAAAGACGCATTTGCTCCGGGTGCGCGTGTGATCGTCATTGACGACCTCCTTGCAACCGGTGGCACCATTGCCGCTGCATGTGCGCTTGCAGAGACTGCTGGTGCCACCGTTGTTGAAGCAGCATTTCTGATTGAACTATCGTTTTTAGGGGGCCGCGAAAAGCTCGGCCAGCGCCAAATCTATAGTCAGATAACGTACTAGTGTTGCGGTCGTGGCGGCGCCTGCCCTAGTGGGCGCCGTACCTGCACCACGATATACCCGACCAACAAAATCAAAGCAAATCCAAACCACTGCACCGCATAACTAAGATGCGAACCCATGCCCATATCGCTCGTCTCTGTCGGTATTGGAATACCCGCCGTCATGGCAGTGCCATCTGGTTGAAGCTCCACAAATCCATCGACCAATGGATATGGAGTTTGTGCCGCAATCGCAGCAACATCAATATAAAACCATTTATCGCGACGTCCATCGACGAGTGGTACTTCGTTAATTTGATCGAACTCAGCCTGTGATACACGCCACACGCCAACAATCTCTTGCATGCCCGTGGGTGCCTGATACGCACGTTGCCAATCACCCAATCCCTCTTGATAATAAATCCACCCACGATTCACCAAGATGGCGCGTCCATCTGCGAGGCGTAACGGCGTCATGACGTGATAGCCGGTGCGCCCACGATACTCTCGATTACGCCACAAAATCTGCTGACTCGTGTCGTATGTACCGCGTACCACAACCGTCCGGTAATCACGTTGTGCCGATGCAAGTGCTTCAATGTCAGATAATTCAACCGGCGCAATCGTCATTCGCTCCATGATTTTACTGTTCTGATCCATGCGTTGCGTGTGTCGTTCGAGCTGCCACATACCCAAACGAACCAAGACGAGGAGCATCACACACACCAGCACAGACATGTATTTTCGGCGTCCTGCCACAAATGGTTGTACCATCAAAATCCTCTGCATTTCTAGATGTTGTCGGGTTGGATTGTCCAAACTGCGTTTGACATTGGCATGCCAAACTGCTATACTGCCACTCGTTGTGCCGATATAGCTCAGCGGTTAGAGCGAACGACTCATAATCGTTAGGTCGGTGGTTCGATTCCACCTATCGGCACCAATTACCCCTCGTCATAGCGACGGGGGGTTTGCGCTTTTTTCGGGCCAACGGAGCGCCATCAATGGAGCTTCGAGCAATCGATACCACGCCCCAGATATCCACAATACACCACCAATATAGGCAATCGTAATCAATGCATCGAGCCACCATGTCATACCTATCCCACCAAATAACCCTTCGACGGTTAAGCGCCAGGGTATGTGCACCAAGTAAAGCGAATACGAAACATGTGCACACCACTGTAATGCACGTTGCCACGCATGTGTGGCATCACTCTGCCAGTTTGCCAGGACCGGCAAGAGTAATGCCACACTACCAGTAGTTATCGGAATAAGCAAGAGACGCGGCATATCGGCGTAATCGAGCTCCACGTACCTCGCTTGGAATAACCAGATGCTCGCCAGTGCTCCGACAGCACCTATCCACGACAACCAGCGCCAGCATCGATGTGCGGCTCCCGTCTCACGCCACCACCATACCATTAAAACGCCGAGTGCAATGGCATCAAGTCGCAAGAGCACAAATTGACGCAACCCGGCCTCCCAGGGTAAATCGCCAAAGGCAAACCACGAACGCACTCCCATGGGCACTAGCGCCACGATGGTGAGTAGCGTCATCAACGCCCGTCTCGGTGTCATGATGCGTGCGCCGATAAATAGTCCTATTGCAAGGAGTGCATAGAACCACTCCTCAACCGCAAGGCTCCATGCCACAAAAAAGTAGGGTGGATGCGCATACCAAAGGTTTTGTCCAAACAACCAATACGGCGCCAGTGAGTACCAACTCGCACCTCCACACCCGGCCAGTGCAACCAAGGTCAACATCAACCAATACGGCGGCAATGTGCGCCCCCACCGCCGATGTAAGAAGAGCGACATGGCATCAGGATGTTGCCATGTCGGTAATGCGCGAATAATCAGCCCGCCAATCAACCAACCGCTCAACACAAAAAAGCACTCGACACCGACAAAGGCAAACCAATGTGGTATCCAGGCAAACGCATCAGGATAATACACGAGCGTGGCAGATGCGTGACCAAGCACCACACAGCTAATCGCAAACGCCCGCAATACATCAAGTCCGAAGCGCCGTGATTGACCCTGCGCCCCAACAAATCGACGTCCCAATAACCACTGATCGATCAGCGCTGCCACACTCGCCGCCGCCCTGAGCAGTGCCCAGCGCTTCGCGCCAATCCACACCACACCTATGACCGATGCCATTACCCACCCGACCGGACCAAGTGTGCATACAGCGAGCATCAGTGCAATCACGATGTAGCGTCGGTATGCGCGCATCGGTGGCCACCACCAACGCCGCCAACGCATCACCCAAACCCCGGCCATGAGAATCATGAACTGCCACAGCGGTTGCCAGATAACGATGCCGCGGAACCACAGGAGCGCTACAACCACCGTCGCAATGGTCACAATCAACCATCCGACGTGCCGACGTGCCAACGCCCATTGATGGCCTGTTACCAGGCTCGTTGAACTGACAAGCATCCAGAGCCAGAGTCCCTGTACTGCATCACCACGTCGCAACAAAATGACCACAGACACAAGTGCGAGGACTCCAATCCAGCGCATGTGCGGCTGTCGTAGCCACCAACGCCCCCACACGAGCGAAAGCGCCACCACGGCCATACTCAGCAACCACGCAAACCATGCGGGCCAGACAACGCCCTGTGGTACGAGGCGCACATCATCGATGGCAATGCCAATTTCACGTCGATCAATCGTGCTCGGCTGTGGCACATGCAGATGCACCGTCACAGTGTCTTGCCAGCGCATCGGGACAGTAAGTGGTACCGCGTACCGTGCAAAACCCGGCTGGACCGCTATCATGTGCTCCTGTTCAGCCACCTGAATGCGCACCATCGTCGGAACCACACTACTCGCCATGATTTGCAACTCATACGTCCCTGCACCAACACCAGTCAGTACCACATGAGCATCTGGACGACTCCAGCGAAACGTCGTGCCTGCGCCGTACTCGCTCCCATAAAAGTTGTGTACGGCACTCGCATCCCACCGACCAATGTCGGTGCGAATGGGCAAAGGAACTGCCCACACGACCAGTAACCACACCGTTGCGATGAGCCACCACAACCATTTCTTCATCGATCAGCTCGTTTTTCAATACCGGTAAAATGCTGTGTTGCGCCATAATCTGGCAACGCACCCACCGCACCACGCGCCGTCAACAGCGTTGGTGCTGATCCAATCTTCTCGATGTACCCTGCACCAGCAACCAATACTACTGCCGTTCCCGTGGGCAACGCATCATACGCTCCACGTACCGCAATAATTGCCGCCGCCGACAACGTACGCATCAATACCGCTGCATGCGAAAGCTCAGCACCAAGCTCAACTACCACGCCAGCACATCCCTGCACCGTGGCAATCCACTCCTGGCTAAATGAACGCACCACCACCACGGTTTGTGCTGCAACCATCCCAGTGGGTAGTGTTGCCCCTGCAAACGCCGGGCGCCAGACCACACCCGTCACATGCCCATCATTGATGCTACGCCCCTCAAGTATCGTCCGCATATCGTGTTCGACGCTATTCCAGCGCAATACATCATCAAATCGAAACAACGTAGGTGGTGCATCAAGCTTGGCATACTGTACCTGCTGCGCCTTACGGATTTCTAACATGCCGCTGGGAACTCGCCAACCATTCATGGCACGCACAAATTCATCCGGACTCAATAGCCAAATGTCCATGGCATTCTGCAGATATCCGCGTTCAACAGCTCGCTCTGCATGATGCATCATCATCTTACGGGCGCGGTCAAAGATGCGCATCTGCAAAGTACGCATTCGATCGCGTTGCATCATCATCTTCTGCAACACCAGCCAAATTGGCCATGCGAAGACTCCTCGTACCGTGCGCCTTGTGACCGTGTGCGTGGTGGTCCCTTGCACCAAATGTTGAATAATCGGCTGACTCACTTCGCGGAAGCGCACCGATGCAATATCTTGTTCGTGGATGCCACGATACCCAAATCGCTCCATCAACTCTTCCCACATACCCACGTACGTACTGTCAACGGGCTGTTGACCACTCCGTAACTGCTCGACAAGTTCGGGATGTGCCTCAAGATAACGACGCAAGGGGATCATCTCCAGCAACAGTCGTCGATTCAACGACAGATAGCGACTACTCCACTCCGCATATACCCGCTGTCGGCGCATCCATGATTCAATAGGACCAATCCATCGTCCTAATGCAAAATTAGCATGCTGCGTCGCCACGATACATTCGTGTAGTACCATGACCAATTCGTCGAGTTCGCCTTTGTACTTTTGTAAACGCTGGTACAGCATCTGCAAACGACGCATCGTTTGCAACGGCCGAATCAACGAATCCCAGGTCAAATGAAGCATTCTCCATGCCTGGCGTATAATCCGCATACGATGCATTGGAATGGCCACCAATACCGCATCATTGAGGTCATTTGCCATATTCCCAGGCAACCCCCAACGACGCAACACGTCACCCATTATGCTGTAATTAAAGCGTACGCGCCCTGCAAACAACTCAACAAATCGCCGTTCGTCCCCAAGCCCACGATCAAACTGCTTGAAGTATCCAAAGAGATCAGCGTGCGCACCATCAAGCAATTGGGCCATAAAATACGACGGCAAGTTCGGCATCGCATCACGCCAATCACCTCCACCAAAGTGTTCGTTACGGCGGGGCGCATGCAGCACCGGGCGAATCTCAATAAGCCAGCATTGCTCGCCATCGTCAGCCCACTCAACCTCCCACTGCTGATCGCCAAAGACACGACGAATTTGGCGTAATAAGCGTTGCAATCGTTGCGAAAACGGCAAACTTGCTGTCGCTTCTTCACCCGCATAAATGCGTGGCAAACTCATCGCCATGCCGGTGACCAAGCCACGCGCTAAGCCGTCACCGCTACCAGCGACGTAATTAATCCAATCATCCTCAAATCCGCGTGCCACCAGCGCAATTCCAGCAAATTGTGGCTCAACCATACTCATGAGCAATATATCGGCACGCTTGCGCCCTTCGAGGTGTTGAACGGCACTCCATATCGCACAAATGGCACGACTAAGACCCGATGGATCACGCCGATCGATGTGTAAACTCGTTGCATTGACCCCTTGCACCGCAAGTGGATAAGGACGTTCGGTGGCGGTTAATGTGCGCACTGCAATACGTGGCGCCAATCCTGACAACGTGTTAAACAAACCCAACGCATCTATAAATAATCCTTCGTCACGCGGTATTACACGCTCTTGTTGCGTCGCCAATAAATCGAGGGCACGCACCGCCGTAAACCCCTCTTCGAGGATGACCATACTCTTGGGCACCGCAATACCTGCACGGCTTGCCTGTGCCAGACGCACTCCTTTGTCGGCAACACCACGCATGATGAGTTGCCGTCGTTGTAATGGAATGATATACGGTGATTTGGCCATGCCCGTGTCAATCTACCTCTACACTCACACATTGCACTACATGCATATGTCTACTACGGATTATAATACAGTTAGCCCTGCCTTTCTACGGTGAATTCATGACACCTCCTCAATACCGTGGCCTCGCGCTCCTCTATCTCTTCTGGACCATCGCCTTGTGTAGTCGTGCCATCTGGCAATACATGACCCGCGACGGCAATCTGATACCAACCCATCTCTCACTCATTGCCGGCATCATCTATGCGGCCATCGTCGTCTGGGCCTGGCGCGGACAACGTACACCACTCATCATCGGCTTGATTGCCGAAATCGCCGGCGTCTTCCTCGTCAGTGGCGTCGAATTTCTTTGGCCACTCCCATACGCCAGCGCTTGGTCTCACGGTGGAGCCGGCTATCTCTACATGCCATTACTTCTCCCAGTAATCGGCCTCGCTCACCTGCTACGGCATCCAGTACAACAACTTGACAATCAGTAAGTGCCTCATCTATACTGGCAGTAGTTTTGTACTCCCTGCTTTGGAGTCATCGTGATTCGTACATCGCTACGCTCGCTACAGCTACTCCGCCAACCCACGCTCCTACGTGGGGTTGACGCGTGATGCGGTAGGGACGCCGAGCGCCTGCACCAGGACTTGTACCTCTCCCGCAGTTCGGGAGAGGTTTTTTGTGATTGAGGAGCCAACCATGTCAGAGCACAAGCGCGATCGATTTGATCCGTCCATTGAGGCCAAATGGCGCGAGTTTTGGGCCAAAGAAGGCATTTTCAATGCCGGTCGGCGCCCACACGCCCCCCATCGCTATATCCTTGAGATGTTCCCATACCCGAGCGGTGATTTGCACATCGGCCACCTCAAAAACTACGTCATCGGCGACGTCTTAACCCGCTTTTACGTCTCACGCGGCTATGACGTCATGCATCCATTCGGTTGGGATGCGTTCGGCCTGCCTGCCGAAAACGCCGCCATCAAACGTGGCATTAACCCGGCTGATTGGACCAACGCCAACATCCAAGAATCCAAGAACTCACTCAATATCGCTGGTATCATGTACGACTGGAGCACCGAACTCGCCACCTGTAAGCCCGATTACTACAAGTGGACCCAATGGCTCTTCCAGCTCCTCTACAAACGTGGCCTCGCCTATCGCGCCAAATCACTGGTCAACTGGGACCCGGTCGATCAAACCGTGCTCGCCAACGAGCAGGTCGACAGTGAGGGACGGAGCTGGCGCAGCGGTGCCAAAGTCGAGAAGCGCGAGCTCGAGCAGTGGTACTTCAAAATCACCGCCTACGCCGAGCGCTTGCTCCAAGACCTCGACAAACTCACCGATTGGCCCGAGCAAGTCAAGACCATGCAACGCAACTGGATCGGCAAAAGCGAAGGCGCCGAAGTCACATTCGCCAGCCCCGCCGGCGACTTGGTCGTCTTCACCACCCGCCCTGACACCTTGTGGGGCGCAACCTTCATGGTACTTGCGCCTGAACACCCATATGTCACACAGCTGACCGCTGCTCACAAAAAAGCCGAGGTCGATGCCTATATCGCCAAGGCCAAACTCACCAAAGAAATCGACCGCACCAGCACTGCCCGTGAGAAAAGCGGCGTCTTCTTGGGCAGTTACGCCACCAACCCCGTCAACGGCGCCCAAATCCCCATCTGGATTGCCGATTACGTCTTGATGGGCTACGGCACTGGCGCCATCATGGCCGTGCCCGCCCACGACGAGCGTGACTTCGCATTCGCCCGACAATTCGGTCTCGACATCGTGGTCGTGGTCCAACCTGATGGCCAACAACTCGACGGCAAGACGATGACCGAGGCCTGGCCGGGCGAGGGCAGCATGGTCAATTCTGGACCGCTCAACGGCATTCCCGCCGGCAAAGGTGAAGGCCAAAGTGTTAAAGCAGCCATCAAATGGCTTGAATCACACGCCAAAGGCAAAGGCACCATCACCTATCGCCTGCGCGACTGGTTGATTAGCCGCCAGCGCTACTGGGGTGCACCCATCCCCATGCTCCATCTCGAAGATGGGTCGATTGTGCCTGATCCACGTTTGCCCATCGAGCTGCCACAAGTCGAGGATTACCTGCCCAAAGGCAAGTCACCGTTGGCCGCCGCCACCGATTGGGTCAACACGGTCGATCCCGTCAGCGGCAAGCCGGCCAAGCGTGACACCGATACCATGGATACGTTCGTTGACTCATCGTGGTACTTCTTGCGCTTTGCTGACGCCCAAAACGCCGACGAAATATTCGCCAAAGAGAAGATTAGCCGCTGGATGCCCGTCCATCAGTACATCGGCGGCATCGAGCATGCCATTTTGCACCTGCTTTACTCGCGCTTCATCACCAAGGTCCTCTACGACGAGGGACTCGTGCCCAATGACGAACCATTCGATGCACTCTTCACTCAAGGAATGGTCCAACGTCGTGTGCGCACAGCAGTAACGTACACTGCCGCCGGCATCACGTTCCCCGAGGAGCTCCGCCGCAAAATCGAGTTGCCAGCCGGCGTAGTTGCGGTTGACGGTGCGCGGACTGCACTCAAACAACACGGATACACACTCGAGGGTGATGCTAATCAAGGTTTCGAGGCCGTCAGTGGCCCAGTCACCATGTCAAAGAGTGCCGGCAACGGCATCCCGGTCGGCCCGTTTGTACGTCAATACGGCTCAGACGTAGCCCGCATCGTCGTGCTGTTTGCGGCCCCACCCGAGAACAGCATGGAGTGGACAGATGAGGGCGTCGCCGGTGCCCAACGCTTCCTCAATCGCATCATGGCGCTCTTCATGACCGAGCGCGACAGCGTTGCCGCCCACATACCAGGCAGTGTCACCACCGCTACTATTGCTGATCATGAGCGTGACTTGTGGCGGGCTTTGCACATCGCCATCCGCAAAATCTCACAAGACACCGACGCTTTCCGCTTCAACACCGCCATCGCTGCCATGATGGAGCTCCTTAACGAGGTACAACGCTACCGCAGCGAGCACCCCATTGGCCTGGTCTACTACGAGGTGGCACATACATTCACCCGCTTGCTCAGTCCGTTTGCACCACACCTCGCCGAGGAGTTGCACGCCGCCTTTGGTGGCAACGGTAGCGTCTATGACGCCGGTTGGCCCGTGTGGGACGAGGCCGCCCTGCTGGTCAGTGAAATCGAAGTAGTCGTGCAGGTCAACAGCAAAGTCCGCGGTCGCATCATGGTCCCCGCAGCCGCAGATGCCGCCCAAATCGAAGAGTGGGCCCGCAACAGTCCCCGCATCCGCGAACTTATCGGCGATGCCACCATCCGCAAGGTTATCATCGTCCCCGGCAAACTGGTCAACTTCGTCGTTTAGTACATCCATGCCTCCTGTGGTGGTTCACCACAGGAGGCATGAATCAGAGGCCTCGCGCCATGCTCACACTGCACCTATTGCCTGACACCTATGCCATCTGGCAACTCCCTGCCGACGCAGAGACACCTTGCATCCCCGCTGAGCGCTTTCATTGTGTCATTCGTACTTCCGACGAGCTCTCAGGCGTCTGTCCCACCGACGCAGTCCCCTCTCACGCGACCGTTGACGACGATTGGCGCTGTTTGCAATTCATCGGACCGTTCGACTTGACGCTGACAGGGATCATGGTCCAGGTGGCACAGCCCCTTGCACATGCCGGCGTGCCGATTTTTACACTTGCGACCTACAACACCGACTACATCCTTGTGCCTCATGCACGGCTCGACCACGCGCTCGCCGCACTGCGCAACGCCAACATCACCGTACGAACCATATAAGCAACTTCGTCGAGGAGCACACCCATGCGTCCAGCCCAGAGCCATTTCGCCAACGTCGCCAATCAATATGCCTCGTTTCGACCGACGTATGACCCTGAGCTGTTGCGTGGCTTGGTCTCGCTGACCGGTTACCACACGCCTGCGCCGATTGTGGCGCTTGACATCGCCGCCGGTAGCGGCCAAGCTACCATGCACCTCGCCGAATACGCCCAGACGGTCTTTGCCAGCGATCTCGCCCTCAGTCAAATCGCCAGCATGCCGTACCACCCACGCATCCATCGCTATGTGGCCCGTGCCGAATCAAGTGGCTTGCCCGATCATTCAATTGATCTCATAACGGTCGCACAAGCCATGCACTGGTTTGACGTAGATGCTTTTCATCAAGAGGTACACCGCATCCTCAAACCGAACGGCATCATCGCCGTATGGACGTATGCGTTGCTCAGTGCAACTCCTGCTCTGACCGATGTCATTCATCAGCTCTACCGGCATACCACGCCGTGGTGGCCCGCCGATCGCGTCCATGTTGACAATCGCTACGCCAATCTTGCCTTCCCCTATCGACGGATCGACTTCACCCCACCACCCATGATTATGCAGTACACCCTTGAACAATTGCTCGGCTATCTGCGCACGTGGTCCGGTGTGCAACGCTACCAGAAGGATCAAGGACACGATGCAGTGGCGCTATATATCGATGCATTCACCGCAGCTTGGCCAGGGGCTCCGACGAATCCGATACCATTCACGTTCGATATGAGCATCCTGGTCGGCACTCCTCGTGCCTAATTGTAGTGTTTAGGCTTTTTTATGCATTGCAATGCGGTTTATTCGCAAATAAATAATGGCAAAATCATTCTGTGCAAGTGAATTTTACTATTCGCATTCACCCAAAAAGTATGCTACTATAGTGAGTAGAAATTCACCCAAACGTATGAAGACACGGTGGAGCGGTGCATGTCTGCCAAACCAGAGTCGGCGTTAAATTTTGCCAATTTATCAATGCATCGCATTCGTATCATGGACATTTCCACAGCACAGGCCTTGCTTGAGGATTGTGCTGCGACACTCCGCGTCCGATACGGCATGGGGCAGTGGGGGATTGCCACCACAGCACGTCAAATCGAGCGCACAATGGTCGATCGGCAAGTCATGCTGGTGCATTATCTTGGGGTATGTGTGGCCACCTTCACTGTGATGCGCACACCACCAAGTTGGTACCCACTCGATCGATTCAGCCAGCCTGCTGCCAAAGCGACGTATCTGACGAATGTATGTGTGATGCCATCGTTCCAAGGACGCGGTGTTGGTCGTTGGTGCATAGGTCGTGCCTGTGAAATTGCCGTTCGCCAAGGTGCAACCACACTTCGGAGCGACGTTTACACCGAAATAACCGAAGCAGTACACTTCGCCCACAACGTCGGCTTTACGTGGTGCGCCGAGGTTATGTACGCAAACCACAGCCACTGGCTCTGCGAAATCCCCGTGACACAATAACCAATCAGCGTTGGAGAATCCGCCGGCCGAGTGCCAACCACTGTGCGCCCCATGAGACGCGCCCCTGCCAGACCTCATACAACAAAAGACTCGTGAGTAACGCCATCCCATAAAACTTATACGAACTCAAGAACAGCGTCACAGCACCTAAATCATACATGTAATTAAAACTTCGTTGGTCGCCAAACGCAATCAATCCATAACTGACCATGACCATCAAACTACGCATCAACGAAAGTTCTTGGGTACGATAGTGATTGAGTAATAACAGCATCGGCAAAATCAAAATAGTGGCGTAATGTATCCATGCAACGGGAATGGCAATCACCATCAACATGATGAAGAGTGCATACTGCAAACCATATTCACTGCGCTCTACCGACCAATCGCGCATGGCAGACAGCGACACAACTGCTGACAATATCATTGAGATGATGCTCGCAATTCGCGCAATCCCAGGCGTAGCAAAGAGCTGCATCACGGCCTCGTCTTCATAGAATCGCGTCACAAATCCTGCAATCGTCTGGTTTTCAATCCATGAAGTGGTACCACCAATACTTGGCAGTACATCACGCAAAAACATCACGTGCAAATCCCAACCCATGACGACTACGGCGATCGCATTCCATCCCAACATGCCGAGCACAAATCCCCCCACAGCCCACCAGCGCTGTTTTGCCCCCCAGAACGTCAGCAACACAATCGGATAAATTTTGAATGACGTCAAAAATGCGATGATAGCCCCGGCCCAACCGTCACGTCCACGCTGTATAAACCACCACATCAACGTAAATGAGCAGAGCAACACAATATCCGTCTGCCCATACCGTAATGCGTCAAGCAGTGGTTGAAAGTTGAGAAGCAATAGCATGACGAGCACCCACCACCAATGCGTCATTGGTTGCATGAGGCGATACCAAAGTACACCCGTCACTACCAATAACGCAATATTCAGAAGACGATATGCATTGAGCAAATCAAGCTCATTCATGTTCACGAAAGGAGTAAACATCATGATATAGAATGGTGGGCGTTTGTATCCGGCAAACGGGTTATCCACAATGTTGTCGAGTTTGTAGAGCACACCCTCAAATACCCAACGTCGTGCAGCGTCGTACCAAATACCAAAATCCCCACTCCCTTTGTCAAGCATTTCGTGGTATTGCCAGACCGCATACCCAAACCCCGCACATGCAAGCAGGCCAATCATCAACCAATCGGCACGTTCGTGATTGTGACGGCGCATCAGCGCATATCCCACCCAGGCCGTGAGTACAACTGCGGCGAACCATGGCGCCACATGGAGTTGCCATGGTGGTATCGGCATGCCATCACGCCAAAGTACCCACTGCACAATTGGCATACACCACCACCACACGCCCAACAGAATTGGGATGTGTATCCCTTTGATATGCCATGTACGGTTGTACAACATACTGATACGCGCGACGCCAACCACTGCTACAAGCAACCAAAGCCACACGGTGGCCCACGACAAATATGGCACCAGTTGCACGGAGAACAAGGCCAGCACACCATAGTAGATGAAGGCCACACCAACAAGTCCGAGTGCGAGCACTTCATCGCGCATACGTGCCCACCTCCCGATGATACCCATCCCGAAGGCGAGGAGTACTCCCATCATCAGCATGTTGCTGTGCGCGCCAAAGGCACCACTGGTCGGCTGTACCGTGAAACGATTAATCGAGATACCTAATTGGCGCGGATCATCACCGAACTGCTTGGGATTCGTCTCAATCATCAACGGTACATACCAACGCCAATCCAGCCGACTCTGCACCAAGATGGTGACGATGCGGATATTTCCAGCCGGAATAGTTATGTCAACATTGCGTTGTCCATCCGCAATGCGTGTATTGGCAACATCTGATGTAGGGTATTGATTCAATACGCGCATCGCAACTACAGCCATGCCGTGGTGATATATCGGCACACGCACAGTGCTTTGGGCCGTCGTCCATCGAAAGCTATTTGCCTGAGCCTCGGCAGCATGCATCCCGGCAAAATAAACGCCATCACCCGGACCAACCGTAATTTGTTGCGGCTGGACCGTGCGGATCATCTGTAACACGCCATACCCAAGTAACCAAACTAGAACGACTATCGCATATACGCGCCACGATTGCATCTGTTGCATTGTCTTCTCAACTGGTGTACTGCATACCATTACAATCTACCATATCCCCCGTACCTATGGGTAAATTATGACATTCCTGATTCTTTGCGTATACTATGTACAATCCATGTGAATAATGAAAGTACATGCATACCGATGAAGATACGTAAAATGTCCGCTTTGATCCTGATGGCATTCGTAATGAGTTTCTTCATTGCCTGTGCGGACATCGAAGAAGGGTCATCACCACAATCCACATCAATCGTAGAGGTCACCCCTGCACCCCAAACCAAATGGCTGGTCATGGTCTACTCCGATGCCGATGATGAAGTCCTCGAAAACGACATGTTCATCGACATCAATGAGATGGAGCTGATTGGCTCAACTGACAACGTCACCATGGTCGCCCAAATTGATCGCCACGAAGACTTCCTTGATGATGATTGGCATAACACACGTCGCTACCGCATCACCCAGGATGATGACCTCGACACCATAAATTCTGAGCTGGTAGCAGACCTCGGCGAACAAAATATGGCTGATCCCCAAACACTCATCGACTTTGTCACCTGGTCCATCCAAACCTATCCCGCTGAGCGCTATGCCCTCATCCTCTCCGATCACGGCATGGGCTGGATTGGTGGGTGGAGTGACCCAAATCCCGGCAATCCCGGTCCTGATGGTCTCGAAATTACCGCCGACGGCGATTTGCTCCTCCTCAACGAAATCGACGATGCGCTCGGCACTATTCGTCAGCAAACCGGCGTTGAGCGCTTTGATCTCGTCGGGTTTGATGCCTGTCTCATGGGGCACCTCGAGGTGGCAGTTGCCGTTGCACCGCACGCCAACGTCATGGTCG
Organism: uncultured Klebsiella sp.; assembly: GCA_964482795.1. Taxonomy (GTDB): domain Bacteria; phylum Chloroflexota; class Chloroflexia; order Chloroflexales; family Roseiflexaceae; genus UBA965. The sequence goes on from CAYZZI010000009.1 coordinate 18,465, forward strand.
CCTCTCAAGAGCTTGAGCCAGCCATGGGCTGGGCCTATACGGCATTCCTCGATGAACTCGCCAATAATCCTGCCATGGACGGCACCCAACTCGCACGCCAAATTGTCTCTACCTACATTGATCAAGATATTCGCATCACCGATACCACCGCACGAAACCGACTCATCCAAGAAAACTGGGAATCACCCGATGGTATCACCAAAGAGGTCGTCATTGCGAACTTTTCCGACGATATCACCCTCAGTGCCTACGACCTCACCGTTCTTCCATCATTCATGGAGACCTTCGATACGTTTATCGTTGCGCTCGCTGATGCCCCACAACGCGCCGTCATCCAAGCCGCTCGTAATGCCCAACAATTCGAGAATATCTTTGATGACAACAACAGCCCTTATATCGATCTTCACAATTTTGCTAGCATACTTGTCGATGCTAATCCCGACGAAACCAGCCTCACCGACGCAAGCACAAACCTACAGACTGCCATCAGTGAACTCGTAATCACCAATAAGTATGGACCATCTCGCCCTGGCGCCAACGGCATCTCTATCCATTTCCCTAACTCAACACTGTATGAATCAACAATTGCTGGCGCCAGTGTATATAACCAAATCAGCGCACGATTTACCAACGAACATCGCTGGGATGACTTCTTGGCCTTCCACTACTACCAAACCCCACTCGGCGACACACCAGCAACAAATAATACACTTACCGCACCCGGCGCAAGCGAAATAACCGTCAGCGATATCATCCTTAGCGCCGAAACTATCTCAACAGCCGAGAGCAGTACTCTCTCTGCGTCTGTCACAGGCGAGAACATCGGGTTCGTCTATTCATTCACCGGCTACTACAACCCAGATGACGATACCATCCTCGTCGTCGATCGTGACTATATTGACGCCGGCAAAACGCGCACCGTCGATGGCGTTTACTACCCCAACTGGCAAGGAACTGACATCGAAATTGAGTTCGAATGGGAACCCATACTCTACAGCATCGACGATGGCCGTGGATCCGTAGCGGCAGTCCTGCTTGACCCGCAAGATTACGGCACCACCCGTGGCTACCCAACCTATATTGTCGAGGGTCGTTATACCTCGGCCAACGGCAAATCGCGCGAAGCTCGACTGTTCTTCAAAAAAGGCGAACTTATCAAGGTCTTGAGTCTCGGCAATAGCCGCTCAGCGAGCACTCCACGCGTCATCACCCCGCGCGCCGGTGATACGTTTACCATCTACAACCTGATTATCGACCTCTATAGCGATGACGACACCAAACCCGTCGAATATCGCTATGAAGACGGTGACACGCTCACGTTCGGCGATACCAAATGGTCAATCACCGAATTCACGGCACCCACAGGCAGTTATGTTGTTGGTATTCAAGCCGATGATATGGACGGCAATCGCTACGAAAACTACGCCGTCATCACCGTCGACGAGTAATACCAACAACACGCGTCGCATCTCGTTACACGCCACCCACCAACTCACGTTCGCACAAAAGAGGTAGTTCTTGGGCAAGCCCTCGACCTACCTCTTCATTTTTCATTTTTCATTTTTCATTTTTCATTTTTCATTTTTCATTTTTCATTTCAATATCCCTCACCAACGGCCAAAACAACACCAGCGGCACCGTCAGCAACGACATCACCCCCGCAGCCAAATACCACGATTGCAACCCAAATCGATCTGAAATCGGCCCAGCCAGTAACAACCCGAGAGGCGATACCGCCCCCGCCATGCTCCCCATGAAGCCCATCACGCGCCCTTGCATCTCCGGCGCAACACGCGCTTGAATAATCGCAAAAATCGGTCCATTGGCCAACGGCTGTACTAGACCAAACACCACCATCGATGCAATCGCAATATATAAACCGCTCGCATCAATCCGCGCCAATACCACCGCCGCAATCCCCATCCCCAACACACCCAAGGCCATCGTATAGATGCGTCGCTTAAATCCCCCCCAGGCCGCTAACAAGAGCGATCCAACAATCATACCGATACCAAGCGCCATCTCGAGCCACGCAAGTTGGAGTGCACCACCTTGTAAGACGTTTTTGACCATCAATGGCATCAACGAGAACGCAGGATTAAACAACAAGTTCAACACCATAGCAATACTCATCAGCGCCAACAAACTCGGCCATCCCAGTACGTAGCGGAATCCAGCGCGCAAGTCGCTCATCACGCTCACCCGCTCTTCGACCGGTTTCAACGGCGGATTAGGTACCACCATACCTAGCATGATCAGTGATGCAGCCACACCCGTCGCCACCTCAAGGAGCAAAATGCCTTCGAGATGAATCACCTCAAGTAACAACGCCCCGACCGGCGGTGCAATAATTGCCACCGCACCCTCGCGTAGCTGCGACAATCCGGATACACGCTGTAAATGCTCGCTCGGCACCAACATCGGTGTCGCCGCCATGACTGCCATGTAGTGAAATTGCCCTGCCAGCGAGTTCACAAACATCACAATGTACAAATGCCATATCTCGAGCATCTGATAGCGTACCAGCACGAACAAGACACATGCACTGGCCACCTGCACCATGTCGCTTGCCACAATAAAGAACTTGCGGTTATTCCGATCGACAATCGTCCCAATCAACGGCCCCAACAGAATCCCCGGCAACATGCTAATCAATGTACCGGTGGCCAATGACGTCGCCGTACCATACGTCTGTGCTACCCACCAAATCAAGGCAAACCCAGAAAACGCACTGCCAAAGCGCGAGATTGTCTGGCTCCCCCAAAACAGCGCAAAACGCCCGACCCATCTCCCAGATTCCACAAGACCCTCACGATCGCTTATGCGTGTTCTGTGCTCAACGAACGAATATGACCAATGCGCGCACTCCCCGGTGGGTGTGAATAATGATATGCCACATACAACGGGTCGGGTGTCAACGTACCGGCATTATCGCGATACAGCGCAACTAGCGCACCAACCATATCATCGGCATTCGTATGACGGACTGCATAGGCGTCTGCTGCGTATTCGATTGACCGCGTAAATGCTGATTGAATCGGCGTAAGCACGAATCCCACGACTGGCGCCACCATCAACAACAACACCAACGCTGCCCCCATCTGCGGCTCAAGCACCCCGAACGACTGATAAAACCACGCTTGCGGCAACACCCAGGCCAGTAGCGCAAACCCCGCCAAACTCACGACCATAAAAAAGCCAATGAACTTGATGATATCGCGATGCTTGTAATGACCAATCTCGTGCGCCAACACTGCCGCTGCTTGACCCGGTGTCAGCTGCGCCAACAACGTATCGAAGAAGACGACGCGTTTGGTCCGCCCAAAACTGGTGAAATATGCGTTCCCTAACCCCGAACGCTTCGAGGCATCCATCACAAAAATCTGACTCCCCGCAAACCCCGTACGTTGCAACAATCCTTGAATCCGCTCCTGCAACTGTGGATCGGTCAGCGGCGTAAATTTGTTGAACAACGGCTGTATGATCACCGGCTGCGCCCACAGGATCCCAATCTGCACCACCATGAACACGCCCCAGGCCCACAACCACCACGCTGATCCGGTTGACGTCATAAACCAAATAATACCTGCCACCAATGGCACACCGAGTATCATATTCAACACCAAGGATACAGCCCAGTCTCGTACAAATAATGCAAAACTACTCTTGTTAAACCCGAAGCGCTCATCAATCACAAACGTGCGATACCATTCAAAAGGAAGTGATAGCACGTCGCTGAGAACAAACCATACCACCACGACCATCACACTCTGCCACAACGTGGAGAATCCTGTTGCTGCTGACTGCGCAACAACCCACTGCAACCCGCCACCGAGTGTCCACGCCAAGACCACAAGCCCATTCCACACCGTTTGCCACCGCTGAAGGTGCATTTTGGCAACCGTGTAATCAGCACCTTTTTGATGTTGTTCAAGCGTAATCACCTGCGCAAAATCCGCTGGCACCTGCTGCCGATGCGCAATCACATGCCGGATCTGTCGCCCAGCAAGCCAGAGCAATACGAGCGTCGACACGCCGAGCAGCACCACAAACACGATCGTCAGTACTTGCATACGTCCCTCATCTTCTTACATGCGCTCAATCTCAATATCCCCAGAGAGCGAAGACAACGTTAACTCGACCTGTACCGGCTCTGCTTCGCCAGATTCGCGATCAAAGTTGATGTTACTACTGATATCACCAGCCAACGTCTGTGCGTTGACATCAGTGACAAAGCCACGTTGGATTTTGACCTCAATATCACCACTTAACGTGCGCGCTTCCACCTTACATGGTTGGTTGACCTGTAGTTCAATATCACCGGCCGCCAAATCAACAAACGTCGGTGCCCCTGCCTGTGCTGCCACGTCGCCTGATGCAGACTTGATATGTAGACTGCTAACCTCTGCATCTTTAAAATCTATATCGCCAGACGCACTATTGATACGTACATCTCCGAGTCGCCCATGCGCATCGACATCGCCACTCGCCACATCAACATGAATGTCCGAATGTTCGGGCAGTACGACATGCACATCGACTGAATCCCGCTGAATCATGAACAAACCCAACTTAGACCCTTTGGTATCGATAGTCAACGTGCGTGCCTCTGCATCATACCGCACCTGTACCTGGGCCAAGACCTTCTCATCGCCGGTGGTGAATAACTCAACGATAGCATGCCCATTACGCGCTGTATCAATGCGGACATCACTGCTTAACCCTTTGATGTGTACCCTTATGCTATCAGACGCCGGATATTCCTCACGACGCGTCTGTTTTCGTTGCCAGAATGCCATCATGCGCCTCCTTAACTCCGTCCACGACCACGTAATTTGCTCCCAATCTCAAATTTACCCACCTCGACGCGCACATTACCGGCACGTGTCCCGTGTTGCTGCTGTATCTCCTGGCTGAGTACTCGTACCATCCATGAGTTCGCCGAAATCCCCTCCTGCGCTGCTCGCTGGTCAATCCGCTCCTTTAGATCGGCCGGTAAACGCAACGCAAATCGTGCATCCAAATCACCAATTGGCTCCGGTGTTACCTGGGCGACACCCCGATCAACCAACATCACCTCGTCCGGGGTTAACTGCAACGCAAGCGCATCTCGTCCCTGCTGCTGGTTGTACTCCGCAATCAGCATGGTTACTTGCTCGATGAGTCGGTGCTGCAAGGCCGGCGCCATCGCCTCACCAATCTCTTCACCCTTCTGTGTCAGCTCTGGTCCGCCTAGCCTGATGATGCGTATCAGGTCCGCTTTGACCGTGGAAAGAAAGTTTGATATGTTCATGACATCATTTTAATATCATTTTGAATTTTGTCAAGGGCAGAAAAAACGTCCTATGTGAATTACATCTCCACACGGACGTTACGCACACCAGAAACCACACTACAACTCTATCAACTACGTTGCTCTAGGGTCATAATGTCACTCCGCAATACCCAACTTAGCAACGCCACAATGCCACCGATAACGCAGATCGCCCAAATTTGATGGCCGAGGTGTTCAACAACTACACCCGTAACAACGAGACCGAGTGGGGCCACGGCATTCATCGCAGCATTCAATAACGCCATTGCGCGACCATGCATGGATGCAGGTACACTTTGTTGAATGAGTGTCAACAACGGACCATGTGCCCAGGCAGCCGCCCAGCCGATGAGCAGTACAGAGCCAAGAATCCACAGTGGGGCAGATGCTGGCACAACTGCCAGCCAACCAAGTGCAATCACCAAGAGCATGACGGCAACGAGCATGGTATGGACTGCGCGCCGAAAACCACCCCACATGGCCAAACTTATTGCTCCAATGACTAACCCGACCCCACCACTCATCTCAAGCCATGCCAAAAGCCATGCTCCTGACGCAAAGTAGACAGAAACAAGATACGGCAACAAGCTAAAGACCGGTAACACGCACAGATTGAGCGCAACAGCGGCTAACAGCAGTTGCCACAAGCCTCGTCGGTGGCCATAGATGGTGCGAATGTCACGCACATCGTCCTGCCAGCGCGTCACAACCGTTCCACGTGGTTGTGGTATCTCCAGAAATACGAGCACGCAGATACTACTGACGAGCGCCACTCCAGTTACACCGATAGCCCACGCGAGTCCATACACCTCAACAATTAATGCGCCAAGCACAGGCGTCAATAACGACGACACGCCCATGACCATTTGTTGCATACCACTCAAGCGTTGATAATGCTGTGATGGAATCAGTTGTGGGAGTGCTGCTTGAAATGCTGTCTGATAAAAGACCGTCGCCGTCGCACGCCACACCAACACCCCATACAGCACCCACTGGTTCACTATCGTCTCAACACCCCAAATCACCCCCAGAGACAACAGTGCGAGCACCTCCGCAATCACCAGAATGCGCCGACGTGACAATCGATCGCTGAGTACCCCGGCTAACGGTGATATCACCACGCTCGGTATCAGCGTCAATGCAGCAGCCCACAACACGCTTTGGGCTGATCCGGTCAATCCAGTCAGTTGCCAGATAAGTGCGAAATTGAGTGCATTGCCGCTTATCAGCACAACGATTTGCGTGCTCCACAACAATGTTGTTGTCAACCACCACCGCTCAGGTGTATATGTAATCATGCGATGAACTGTACCACATTCACCTGCATAAATACCGGGATGATGGGCATATTGACAGAGCCTGAGACTGGATGCATGTATGCCACTGCATCCCCACGTTGCCATCGAACACCGCAATGGCTGAGGTCGCCCCACGTTGGTGCCCTGCCGGAGTGCACACGACTACAAACAAATTGGGACACATGTGCCAAAGCTCCGTGTATGAATCACATATCCCAATCATTCACTCATTCTAGACTTCAAGGGTTATGCTATAATTTTTGACGATGCGATGCATGTGGAGTATTTGCGCATCGCAGGAAGGAGTGGTCGTGTTCAACTTCATCAAAAATCTGTTCGGTGATGGCTCTGAGAAAGAGCTCAAGCGGATTGCGCCGATCGTCAATAAAATTAACGCCCTCGAAAGTACAATGGAACGTTGCACGCTCGAGGAGCTCGCCGCGTATACACCTGCGTTTCGTGAGCGGCTCGCCAACGGTGCCACACTCGACGACATCCTGCCCGAAGCCTTTGCGGTGGTCCGTGAGACCTCCAAACGCTTGATTGGGCAACGCCACTACGACGTGCAGCTCATCGGTGGTATTACCCTGCACAGCGGTCGTATTGCCGAAATGAAAACCGGTGAAGGGAAAACTCTTGTTGCAACCCTGCCACTCTACTTAAATGCACTTGAGGGTAAGGGCGTACACCTTGTTACCGTCAACGACTACCTCGTGCGCGTCGGTGCGGGTTGGATGGCGCCCATCTTCCAGACGCTCGGTCTACAGGTTGCCGTCATCGCGCACAGCTTTTCTGCCATCTTTGACCCAGCCTACGTGGATCCTAACGCAGCCACCGATGACCGCCGTCTGATTCATTGGCGTCCGGTGAGTCGTCAACAGGCCTATGCGGCTGACATCACCTATGCCACCAATAGTGAGGTCGGCTTCGACTATCTGCGCGATAATATGGTTTTTGAAAAAAATCAGCTCGCACAGCGTCCGCTGAACTACGCTATCGTCGACGAAATTGACAATATCTTGATTGACGAAGCTCGCACACCACTCATCATCTCGGGGCCTGCTCAAGAGAGTAGCCAAGAATACAAACGCTTCGCCACGCTCGTGCGTAATCTCAAACCAAGCCCGTATACGCCCGATCAAGTCAAAAAAGAAAACATCGACGACCCTCAAGGTGATTTCATGATTGAACCACGCTCCAAAAGCGTGCAAATGACCGAAGAGGGTATCCTCAAAGTTGAGCGACTCTTGCGTATCGCCGATGACGAAAACTTGTACGATCCCAAGTACTACGCACTCACCCATTACCTCGAAAACGCCTTACGCGCCCAGTTCATCTATCAGCGCGACCGCGACTACATCGTCGAGGCTGACGGCGAAGTCGTCATCGTTGACGAGTTCACCGGGCGCAAAATGTCAGGACGGCGCTGGAGTGACGGATTGCATCAGGCCGTTGAGGCCAAAGAAGGCGTACGCACTCGCCAAGAGAACGTGACACTTGCAACTATCACCTACCAGAACTTCTTCCGCATGTACAAAAAACTAGGCGGCATGACTGGTACAGCCGATACTGAGCGCGAAGAGTTCGCCAAAATTTACAACCTCGAAGTGACCATCATCCCCACGCATCGCCCCATGATTCGTCAGGACATGAGTGACCTGATTTATCGCACCGAAGAAGCCAAGTTCAATGCCGTCATCGCCGACATCCGCGAAAAGCACGACATTGGGCGACCTGTGCTCGTTGGTACTACTTCGGTTGAAACATCAGAACGCCTCAGCATACTCCTCAAAAAAGCGGGCATCACACACCAAGTGCTTAACGCCAAACAGCATGAACGTGAAGCAACCATCATTGCCCAGGCAGGTCGCCTCGGCAAGGTGACCATTGCAACCAACATGGCCGGTCGCGGTACCGACATTTTGCTCGGTGGTAACCCTGATGGCTTAGTCGAACTCATTCTCGAAGAACAAAAAATCAAACTAGGCGAAGCGAGCCCCGAACACGTCACCGCTGCGTTGATGACTGCCAAAGAGCGTACTGCGGTCGAGCGTGAAGAAGTTGTTGCACTCGGCGGGTTGCACGTGATTGGTACCGAACGCCACGAGGCACGCCGCATTGATAATCAGCTCCGCGGTCGTGCAGGTCGCCAAGGTGACCCCGGTTCGTCACGCTTTTATCTCTCACTCGAAGATGACTTGATGCGCCGTTTCGGTCCCATGGAACGCGTCAAAGGGTTGATGGAACGCCTCGGTGTTGATGACGACGTGCCAATCGAAGCCGGATTGATTAATAGATCCATCGAAAATGCCCAAACCCGCGTCGAAGGATATAACTTCGATGTGCGTAAACACACCGTTGAATTTGACAATGTCATGAACAAGCAGCGCACTGTCATTTATGCGGATCGACACACCATTCTTGATGGTGAAGAGCTCAAACCGCGCGTCATCACCATGATTCAATCCGAAATCGATAGCCTGATTGAGGAACATCTCGGTGAAGACCCAGAAGAGTGGGATCTTGCACCGCTGATGCGCCCTGTACGCACGATTAACCCACTCCTCCCTGAAGGAATCGAAGAAGATCTCATCAATCTGTCGCGTGATGAAGTGCGTGAAGAACTGCACGCACAACTAGAAGTCGCTTACGACACACGTGAACAAGCCGTGGGTAGCCAGAACATGCGCTACATTGAGCGTCGCATGCTCCTCGGCGTCATTGACCGCCATTGGGTTGAATACCTAACCGGCATGGAAGATTTGCGCCAAGAGATTGGCCTCCAAGCCATCGCTCAGCGTGATCCTCTTATCGAATATCAACGCAATGCGTATACGTTGTTCGAAGAACTCAAACGCAACATCGAACGCGACGTCGTTTACCAGATCATCCACGTTTCGTTCCAGTATGAACAGACCATGCGCCAAATCGAGGCCGAACAGCTTAAACGCATGGTTGCGGCCCAACAAGCACAGGTTGCCGAACAAACCGATGACCGTACCGATAAACGCACTGTGCGACACGAACAACGCATGCCTGGACGCAATGACCCATGCCCATGTGGCAGTGGTCGCAAATTCAAAGTCTGTCACCTTGGCCGCGAGCAAGAGTTGCTCGCCCTGCTCAAACAACAAGGCGGTGCAACACCAGCAACGCCTGCCCAACCGACGGTTGCGCGCGGCAAACAACGCCGCTAATGTAGCAATAGCACAACAGCAACGACGCTCTGCTCAAGTGGTGGAGCGTCGTCTGTTATGAGGAGTTTCACTGTTATGACTGATGTGCGACCACGACCAGTGCTTTTGGCAATTTTGGATGGTCTCGGCGAACGAAACGAAGTAGTAGGCAATGCGGTCAAACTCGCCCACACGCCGAACCTCGACCGCTGGCGCGCGACATGCCCTTCAACGTTGATTTATGCCGCAGAAAAGCACGTCGGTCTCCCTACAGGCCAAATGGGCAACTCCGAGGTGGGACACCTCAATCTCGGTGCGGGATTTGTAGTCATGCAAGATATTACGCGCATTGACAGTAGTGTAGAAGACGGTAGTTTTTATCACAATGACGCGTTCCTCAACGCGGTGGCACATACACGCACGCACAACAGTAATTTGCACATCATTGGTTTGCTCGGGAATGGCGGCGTGCACAGTCATATTGCCCATCAAATCGCCTTGCTTCAGTTTGCCAAACGCGCTGGCGTCCAAACAGTCTATCTGCACATCTTTACTGATGGGCGTGATGCCCTGCCACGCAGTGGTGCCGGCTTTTTGCAAGAGCTCGAAACCGCAATTGCCGAAATTGGCGTGGGTACCATCGCAACTGTCAGTGGTCGTTACTACGCCATGGATCGTGATAAACGCTGGGAACGCACCAAGCTCGCCTACGATGCGATGGTCAACGGTATCGGCGAACCAGTGATGAGTGCCGCTGATGCCATTCAAAAGGCGTATGCCGCCGATGTAACAGATGAATTCATCAAACCAGCCGTGATCATGACCAATGGGAAGCCGATTGCCACCATTCAATCGAACGACGCAATTATCGGCTTCAACTTCCGCGCAGACCGGATGCGCCAAATCACCCGCGCATTCGTGACGCCCGATTTTGCTGGATTTGAACGGCATATGCTGACAAATCTCTACTATGTGTGTATGACCGAGTATGAAAAAGACCTGCCCGTCGCAATTGCCTTCGCCAATGACGACGTGGAGAACCCGCTAGCCAAAGTCATCGCCGACGCCGGCTTGACGCAACTCCACGCCGCCGAAACCGAGAAGTACCCGCATGTCACGTTTTACTTCAACGGCGGCCGTGAAATTCCCTTCCCCGGCGAAGAACGTCTGATGGTCGCATCACCCAAAGTTGCCACCTACGACCTCCAACCCGAGATGAGCGCTGCGGGCATTCGTGACGGCATTTTGCAGGCCATCGCTGACGATACGTTCGACGTCATAATCGTCAACTTCGCAAATCCAGATATGGTCGGTCATACTGGTGTGCTATCGGCGGTGATTACTGCTGTCGAGACCGTCGACCAGTGCATTGGGGTCCTCGTCGAAGCTGTTATCGCCAAAGGTGGTGTCGCACTGGTTACCGCAGACCACGGGAATGCCGAATACATGATTGACGGTGATACCGGTGGGCCATTTACCGCCCACACCATCAATCAAGTCCCCATCATGCTCATCGCACCAGATGGTTCACCATACCAACACGTCACCCTCCGCATTGGTGGACGCCTCAGCGATGTGGCACCAACAGTACTCGACCTGCTCAAACTCGCACCTGCTCCGCAAATGACCGGCTCATCCCTTATTGCACACTAGCCCATACATGTTGCGCCACCGAGACGGTGGCGCAACATACAATACCCAAAGGAGCCAATGATGTCTTCGTTATGGTATCGTCACCCAGCTCGTGAATGGGTTGAAGCGTTGCCGATTGGCAACGGTCACATCGGCGCTATGGTCTTCGGCGACACCCATCAAGAGCGCATTGCCCTCAACCACGACACTTTTTGGTCCGGCCAACCGCGCACCGGCATCCATCCCGATCGACGCAATACAATCGAACACATTCGTGCGTTGCTTGCTGCCGGAGACATGCGCACCGCTGAACAACACGCCGAAGCACACATGACTGGGAGTTGGACAGAGTCGTACCTCCCTGTAGCCGATCTGCGTATCACCCATCACACATCAGGGACAATTAGCGACTACGTTCGCACCCTCAACTTGAACGATGCAGCCGTTGATGTGCGCTATCGTCGTGGCGATGCAGATGTTCGGCAATTAGTATATGCGTCATACCCCGATAACGTCATCGTCCTGACCATGCAAAGCGATGAGCCAACCATAAACATCGACATCACACTCCAGAGTCATTATCAACAGTCGTGCATCGCCGCACAACGAGATGTCATGCTCCATGCGATTGCTCCATTGCATGTAGAACCAAATTATGTCAATACAACCGATGCAATTCAAGGGATGGGGCAAGGTATGCATGCTGCCACGCTGGTGCGCATCATCGACTATAACGGCTCACTTGACGCGCACGGCGACACACTGCGTATTCGCAATGCACGTCACATCACCATGCTTATTGGCATTGCCACGAGCTTTGTGGCGTTTAATCACCCTGCATCCGCAGATGCACACGCACGTGTACGCGCAATTATTGACCGTGCCGCACACCAGCACCAGCAGTTGTGGCAACGCCATCTCCACGATTATCAACCACTCTTTGCACGCATGCAGCTTCACCTCACTCCTTGTCGTGATGATTTGCCCACCGATGAACGATTACGCCGTTTGGCGGCCAATGCACCAAGGTCAAGTGAACACGAAATTCGGTATCATGCCACCGAACGCCAGATGCATCCGGTCCAGATACTCGATGATGACCTCGGGCTAATCGGATTACTCCTTGACATGGGTCGTTATCTGTTGATAAGTTCATCGCGACCAGGCAGTCAGGCAGCCAATCTTCAGGGCATTTGGAACGACAATCCACGTCCACCTTGGAGCAGTAATTACACCATCAACATCAACACGCAAATGAATTACTGGGCAGCACTCACGACCAACCTCATCGAGTGTCAACAACCGCTAACTCAACTCATCAGCAACCTGCAGATTGATGGTAAACGCGTTGCCCAGAGCTATGGCGCGCGTGGCTGGACTGCCCACCACAACACCGATATTTGGGCGCCCGCCAATGCCGTCAAAGGCAAGGCCGTCTGGTTCTTGTGGCCGTTCTCCGCGGCGTGGTTGAGCATGCACCTCTACGAAGAAGCCTTGTTCACTCGAAATCACACCTTCGCCACCGAAACCGCATTGCCCGTCATGCGCGATGCAGCAGCCTTCCTGCTTGATTGGCTCCATCCTCAGCCTGATGGCACCCTCCAGAGTTCACCTGCCACATCGCCCGAAAATGTCTTCATTGCACCCGATGGGGCGCCATGTGCCCTGAGCATCGGTACAGAGTCAGACATCAGCATGGCACGAGCGCTATTTATGGCGATTCTTGACCTTGTTGATACCATCGGATCACCTCATGAGCCCTGGTTGGATGATATCAAACAGGCTCTCACACGATTACCCGATCCACTCATCAGCGCGGATGGGCGCCTCAAAGAGTGGCGCCATGACCTCATTGAAGCCGAACCCGGTCACCGTCACATTTCTCATATTTATGGACTCTACCCTGCTGCGCAGATAACGCCATGGCAGACCCCCGCCCTTGCACAGGCAACGCGTCAAAGCCTGATGACACGACTCACCCATGGGAGCGGACATACCGGATGGAGTGCAGCCTGGTTTGCCTGCTGTTTTGCTCGTCTCCACGATGGCGATATGGCGCTTGATATTCTCTATCGCCTACTCCGTGACTCCACGTATCCGAGCATGCTTGGCGCACATCCACCCTTCCAAATTGATGGCAGCCTCGGCGCCCCCGCCGCCATCGCCGAATTGCTGCTCCAAAGTCATGGGCATCGTCTGGCCATCCTCCCTGCATTACCGCGTCACTGGCCACACGGGAGCGTGCGTGGTTTGCGTGCACGAGGCGGCTTAACCGTGGATATCACCTGGCAAGACGGGCAGATTCGTGAGTGCCTTATCCATGCAACGCACGCCGCCGACGTTCAACTGCATCTGCCACATCCGCTGTGGCAGGGGACCATCCACCATCCATTGGTCAGTCAGTTGCACATTGCACCGCAGACTACCATTGTCCTCTGTGGCGAAGCCCCGACTAGCACCACCGTGGGAGTGTGAATATGCCCAACGCATTGAATGGCCATGCGTAGTACGCAACGACTTGTCTTCACTCTGCAGTCAGGCACAAACGCCTACACCCTATTTGCATTCTTGATACAACGCAATGAGTTGACGCCTAAACACCAACCGCCCTGTCAGCCGATCGGCTGACAGGGCGGTTGCATAGCCACCTGTTACTGCAACAGATTTTCAAAATTTGGCTGGTCGGCCTGGCGCTGCAGACTACTTCGAATCGAACGAATCGTCTCATCGCCTATCCAATATGTCAACAACGAACCGAGAATCAAGCCAACTGCACTGCCAATCGCAGCCCCGAGGCTAAACGCCATGATCCGCGAACGTCCTGAATCCATGATTCACCTCACTGTACAACCACGAGTGGCGTGGCCTCGTGCCACAACCGCTCGAGTGCATAAAAACTACGCATCTCTTTAGAAAAAATATGCACTACCACATCACCATAGTCAAGCAATACCCAACCTGACTGCGTTTGACCCTCTGGTTTTGCATCAAGACCGAACTCCGTCTCGACTCCCGTATCAACAGCATCAAGAATTGCCTTAAGTTGGCGATCGCTCTCTCCATTGCAGATGACAAAAAAATCAGCAAATGTCCGCAATGAGCGCAAATCTAACAACACAATGTCGGTTGCTTGTTTGTCTTCAGCAAGCTCAACAATGCGCCGTGCCAATGCCTGTGTATCCATGCCGCTCCAATCATTTTGGGGTGCAACACCCGCACACCACCATAGTAGCAAATGCACCTAGTTTTGTAAATAAGTCACCGGAAAACCACAATACGAACAGCACTTTGTAACGGCTCTGGTATCACAGGCAGTACAGTGCCACCAAATAAATAGACGATCAAATTGACTGCCGTGGATGCACGCAACGTGTCAATCCAGAGTTGATTCGGAAATGCTGCCAAAATTAACAGCAACGCAACCAGCATAACCGTCGCCTGCATAAACCCAAACACACCACCGATGATATGGTCAAATGTGCCCAAGGCAATTAATCCGAAATAATGTTGAATCAATGACGCGAGCAAACTTGCACCACCGTTGATTGCAAGCATAATCATCGCCACTGACAGGAACATGGCAATCGATTGATCACCAACGTACACCTGAAGTAACTCAGCAAATTGAATGGACAGACGACCAGCAACAACAAGGCTTGCTATTAACCCTGCCATTGCAAGAATCTGACGGATTGCGCCCCAATAAAAACCGAGGACTGCAAATACCGCCATGACCAGCACAACTGCTAAATCAACCAGAGTCATTTGTTAACCCCATGATTGTATCTTTGTATGCAAAGTATACACGAAAAGATTAAGCAGTTTTTACGTATTATGGATAGTCACACGTGTCTACCACATCTCTCATCCGTCATCAGTGGAGCACAATTCGAAGAAAATACACGGCATCACGCAGTGTGATGCCGTGTATGCGTGCATGTCTATTCCCGCTTAATCGACCGTGTATTCACCGTCAACGACATCGCCGTTTTCGTTCTTCTTGGGGCCTTTATCGCCAGCAGCTGTTGCCGATTGCGTGGCCTGACCCATCAACTGGGCCAAGGTCTCGCCATTCGACTTCATCGCATCGCTGTTCTCTTCAGCAATCGCTTGTCGCAAATCTGCAATCGCTTTACGAATTTGCTCCACCAAGCCAGCATCGAGGTTGGCTGCCATCTCGTTGACTGAACGCTCACTATCGTATGCCAAGCTATCTGAGCGATTCTTGAGTTCAATCATCTCGCGCTTGCGCATATCTTCTTCGGCGTGCACTGCCGCATCTTTGACCATGCGATCCACTTCTTCTTTGCTCAGATTGGTGCTCGCAGTAATCGTGATGCGTTGCTCTTTGTTCGTCGCCTGATCCTTGGCCGACACATTCAAGATGCCATTGGCGTCAATATCAAAGGTCACTTCGATCTTCGGCATACCACGTGGTGCTGGTGGAATCCCCTCGAGACGAAAACGCCCAAGTGACATGTTATCGTTGGCTAGGTCACGCTCACCTTGCAAGATATGGATGTCCACTGCCGTCTGGTTATCTGCGGCTGTCGAGAAAATCTCGCTCTTGCGGGTGGGAATGGTCGTGTTGCGCTCGATGAGGCGCGTCATCACACCACCCAACGTCTCTAGACCGAGTGACAATGGCGTCACATCAAGCAACACCACGTCTTTGATCTCGCCACCCAACACACCCGCCTGGATAGCGGCACCAATGGCAACGACTTCATCCGGGTTAACACTCTTGTTTGGCTCTTTGCCAGTCAACTTGCGCACCAACTCTTGCACAACCGGCATGCGGGTCGAACCACCGACCAACACGATTTCGTTGAGCTGATGAGCCTGCATGCCGGCATCCTTGAGCGCACGCTCAACTGGACCGCGCAATCGCTCAGTCAAACTCGCCGTCAATTGCTCAAACTTGGCGCGGCTGAGACGCATCTGCAAGTGCTTTGGACCACTCGCATCAGCGGTGATGAATGGCAAATTCAGCTCGGTCTCTGACATGCTCGACAATTCGATTTTGGCCTTTTCAGCGGCTTCTTTGAGACGCTGCAATGCCTGTTGATCCTTGCCGAGATCGATGCCTTGATCCTTGCGGAACTCGTCAATCATCCAGCGTACTACCTGCTGGTCATAATCGTCACCGCCCAAGTGGGTATCACCATTGGTGGACTTGACCTCGACCACACCATCACCGACCTCAAGAATCGAGACGTCAAATGTACCACCACCCAAGTCAAACACGAGAATGGTCTCGTCCTTCTTCTTGTCGAGGCCGTAGGCTAACGCGGCAGCCGTCGGCTCGTTGATGATGCGCAATACCTCGAGACCGGCAATCTTACCGGCATCCTTGGTGGCTTGGCGCTGACTGTCATTGAAGTAGGCGGGTACCGTGATTACGGCCTGGCGAACTGGCTCGCCCAAATAGGCCTCAGCATCAGCTTTGAGCTTCTGCAAGACCATGGCTGAGATCTCTTGGGGTGCGTATTCGTTAAAGCTATGGCTTGAGAACAAGCGCACATCGTTGCGTGAACCGCGTGCAACCTTGTACGGCACCATCTCGCGCTCTTTTTCGATTTCACCATACATACGCCCAATGAAGCGCTTTATGGAATAAAACGTATTCTCTGGGTTAACGGTAGCTTGGCGCTTGGCTGTCTGTCCTACCAAACGCTCGCCACTCTTAGTGAACGCCACAATGGATGGAGTCGTACGGTTGCCCTCAGCACTTGGCACAACGACTGCGTCGCCACCCTCCATGACTGCCACACACGAATTCGTGGTGCCTAAGTCAATACCGATAATTCTACTCATGCTATTATCAATCCCTTTCTCATGATTACACAGGGTTTGGTCGCGTTGTGTCAGGTCAGAACGTAAGCACACAGTTCACAGCGACGATGTAATCATCGTTCGAGTTGATTTTATTGTAATTGTTTAGCAGACAACTTCAATAGAAATATCGTTAGAAATGTGTATGAGTAGTATTGACATACCTATTCGCAAATCGTCAACAAATCTGCTATAATCCCATCTTGTGCCGGGAATGTCCCATAGCAGCACATGCGAAGGTACTGACACAAGGAGTTGTATCATGGCAATCGACATCAAATTGCAGTTGCGCACCATCACCGGTAAAAAGGTCAAATCATTGCGCAACGAAGGCATTCTGCCAGCCACCGTGTATGGCAAGGGTATGGAGCCAATCAACGTTCAAACAAATGCTCGTGAGTTCGGTCCGTTGTTCAAGGCTGCCGGTCGCAGCACTGACGTGACGTTGCACATCGATGGTCACAAGCCAATGACTGCCAACATTCACACGTTCCAGCGCCATCCGGTCAGTCGCGCCGTCATTCACGTAGACTTCGTCGTAAAGAGCTAATTCGCCACAACGACCACAACAATCAACTGCATCGCCGCGACACATGTCGCGGCGATGCAGTTTGTACGTATGATGCGACGCAAATAACTACAGCCACAGGGATGAACCCTGTGGCTGTGGAGGATCGGGCACTACCGAACGGTGACTAGCGGGCCACCACTGCGGCAGCACCCATGCGCTTGTGACTACAACCCATGAGCACCACCTCCTTTATGCCTGGACGGCAAGAATGCAAAAAGAATCCTACTAAGAATATACCGACATCTCAAAATCTTGTCAAGTGGCAAATCACGGGTCAATCACAGACGGTATAATGGTGTGAGAAGAGAGCCACACAACCAGCAGGAGCCTGCGCCATGCGCCAATTCATACTTGCTATTGACCAGGGCACTACCAGCACACGTTGCATGATTTTCGACCAGAGTAGTCAGATAATGGGTGTCGCACAACACGAGCATGCACAAATCTACCCACAACCCGGTTGGGTCGAGCATGACCCTGACGAAATTTGGCAACGAACACAACAAGTGATTGTCGGCGCACTTGCCGCCGCAAAGTTGACACACAACGATATCGCCGCCATCGGCATTACCAATCAACGTGAAACAACCGTGGTGTGGAACAAACGCACTGGCCGGCCCTACGCTAACGCTATCGTGTGGCAAGATATGCGCACGGATGCACTCTGCCGAGAACTAGGCGAGACTGCCGGCGCAGATCGCTTTCGTAGTCGCACTGGCTTGCCACTTGCCACCTACTTTGCTGGTCCAAAACTGATGTGGCTCCTACGCACGATTCCTGGTCTTCGTGAAGATGCCGAGTCCGGTGAAGCACTCTTCGGCACCATCGACACCTTTCTTATTTGGCATCTCACTGGCGGTGTGCATGGTGGCATTCACGTCACCGATGTAACCAACGCAGGACGCACCTTGATGATGAATTTGGCGACTCTTAACTGGGATGACGAAATCGTATCAGTCATGGATGTCCCGCGCCAGATGCTCCCAACAATTCGCTCATCGAGTGAAGTCTACGGCACCGCCACCGGGCTACTAGCTGGTGTCCCCGTTGCAGGCGCACTCGGTGACCAACATGCTGCGCTGGTCGGACAAGCATGTACCGCTCCCGGCGATGCCAAGAACACGTACGGTACGGGGTGCTTCATGCTGTTGAATACGGGAACCACGATTGTGCCATCAAATCATGGGTTGTTGACCACCATGGCCTATAAGTTCGGCGATCAACCTGCCGTCTATGCCCTCGAGGGATCGATTGCCATCGCAGGTGCATTAATCCAGTGGCTCCGCGATAATTTGGGAATCATCGCCAAGAGTAGCGATGTTGAATCACTAGCTGCCAGTGTCCCTGATAACGGTGGTGCAGTCATAGTACCCGCCTTCTCCGGATTATTTGCCCCGCACTGGCGGAGTGATGCACGTGGCGTCATAACCGGTCTTACCCGGTATGTCACAAAGGCGCACATTGCACGTGCAGCGCTTGAGGCTGTGGCGTGGCAAACGCGAGAAGTGCTTGATGCAATGGAACAAGATAGCGGTGTACGCCTCAATCAGTTGAAAGTTGACGGTGGAATGACCGTGAATAATTTGCTCATGCAGTTCCAAAGCGACGTCGTCGGAGTGCCAGTTATTCGTCCAGTCATCAACGAAACAACAGCGCTCGGTGCTGCCTATGCTGCCGGCATTGCGGTGGGCGTGTGGCGGGATTTCAGCGATGTCAGTGCAAACTGGCGCGAAGAACAACGTTGGCTCCCCAACATGGATCAAGATACGCGTGCCGCACAATATGCACTCTGGAAAAAAGCCGTGTCCCGCACACTGCATTGGATTGAGGAATAATCAATGAAACTCCGCACGTTGTTTGAAGGCGGCAACCCTGAACGCATTGCTACCGGTTTCATTTTCACAGAAGGACCAGTGTGGTGCGATGGTGTATTGCGCTTCTCTGATATTCCTGGCAATTGCATCTACCAGTGGTCACCCGACCAAGGAGTCCAGCGTTGGCGTAATCCAAGTGGGAACTCAAACGGACTAACTCGCGATCGCCACGGCTATCTGGTCGCCTGTGAACACGGTAATCGGCGCGTGAGTCGGACCGATGCACACGGCACGCCACAGACAATCGTTGACCGCTATAACGGGATGCGCCTCAATAGCCCCAATGACGTGGTGGTGCGCGCTGATGGTGTAATCTTCTTTACTGATCCACCATATGGCATTGATGAATCACAACGTGAACAACCGCTCAATGGCGTCTATGCCGTGCACCCTGATGGCACCATGCTCCTGATTGGCACTGACTTTGATCGGCCAAATGGTCTCGCCTTTGCACCCGACGAAAAGACGCTCTATATCGGCGATTCACGACGTCGCCACGTGCGTGCCTTTGATGTTGCATCAGATGGACGCCTGAATAATAGTCGTATCCTGTGTGACATGAATCATCCACAACCCGGTTCTCCTGATGGGATGAAGGTCGATGAAATGGGGCACCTGTATGTGACGGGAGCTACCGGCATCTGGGTATTTGAACCAAATGGCACGTGCCTTGGCGTCATTGCGATGCCCGAACTACCGAGTAACTGTGCATGGGGTGATGCTGATCGCAAAACGCTCTACATCACGGCGCGCACTTCCGTCTATCGTATTCGCACAACTATTCCTGGTGTTTCTGTCGTATAAATTACAGTCGTATTATCAAAGAGAGTGTGTGCGTGACAAATTACGCAGTGCCACAACGGATTGGCAATTATCAACTCGAACGCAGAATTGGCAGTGGTGCCGTCTCACGGGTATGGTTAGGGCGTCATCGCACCCTCGCCCATCGCCTCTGCGCCATCAAACTCACACAGAGTACTCATCTACATGAGCTTGAATTGTTCAATCAAGAAGCTGCCATATTGAGTCGACTTGATCATCCAGGTATTCCCCAAATCTATGATCACGGCTACGCAGCCCCTTTTCACTACATGGTGCTCGAATACATCAATGGATCGAATGTACGACAGTTACTACAGCTTAAACGCTCCCTCGGCATTGAACAAAGCGTGCATATTGGTCAATCGGTCGCAGAGATTCTCGATTATTTGCACAAACAAAGTGTGATTCATCGTGATGTCAACCCCAATAACATCCTCGTTGAGCGGGATACAAACCGCGTATTCTTGATTGATTACGGTACTGCGCACGACAAGATTAGTAGTGGTACTCGTCTACAACTGACCAGTGTAGGAACACCCGGGTATATTGCACCTGAGCAAATTGCGAGTCCGCACAACGCCACCTACCAATCAGACACGTATAGTCTTGGGTGCCTCTTTTTTGAAATGCTTGTCGGTGATACACCCTGGGATACAGATACTGAGACAGTCGTGG
The DNA here is from genome assembly GCA_964482795.1 of uncultured Klebsiella sp. GTDB lineage: Bacteria > Chloroflexota > Chloroflexia > Chloroflexales > Roseiflexaceae > UBA965. The sequence goes on from CAYZZI010000009.1 coordinate 39,662, forward strand.
TGCCATCTCTCAAAGAGCGCGGCGGCGACAATTTACCTGCCGATTTGGACGATATCTTTCAACGCATGCTTGCACATGATGCTACGCATCGCCCGAGCAGTACATTGGAGAGTTTCAAAGACGTGCAGCGCATCATTGAGCGCCATTCAGCAATTACCGTCACTGCTGTTGCTGAACCAACAGCTGAAGAACAAGCACTTGCGTCAACAGCCGCACATCCAGTTGAACACACATTAGCCATAGACATTGACCAAAAGCAACTCGAACGCTGTCGGGAACAAATGCGGGAGCAAGCCAACCACTCAACTATCGCCGATGTGCTGAATATCTGGGGGGCCGTCAATCCGTGGCGACAACCGTTGTTGGGCCGATTAGCGCGCATCCAAACCGCCACGAGTCGGAACGTATATTTCTACACCATGACGGTCGTTCAAGAGACTCGCACTCCTCCCCAAATTGTCCTCGTCTCAAATCTTGATGAACAGTTCGAGGCTGATGCGCCTTCTTCGAACCCTATCGATCGTTGGAGTATCCCGCTCCCGCCCATCCACACCATGACACAGCCGGTGATGAATGGACAGGTCGTTGTGCCCGGCAGTCGGGTTGTAACAACGTGTACGCGGTGTACCGGCGGTAAACGTAACTGTGCCATATGTCAAGGCAGGACGACCATCGAATCAAATGGCACCATCACACCATGCGTGACCTGCAATGGACGAGGAACAATCACATGTGATGAGTGCAATGGGAGTAGTACAGTGCGCCAACAACATGTCGTTTATTGGCGACGTCAACGCATCACCTACAAAAATCACGATGAAACCGGCACCATTCCAGCTGACTGGATGACCCAAGAGTGCCAGGCCATAGAAATTTATCGTGCCCAAGAACAAATGGGGATGCGCCCCGAATGGAAGTTGATTCCTCAACTCGCACATCTCATCGATGACGCACGCTCACAACATCTTGGCGACAGTCGAATCATGCAGAGTGAAGTCGTAATCACTGCGATTCCTGTCACTGAGTTCAGCTTCGAAGTCGGCGAAGCCCAACGCTGGCAATCGCCATTTCTCAACCAAAACACCAACGAGATCATCCACCATCGGTGGTCATTAGTTGGCTTTGAAAACAAACTACCACCGAATCGGCGCTGGCTTGATTGGCGCATCATCACACTCATCAGTTTGTCAGGATTCTGTTTTATACTGCTCCTTGCACACGTGCTTCGCTAGTATGTTCGGCAGTTTGTGTGCATCTGTGGGTTGATGTCATGCGTAGTATCGATATATGTAGCGTCAATCGACGAGTGTGGTAGTGGAGTTATGTCATGCGCGTGGCAATGTTAAGTGTTCATACAAGTCCATTAGCAGGATTAGGCGGCAAAGAAGCAGGCGGCATGAACGTCTACGTGCGCGAACTCAGTCGTGAGCTCGGTCGTCGTGGCGTTTTCGTCGATATATTTACGCGCAGTCAGTCAGCCGATAGTGCGCTGGTTACGCATGTCGAACGCAACGTCACGCTGATTACACTGCCTGCCGGCCCACGTACCCCCTACGACAAAAATCGCATCCTCGACCACATGGATGAGTTTGTTGCTGGTATTATGGCGTATACACGACACAACAATCACACATATGACGTCATCCACAGTCATTATTTTGTGTCGGGAATCATTGCCCTCCAGCTCCGAGAGCAGCTTCATGCACCCGTTGTGCACATGTTCCATACACTTGGCGCCATGAAAAACGCCGTTGCTCGCAGCGATGAAGAACGCGAAACTGGCCAACGCATCGCCCTTGAAGGCGAAATTATGCGCAAAGCCGATAGCATCATCGCAGCAACGACACTCGATATGAGCCAGATGGTCTGGCACTACGATGCCAATCCTGATGCCATTCGCGTGATACCGTGTGGCGTCGATCTCCACCGCTTCCAACCACATGATATGGCCGAAGCGCGCTCAATACTCGGTCTTCCCAACCTCCCAACGCCACTGGTCTTGTTGATTGGGCGCATTGAACCACTCAAGGGTATTGACGCGCTCATCCGTGCCGTGGCACAAGTACGCCAACACCACCCTGAGTTGGCCGCACTCGAGGCGATTGTGGTAGGTGGAGCGAGCGACCAACAACCCGAACAGTGGAACAGTGAACAGCAACGACTCAATAACCTGCGCCACCAGCTCGGCATTGCCGAGGCCATCACGTTCGTCGGTGCGCGACCACAAAGTCAACTCTCGCTCTATCACGCAGCGGCAAACGTTGTGACGATGCCATCACACTATGAATCGTTCGGCATGGCCGCCCTCGAAGCAATGGCCAGTGGTCGCCCTGTCATTGCGACCAATGCCGGAGGTCCTGCGACCATTATTCACCATGGCGTTGATGGCCTACTGACGACACCGGATGATTCATCCGAACTAGCGTCACACATCGCATACATCCTCAATCAACCGAGCACAGCCCATCAAATGGGGCTGGCAGCACGACAGCGCGCGGAGCGCTACGGCTGGAGTAACATCGGTTGTGACATTCTCGACATCTATCGCGCCGTACTCCGCCAGCAAAGGGAATCCACGCACGCATGCGCCTAGGGATTGTGACAATTTGTGTAGCGCTGATACTAAGTGCATGCGGGAACCGTGAGTTGGTCCTGTATTCTGGTGGTGACCCCAACAACATTCCCGTGCTCCCTACCGTGACACCTGATTCCGACGAAATCACGGCGTTTTTCCGTCCACAAATCACTCCAACTCCGATTGCCTTCCAAGAACTCCCTGCTACGACAAATATTGTCTTGGACCCCGTCGAAGTCGGTGCAGTTGGCGCCGATAGCGTATTGGGCAAACACATGCAAAGTCTTGACGCGGCAGGACTATTTAGTGGGAGTGTGCTGGTCGCGCGCCGCGGTGAAATACTGCTCCGTCATGGTTACGGGCAAGCCAACGATACCACGGTGGCAACCGCCACCACACGATACCGGATTGCATCAATCAGCAAGCAATTCACGGCGACGCTCATTTTGCGCCTCTACGAAGACCAACGCATTGATCTTGAAGCGAGCATCTGCACATATCTCGAAAACTGCCCGAACACGTGGGCACCAGTGACCGTCCGTCATCTGTTAGCACACAACTCGGGAATTCCCGATTACACAGACTTTCGTGATTTTGATCCACGCCAAGCCACCCCCACGACACGCGATGAGCTGATACGTCGCTTCCGCAATCAACCGCTCATCTTTGCGCCGGGGAGTGCATACCGCTATTCGAACTCAGGGTATGTGCTGTTGGGGCAGATTATCGAAAATATCACTGGTCAACCCTATGATGTTGTACTCTTCAATGAGATTACCGGACCCATCGGTCTGAATGATACCGGCTATGATCGAAGTGTGAATGGGAGCGATCCACGATTGGCCAAAGGATATCACAGCCGAGGACGCAACACTGACGCCATCGACACGTCAACGCTCGATGCGGCAGGTGGTTTGTACTCCAACGTCGATGATTTGTTTCGCTGGGACCGCGCTTTACTCGAAGGTCGCATCCTTCGACTCGATACCTTGGCACAAATGCGCACACCACAACTCAAGAACTATGGTCTCGGTGTAATGCTCAACCCGTTGGCAGGCATGACGTCGGTACATCATGACGGCATGGCAAGTGGCATGCGTACCTATCTTGGTAACTTCACTGATGCAGATATCTGTGTCATTGTGCTGAGCAACTACGAAGCAGCCGATGTCGTCAATCTAGCCGTCTACCTTGCCCAACTCGCCGCCGGCATGCCCTAACGACGTGCCAGACGTTCGAGTGCACCGATGGCCGTCTTGATGGCCCGATCGACACCTTCGGCTTTTTGTTCGAGTACAATTGTCTCGGCAGTCGTACGTTGCGCCACGGCAGCACACACACATCCCGCCGCAAATCCGTAGACGAGACCCATTTTGAAGAGCGTACCAGCCTCCATCTCGTAATTGAGAATGCCAAGATGCTGGTATTCGGCAGTTACGCCCACATGTTTGCGCATCAAATGCGGGTTGGCCGAGGCTTTGCGCTCTTGCCCCTCATAAAACGTATCAACAGAGGCAGTAACCCCCATGTGCGCAGGTATGCTCTGGCTCGTTGCAGACTCCATCAACGCCATCGTCGTATATGGATCCGCAGATGCCGGGAACTCAACCGGGGCAATATCGTTTGCCGCACCCTGACGACACAACGCCGCTTGTGAAACGACCACGTGCCCAGGGAGAACATGCGGTTGAATAGAGCCACACGTGCCCACACGAATAATAGTCGTGATACCCACCTGAATCAGCTCGTTAACAACAATGCTCAGCGATGGCGCACCCATGCCACTCGTTGCTGAGATAACCGGTGTCCCATCTGCCAAAAAGGCCAACGAACTGTGCAATCCTCGATGATCTGACAGCGTACGCGCACCTTGCAAGTAGGTGTGTGCAATGGCGGCAGCGCGTTCTGGATCACCCGAAATCAGCGCCATACGCGGCTGATGTCCAGCCAAATCATCGACACCGTATCCAATATGATAAAACCGTTGTTGTGCCATGGTGATGATTCCTTTACTTGCCTTCACGCGCTATGACAATGCGCACGATGAGCGATATCACAAACAACCCAGCAAAAATCTGTACCGCCAAATTATTAAATCCACCTGCGGCCATCGTATTCACCGCGGTCAGCACCGCAAACAATCCAACGATAAAGTTACAGCCACGGCGGACACGCTGTGCGATTGCGGCATCGTCGTTCGGTTGATTATGCTCTGGGGACTCTGTGGTCATGCCATTCTCTCACTTCTCTGATGTGTAGTGGTGGCCAACGGATAGACGCATCTGCCAACTCACGTGAACGTATTGCTAGTATAGAGGAATTTGTGCATGGTAACGCAGACTCTGCTAGGATGTTTGTGTGTGCATACCACAGAAGGAGCATGTATGACCCAGCCTCCCGATACCCTGAATAGCATCGGCATTCTGAAACGCCGCGAAATCGAAGCGCGGATATTAGCGCCCATCATCGACGCCCTCAGTCAAAAATTCGACCGTACCGACGTCATCGAAACAGTCCGTGACACCATTATTGCCCTCGCACAACAACAAGGTGCTCGCCTCGCCGATGAATTTGGTGGGTGCAGTTTGGCACACTTCGAAGATACTATGCAATATTGGACCAAAGACGATGCACTGCGCATTGATGTCGTCAGCCGCAATGACACAGAGTTTGGCTTTAATGTGACACGCTGTCGCTACGCAGAGTTATATCGCAGTTTGGGCATCCCCGAGTTGGGTGCGGTGCTCTCATGTAATCGCGATTATGCCTTGATCGAGGGATTCAATCAAGATGTGACATTGACGCGTACACAGACGATTATGCAGGGGGCAACGCATTGTGATTTTCGTTATCGATTGAAGAGCATTACCGACAAGAATCTTACCGAATAACCACAAGATATGCTATACTAACTTTCGGTGTTCAAATACACACATCCCTTGACGTGATTCTTTCCTGCGCGTGAGCGTCAGAATCACGAATGACGGGGGTGGAGGATTCGTAAACAAGGAATGTAAGGAGCTTGTCAGATGACTGACACAAACAGCCGCGTAGCATCATTGCGTGCGTTGCTCGAAGCCGGTGCCCACTTTGGTCACCAGACCCGCCGTTGGAACCCCAAGATGAAGCCATACATCTTCGGTGCCCGCAACGGCATTCACGTGTTGGATTTGCAGCAGACCGTTGACGGCTTGAACGCCGCCTACAACTTCGTAGTTGAGACGGTTGCCGCCGGTCAGAAGGTGCTCTTCGTCGGTACGAAGAAGCAGGCACAAGAGACGATTGCCCAAGAGGCCGCCCGTGCTGGCCAGTACTCAATTACCCAGCGCTGGTTGGGTGGTACGTTGACCAACTTCTCCACGATGCGCCGCCGTTTGCGCTACTTGGCCGATCTTGAGGGTCAACGTGACCGCGGTGAGTTCAGCCGCTTGACCAAAGCCGAGGCACAGAAGCGCAACGACGAAATCGAAAAACTCATCAAGGTCTTCGGTGGCATTAAGAGCATGGATCGCGTACCAGGGGCGATTTTTATCGTTGACCCACACAAGGAATCACTTGCACTGGCCGAGGCCATGAAGGTGGGCATTCCTGTGGTGGCCATGGTTGACACCAACTGTGACCCAGACAACATCGATTATGTCATCCCATGTAACGACGACGCCATTCGAAGCATTCGTTTGGTAACTTCACGCATGGCCGATGCCGCCATTGAGGGGCAGAACCGTCGCGAGTCAAGCCGCGGTGACAGCGGTGCCTCACAGGCTGCCATGATGGATACCAGCGCTGACGCCGACGCTGCGAAGGAATAATTCCGATTGCCGTGACGTAGCGGGAGCGCCGTGGCCAACCACGTCACTCCCGCCATTTATGTATAGTAAATACACGCTACACAAGGAGCAATACTGTGACTGAGATTTCAGCCCAAATGGTCAAAGAGTTGCGCGAGCGCACCGGTGCCGGCATCAAAGAATGTCGTGACATTTTGGCACAGACTAACGGCAACATGGACAAGGCCATCGAGGTTTTGCGCGAGCGCGGCCTCAAAGTCAGCGACAAGGTCAAGGATCGTGATGCACACGAGGGTCGCATCGAAATTTATGTCCACAATGGTGCCCGTATGGCAGCCATGGTCGAGATTAACTGCGAGACAGACTTTGTGGCACGTACTCCAGAGTTCATTCAACTCTCAAAGGACATCGCCATGCACGTAGCCGCCGTTAATCCCAAGTACATCACGCCTGACCAAGTGCCCGCCGAAGAAGTGGCAGCGAGTGGCATGAGTGCTGACAAGTACTACGAGGAAGTCGTATTGCTCAAGCAGGCATACGTGCGCAACCCGTCACAGACCATCGAAGAGATGATTCAAGCGGCTGTGGCCAAGATCCGTGAGAACGTGGTGGTACGTCGCTTTGTGCGCTACGAAATCGGCAACTAAATACTCAGCCAACAACGGAGGCAACGAAGCCTCCGTTGTTGTATAGATGAGCAAGACATGACCAAAGCAAAATACAAGCGAATCCTCCTGAAGCTCAGTGGTGAGGCTCTTGCCGGCAACCACGATCAAACCATTGATCAGAGTGTCCTTGAATTCTTCGCCAAAGAAATTCTCTCAATTCATGAATTGGGAGTGCAAGTTGCAGTGGTCGTCGGTGGCGGCAATATTTGGCGCGGTGGACAAAAAGCAATCGCGCTTGGCATGGACCCCGCTCAATCGCACTACATGGGCATGCTAGCAACCATCATCAATGCCTTGGCATTACAAGATGCACTTGAACGCCATGGCATGCATACAAGGACCATGACTGCCATCAAAATGGATGAAGTCACCGAACCGTACTTGCGCCGTCGTGCTACTCGCCATCTCGAAAAGCAACGTGTTATCATCTTGGCGGCTGGCACCGGTAATCCCTACTTCAGCACAGATTCGGCCGCCGCACTGCGCGCCGCTGAAGTGCATGCCGAAGTTATTTTGATGGCCAAAAACGGCGTAGATGGCGTGTATACCGCTGACCCACGTCGCTTTGCTGATGCCACACGCTATGACCATTTGACCTATATGGATGCCCTCAATCAAGGGCTTGCAGTCATGGATAGCACGGCGCTGACATTTTGTATGGACAACCATATTCCAATTGTCGTCTTTAACCCTAATCAACCGGGGACTATACGGCGGATTGTAACAGGTGAACACGTTGGTACTCTGGTAAGTAACGAGAGGGACGCACATGGTTAATGATGTTTTGCGCGATGCCGAAGGTCGCATGAAAAAGACTGCCGAGGCTCTACGCCACCACCTCAGCAGCATTCGCACTGGTCGTGCTTCACCCGCATTGGTCGAAGACCTGCAGGTCGAAGCCTATGGTGATATGTTGCCACTCAACCAGCTCGCAACGATCGCTACTCCAGACCCTCGTATGATTACCATTCAGCCGTTTGATAACAGCATGATTCGTGCCATCGAGAAGGCGATTCAAATCTCAGATTTGGGCATGAACCCGAACAACGATGGTCGGGTTATTCGCCTGAATTTGCCACAACTCACCGAAGAGCGTCGCAAGGATTTGGTCAAACAGGTACGCAGTCGCGTCGAAGAGAGCAAAATCGCCCTACGCAATGTGCGCCGCGAAGCCCTTGATGACCTCAAACAACTCGAAAGCGAGAAGATGATCTCCGAAGACGATCAGCGTCGTGGTGGCGACAAGCTGCAAGAACTGGTTGACAAAGCAACCAAGGAACTTGAGCAAATTGGCGCACACAAAGAAGCTGAGGTAATGGAGATTTAGTCTCACATGAACGAAGCTACGGCATCGCCGAAATTACCACGCCACATCGGCATCATCATGGATGGCAACGGTCGCTGGGCCAAGAGCCGTGGTGCATCTCGCCATGAAGGTCATCGTGCCGGTGTGGAGAATATCCGTCCCATCATTCGTGCTACTGCTGATATCGGCGTGCAGTTCTTGTCGTTGTATGCGTTCTCAACCGAAAATTGGCGACGACCATCACTCGAAATCCAAGGACTCATGACGCTCCTCGGTGAATTTTTGGACCGTGAAGTCGATAACCTGATCGCAGAAAACGTACGTATCCGGCACCTCGGCACATTCGATGGCATCGCAAATCATCTCAGCCACAAAATCTCCCAAGCCGTGGCGCGTACACAACATTGCACGCGCATCACGTTGGGTGTGGCGTTCAACTATGGGGGACGTCAAGACATCGTTAGTGCAGTCCGACAAATTGTTGCGCGTGGCACACCCGCCAATCAAATCACTGAAGAGATGATTTCGCAACACCTGTCGACGCATGATATCCCCGATCCAGACTTCATCATTCGCACGAGTGGAGAGTGGCGTCTCTCAAATTTCTTGATTTGGGAGGCCGCCTATAGTGAATATTGGACCACACCCGTCTTTTGGCCAGATTTCACACCGCAACATTTACAACAGGCGATTGATGATTATGCCAAACGCGACCGACGCTACGGCGGGCTCAGCAAATCAACCTAATCCGGTATGGCAGCGCGTCATCACCGTCGTCCCACTATTGCCCATCTTGGTTGGCGCATTGTGGTGGGACATACTCAGCGTCGCTGCCATCGTCGCAGTCGCAAGTTGCTACGGGTTGTATGAGCTGTTTCGCAGTCTGCACCAGAGTGGCTATGATCCATACCGACGCTACAGTTATGTGTTTGGTATAAGTATCGTCGTCGCTAGCTACCTTCAAGTAGCGTACGCCATCCCGCTCCTCAGCGCTGTCATTGCGCTCGGTGTCATCGGCTCGTTGATTACGGCAGTCTTCACAGCATCCGACAATCAGCACGCACTACCATCATGGGCACTCAGCCTGGTGGCCGTCCTGTACATTCCATTTTTACTGTCACATCTCATCCTACTCCGGTCAGTCACCACACCGCTCCACAATGGACTCGTGACTCCGTGGATTACCTCGGGGTTTGCCTGGATTGTCTTTGCCTTGGCGACGACGTGGCTCGGCGACACGTTTGCATATTTTGTGGGGCGAAGTCTCGGTCGCACACCACTCGCACCGCACATCAGCCCCAAAAAAACGCGTGAAGGGAGTGTGGGTGGTCTGATTGGCGCCGCGCTTACCGGGCTCGGGTGTGTGTATCTCCTCGGACTCCCTATTACACCCCTCCAAGGTGCATTACTAGGCGGTGTGGCCGGCATCGTGGGCCCACTTGGCGATCTTGCTGAGTCACAGATCAAACGCCAAATCGGCGTCAAAGATGTAGGCAGTCTATTGCCCGGCCACGGTGGCATCCTTGACCGCATTGACAGCATTTTGTTTATGGTACCAGTCGTCTATTACGGTGTGGTGTGGCTCACCTAGACCATGATAAAGTCTAACGAAATCCTCACACACCCTCGACCTCTTGCGATTACAATGGACTGAGAATGTGTGTTTTATGTGTTACACTTCGCCATCCCCGGTCAACAATAGAGGAACAACATGAGTGGTATTATTGCAATTGGCGGATTTTTAGTACTGTTGGGTATTCTGGTAATCGCACACGAGCTAGGGCATTTCTGGGCTGCGCGCTTTTTCCGCATCAAAGTCGAAGAATTCGGTATCGGATTCCCACCACGTGCGATGACGTTCGCCGAACGCGACGGCGTACGATATACACTAAATTGGTTGCCAATCGGTGGCTTTGTGCGTTTCGCCAGCCCCGAAGGTGACGGTACTGCCCACGGGATCGGCATTCTGCGCGATGCTCCCATTTATCAACGCATTATTGTCTTAGTGGCAGGCCCGTTGATGAACGTCCTCGTGGCGATGCTTCTGTATGCCATTATTGCGGCAAATGTCGGCATCACTGTCTATCAAGACGGACTCCGCGTAAGCGAAGTCTACCCCAATACGCCTGCAGCGACTGCCGGCCTCCAAACCGACGATATTGTGTTATCAGTTGGTGACAGTGGCATCATCACCCCCGAAAGTGACATTGGGCCTGTTGCACAGCGCTTTCTTGGTCAACCCATCGACATGCAAATCGTTCGCAACGGTCAAGCACAAACACTTACGATTGTGCCTGGTCCATGGAGCATCGACGGCAAAACAAGTCCTGCTGGATTTGGCTTCTCGTATGCACAAAATGCAACGACCCAACCCGCAAACATCTTCGAGGCAGTACAGTACGGCATCCAAACGACGATGCGCGTTACGGTACTGATGATTGACGGACTGCTCCAGTGGTTTGGGAGCTTGATTGGCACGACACAACCGATGGAGGGTGCAGGAGTCACCGGTATCGTGGGAATGGCCCGTGGCACCGGAGAAATTATCGAGACACAGGGATGGATTGGCTATCTCAACTGGATGGCAATTATCAGCCTCAACCTGGCCATATTTAACCTGCTCCCGATTCCCGCACTCGACGGCAGCCACATCATGTTTGCCTTGCTCGAAGCAATCCGTCGTAAGCGCATTCCCCTCGAGTATGAATCACGCGTGCATTTCGCCGGATTTGCGTTTCTGATGGCACTCATGGTGGTTGTAACCATCAGTGACATTCAGGGGTGGATAAATGGATCATCTATCTTCGGATCATGATGACAGATCGTCATTTGGCGCGCACTACGTGCGCGCCAGTGACATTGGTGCGTTCATCTACTGTCAACGGTCGTGGTGGCTCATGCGCATCGTAGGTCTCGAACCTGATGCGCTTTTACGTCGGCAACGCGGCACTCGTGCCCATCAACACCATGCCTGGTGGGTATGGATTATGCAGGTGTTACGCATCATCAGCGTACTGTGCATTGTAGTCTCAAGTATCGTTGCTGCTGGTCTATGGCTGGGGTGGTGGTGATGGTTGTCCTCACTCCGACCGTCATCCTCGCACTCCTGCTCGTGGCTGGCGCAACATTTATCACGGCACGGCGCATTCAAATGCGCGTTGGGATTCCCTGGAGTCACGACATTCGCGCTGACGCCGAGGGGGCACTTCCGCAGGTGCCATTAATGGTTGACGACACGCTCCAGTTGGTTGGCAAACCCGACTACGTGATCCGCCGGGGCGACTTTCTGATTCCCGTGGAAGTCAAGCCGTTACGCCGAGCCAAACGACCTCACACCTCAGATATTTATCAGTTGATGGCGTATTGCCTCCTTATTGAGCAAACCTATGGAAAACAACCGCCGTATGGACTGCTACGCTACGCCAATCACACCTTTCGTATTGACTATGACGACGATATGGCCGATACTGTGCGTGAAATCGTCGGTCAAATGCATGAACTCCACGATGCTCCAGACGTCGCACGTAACCACAACTCAGTGACTCGTTGTCGGAGTTGCGGGTTTTGGCGTCAATGTGATCAATCACTGTTCTACGAAGAGGAATGACTGCATGCTGCCACCTATTCGCCTCGACCAGCTTGACGCCAACACCATGCGCACCACCGTGGCTCTTGCAATTACTGCCCATCTGCAAGGCACAGCCTCGCTCAATGAACTCTCGGCCTGGGCGCTGAAGTTCTTTCATACTATCAATCAAATCGACGACGATATCGACGACGATGACGATGATGCCATCACACGCACTATTGACGCTGATCTCCTGGCAATTCTTGATGAACTACTCTTTGCCGATCAACCAAGTCTGGCTCCCAACGACGCCACGCTACGCCAATGGGTCACACAATTGACCGCATAACCCAACCCACCACCGATTCACAAACGTGTATGCTGCATCAATAACAACACACCGCTCGTTGCATGGCAACGAGCGGTGTGTGATGCGCTGATACGTCGTGCGCTTATTCGGGATTAATAATGCGTTTGGCAAATGGACCAGCGAACTCGTTACCCCATTTGGTGGCAAGCGATGCACCGTCAACAAGCACTTGGACGCGCTTAATGGCCGGAATTGATGTCAACGATTCTACCATGGTCCGCACCGCACCAGCACGATCAGTGGCATCAGCAAAGGACGCTGTCACATCAACGATGGCCAAGTCTCCTTCAATTCGCACACTACGAAGCTGTGTACCAACAGGAATAACTTGCTTGAGCACATCAGCAAAAGGGCCAGCTCCTCCCAGTAATCCTTGGACGTGTGCTGTCGCTACATCGTTGGTTTTGGCAATGACTTTACTGATTGGCACATCATGACGCCCATCCGCTGACACAAAGTAGAGTGTTACTACGGTGGCATCAGCAATCGTCACATTATCTGGATTCCACACATTTATCAGTGGTCGCTCTGATGGCACTCCTGGTTCGGCTGGTAGTTCTCCACCGTTAATCAAAAACTTGACGCGCTTAATGGTATCAAACTGCGTCAGCGTCAATGCAATCGCATTGAATCCGCGCACATCGCCGACTGCAGTAGGACGACGGTCGAGGTCAACCATTGCTACACCATCCTTGATGACCAACGAATTTACCTTGATGTCAGGCACGATAATGCGCGTCAACCCATTTCGTGGCCCTTCAATCAACGCATTCAGTGACGCTCCAGCCACGCGTTTGGCCACCACATTCACCGTGCGTTGTACCGGAACCAAAAGCCGCCCGCTACTATCCGCAAAGTAGAGTTGCAGCGCCATATCCTTGCTATCTGGCGTGGTTGTCGCTGCTGATTCAGCCGTAGCAGTGGCTGCGGCAACTTGGGATGTCGCCGTGGCCACCACAATTTCGACGGTGGCGGTCGGTGCGACTGGCACACTGGTTGGCTCAGGTGTCGCCGTTGCAACCACAACAATGGCCTCCGCTGTTGGTGCGGTGGTCGGTAGTGGTTCAAATGTCGGTGCAATGGTCGGCATTTGGAGTGATGGGTCGTCAGTAGTCCCTGATAATTGGTTGCCTGCGTAGACATACACTACGACCGCAACGAACAAAATGCCCAAAAATAGTCCGTACACCGCTGTTGGAATGCTTGATTGCGCCGCATTTTTCCGACGGCGCGTCGGCGTACTTCGCTGGTCATCACGAGGATTCTGGCGCATATCTTTGCTCCGTCGTTGTGACGATGCACCAGGCAGTAGCGTGGCGCGCTCATCGTCATCTTTTGTCGCATTTACACTTCCCATGTATAATGGACATTGAGTATGAAACTGTGAAAGACAGTAACTCGACTGGTCAACAGGGATTTGCATGGCGTCACCACTGACGTGGCAACGATGCTCTGCTGACGGCGTAGAAAAGCGCACCGCGCGATTCTGCCGTAGTCCAACATACGGACAATATGGCTTTCGCTCAGGCATACCTAGCTCCATTGACCTTCTGTTTGGTCTCACATGAGTAATATACTATATAATGTAGTTTTTATGCAATAGTTGGTTGATGCTGGGCACTGATGAAAGAAGCGACATGCGGGTATTGATTGTATCTGATATCCATTCCAATCTCGTTGCACTCGAGGCGGTTCTCCGCGAGGCTGCGGGGTCATACGATGCGGTATGGAATCTCGGTGACACAATCGGATACGGCCCACGTCCAAACGAGTGCATGGCAGTTATCCAATCGCTCCCGACGACCAGCATTGCTGGGAATCATGATTTGGCGTGCATTGGCAGTAACACGGTCAACATCGCTGAATTCAACAACGATGCACGTATTGCCAACATCTGGAATGGGCGCCAACTCAAATCGAGCTACAAGCAATTTCTCAATCAGTTACCGCTCGCACGCTCAATAGACGAACGGGTATACATCGTGCACGGGAGCCCCAAGGATCCGGTATGGGAGTACTTATTACGACCACACCAGGCCGAGGACAACTGGCAGGCCATACCCCATCAGATTTGCTTTGTGGGGCACTCGCATGTACAGATATATATACGGCGTAACATAGACGGGAGCATTTCTGGCCCGATAATGCCAACGCCTGGAGAAGTCATGCTACTCGATAATGACGAACGCTATTTCATCAATCCGGGGAGTGTTGGGCAGCCGCGCGACGGCGATCCTCGTGCGGCATATGCCATTCTTGACACCAGTGCGCAACACATCACCTTCGGGCGTGTGGCATATGATATTGCGAGCACGCAACAACAGATGCTCGAGCACAATTTACCACTGATGTTAATCCGCCGATTACAATTTGGACGGTAACTATGCGGGTCATTACCGGTACGGCCAAAGGGCATCACCTGAAAGCGCCCAAGGGGTCAGGGACACGTCCCATGTTGGACAGCGTCAAAGGCTCGTTGTTCGCCATTCTCGAGGGATATGGTGTCATCCATGGGCGCATGTTAGATTTGTATGCGGGGACAGGTTCAATTGGCATCGAGGCATTGTCACGCGGTGTTGCGTGGGCTGATTTTGTCGAGCAAAAGGCCAACGTGTGTGCCATCATCAAGGAAAACTTAACGCATACGAAGCTAGCAAGTCGTGCCAAGGTCTATCAACAACCTGTACAACGCTTTGTGACTCAACATCAACACGGTGAGCCGTATCAACTTATCATGATGGATCCACCGTATGCAGACCCCAAGATTCACGAGACATTGATACTGGTCGCTCAGGCAAATTTGTTGGTGCCAGGTGGCATTTTGATTGTTGGTCATTCGATTCATGTGGAATTCGACGCAACCTATGGACCACTGCACCGATGTGAATTTCGCCGCTTTGGTGGTTCGTGTTACACCCTTTTTGAAATGCCCGAAGCGGATGGAGGCACATCATGAGGATTGCAGTATATCCTGGGAGTTTTGATCCAGTTACAAACGGGCACCTCGATATCGCCGAACGCGCCGCACGCGTTTTTGATACGATTGTGATGGCAGTCTTTGACCGTCCCAACAAAAATCTCCTCTTCCCCACTGCAGACCGCGTCACGTTTTTGCGTGAGGCCACTGCGGGAATGCCCAAAATCAAAGTAGAGACGTATAGTTCGTTGACCGTTGATTTTGCCCGTAGCGTCGGTGCACAGGTCATCGTACGTGGTCTTCGTGCTGCTGACGACTTCGAAACGGAGTTTCAGATGGCCCAAATAAACCAACGCCTTGCACCTGACATTGATTTGGTATACTTTATGGCAAGTCACCAGTACACGTACTTTAGTTCGACTCGTGTACGCGAACTCGCATCACTTGGTGCGGATGTATCGTGGTTGGTGCCACCGAATGTTGCAACTGCACTGCAGCGTGTGTATGCCGACCGACGGCATGGAGGCTAAACGCCATGAAACTCGATGATCTGATTAATGAACTCGAAGAGATTATTAACGAGTCGCAACACATTCCGTTGACACAGCTCGTGGTGCTCGAAGAGCGACAACTCTTCGATATCATTGACCGCATTCGATCGGCTGTGCATACGGCGAAACCACAACGTAGCGAAAACACTGGCATGACGCAACAAATGCGTGAGCAGGGGCTCCTTACCGCCGCCGACCTTGAGCGAAGTCGCATCATCGAAGCAGCACATGCCGAAGCCGACGAAATCCGAGCTGGTGCTGATGAGTATGCGCGTGAAGTCCTCGAAGATCTCTACACACGGCTCGACCGCACCATGTTGAGCGTAAAAAGCGGATTACTCGAGCTCGAACGCCTACAACAAGCCCGACAATCTGACCCCGACGAACAGATTGGTTGACATCACCATTCATCTACACTATAATGCTAATTCGGGATGCGTCGCATTAGGTGATTACGATGGCGAAACACAAACACTCTCCTCTCACCTTCAATGTGGCTCAACTACTCCGCGAAGAAGTTGGTTCGCGGCGGCATCACGAGTTCACTGAAGAGGTCCTTCCTCTGCACGAACGTGAGTCGCTCCGCAACATCGCCGGCACGGCGCGCTTTACGCGCACACCAGCTGGTGTGTATGTGGAATCAACCGTGACCGGAGTCATTCATTGTGACTGTATGCGCTGTCTGCAGCCAGCCCGCGTAGCAATCACAGTGACCTTTACCGAGGAATACGTTGCATCAGTTGATGTGACCACAGGAGCCAATCTCGTCAAGCATGTTGACGATGATGAAGATGACGATCGATTCTTTATTGATGAGCATCACCTCCTCGACCTTGGAGTAGCACTGCGCGAATACGCGTTGCTCGAATTACCGATGCGGCCACTTTGCAAGAGTGATTGTCGCGGGTTATGTGCCGGATGTGGTGTCGACCTCAACGTCGAGACCTGTCGTTGTCATCAAGAGCCTGTTGATGAACGATTTGCCGCTCTCAAAGCGCTTCTCGATTCATCAGAGTCACAGTAAGCCAACAAGAATGGAGTTTTCTCGTGGGAGCAGCACCAAAAACCAAAGTTTCACGTCATCGCCGCGGCAATCGTCGCCAGCATCAGCGCTTGACTGCCCCAACCTTGGTGCAGTGCAGCACATGTGGCCAGCTGATGCGCGCCCATCATGTCTGCAAGTCATGCGGGTACTATCGCCAACGCCAAGTAGTTGTGAAGAGCACCGGCGCCGAGGCCTAGTGATTATTGTGCATGGGTAATTTGACCGGTGTTCGTGGCATATGTGTGTCCACGAACACCGGTTCGGATTTAGAAGGCGAATGGTGCCATGAGTGTCTATGCTGCCATAACAGGCTGGGGCATGGGTGTCCCTGTCAACATTGTCACCAACGACGACATCGCCAAGATTGTCGATACATCAGACGAGTGGATTCAAACACGCACCGGAATTCGTGAGCGACGTATCATCAGTGGCAACGAATCGACTTCAACCTTGGCATCAGCTGCAGGGCGCGATGCGATGAACATGGCTGGCGTCACTCCTGCCGACATTGACATGGTGATTGTTGCCACCTTCACACCAGACCGACCATTGCCGGCGACGGCATGTCAGGTACAAGCCGCACTCGGGCTGAACCGTGCGGCCGCATTTGATATCGCAGCCGCGTGTAGTGGCTTCGTCTATGGTCTCACAGTTGCTACGAGTTTGATTCAGACCGGCATGGCCAAGCGCATTTTGTTGTGTGCCGTTGATGTGCTCAGCCACGTCGTCAACTGGCAAGACCGGAACACGTGTGTACTCTTCGGCGATGGAGCTGGGGCCGTCGTCCTCGAAGCAACGAACCAGCCGTATGGACTCCTATCGTCGGTTCTTGGTGCGGATGGGCGCCGTGAAGATCTCCTAATGATCGAAGCCGGCGGGACATGTATGCCACTGCGCGATGAACTCCAAAACGACCCACGCCGCTTTTTGACCATGAATGGACGAGAAGTATTCAAATTAGCCGTGCGTGGCATGGAAGAATCTTCGATGGCTGCGCTCACCAAGGCGCACATGACCCTTGATCAAATCAACATGGTCGTACCACATCAGGCGAATCGTCGCATCATCGAAGCCATCGCAGAGCGCCTGAATCTCCCCATAGAGCAATTTTTTATCAACCTAGATCGTTACGGCAACACATCCGCTGGCACCATCCCGATTGCATTGACTGAGGCGGCCAGCAGTGGTGTGCTCAAACAAGATGACTACATCCTTTTGACCGCCTTTGGCGGCGGTCTGACCTGGGGATCGGCTGTGGTTCGTTGGGGCAAGCCATCATAACAACACGAGGAAGATGACAGATGACGCGCGCATTCGTTTTTCCAGGACAAGGGGCACAAATCGTAGGCATGGGTCGAGATTTGGCGCAACAGAACAGTGCGGCCCGTGAACTCTTTGCCATTGCCGATGCGGCCCTCGGTTGGTCGATCAGTGATGTCTGCTTCCATGGTCCCGAAGATGCACTTACCGCCACCGAAAACACGCAACCCGCCTTGGTGGCAACCTCACTTGCGGTGCTGGCAGCGCTCGCCGGTGGCGTCGACAACATTGTGCACTTTAGCTGCCAACACGCCGTCGCTGTCGCTGGTCATAGCTTGGGTGAGTACAGTGCGTTAGCAGCTGCAGGCAGCCTTTCACCGACCGATGCCATCAGCCTGGTGCGTCGCCGCGGTGAACTGATGGCCGCCGCACGGAGTGGTGGTATGGCCGCCGTCATCGGGCTCGACGACGCCACCATCGATGCCATCTGCGCACGCGTCAGTACTGCTGATGCCGCCGTCGTCGTGGCCAACTACAATTCACCTGGGCAAACAGTTATTAGTGGCGCACAGAGTGCTATTGATGCGGCGAGTGTGGCACTCAAAGAGGCTGGAGCCAAACGCGTCCTCCCACTCAGAGTCAGTGCGGCGTTCCACTCACCACTCATGTATGACGCCGCCCAAGCGCTCCAGCGGCATGTGGAGTTGTACACGATCAACACACCACAGATACCGGTTATCTCCAATGTTACGGGGCGACCACTCCTCGATGCAGACACAGTTCGTGCTGAGCTCCCGGCGCAAGTGAATTCTGCCGTACGCTGGGTGAGTAGCATCGAATATCTGCACCAAAGCGGTGTCGACCATTTCGTTGAAATCGGCGCAGGCACGGTGCTGGCTGGATTAATCAAACGCATTGCACCAGACGCAACAGTAACGTCAATCGGCGATGTTGCTTCGTTGGCACAATTTGCCTAGTTAATACCACGGAGCGCACGCACACCCCCTACGGGATGCGATAGATTTCGAGAATGGGAACGTCGTACCGTTCAATCACGAACACCGGCTGGTTGTTCCCACGAATTAATGCCTGAATCGCTGGCGTCCATCCGGCAAATCGATAGGTGACCACCACGTAGTCGGCGTCTATGGGCGTAAACTGCTCCACCGGTCGCCCCCAAATTGACCCACCGGTATCGCTCCCATACAGCACATCATCGCGAATCACCCGCGCTCGTTGATACGTATGGGGCACATCAAGACTCCACGGTTCGAGCCACACGCGTGCCTTTGCAGGAGCGTGCGCATCAAGATAGCGAAATGCCGTCAGATAGCTTTCGTTCCAATAGGTATGATCCATCTGTAATCGGGCGGCACCTGGCAATCCGCCAATACTTTCACTGTAATACGAGAGAAGATGTGGCCACAACTGGCGCACGTGTATCACCGACGGCATCACACTCAATGTCACCACCACAACCCACAGATAGCGCTGTCGCTTTGGATGACCGAGACTCAACCATGTGGCAACCTGCATCACTCCGTGCGTGGCCAGCATGACCCACACCACAAAAAACGGCATGAGCAATCGCTCATTGTCATAGACCACACTACTGCTCATGACTGCAATGACCGGAAGTATTGCAGCAAACAGGAGCATCCACACAAATGCACGATCTTCTTGACGTTGCCAGCGTATCCCAAGCCCACCAAGAACGAGCATGGCTAACGGTGTGACCATCAGGATTATGACAATCCCGAAATACCAGGGTGGTGGTAAATAGAGCTGTCCAAGGAACCACTGTGGAATCTGCCAGTGATCAACCGTTAACCAACGCAGATAGGCTTGCAATCGATCAACGGTATCAACCCACAACCACGGCCATACCGCCACAAAAATATGTGGCGCAGTCACTCCCATGAGGACGAGACGCACCAACAGATAGCGCTGCCGACTACACCAAAGCCACCACAAACCGAGAACAGGCAACACAAAGGCGGCATTGACTTTTGTGGCTAATGCGAGCCCCCACACGACGCCCAAAACGATACCAATCCACCAGGCACGGTGATGACGGGTATGCCAAAAAAGCAGGATAGTCACCAGATACGCGAACGCACCTGGTACATCAAGGGCGGCGAGATGTGCATGAAAGTAGAATCTGGGCATGCTCAGGAGCAATACAACACTGACTACCCCCGCGCGAACACCCCATTGATGAGTGATACTCGTGGCCATGAGTGCAAATACAGCAGCCGAAAGTGCGATTGCCGCCATACGAAATGCTACGATTTCGCCGTACAGTGGAATCAACGGCACCGCCACCACTGCATACCACAGTTTCACCATGGGAGGGTGTTCGGAGTTGTACGCCCAGTACGCGCTGAGTACGTCTGGCTGCATAACAACCCATTCACCACTCCACAATCGGTACAGCCAATCATGATATGAAAGCGCAGCGCGCATATATGCAGGCTCATCCCACGTCAACCCGAATACGCCAAGCTGTGTGGCAAATAGGGCATACGTGAGCAACCAGGTCACCATGAACATAAGCAAGAGAGTCGGCCACGTGTACGTTCGCTGCATCTATGCCACTCCATCCACCGTATAATGGTCTGTGTATCCCACATACCAAAGAATGAGGTTTTGTATGTCGCCGCGCCCAATGATTATTGATACCGATGCTGGTGTTGATGACGCACTCGCCATTCTGATGGCCCTCGCACATCCTGACTTTGACGTTGTCGGTATCACCACGCTCAACGGCAACGTCTCACTACCCAATGTAGAACGCAATGTCGGCACTATTCTAAGTGCGTTCGGCGCTGGGCACATTCCAATTTATCGCGGGGCCGCACGGCCACTCCTTGTCAATGCACCAGATGCCAGTGATATCCATGGGGCTGATGGTCTCGGTGATGTGGGATTATCTGCACCTCGTCCCCTAGAGACACTGCATGGCGCGCTTGCCATTATTGAACTGGCCAAAAAGCACCCCGGATGCACGCTCGTCACACTTGGACCACTCACAAATTTGGCGATTGCGTTGTCAATTGAGCCAAATCTTTCCGACTACATCAGCAACACCTATATCATGGGGGGCGCACCGAAAGCCACCGGCAATATTACCCCAACCGCTGAATTCAACATTTATGTCGACCCAGAGGCCGCTGATTTGGTGCTTCGTCGTGGCAACTTACAGTCCACCTGGATTACGTGGGAGAACACCATTGAGCACCCTATTCTCTGGGATCGCTGGGACGAAATCCTCGATGCAGGTGACATGGGACGACGATTTGTGCGACCGATGTGTCAAAACCTCACCAATCTCGTCAAAGCGTGGGGACGACCTGGCATGTCAATGGCAGATCCCAAAGCCATGGCAGTTGCCCTAGACCCCGACTGTGCAACCGTGCAACACGTCTACATGGAAGTTGACATTGGCCAAGGTGTGGGGCGCGGAATGACCGCAATTGACCCTCGCGGCTTCGCAAAAAAACCGGCAAATTGCTATGTGGCCACGCAGCTTAACTTGGCTCGCGCCATAGAACTGATGAAACTCGCCACACAACAGCCCTGTCATATCTAACACAACCCAACGCACCCCCCGACGCATTGACCGTAACGGGGGGTGTGTTAACGCACTCGTAGTAACAAAAACGCCAAATCTTCTGCATGCAGTGGCGTCTCAATACGCACAAATCCACCACGATGGTCGAGCGTGGCCGCCTGTTGATTCATACATGCCGCTGGATACAACCACTCCAGTGCGTAAC
Source organism: uncultured Klebsiella sp. (assembly GCA_964482795.1). Taxonomy (GTDB): domain Bacteria; phylum Chloroflexota; class Chloroflexia; order Chloroflexales; family Roseiflexaceae; genus UBA965. The sequence continues at coordinate 61,489 of CAYZZI010000009.1, forward strand.
GCCCAGCCGGAATGCCCAACATCAGGCTTTGTGCAGGGCGATTCTGCGGGATATATGCGAGGTAACGCTCACCGAGCGCTCCCATCACCTGCATATCCGTATCTCCGACATACCATGCGCCGATTTCATTACACGGTTGCATATCCCACACCGCAATTCGTTCGAGTGTTGCCCGCAAAAACGCTAGCTGCCGGCGCAAATCGTTCCCACCGTACCCTGGAGTTCGTGGGTCGAGCGGTGCATCTCCTTCGGGGTGGCGCACGGTGTATCCATAATCGAGATGACTGAATGTGCCTCCACCAGCCACAAAAAACGACCACGCCTCTTGACGATACGGTGTTGCTGACTGCCCACGAAAGCCCGTTTCATCATCGCCAATGACTGCACCAAAATGCCAATTCTCGCGCGCAGCAGATGGGATGGCATAATGAAAGTTGATGAGCGACACATGATCGGGAATCGTCGTGAGGAGTTGTGTCCGGTTCGCCACGTTAATCGCAATTGGAAGGTCAGGTGCGACGCTGTGTATTGCCTGAATCATCTGCACATGCCACGGCAAATCCATGGTGTGATCATGCCGACTATATGGTTCATTGCAAATTTCGAGGATGACGTTGTCGTAGTCACGCAGCTCGGTGGCAACCACCTGTACGAGACGTTTCATGAATGGAAGTAACGGCGAGTCCGGTTCGTATACCCGCGTTGATTCGTATGGGCCAATCCCCTGCCGACTCAACGTTGGGTGCATTGGTGAACTCTCCCATGATGTCTGTTCATACCAAAAACAAAATAACGTTACTTCAACACAGATATCAAATTGATTTGCCATCGTTACAAATGCAATCAGCCGTTGCATCCACATCGGATTAATGCGCGACAAATCGTACCGACCCTGTTCATCACGCACCCACGGTGCCAAAAATTGATCGCGACGCGGTGCTAGAGTGTTTTCAACGATACCAAATGCCCCTGGATGTTCAACATAGCTCCCACTAAACACACGTACATAGTTGAGCCCACTCCGCGCCACTGCAGCAAGATAGCGCTGCATATCGAATTCAAGGTTGAGTATTGCACCATAATGCTCACCAGCACCAACTAATACCAGTGGTTGTCCGCGACGCATGAAGTAATGCGTATTTGTCGGATAACGACGCATTGAGGCCCCCTTGAAAACAGACAATCGGCGTGTGGATTAGGTAGATGATACACACGTGTTCCTTGTATTATACAAGGCATTATCACTCTTTCAATCAACGATACCGCCCGCGTATGCGCCTTACGCATCACGCACCGTTGACACCATCGGTTGCATATATTTATTGTGGAGAATTAACCATTGCAACACATTCGTTAATGTAATTAATGTAAATGAAAAGTGAAGAAATCGTGTAGAATGAGGGTGCTACACGAGCTGCCAGACAACAACGTGAAGAGGAACGAATGAAAAAAATCGTGTTCGTTGGTGCCGGGAGTTATATTTTTACACGCCGATTAGCGCGTGATATCTTGAGCTTTCCACTCCTACAAAACACCACTATCGTGCTCCATGATATCAATCCGGAGCGCTTAGCCACCGCTGAGTATGGTGTACAACGAATCATTGAAGCAGGCAACTATCCGGCACAGCTCGTCACAACCACCAACCTCACCGAGGCGCTGACCGATGCACAAGTCGTTATTTGTACAATCGCCGATGACTTTGCGCATTGGCGCCACGACATCGAGATACCAGCACGCTATGGCGTTGACCTCAATATCGGCGATACCCGTGGGCCTGGTGGCATCTTCCGCTTTTTGCGCATCTACCCTGCCATGCTCGAAATTGTCCGCACCATGGAGCAGGTAGCACCACAGGCCGTGCTGTTGAACTACACAAATCCGATGGCCATGATTTGTGGGGCATTGAGTCGCGTCTCCAAAATCAAAGTTGTTGGACTATGCCATAGCGTGCAAGGCACGGCAGAGATGATTGCCCGTTGGATAGGTGCAGACATGAACGAAGTCAGCTACACCTGTGCAGGCATCAATCATATGGCGTGGTATCTCACATTCTGCTGGAATGGCATTGATATCTATCCCCTGTTACGTCGTGCCATCCAAAAAGAAGAAATCTACAAAGAAGAAATCGTGCGCAACGAACTCTTCGTGGCATTAGGGTATTACACGACCGAATCAAGTGGACATCATTCAGAGTACAACTGGTGGTTTCGCAAACGCCCGGAGCTCATTGCCCAATACTGCACGCCCGGTACAGGGTGGAATCCTGGCGCATCATACGCCGCGCTCAACTGGTACCGCGCACACATGCACCGCTGGCGCGATGAGGCACGTCAGGAACGCGAACATCCGACACCCGTTGACCTTACGCCAAGTAACGAGTACGCAGCTGCTATTATCAACGCACTAGCCGGTGGCAGTCCGTTCAAATTCAACGGCAATGTGCCAAATAATCGTCATATTGACAATTTACCGCTCGGTGCATGTGTTGAAGTCCCCATTGTCGTCGACAAAACCGGATTTCATCCAATCAATGTCGGCGCACTGCCTGCATCAGTCAGCATGCTCACCAATTTGAGCTGCCAAATCGAAGAATTAGCCATTCACGGATGTATCAATGGCGATGCCACAGCTATTTACCAGGCTTGTTATCACGATCCCCTGACTGCCGCGTGCCTCTCTCTCAAAGAAATTCATGCGATGGTCACAGAGATGTTTGGAACCGCAAAAGCTCACTTACCACAATTTGCATCCACCCAGATTGGGTAATCAGCACTCCTATTGCGTGCCAGGGTGTCACACCATGTGACACCCTGGCATCACATTTGTGGACGCACATTAATCGTGTCATCATCCACATATGTGAATATGTATTCTCATACAATACATAGTAGTGCTTCAATTGCTACAAAGAGACGCTCATGACCATGCATTTACGCCCAGATAATCAATCAACTACCACCGGTTGTTGTGTCATCGGTATCTTTTTTGTGATCTTCTACGCCATCTGGAATGTCATCAAAGTTGTCGCACGCGGCGTATGGTACATTGCCAAATACTTCGCGATAATCATCTACTATTTGGTCGCATGGCCGATTGTGCTTGTCGTCTACTTGTGGCGACGTGGTGGGCTCTATCGGGTCGCAAGTATGCTGCTCTTCATCATCATCGTGATTAGTGCCATTATCAGCTTGATCATCTCACCAAGCGTAACACCACGCACCACCACGCGTGCAACCGACATGCCCTTGGTGAGCGCCACTGCCGAAGCAACCAATCAACCAACTGCAACGCAGGTGGCTGCGACGGCTACGCCGTTGCCCACCACCACGCGCGAGGCCACCGCCATCCCCACGGTGCAACCGACGGTAGTGCCGACAACCAGGCCAGCGAGTGGCCCCCAACCCCTACCCACGTCATCGCTGACATCCGGCATAACCCGCCCAGCGGACACAATCCCTGCACGTGTGATTCGCGTTATTGATGGCGATACGGTGGTAGTGAGCATCAACGACGAAGAAACACGGCTGCGTCTGATTGGCATTGACACACCCGAAAGCGTAGATCCGCGCAAACCCGTTGAATGCTTTGGCATCGAAGCAAGTGCCTACACCAAGTCACTCCTCCTCAGCAAGAATGTCTATCTCGAACGCGATCCCTCCCAAGATGAGACTGACCGATACGACAGACTCCTCGTCTACCTCTGGATAGACGATACGACGTTGTTTAATCACAAAATTATCGCAGACGGCTATGCGTTCGAGTATACCTACCAAATCCCGTATCAATATCAAACGCTTTTCAAAGAAGCACAACAAGATGCTCGCACAAACCAATACGGGCTCTGGTCGCCATCAACGTGTAACGGTGACCCGGATGCACCAAGCACTGCATCTGCACCACTACAACTGCCCACGGCAACAGTTGCTCCCACGGCCACGATGACCGCAGACGCACAGGCCTTCCCGTGTCAAGTCGGTCAAATCAAGGCAAACCCGAACTCTGGCGTCTATCATGTGCCGACGGGTCAGGGATATGCACAAACGCGCAACGACCGCGTCATCTGTTTTGATGACGAAGACGCTGCGAAACAAGCGGGATTCCGCAAATCTAGTCGCTGACGCGCTGATACGCGGAATTATTCCGCCGTGGCATTTACGGTATAATCATCGTAATGAGCACGCAGAAGGAGACCGCGATGCAAATTGACCTCATTCGTAGTCTATGGGGTGTGGACGCACCGTGGGAAATTGTCTTTCCCACATTTGCAGAACAAGGGTATCGTGGTATTGAGTGGGGAGTATCGCTCGATCCAAATGAGCAGCAACGATTAGTTACATTGCTTGATACCTACAATCTCGATTTTGTGGCCCAGGTATTTACAAACGGCCCCGACCTCGCGAGTCATATTGCCAGTGCAATCCAACAAATCGACGCAGCTGTACACTGTGGTGCACGGCAGATTACGCTCCATGGCTGGCGCGATGGATCGAGCTTCGACGATGGATGTGGATTTATTGAGGCGATGCTCACCGTTGCGCATCATCACAACATTCCCATCGCCCACGAAACGCACCGCAGTCGACTCTTTTTTAATCCGTGGAACACGGTCGCGTATCTCAATCGCTACCCCGAACTGCAACTCTGTGCCGATTACAGTCACTGGGTCGTTGTAGCAGAGCGACTGTTACCAGATGCAGAAGCCATCATGCAGTTTTGTGCACCGCACGTCGCACATTTGCATGCGCGAGTCGGGCACTCCCAAGGGCCTCAGGTCATTGATCCACGTCTACCGCGCTTCGCCCAAGAAGTTGATGCGCACGAGCATTGGTGGCGCATGATTCATACGGCACACCTGCAACAAGGTGCAACCGCACTGACCGTGACACCTGAGTACGGGCCACCTCCGTACCAAGCAACTGATCCACTAAGCAATCTACCCTTTGTGCCGCTCACCGACTTAGTTAATTGGCAAGCACAACGCATTCGTGAGCTCTTTAGCGCGTCAATGTGACCGCCCGTACATACTTAGCCGGTGTACTGCCACAGGCTCCACGCACTCAGACAACTAATCAGGATACCGACTGCCACCATCAACCACGTGCGTGGCAGTCGGCCTGCGATCCAAGCGGCAAATGGTGCCATGAGCATGCCACCGAGAATCAACCCAGCTACGGACTCCCACGCCTGTACACTGACAATCAGCGCCAGTGTCACACCACTGACCACAGTCACAAAAAATTCGGCCGTATTGACAGTGCCGACAACATAGCGTGCCTCACGACCAGTGCCTAACATGCTGGTCGTCACCACAGGTCCCCAACCGCCGCCGCCAATGGCGTCAACAAACGCACCAACAAACCCGACCACGCTTACCGTGCCAGGTCGACCGGCTGCGACGGATTGTACGCGCCAAAATGCCTTGATGATAATCCAGATACCCATGAACAACAGATATCCATTGACGTACGGCTTGAGCCAAGTACCATCTGCATTGGTGACCACATAGACACCGCAGAGCGCACCGATGATTCCCGGGATAACTAGGCGCCATAACAGGCTCCGCTCGATGTTCCCCATGCGCCAATGACTCAACGCAGAGGCTCCCGACGTAAATAACTTGGCCACATGCACCGATGCCGATGCCACTGCGGGCGTAAATCCGAGCGCCAAAAAAAACGACGATGCCGTTACGCCGTACGCCATACCCAGTGCCCCATCAACGAATTGTGCCAACATGCCCACCAGGGTAGCCCATCCCAGTGCGCCAGCATCGAGTTCATATCCAGCCGCTTGCCAGCGCGCATAGTTTACCCCGATTGCCGCCACGACTAATAAGGCACCGAGCGACCAGACGTAGCGACGGCGTGGAATGGTTGTCTGTTGACTCATCTACTACTCACAATAGTTCTATATAACCTACTTGCTTAGTATACTTTGAAACAACAAAACTGCAACCACGTGTATTCTGTGGTGATTAGTGGCACAACGCGCTTATCCAAGCATTTCTTTGACAAGTTGGGCAGCGTGTTTACCTGAGAGGAGCGCCAAGGGGATTCCTCCACCGGGGTGCGTACCACCTCCACAATAGAAGAGTCCGGCAACACGCGTATCATGCTGTGTTGGGCGCACAAACGCGCTGGTTATCGCATTTGATGCCAAGCCATAGATGGCACCACCCGGCGCCCCATACATGCGTTCAAGTTCAACTGGGGTAATGATTTTTTGCACCACAATGTGTTTGCGCAAATCGGTGAGGCCGGCTTCTTCGAGCCGTTCGGCGATACGCTGCGCATAGGTCTCGGCCACCTGCGACCAGTCAATTGCACTTTGGGGCAGGGGTGGCACATTGACCAACACGAAGATGTTTTGTCCACCTGGAGGTGCGTGATTTGCATCATATGCGACCGTATGATTGAGATACACAGTGGGGGTGTCATGTAAACGACCTGCATCCGTATCTGCAAACTCAGCGCGATAATCGGGTGAGAAGAAGATGGTGTGATGATCTAGTAGATCGTAGCGCGTATTGAGGCCCCACAAAATCACAAAACCGCTACACGATAGTTCACGCTTCTTGAGTGCGCGTGCGCGCCGCGCACCGCCATCGACCATATGCGCCAAGGTGACTTGTGGGTCCACATTACTCACGACCGCATCTGCGGGATAAAATGCACCACACCGTGTATGGACGCCAATCACGCGGCCACGCTGATGTGCGATACGCGTCACGGCGGTATCGAGGCGGATATCCACGCCGACGCGCAGGGCAGCCGCATGCAACACTTCGGCAATCCGATACATGCCGCCACGCGGATAGTAGGCGCCAAGACCAAACTCCGCCCATGCAATCAAATTAAACGTTGCCGGAGTACGGTACGGGGAAGACCCGTTGTAGGTCGCAAACCGGTTCATCACTTGTTGCATTTTGGGACTGACAAAGAATGATTCGACAGCACGATGCATGGTGCGGAACCCATCGAGGTGTCGTGCATCGCGGAGCAACCGCCAATCGAGCAGGCTTCGCCACCCGCGAAACACGGAATACAAAAATGTATCAGCCGTCAGACTCCACATCCGCTCCGCATATGCCATGAAGCGCAGAAAGTTACTCACATCACGCGGTTCAATGCGTTCGATACTTTGGAGCATGGCAGGAAAGCTCGTCCACGCATCAAAGATGCTCCCATCCGGCCACACATAACGACACGCCGATGCTAATGGCACGACGTCGAGCTCCTCAGCCAACGAGCTCCCGGTCTGCTGTAAAAGATCATCGATGACCCACGGCATCGTCAACAACGATGGACCGATATCCCAGACAAATCCTTGATCACGGATGATGTTCAGCTTGCCACCCACCTGATCGCGTGATTCAATGAGCGTGGTTTGATACCCGGCAGTCGCACAGCGAATAGCCGCAGCAAGCCCACCCAATCCCGCACCAACCACCACGACTCGTTGCGTTTGCATGACAACCCTCATCCATTTTGTGCCATTTATCGTTATTATAACGAACCCACACCCGTCTCATATGGAGACGGGTGTGGATTGATAGCACACACCAACAGCCAAGTCAGCCACACAGTTATCATTATGTGGGCTTGGCCGGCTTACTGGTAACATGCCACCCTCCGCACGCATGACACCGATAGGTTCTGTTCTCATGGCGATGTGTTGGCACACCTGCTTGTTCGGCATACAACTTGTTGCGTCGCGCTAGGATGACCACACGTTTTGCTTCTTTGCGGTCGCGATAGCGCTTTTTGCCGCTCAGTTTACATCGTGCGATGTTGGTCGCGGTGAACAGGTTCATCATACGCTCATTCCTCTCTACACAGGCGACGGAACCGATGTCCGTCCAAGAACATTATAAAATCATGACAATATCATGTCAACTTTACGCAATACCGTTATTGTGTGCTATGCACACGGGTGCATAGTGTGCTTTTATGTAATTCTCATATGAAAATGATATAGTTGTAATGTTTATTGTGTGCAAGGAAGATACATGGGTAGTGAAATAATCATTATATTGTTGTTACTCGTGGCAAACGGTATTTTTTCGGGCACAGAGCTAGCGATGGTATCGGCACGACGTGGGCGACTCCAACAGAAAGCCGACGACGGTGACGAAGGTGCAAAAATCGCAGTTGCCCTCCAAGATGACCCAAACAGACTGTTATCAACGGTACAAGTTGGAATCACGTTGATTGGTACGTTGACGGGCGTATTTGGTGGTGCAAGCATTGCAGATAGTTTGGCTCCGCAACTGACGACCATTCCGTATATCGGTCCCTATGCTGAGACTGTGGCGCTGGCATGTGTGGTCGTCATATTGACATATCTTTCACTGGTCATCGGCGAGCTCGTGCCGAAGCGTTTGGCCCTACAGCACGCAGAGTGGATTGCGATGCGACTCGCCAAACCAATGAACGTGATTTCGCGCATTACGCAGCCACTCGTCTCGTTGCTGACCTGGTCGACTGAGCTCCTCTTGCGCATTGGCGGGCAGCGAGACACGTCGAACAGCTCAGTCACCGAAGAGGATATTCGTCAACTCGTACGAGAAGGTGCACAAGACGGTGCCCTTGAACCGCACGAGCGTGAAATTTTCGAGAATGTCTTTAGCTTGGGTAATATGAGTGTACGACAAGTGATGACACCGCGCACCGATGTATATGCGCTCGACGCAGATGCACGACTCGGCGACGTCGTGGATGCACTCCTCGACAGCGGGTTCTCGCGTGCACCTGTGTACGAAGGGAATCTTGATCGCGTCGTTGGCGTGGTCCACGGGCGTGATATTTTGCGCCTAGTGCGCACGGGTGATCTCAACGTACCGGTACGCGTGGCCATGCGCGAGCCATTATTTGTGCCAGAGCAAAGCCGTGCAGCTGACACGTTGGCGCTTTTTAAGAAAAAACAACAACATCTTGCGGTGGTCGTGGGCGAACTCGGCACGGTTGAAGGCGTCATCACACTCGAAGACGTCATCGAGGAGATTGTTGGTGACATTGCTGACGAATACGACGATGCGGAGTCACCACACATTGTCAAACGCGAAGATGGCTCATACCTGATTGATGGTATTACGTCGGTCGATGATGTAGTCAGCCGCACTAATTTGAGCATCCAACTCAAAGAAAATGCGCAATACGACACCATTGCGGGGTATTTACTCAGCGTACTCGGGCACATTCCGCATGCGGGTGAATATGTTATCGTCAACAATTGGCGCCTCGAAGTCATTGACATGGACGGGTTGCGCATCGACAAAATTCTGATTAGTGTAGTACAGGCACCGTCAGAACTGACACATCCTGTCGCGTAGCTATGGCGTACCCTTGAGAGTGGAGAGTTTTTTGGCATTGGATTGCCATTAGATAGAGGTTAGACGTATGACCATGCGTGCAATCATTGCAGGTGCTGGACCGGCTGGATTCGCGACTGCAAAGTGGCTTAATGATCGCGGGTACCAGGTAGTACTCCTCGAAAAGCGCGATGTGCCAGGTGGCAAAGTATCAGCGTGGCAAGACCCAGACGGCGATTGGGTCGAGAGTGGGTTGCATGTCTTCTTTGGCGCCTATCACAACCTCCTCAACTTTCTCGCAGAAGTTGGCCTACAGGACAGTTTCGATTGGAAGCCAGCGGAGATGGTATTCGCATTACCCGGTGGCAAGTATGGATCCATCGAGTTCGTGCAAGGGTTGCCTGCGCCATTCAATGGATTGCTCGGCGTCGCCAAGAGCGAGTTAATGACATGGTCCGAAAAATTAGCCATGGGGCGCGGGCTGATGAAGCCCATTTTCGGATCACAAGACTATATCGACCAACAGGCAGACATTACCTATCGTGATTGGCACCTTGCGCACGGCATGGGTCAAAGCACCATCGACAAAGTCATGGATGCCATGGCACTCGCACTGAACTTTCAGAAGGCCGACAAAGTTTCGGCGAAGTTAGTGCTCACTGCGCTATTGCATTTTGCCAAAGAGACCGACGCACCAAAGATGGGTCTCGTGAAAGGGTCCCCCCACGAGCGCCTCTGGGTGCCGTTGATGAAGATGTTGAGTGAGCGAGGCGTAGAGATTCGCTTTAACAGCAAAGTCAGCGAAATCGTACACGACAAAGCCAATAATCGTGTGACCGGCGTACGACTTGAGGACGGCAGTGAACTCACCGCAGACATCGTTATTTCAGCGATGCCAGTGCATAGTTTGCGCAAAGTGATGAGCGATTCGATGCGTGAATTTGCTGTGCTCGACAATCTCAAGCATCTCAAAGGGCAACCAGTGATCACGGTGCAGTTATATTTTGACAACATGGTCACTGACGTTGACAACTTGATTTTCAGCGCAGGGACACACATCAGCGTCTACGCCGATTTGGCCCGAGTGGCACCGGACTACCACAAAGGTGAGGGGTCAATCATCGAGTTAGTAGTGGCACCCGCAGAGGAGCTCATTCGCCGTTCGGACGAGGAGATTATTGCGGCGGTGATGAACGAGTTCACCACACTTCATCCGGCGGCCACGATGAGCAACTTGCGCAAGTCGCACGTCATCCGCATTCCTAATTCCGTCTATGCGGCACGACCGGGTGTGGAGAAATACCGACCCGACCAAGCCACACCAATCCCCAATTTCTTTTTGACTGGGGATTATACCCAACAGGAGTTCATGGCCTCTATTGAGGGTTCGATTCGAAGCGCACGCCGGACCGTCGCACGCATTGACAGTGCGCGACAGAACGGAACAATCTAGTGGCTGACTGGTGCGCAGTCATGCCAATGAAATCAAACGAGGTACAAGATGTCGCTTCCTGAGCGCATCATCCACGGTCGTTACCGTGTGATTTATGCTGTAAACGAACAAGCTGACGTAGTCGTCTCGTACTGTCGAGATGACCAGGGCGGCAATTTGGTCTATGTCGCTGAGTGGGCACAATCGAGTGACACGCTCGCAACCATCTTCGAACGCGTACATGCACTCAACCATCCTGCGCTCTTGAGTGTGACGCATCATGGGAAGACCGATGCTGGTGGGTACGTCGTCGTATGTGCGGCCCCAAGTGGACGTGATATCACCCAAACCATCCAGATGCGCGGTGGCATGATGAGTCAAACAGAGGTGACTTCACAACTGTCGCGCCTCCTCGAGTTGGTTGGTGTCTTTCACGCACAAACACCGCCACTCTATGTGGGTGTTCTCTCACCATCCGACATCATTGTCAGCGATGACGGGCGTTGGCTCCTCCTGCCATTTTGTGTGGGTCGACCAGTGCCCACACAAGCAAGTTCCTATAGCGCCGGCGAATTAAGCCAGGGGCGCCAGCCAAACGCCGCGAGTGACGTGTATGGACTAGCCGCCATCGCCTACTACGCCGTCACTGGAGTGCCACCGGTAAGTGCCGCTCAACAGGCGGCTGGAACGCCTTTTGTAACACCCCGACGGCATAATCCGGACCTCAGCGAGATGTTTGAGCTTATTCTGGTGCGCGCCCTGCAAGACAAAATCGTCAACCGCTACCAAGGCGTCGCCGAGATGCGTGTCTCATTGGATACCATTGATATCTTGGGGAGTCGCGCCGTCGGTGTTACCGACACCCCTGCACCCGCCAAAACTCCTGTCAAAGAGAGCCCGCGCACCGATGAAATACCAGGCGGCATGTTGCCAGGTAACTACGTGGAAGAGGTGCCAAGCAGTACCACCACAAAAAACACCCTGTCACTCGGATGTCTGGCCGCAGTCGCAATTGTGCTGACAATTATTGCTGTTGCGTTGTGTGTGATTTTGTTACTTGTCTACCCCGAAAGTCCGTTCCGATCGTTGTGGAGTGGTAGCTTTTTGTCTTTTAATGCGGCTGCTACGACAACACCCGAGCCGAGCGCTAACAACGCAATCGTAGCAGCCACCCCGACGGCCATCCCCGCACTGCAAAAGAGCAACACCCCGATTGACATCACCAATGTGGTTGAATTACAGGCGAGTAGCGTCATCACCAATGCGTCATTTGGCCCAGTTGCATGGTCGCCAGATGGACAACTGATTGCCGTGTCAGCCGGTGACGTGATTACCATTCACGAGCAACAAAACTTCAACGAGCTCGTACGGATGCGTGGGCATCTCGGTAACGTCACGTCCCTATCGTGGTCACCCGACAGCCGCTTTTTGGCGAGTGGCGCGAGTAACGACACCGTGATCCACGTATGGGATGTGAGTACAGGGGCCGAAGCGTATGCACTACGCGGTCATGACGGCTGGATTCGTAATGTTGCGTTTAGCCCGGATGGAAATACGTTAGCGAGTGGTGCAACCGACCTTGAAATTCGGCTTTGGGACATACGCACACAACGCACCATGTTCACCCTAACTGGGCATACGGACCTGATAGGCGGTCTGGCCTGGGCACCAGACGGGACGCAGCTAGCCAGCGCATCGCGCGATGGAAGCGTACGGAAGTGGCAAGTGAGCGACGGGAGTCCTATTGAAGACTTTGCGTTCGTAACCCCTGTCAATCCGAATATGCCCGATGGTGAGCGCTACTGGGCCACTGGCCTCATCTGGACACCAGACGGAACACAGCTGATTGTTGGCGCAACTGACGGCAATATTTCGATTATTCAGGCACGTAGTGGTGATACGGTGCGCACCCTTAGCGGTCACAGTAGCTGGGTAACCATTCGTGGTTTACAGCTATCGCCAGATGGCAAAACGCTCTACAGCTCAGGACTTGATGGACGCATCAACATCTGGGATATGGCCACTGGCACCAACAAGGCGCAGTACAGTCAGCATCAACTTGGCATTTTTGGAATTACACTCGACCCACTTCAAAATCGCCTTATCAGCACCAGCGATCAAGAAGGAAAGCTCTTGGTATGGAACTTAACTGAAGAGCAAGTCAGCACGTTACGCGCTGGTTTGGGGATACCCGTGCACGTCTGTTACACAGAAGATGGCACCGTGCAGGCGATTACCGGCTATAACGGGCTTATCCGGCTCACACAAGACGACGATGACGGGAGTTTGTACGTCAACAGTGTTGAGGGTGTGATGCAGGGAGTAGCATTTCTCGGACTCAACCGGTTTGCGTTGATCGCGGCACAAGACACGGTCAATTTGTACACGCCCGAATCACAGACACCGCGACCACTCACCGGCCTAGAGGGGCGCCCTCAGGCAATCGCTGCCACCAACGATGGGCGATACCTGATTGTTGGTACGAGCACCCATCTTCACGTGTGGCGTGGTGATAACCCGGCAGACCCGATTAACTTTGCAACGACACTCACGAACATCGTGGCCATTGATGTGAGCAGTGATGGCACTCGTATGGTTGTACACAGCGTTGGTGATACAGCCGGATACGAGGTATGGGATCTCAACACACGATCGCTGATCTTTGCGCATGCTGAGGCGGTGGTATCAGCACACTTACTGGCCAATGGCACCCAATTGGCCGTGTTATTGCCCGACGCGACAATCCAAATTCGCTCGGTGACGAGCAGCGACGCACTCCGCACCATCTCGATGGGCGAGACGGGCAACGGCTACATTGAGATTACCGCTATGCCGAATACTGATTTGATTGTGGCTGCTGATTTCAACGGAGTCATCTCATTCATTGATACCGAAGGCAACACGGTACACCAACTCGACGCAAATGATGGCGTCACGGCAATTGCGGTGAACAATCAGGGCAGTGAGTTGGCTGTCGGACGCCGTGATGGTTCAGTGATGCGCTTTGCACTGCCATAACACAAATACATTTGTACACGCCGTGCGTAGTACAAAGTACAACGACTCGGCGCACTTCCTTTCGATCACGCACGCGCTGATACCACGCTGTCGCGTCATGCTTAGATAAAGAGGACTATCCCTATGGCAAAACCAAAGCTCATCGTCATCGGTGCAGGCCCTGGTGGTCTGTCAGCCGCCATGCGACTCGCCACACGCGGGTATGACGTGCACATCTACGAAGCCGAGCAGATACCGGGTGGTCGTATGCGCGGATTCAGCAAAGATGGATATGCGTTTGACACAGGACCGACCATCTTACAGGTACCACGCGTCTACCACGAGCTATTCAATGATTGTGGTCTCAAACTTGACGATTATGTCACGTTCAAACGTGTGAACCCCAACACTCGCCTCAAATTTTGGGACAAGAGCACTCTTGATCTCACATCAGACCTCGCGGCTTTCAAGGCACAACTTGCAGCATGGCGCAGTGATTTACCAGAAGCATTTGAGCGTTGGTATGCGGAGCATGTGCGCAAAAACGTCGTTGGTTACGGGCCATACCTAGGCACACCGGTGCGGTCGGTACTGGGGTATTTGAAGCCTGACGAAATCATCAAAGCCTTGAGCTTCCGCCCATGGGAGAGCTTATACGATCATTTTTGGAACTTCTTCAAAGATGAGCGGATTGTCTACGCCATGAGTTACCCATCGAAGTATCTCGGCATGCACCCCACCAAATGCGCCAGCGTGTTTAGTTTGGTGGCCTGGCTTGAGTTCAACGATGGCATCTGGCATCCTGAAGGTGGATTTCGGGCGTTGTCACGCGGTCTAGCCAAAGCGGCCAGCGACTTGGGTGTCACCATCCACTACAACACGCCGGTAGCGCAAGTACTCACTAGTCAAAATCGCGTACGTGGTGTGCAACTCGAGAATGGACGCGAAGTTGCAGCCGACATTGTCTTGACCAATGCCGACTTCGGATATGCGTTGAACCACATCTTGACACCCGAGCAACGCGGGCCATACACGGTCAAAAAGCTGAACAAGATGCGTTTTTCGTGTTCGACGTTCATGCTCTATCTCGGCGTCAATAAGCGCTACCCAGATGCACCACACCATCAACTCTACTTGTCCGAGCACATTCGCTCCAAAGAGCCACCACACGTTGATGATTCGGCACTCGACGATACCGACCCGTCATTCTACGTGTGTAATCCGACCATCATTGACCCAGGCAATGCACCTGAGGGACACAGTACGCTCTACGTGCTCGTGCCAATCCCCAACACGAGTCATAAGATAGACTGGGCGACCAACCAGCAGCGCTATCGCGACCTGATTATCACGCGCATGGCTGAATTGGGCTATGACGACGTGGCTGATCATATTGTCAGCGAGACCTGCTTTGTGGCCGAGACGTGGCAAGACGACTACCGCACCCACATGGGTGCAGTCTTCAACTTGGGGCATGACTGGGGCCAACTCGGGCCGTTCCGACCACACATTCGGGCCGACTGGCTCCCTGGCCTGTACTTTGTGGGTGGCGCAGTTCACCCGGGTAGCGGTTTATTGACGATTCTCGAGTCGGCCAAAAGCTCGGTACACTTCATTGGTGAGGATTATCCGGTCACCCGATAAACACGCCACACACAGAGGCCAGCAGGGGTAACCTGCTGGCCTCTGTTGCGTTATATCGTCTTAACGGCGCCGCGTGGGGGTACGCGTCAGTGTGGGGCGCGGTTTGGTAGGAGTGCGGGTGACGGTGCGCGTGGCTGTGCGCGTTGCCGTACGAGTTGGTGTCGCCGTTGGTTGGACAACACCATCCACGATTGATATATTCAACGCTCGCACATTATTACCCAATACCCGGTCACCTTGTGAATTATACGGGTCAACAATCAGCTTCAGCTGCCCTCGCATCGTTGGCCACTGTGACGCATCCCAACTGAATGTGACCACTTGATTTGCCCCAGCCGTCAATCGTCTGACCACCTTTGAGTCGATATACCACAGCCCCTGCCCAGGGATATCGACTGCAAGCACAACCGTAGTAACGGATGAGGCACTCTTGCCCGAGTTCCGGATTATTGTACTAATCTGCTGCATGCTCGAACGGTTGAGTTGATGCACCGTCATGCCACGTTCCGTACGTACGACCGAGCGACTGAGTTGCATTGTATCAACGTTCAGATCGGCCATTGGCTTCGGCACACCCTTCACGCGTGCAACCATCAGCGTTCCGGCGCGCGGGCTCTTGATTGTGATCGGCACATTCACGGCCTCACCTGTTTGTCGCGACATATAGGTGTTAAGTGCATTCGCAAGTTGAATACTGGTAATGCGGCCAACGCCATTGACTCGTGGTCGCCAATCGACGCTGCCATTGGCGCCGATGTCCACATCAATCAGGCCACCCACGTTATCGAGTGCCCATACCTCAAGGGTAAAGCTGCTGTACTCACCAACGGGCAAACGCACTTGTGCCGATTGTATCGAATTGGCCGCAGTAAAGGTGTACTGTAGGCCGTTCTCCACCCGATACCGCGCACTCTGACTGAATGCCGTGGGGACCAAGATGCGCCGCTCACGCTCTGGCCCGGTATCCGCCTTGTCCACCGAGTAGCCGTTGTTTGGTGTGGGAGTGCGCGTGGCCGTTGCGGTTGCCGTGCGAGATGGGGTGAGGGTACGAG
>CAYZZI010000010.1:0-52481 GCA_964482795.1 uncultured Klebsiella sp.
GGTGGGGGCAAGATGACTTCGGCACCCTCGGCAAGTTCCCCGCCGGGTGTACGACAAAGTGTGTCGCCGGTACCGGCATTCCCACTGGTGCATTGAGTGGTGTCCGCACCATCTCGGCCAGTCTCGGCCACGTCATGGCCATCAAGACTGACGGATCGCTGTTGATTTGGGGGCGCAACGACTTCAAGCAGCGCGAGGCACCAACCACGGCGCGCACCGGCCTCACCGCTATTGCGGCCGGTCACTCGCACGCACTCGTCGTCAAAAATGGGCGTGTACAGGCCTGGGGTCGCAACACCTGGGGTCAGATTAATGTACCGGCCAACTTGACCGGCGTGACGGCCGTATCAGCCGGGTTCGACCACTCACTGGCACTCAAGAGCGACGGCACGGTCGTCTGTTGGGGCAGCAACCACACCGGGCAGTGTAGTGTGCCACGTGGCTTGAAGGACGTGATTCAGATCAGCGCAGGGCGCTACTACTCGCTCGCCATGGATCGTAATGGCAAGGTCTGGGGCTGGGGCACGGTGGAGTTTGGTCAGTCGAATGTACCTAACGGCCTTAATCCAGCCGGGGTCATCTCTGCCGGCTACTCGCACTCGATTATCGGCTTCCGCAACGGTGAGGTTCTCGCCTGGGGTGATTCCAAGCTCAGTGCATTGGTCTCACGCACACCGACCGCGACGCCATAGTGCGAGCTGTCACTGGTAACGAATCCCCGGACTACATACGTAGTCCGGGGATTTTGTATGGCATGCGTACGGTGGTGCTGCACGTGCGTGTGTCGTGGATGGCCACATACCCATTCAGTATTTAGCGTTGCCGTGATGCATGTATGTGGTTGCATCCCCTAGCGTCGTGCGACTGTCACATCGCGTTCACGGGGTAATTCAAACCACGCGTTATTGCACAATTGCATAGCCTCTTCATCGAGGACGAGGTCGAGGTTGGCCAACGAGTCTGCGAGTTGTTCGGGTCGGCTGGCACCGACGATTGGTGCGGTGATGCCGGGTTGGTTGCGCACCCACGCTAATGCAGCATGCGTCAGTGCAATGCCACGTGCATCAAAGTATCCGTGCAGGTTGGCAACAATTTCATGGACTACGTCGTTCCAATAGCGTTTGCGGTAGAGTTCACCGGCTCCATGCAGTTGAAAGCGTGTACCAGGTGTGAGTGCACGTTGCGTGACATAGCGACCTGTGAGCATGCCACCGGCGAGGGGATTATACGGGATTACGCCGAGACCAAAGGTTCGTGCCACCGGAAGAATTTCGTCTTCGATCATACGAAAGAGCATGTTATAGCGCGGTTGAAGAGAGACAAAGCTGCTCAAGCGACGTTGATCACTCGTCCACAAGGCTTGCATGATTTGCCACGCCGCAAAATTGGAACAGCCGATATATCGCACTTTGCCGGCACGCACAAGGTCGGTAAGCGCTTCGATCGTCTCTGCAATTGGAGTCTCCGGATCAGGCGCATGCACCTGGTAGAGGTCAATGTAATCGGTACCAAGGCGTTTGAGGCTGGCGTCACAGGCGGCTATGATGTGACGCCGTGAAAGACCTTCGTTGTTGGGTCCCACTCCCATGGCACCACGACATTTGGTGGCAATTACGAGATCATGACGGTTACCGCGTGTAGCTAACCAATTCCCGATAATCTGTTCGGTACGACCAACACTGCTTAGATCGCCACCAAGTGGATACACATCGGCAGTGTCGATAAAGGTGATGCCATGGTTGACTGCGGTATCAAGGATGGCATGCGATGTCGCCTCATCGGCTTGATTGCCGAAGGTCATTGTTCCCAAACAAATAGTGCTGACATGGAGACCAGTTTGGCCAAGGCGTACGTGTTGCATCTCTGTTGCTCCTTTGTTACACAAAAAAACGAGTGGAGGCGCACCCTTGCCTCCACTCGTCAGAAATTTGCTCTATGATTTAGTAACGGTTATCGTCACGTGGAGCACGGCGTGGGCCATTATTGCCGCCGAAGCCAGGCTTTTCGTCTGACTCGTTGACGCGCAACTGACGACCCTGCACCTCGAGACCATTGGTGGCCTCAATGACTTGCTCGACATTGTCGACTTCCATTTCGACAAAACCAAAACCGCGTGAGCGTTGAGTATCGCGATCAATTACCACACGAGCACTATAGACCTCGCCGTGCTCAGCAAATGTGTTACCCAAATCATCGCTCGTCATACGCCACGGCAAATTACCCACAAACAACTTGACACGCATTCGATCCACTCCCTCTGCCCACCAACTGGACACTGCGAAATGTTGCATTTCGCCTCATAAAACCGTACCCGTTTGCCAATTCACGACATCGTGCCCCACACTCTGATTGCCCTGCGTATGAACTACATAACGCGCATCCTGCCAGGTGCAACCAATGGTGGTGGCGGAAGGTGGGACTTCGACGATGCATGTCGTAGTTCGCTACGTTTCAATTGACTGGTCATATTATATCATGAAATTTTAAGGTTTATGTCGTAATTAACTAACCTGTCAGACCAGATAGTTTGCGATTCCAAAGAAAGTTATCGTTTGGTCATCAAACCACCACCTAATTGATGCACATTGGTGGTGGTTTGACGGAGAAGTGGGCACACATTAGTGTGCCGAGGCGCCGAGGCGCATCATGGTGGCCGCCATCATGCGAATGCCGTTGCGGAAGTCGCTGAGGCGTATGTTCTCATTCGGTGCATGAATGCGTGAACCTGCATAGCCGACTCCCAGCGTGATAATCGGCACGCCAATTTCGTGGGCAAAGAGGTAGTTCGGCCCCGATCCGCCGGACATCGGCCAAATGTGGGGTGGTTTGCCGTAGACCTCCGTGGCCGCCTCTGTCATCATGGTAACTAGTGGATGATCGGGGTCCGTACGTGCGGGTCGCCCTGCGCCGATGACGGTAATGTGGACGTCAGCAAATCCGTGGGCGTCGAGGTGTGCACGGAGCTTTGCGACGACTTCTTCGGGCGTCTGATTCGGTACGAGACGGAAGTCGACTTTGGCACTGGCCTTGGCCGGCAAGACGGTTTTCTGACCGGCTCCCTGATACCCTGAGGTGATGCCACAGATGGTGCAGGTGGGCTCGAAAATCTCGCGACGACGTAACTCAACTCCACGTGCATCCTTGAGGAAGCGCGTGTTGCCGAATAGCTCCTGCATCTCCTCGTCGCTATCCGGCAACGCGGCCAGCAACTCCATGTCGCGTGCCGTGGGTGCAATCACGTTGGCATAAAAGTTGGGTAACTGGATTCGTTCGTCTTGGTCCTTGAGGGTGTTCAAGGCCCACACAAGACGCCAGGCGGCGTTGGGGAGAATCGAGCCAGCAATGCCTGAGTGCGTGTCAATGCGGGCGGTCTCGACCGATAGCTCTAGGTAGCAGATGCCACGCAAACCAAGGTAACTGGTCAGGTGTCCATCGCTGTTGTGCGAGCCGAACTCCCAGACACAGGCATCGGCTTTGAGGCGTTCGCGGTTGGCCATGATAAATGGCGCCAGATTGGGGCTGGCGATCTCTTCTTCGCCTTCAATCAAAAACTTCACGCCGACGGGTAATTCGCCGAGTACGTGACGGACAGCAGCGATGGCAGCAATGCGACTGACCAACTCGCCTTTGTCGTCGGCCACGCCTCGCGCAATCAGGAGGTCATCTTTGCGGTGCATTTCAAATGGGGGAGTATGCCATAAATCAAACGGCTCAGCGGGTTGTACATCGTAGTGGTTGTAACAAAGGATGGTTTTGTCGCTACTCCCAGCACCCTCTGCGTAGACCACTGGATTACCGGCGGTGGGCAGTAATTGTGCCGAGAGGCCAATCTCCTCAAGTAGTTCGGCGACACGCTGGGCACACGGTTCGATCCCCTGACCCTGGGCGGCCACGCTTGGAATGGCACATAGGTCACCGAGCATACCCACAAAGCGCTCAAGATGGGCATCGATATACGCATCGACTTGGGCGCGCACAGATGCATGCGTCATAGGAGTGTTTCCCTTTTCATGGCGGTAGAAGTGCGTCATGCAGGCATTATACAGGCATGTGCTTATCCCGCATATGATGTACGCACATTGCATGCGTTTGACGCATGCGAATGGATGCTCTACCATGAATCTGCATGCTGATGAGGGGAATGGAGTAGACATGCGAATCGTGGTTACTGGGGCTCATGGGCAGTTGGGGCGTGCAGTTGTTGCACGTCTGCAGACGCGTCACGATGTCATCCCACTAGGTCATGCCGATATTGAATTAACGGATAGTGCGAGTGTGGCTCAATTGGCCGCACTACGCCCTGCAGCCATCGTGCATGCGGCAGCTATGACCAACGTTGATGGTTGTGCCCAAGATCCCGACCAGGCCTATCGTGTCAATGCACTGGGTACACGCTGGGTTGCTATGGCCGCCAAACGCAGTCATGCTCGGTTAGTCGTCATCAGCACCAACGAGGTATTTGATGGCCAAGCGACGCATCCGTATGGCGAGTACGATATGGCCAATCCGATTAATCCATATGCGCGCTCCAAATATGCCGGTGAACAGGCCGCACGTGAGGTACTTGATCGCCTTTACATCGTGCGTGTCGCTTGGCTATTTGGTGGCCCACGCAATTTTGTGCGGACCATATTGCGACTTGCTACTACACAGCCTCACCTGCGCGTCGTCCATGACGAGATTGGCTCACCCACCTATGCGGACGATGTCGCAGATGCCCTACCGCAGCTTCTCGAAAGTGATGCGTATGGCACATACCACTTTGTGAATGAAGGAGCCTGTTCACGATACGAACTCGCACGTGCAGTACTTGATGCTGCCGGGCTCTCGCATGTAGCGGTGACTCCAATTACGTTGGCTGAATATCCGCGTCCAAGTCGTGTGCCCCCCTACACGCCATTAGCGAATTATGTGGGGCGTGCGATGGGCGTACAATTCCGTCCTTGGCAAGAGGCAGTGACTGCGTTCGTTGACGTGTGTCGTAAGGAACAGGCATGATAGACGTCATTGTGCCGAACTATAACGGGTTGCACCATTTAGCCATATGTTTTGATGCATTGCGGCGGCAAACACGACACGCCGATGTGCGTGTCGTCATGGTTGATGATGCGTCAACCGACGATTCAGTGGCCTTTGTCCGCAGGCACTACCCCGAAGTGCATGTCATGGTGATGCCGCGTAATGGTGGATTCGTGGCAAGCTGTAATGCGGCGATTGCGGCAAGTACTGCTGCGTACATCGTACTTCTAAATAACGACACTGAAGTCACATCGGAGTGGCTTGCTGCGTTGATTGGTGCACTCGAAGCACATCCCGAATACGACATTGCTGCGAGCAAGTTGATGCTCTTTGATCGGCGCGATGTGATTCATTCGGCCGGCGATTTTTATCGCGTTGATGGCATCCCGGGCAATCGTGGTGTGTGGCAAAGTGATGCTCCGCAGTATCAGCAACAAGAAGAGGTCTTTGGGGCGTGTGCCGGTGCTGTGGCGTATCGGCGCTGTGTCATCGAACGCCTATCGGTTGATGGTCATTTTTTTGATCCTGATTTGACCATGTATTGTGAGGATGTCGATCTCAATTTGCGCGCGCGACTACACGGTTTGCGTACCGTTTTTGTGCCGACTGCCATTGTCTATCATCGCCTGAGTGCGACGGGTGGTGGGGTGTTGGCGAGCTACTACTGCGGGCGCAATTTTGCTTTGGTATGGCTCAAAAACATGCCTCGTGTACTCGTACGACGGCATCTTGGAAGCATGATTTGGCGGCAAATCGTGCTCATGTTTGACAGTTTGCGGCACATTCGTGGGCAAGCAGCACGGGCTCGTTTGCGTGGGCAATTACATATGCTCGGTCATATCAGACGATTTTGGCAAAAGCGCCGAGATATTCCAGTGCATGTCGATGAATCGCACTTACTGCTGACACATCAGTGGTAAGATACTGTGGTGGGGATGCGTTTTTTGGTGAAAAAGAGAGCATGTTGTGAGTACTGCGAGCCAACCGCTGTTATCGATTGTAATACCCGCATATAACGAAGAACGTCGTTTACCCGATACGTTGGCGGCTATTCATACATTTGTCCGCATGTCACACCTTGATGTTGAGGTTTTGGTTGCCGATGATGGGAGTCGTGATGGCACGGCTACGGTAGTCAGTGCATATGCTGCGTCGTGGTCCGCGCTTCGCCTACTGGCACTTGATCATCGTGGCAAGGGGTTTGCAGTGCGCGCTGGGGCGCTTGCCGCACAAGGGCGCTATGTACTCCTGTGCGACGCTGATTTGGCCGTGCCAATTGCCGAGTGGCAGCGCATGTTGCCGCTCCTTGAATCGGGTTATGATGTGGTGATTGGTTCACGCGAGGGGCAAGGAGCTCGGCGTGAAGGTGAACCCGTACATCGTCATATCATGGGACGTGTTTTTAATGGGTTGGTGCGTGCCATCGTCGTCGGTAACTTCCACGATACACAATGCGGTTTCAAAGCGTTCCGTACCGCAGTTGCCCGCGATTTGTTTCAACGTGCCCAGATCTATGGTGCCGATGCGCCCGTCATTGAAGGCGCTGCAGTGACCGCATTTGATGTCGAGATTTTGTACCTGGCCGTGGCTCGTGGGTATCGTGTGGCCGAGTTGCCTGTGCTCTGGCATTACGGCGAAGAGACCAAAGTTGACCCTATCCGTGATGCGATGCGCAATCTTCGTGATATCGTACGCGTGCGTTGGTTGGCCATCCGCGGTGAGTATCGCCACTTGGATGACCCGCGTGTGTAGTGTCTTTGCAATACATAACAAACAACCGCCCGAACGCATATGCGCTCGGGCGGTTGTTTGCCGTTTATTGCCAGAATTCAACAAACGATACCCCCGGTACAGGGATTGTCGCGAGTAATGGTTCATCAAGTGTGCCATCGGGGTTACGTGGCACAATCGCAATGTAGTTGTCATGTTGGCAGGCCACGAGCAAATACGTACCATCCGGGCTAATCGCAAAATTACGTGGCCATTTGCCTCCACAATCATACACACCGATGCGCGTCAAATTGCCATCGTGGTTGATTTGATAGGCTGCGAGCGTGTTGTCGGTGCGCGTACTGACATAGAGATGGTTGCCATCGGGCGAAATATGGATATCGGCCACGGTGTAATCATGATTGACACCCGCAATTGTCGAGTGGTCGGCCACATGATCGAGTTGTCCATCGAAATAACGAAACACCGATACACTACAGGCGAGCTCGTTGGCCACATACAATATCGTTCCATTTGGATGAAAGATTGTATGCCGTGGTCCGTTGCCTGCCGGTACGGCAACCGTATGCACCCGTTCGAGCGTGACCGTCTCCTCGTTGATGCGATAGACCACGAGTTCGTCGGTGCCGAGATCGGCGGCAATCACAGAGCGCCCATCGGGAGTAAAGACGCTCGAGTGCGCATGTGGACCCTCTTGGCGACCGCTGTGCGGGCCACGCCCACGGTGTTGTTGCAAATCATTGAGCCCGGCAATGGTGCCATCGGCGTCAATCTTGAGTAACGCCATATTGCCGGTGCCGTAGTTGGCGACCACGGCAAAGCGTTGCTGTGGACAGATGGCAATGTGACACGGCCAATCGCCACCACTCGGGCGTCGTGGTCCGTGGCTGAGTGCATCGTGGTGATTACGACTGATGGCCACGACACCACCCGGTACTCCTGCGCCCAGATTTGTTTCGCTGACGCTCCAGATGCGGTCGCCGCGCCGTGCCAAAAACGATGGATTGTCGACGCCACTCATGACGCTGACGATGACGAATTCGCCGTGCTTGTTGTGGTCAATGATATAGACACCTGGTTGATCGGAGTTGGCATAACTACCTGCAAGAATGCGTTGCATGGCTCTCTCCTTGTGTGATGGGTTACCAGTTGGTGACCGAACCGTCGCGGCGGCGCAAATGCGGCGCCTCCCAGAACTTCCAGGTGTGCTTCTTGGCCGTCTCTTCGTCGAATTCGATGCCTAAACCGGGTGCTTGTGGGACATCAAACACATTGCCGTTGAGCTTGGGATGCACAGGGAACAGCACGTCCACATCGTTGATGCCCTCGCCTCGGTACAAATTCTCACTTGGCGAGACACGCACCTCAAGCCAGGCAAAGTTGGGCACTGCCGCCGACAAGTGTATCGTCGCAGCCGTGCACACCGGGCCAAGTGGGTTATGTGGCATCAAATCAATGTAGTGCGTCTCGGCCCAGCCGGCGACTTTCATTGACTCAGTAAAGCCACCCACGTTACAAATATCAAGTCGCGCAAAATCGGTCAGATGGCGCTCAATGAACGGCGCAAACTGCCACTTGCTGGCGAACTCCTCGCCGACCGCAAACGGGATATCGGTCATGCGCCGTAAGGCATCGTAGGCCTCGGGCGTCTCGTCACGAATTGGCTCCTCAAGGAAGTCAATCGTGCCCATCGGCATGCGCTGACAAAACGTCGCTGTTTCAGCAATCGACAAGCGGTGATGATAGTCAATCCCGAGTGTTAACTCGTCACCGAGGCGCTCACGGATTTTGACGAGTGTTTTGGCGGTGATGCCGAGTGTCTCGCGTGGCTCAAATACCCCCTCACCGTGATTGCGTGGTGACAACATGCCAGTACGAATCACGCGCCAACCGTGGTCCCACAAGAGTTGGGCACTGGCAATCATCTCGTCAGGTGTGCCCCCGGATGTGGTAGCAAAACACGGGATATGGTCGCGTTGTTGGCCGCCGAGGAGTTGGTGCACTGGCACACCGAGCGCTTTGCCGGCGATGTCGTAGAGAGCAATATCGATGGCACTTTGGGCGGCCAATAACACGCGCCCGCCCTCGAAGTACTGACTGCGGTAGAGCTCCTGCCAAATCCGTCCCATGTGCATTGGGTTTTGGCCAATCAAAAACTCACGAAAGTGGTTGATTGCGCCCATTACGGCCAATTCGCGCCCACTCAAGCCCGATTCGCCGAGTCCATAAATGCCCTCGTCGGTTTCGACTTTGATGACCAACTGATTGCGTACGCCCACCCACAGTGGATAACACTTGATGTCTGTGATCTTCATCGATTACTCCTCATCATGACGCCAGCCAAGCAGGCGTTCGGCTTTGCTACAATCAAAAAATCCCGCATTCCCCGTGAGTTGTGGGCGATGGACGGCATTCGGGTAGTACGTTGTGGCGAGTGTGGCACTGTCGGTGGCACTTGCTGCAGTCGGTGCGACAATGTAGAACACCTCGTGCCCACGCCATTCGACGTGCATTGCTGCCATGCAGGCACGGGCGGCCGCTTGAGGGTGTACGTATGCCCATAAGTGCTTGATGCCGGGCTCAGTGTTGTCCCAGTTTTTGAGGGCGAACTCACGCGGCACAATCCCATGAAAGCGCATGCTGCTGATGGCCACATTGGCGCGCCGACGCGCAAATGTGTCGCCTTGGATTTCAAGTACCCATTTGGACAGACTATATGGGTCTTCGGCGTAGCACGGGTGTTGTTCATCGAGTGGCAAGTAGTCATAGCGTGGCGATTTACTAAAGACGCCACCAATTGCATTGATGCTCGATGCCATACACACGTGCGACATGCCGAGAATCTCAGCAGCTAAAAGCACGTTGTAACTGCCGCGGGTGTTGTCGGCGTATACAGTGGGAGCCGGTGCATTCATCGGGGTGCGATGTGCTGCCAGATGAATTACTCCATCGCATCCCTGCATGGCGGCGACAACTTGTCCAAAATCAGTCACATCAACGACAAGCGCACGTGATCCGAGTGGATTCCCTGGAGTGGGTGCCGGCAACGCGCGATCAATGCTGACCACACTATGCCCAGCCTGTACCAGCATCGGGATGAGGACTCGGGCCAAATCGCCATTCCCACCTGTCACTGCAATTCGCATCTGCATCTCCTTTGGCATCACGGTATCTCTATGCGGGTGAGGGTAAGGTCAGTGAACTCTCTGCATTATCATGGGGTGAATGTGCGCGGCGTGCGGACAAAATGCGAATGCTACTCAGAGCGTCATTCATGTGGGCAAGCATCAGCAGGCGTGCTTGACTTGCATTTCGTTCATAGATAGCATCGGCAATTAAGCGGTGATAACGAATGGTACGCTCGGTCATGCCCTGCTCTTGACTAGTCAAGTGGCGGCTCGCCAAAAAGAGCTCATGCGTGCTGTTGAGCATGTGCTGCAGCACTGGGTTGTGGGCTGCTTGGGCAATTGCACGATGGAATGCAACATCTGGTCCCACAAAATCTGTGCCACGTAACGCCTGTTGCTCCATGGTAATTGCCTGCTCACGGATTTCGGCAATTTCATTGTCGCTGCCGCGTTCGGCTGCCAATGCAGCAAGTTCTGGTTCTATGAGACGTCGCGCTTCGCCGAGTGCAATCACATGCTCGATATCGATACACTGTGGAGATTCACTCCCTGTACTGCCGTGCGTACTAATCACAATGACGCCACGTCCATGCTCTATGCGTACATATCCCTGCGATTGCAGGGAGCGCAACGCCTCACGCACTGATCCTGTGCTCACGCCAAAGGTGTGGGCCAAATGGGTGATGCTCGGCAGGTGTTCACCAGGTTGCCACTCGCCACGGTTGAGTCGCTGCTGTAGTTCACCAACGAGTGAACCAAAGATACGACCATTTCCGCCACGGGTGTTTCGTTTGCTGGTTAGATTGCGCATCGTACACTCCATTTCTGCCCGTTACAGTTACGGTAAGAATGTGACCTCCCAGAGTGCCACGTCAGCCCCAAATTCGAGTATATACATGCGATTGTCAATAATCGCAGTGTCAATCGGATTGCGCAGGTCACGAATCAACTGCACTGCACGCATTTGGTACCCACCCGTTGCACGCGGCGTGAGTTGGAGGTGCAGTACATCTTGACCTTTGTCAGGGAAATCACCGCCGACTGCACCCCAACTTGCAATGAATCCGCTCACTCCTCCGACTACCTGCCAAGCCGCGGGAAATGACGCCGTGGCAAATGTAAGCCCAAGGGGTGACCGATGTGGCGTAAAACTCGAAAGGCTCTCCCCATTAGCGGCCGCATCCACGATCTGCCCATCTTGTTTTCGATAGAATGCTGCTGCTGGCCCAACATTGAGTATCGGGTCAATCATCTGATCAGGTGCCGCCGGAAACTCAGGATCGTTCTTGTAGACACCGAGTTGTACGGCCACAAAATCCTCGTGTAATAAACGATCGTTGGTGGGGTCGTAGTTGGGATCACGCTGTGGCGTATCAATGTTGCCAAATCTCCATGGAAAGCCATAATGACCGCCCTCACGCACGAGATTAAATTCGTCGGGCAAATCAGCATCTGGTCCATTATCGCCAACGAATAACTCACCATTCGGTGCGAATGTTGGGTCATAGGCATTGCGAAATCCTCGGGCGTAGACGTATGGGGCGAGTGCCGCTTCATCGTTGGGCAGGGTGATATAACTCGCATCAACGGGAATTCTGAAGAGGCGCGACGTCAGCGGTATTTCACGCGTGTCGGGGAATAGTCCTTGATTATCCTCGACTTCGCCATGGTCGGTGCGTGATCCACTATTGACAATGAGGTACTGTTGGTCTGGTGTGAGTGTTATGCCATTAAAGAGATGGTCAAACGGTGTGCCACTCAGCGGGTACTGCACGGTAGTGGCCACTGTTGTCCACGTGTATCCCGTGGTATTCGGTGTGCCTCTGCGAATGGTCGCTGTGTTGTAGCCGTTTTGTTGAATGTTTGACACCACAAAAATTCGCCCATCTGCAGCTACTGCTAACCCTGATGGCATGCCGTTCGGGGCAATCATGCTTGCATCAGCGACGGTACGCATTTGACCCGTTTGCGGATTAACGCTCATCAATCCATCGCTAATGGTGAGCAACAACAGCTGGTCGTTGATTTGGTCATAGACCACACGAATGCTATTCACTGGCACGGTGGCTACACGTCGCAAATCAAGTCGATTGTCAAGCAACGTGGGACCGCCTGCAATCGGTTGGCGTGGCGTTGTGTCAATGACGGTGCGCTCGGCTGGCGTCGCTACCACAGTTGGGATGGTCGTTCCTTCTGGCGTCGTCGTCGCGACGACTTGCGCCGTTGCAACAACAGTTGGCATACTGGTCGCTGATGATGCAATGACTGCGGTGTGCGTGGCCGGAATCGCCGTCACCGTGGCTGGTGCCACTGTTACGGTGGCAGGTTCTTGGGGTGTGTCGGTTACCTCTGCCACGGGCATCGTGGTCTGATCAGCGACACCGCTACACGCTACTAGTAGAAAGGGCGTGATGAGCCATCGAAACGTTCGCATACAAGTCCTCTATTGATTCTGCAACGCAAATCGCCGATGAATATGCGCCCCTTGATGATTCGCATCAATGCGCAACACTTGGTCGAATGCATGCAGTGCCGCGCTGAACGATTGTAATCCCAAGAGGCCTAATCCGCGCATGTAGTAACAATGAATCTGATTCCGCACCTGTGCATCATCGTTGAAGACCAAGAAGGTCGGGAGCGATACGGCAAAGTAATCAGGCGTGATTTCATCATGTTGATGCGCATCAGCATAGTCAACCAAGCGCGTGAAGATGCTGTCTGCATGCCCCTGCTCGTGAAGCGCACGCCACGCCCACCCTTGATACAACAACATGTCAGGCGGTTGATCGTTGTAGTACAGCGCACTTGTCGGTTGATTGTCACCGTTGGTCGCCTTTTGCCATGCCGCGTGCGCAGATTGCATATCGCCAAGACCGGCATATGCGATGCCTAAATAGTAGTACACATGATTCTCGTTGCTGCCCGGCAACTTACCCTCACCCAAGGTGTGTGGATAGTGCAGAGCATGTTGCAGTCGTACAATCGCCTGCTGATAATCACCATTGGCCATGGCATGGCGCGCTAAGCCGATGGATGCGAGCACGTACTGTGTGGCAACACGCCCCTCGCCACCCTCCCATGGGTGGAATGTGCGCGCCATGAGTACATCAAATGCCTCTTGATGGCGTTCTGCAATATTGAGTAGCGTCACGTATTCAATGGTGAGGTCGTCGCGTTGATTGACCAACGTCTGCCAGCGCGATAATTCGGCTAGCCGTTCGGCAGGAGGTGTTCCCGCTTTGCGCGCGAGTTGGTCGGCCTCATAAAAGAGTCGCGCATCGTGTGGGTCGTGGTGACGAGCATTAGCGTATGCTTCTTGGCCGAGGCGCACGTCTTCATAGTGATTCACATGTCCCAAACCCAAATTACGCCATGCCACGGCATTGGTTGGGTCATATTTGACGGCGTGTTGCCAGCATTCAATTGCGCTGTCGTACATGCGGTGTGCGTACCAATAATTGCCGAGGTAGTAGGCTGCTCGCCCATCTTCGGGGTATTCTTGCAGGGCCAGCCGCAAAATCGTCACATGCTCGATACGATGTGGGAAGCACAAGTCTGGTGACGCGCTTCGTGCCCGCTCCCACGCCATATCCGCCTGGACCTCGTCTCCTGCTTGCATGGCCGCCGCTGCGGTTAGGTAATGAATGAGCGGATTCGTCTGAGGGGCATGTGCACACAGGTGTAATGCCATGGCAATGTCGCCGGCTGCGAGGTAGTCAAGTGCCAGGCTTTCGCATGCGTGCATGTCCCAGTTGATGGCATTGCGCACGGTCGGGTCACCACCTAACTGCGCCTGTTCCCACGCCGCACCAGGCTCCATTGGATCAAGGGTGAGTGCCACTGCACAAGCAGCAAGGGCCGCCGCATGATTGCCCATCTGACGATAGAGCATAATTTCAAGATGACGAGCGCGTTGATGACTCCAGTTCCGCCGCAAGGCGCGCTGCGTCAACCGTAACGCTTCAGGGATGTTGCCGCGCCGCGCCGTAATCCGCGCCAGCTCAAAGAAGGCGGCATCTTGCCAGGCTGCATTCCACGTCGCCTTGTAGAAGGCATCAATCGCCTCGTCGTCTTTGCCCAAGTGGCGATACGCCTGCCCCAAGTTGTAGTACACCTCGCCATCGTACGGGTTCGGGTTACGACTCGTTTGGCGCGTAATGGCGCGTCTAAAGAAGTGCACCGATGCGTGGGCATCGCCACGACGGAGGACCAACAAGCCCATCGCGTTGTTACACCGACTATCGAGTGGGTCACGCCGCAAGGCTTCGAGGTAGTAGTCTTCAGGGCGATAGGTGGCGTGCCGATATTGCTCAAGGTGTAGACCATTGATAAAGAGCTCATCAGTGCTGGCAATGGCGTGTGGAGCTGCCGCCGCAGTGGCTGCTTGAGGGATTTCGTGCTCGTTCGGCGTTGGTGGCGTATAGCGCATGAGCACCTGCGCATTTTGCCGATTCGTGACCACCAGTGTCAATTCGTGCGGTTTGAGGTCGGCAAGCGGTAGCTGCACCTGTTCAACCAACGTGACCGTCGGCGAGAGCGCCGTCTCACGCTGCCAAAGAAGCGCGTCGCGGTAGTAAACTTGGACCGCCACACTGGTTGGGTGTGTGACGTATACGCCCACCGCGAGAGTCTGCCCATCAAGCGTAAAGTGAACAACCGCATCGGTATTCGCATTGCTAGCTGGGCCAATCTGTTTGTACGGCAAAAAGTTCTGCTGAAAGTGCTTCTCTTCGCCGGGCATCAACCACGAAAAATCTGGTTGGTTATCGGTAAATGCCCCACACATCAGTTCAATGTATGGGCCGTCTTCGTCGGTCAATTGACGATCCCACATCAAGCCAAAATCGCTATTCCCCCACGTCCACTGCTTTTTGCCGGGGACCAGATGATGATTGGCCACATGCATCATGCCCGCTTGGCGCCCGTGGTCGTAGTTCCCCACGAAGTCGTAGTCCGAGTGGTGTGCCATGTATGATGTCGGTACCGGGATGTTTTTGTAGCGCGAAATATCCGTTCCTGGTGCGTAATTTACCTTGTAGTAGGTCCCTTTCGCAATGGGGAACTCGCTGACATCGCGCTTGCCGTGATCCATCACCGCATGCACATCCGGTGGGAAGACCGATTGGTACTCATCGTTGACATGCACCGCCGGATTGGCCCACCACAAGAACGTCTGTGGCAAATCTGTCCGGTTGTGGAGTTGCACATCAATCTGCAATACCGCCTTGTCGGGGTGGAGAGTGAACCCGTGCATGCCCTTGGTGAAGAACATGCGCTCAATCTCACTGCACCACACCGTCACGCTCCCGTCAGCATTCTCGACAATTCGCCAATCAACCGGGTCAAACGTACTTGGGCGATGGTGCTGTGGCCAGTTAAACTCAATCCCACCCGATATCCATGGTCCGGTTAGGCCGACGAGTGCTGGTTTGATGACGCGGTTGTAGTAGACAAAGTGATAATCGTTCGTCTTGTCGAGTGCCATCTGGACGCGCCCGCCAAGCTCTGGTAATACCATGATTTTGAGATACTGATTTTCTAAAAAAACAGCCGTGTATGACTTTGGTGCTTTTTCGTCGCGGACACTATCAATGACGGGATAGGGGTAGACAACACCACTACTGCCTTGATAGACACGCTGATCCAAAAACAGCGGCTGTTTGAGAGGCTCGCCCACACCATACGTGGGGATCGTGATGACTTCACTCCAGGCACGCACATGATCAACCATGATTGCAGTTCACTCCGTCGTGAATGCTCCCAGATATAACTGATTTGATGAGTTGTATCGAGAACGACCGTATGAATATGGCTATTCTATCATGTAAATGACAATCGTTCAATCATGCAGAGGTAACGAAATCGAAACTCATTTAATCAGTTCTATGCCTAATGTATTGCGTAATCAGGGTAACGCGGTAGCGTGATGGTGACCGTCGTGCCCTCATTCAGCTCCGAATGTGCATGAATCGTTCCGTGGTGTGCAACGATGATCGCCTGTGCAATCGGGAGTCCGAGCCCCGATCCACTCCCTTTCGTGTTTCGTGCCCTAAAGTAGCGGTCAAACAAGTGTGTCATATCGTCTGGATGGATGCCACATCCATGGTCAATCACATGAATCATCACGTGCTGGTCAGTAACCTCAGAGGCAATGATGACCTCTGAGTGGGGGTTGCTGTGGCGCAATGAATTGTCAATAATATTGCGTAATACACGCAACATGTGTGACATGTCAATCTGAATATATGCGGTATCACTACTGCATGTGTTGACAAGATTGATGTGTTGTCTTTTGGCATACGGTGTCATAATCTCGTGCGATTTGCTCACCAGGTCACACACACGTGTAGGTTGAAAGAGATACGCTATTTCATGGCTATCGTTTTGGGCCAACAGACGTAGGTCGTCCACTAATTGGTGCAACGACTGAATCTCGTCATACATGGTATTCAAGCGCGCCGGAGTGACGCGGAGCACACCATCACGCATTGCTTCGATGTATCCACCAATCGTATTGAGCGGGTTGCGCAACTCGTGGGCGATATCCGCATTGAGTTGTCTGCGGAGCATGATTTGGTGTTGAATTTCATTGTCGCGATTATCAATGGCCACTGCCAACTGATTAATCTCACGCGTGGTTGATGGCGGTAATTGCCACTGGAGTTGTCGTGGTACCGATATGACGGTGTTTGGGGATGTACTCAGCTTCGTCAGTATTTCAAGGGGTTTAATTGAGCGTATCGCAAAAAACGTCCCAACAACTGCAGAAAGAACGACGGTGATGATGATCCCAACGCCGATGCCGCCAAACAAGTACGGATAAAATGTACTGACGGTGGGGTGTTGGCTTGGTTGAGTGTACGGTAAGAGGTAAATCACATCCTGATTGGGTAGGACAATACGATACTGCATGACATAATCATTCAGCGAAATAGACACCCCGTAGAGATTTTTCGGATAGATTAATTGTAAATTGCGGTCAGCAATACGCGGTGGTGTAATCGAGAGCACACCGTACAAACGCAGACGACTATCAATTATTTGATGGAGTTCGTCGTTTTGACCACCAGTGTAGTAGTGTTGCATGATTGTCGGCAAAAACCGATTAATCGACAACGGTGCAGCAATTCGGTATGTGACATAATTCAATAGCACAAAATACATGACCACTAAGAGGACTGTATTTGCGATACTCATCATGATAAAGATGCGTACAATATTGCCTCGTAAACTGCGCACAGCACTACCTTTTGGGTGATGAGTTCAGCATCCAGACGCTATATCTGGTATCGGTATCCTGCCCCATACACCGTCGTAATATAGACGGGATTATCCGCATCTACTTCAATTTTACTGCGAATATTCCGAATGTGTACATCTATCGAGCGATCAATATTCACACTTTCGTTCCCGTATAACGCTGTTGCAATCTCTTTGCGGCTGAGGATTTTGTTTGGATGTGCTACTAAGGCTTCGAGAATTTTAAATTCAGTAGGAGTCAGGTCAACTGATCGATGACTGGTAACGACCGTGCGACCGTTGCTTGAGAGTTGTAGTTTGGCAACTGTTGTGGCTGATTGCATTGATACACGGCGTAACAACGCGTTGATGCGTGCCGTGAGCTCACGCATACTTACCGGTTTGGTGATGTATTCGTCGGCACCATGCTCGAGTGCCGTGATTTTGTCGGATTCTTCTAACTTCGCAGAGATCACAATCACTGGAACATTGGTCGTCTTGCGTAATTCACGCAAAAAGTCAAGACCGTTCATCGTTGGCATCATCAAGTCAAGCAACACACAGTCAAATTGCCGCTTGTGGCAATGTTCCAATGCTTCAAGTCCGTGACTTGCCGTGGTCACATCAAACTGTTGCTGTGTGAGATATTCTGACATCATCATACGCACGTTGAATCGATCTTCGACAACCAGTAAATATTTTAATGGCGATGATAGCGTCATAAGTTCAGTCCTGTTCTGCTCACACAAGGTGATTTGTTTACGTTTGTTAATCGTAAACGACCACATTGCACTCTATCCTAACATTTTTGTAATATTGTGATGCTGAAATATAGCTGATGGCAGTGTGTTTTTTGCTTTTGTAAGGAATAAATCAATTTTTAATTAATAATTTATTTACATTTAATATATAATTTACAGGTGAATATTAATAAGAGTAGCAGGTTTAGGCGTGGCCGCACCGGTGAATTTGGAGATAAAGGAAAACGCAATACAGCATGATAGCGAATCCAATCGAATGTGCCGAGACAAATACAACACCACCCCCTGCGCATTACAGGGTGTGGTGTTGTGCGGAGCAGTGACGTGCAAGAAGGGCACTCACTAGGAGCAGATGTCGGCTAATGCTTCGAGGGCATCATCAATATATGCATCGTTATTGGCCTTACCCATGTGGCCAACACGGATGATTTTGCCATTCAGTACGCCCATACCACCGGTTGCCACGAACCCATAGCGATCGCGGAGTCGCGTAATCATTGTATTGGCATCGTGACCAGCCGGGATGAGTACGGGGGTGACTTGTGGAGTCGCCTCAGCATCAGGCACGAGGTAATCAAGACCGATACTTTTGAGTCCAGTGCGAAAGCGATGGGCTGCGCGTACGTGTTTTGCCACATACTCGGCTTTGCCAATGGCATGAATCTGCTTGAGTCGCACATTCACCGCAGCCATCAATCCAGTTGGCATGGTGGCCGGTTGCGGGTGATAGCCTGGCATGTCTTTGGCGTATTTGCGCCATGTGCGTACATCGAGGATCCATCCGCGTGGACCGACCGGATTCGCATCCATGTATGCCCAGCCCTTGGCGCTGACGGCCACAAACGCGAGTCCGGCTGGGGCTGCCATGGCTTTTTGGGAGGCACTCACGCACATGTCGATACCCCACGCATCGAGTTCGAGTGGTGTCCCAGCAAACCCAGTGATTGCATCAACCAAAATCGGGATGCCAAATTCTTTGGCGAGGGCGGCCAGTTCTGGCAATGGGTTGAGCGCGCCGGTTGAGGTTTCGGCATAGACAACACCTAACACATCAAATGGTCCATACTCGTGCAGTGCCTGGCGCACAGTGTCGACGGTAATTGCGCGTCCCCATTCACCATTGATGTCGTGGACGTGTACGCCGTATGCGTTGGCAATGGTCGCCATGCGATCGCCGAAGTAGCCGTTGCGCACAATGGCCATGCGCTTACCGGTGGCCACGAAACTTGCAATCATGGAGTCAAGCCCCGTGCTGCCTGATCCGACGATGGGATAGACATCACCCTCGGTGCCAAATAAATATTTGAGTCCGTTTACAACTTCGTGGTATTGCTCGGCCCAGGCAGGCCCATAGTGTGGTACTGTTGGGCTTGCGAGTGCAGCAAGTACCTCGTCGTCGATGTCAACGGGCCCTGGAATAAGCAGGCGATGAGTGACCATGGTCTAGCGCTCCATCATGGCTACAGCACGGTAGCGGCGAAATACATACGTGAGATAATACCACACCCATTTGGAAATAGAATACCCTGCCGACGCTCACTGATGAAGCACCGGCAGGGTGGTTGACTATTTGATACGATCTGCACCGGCAAATGTGGCAAACAGACGCTTCATGTGCGCTGATGGCTCTCGATAAAACTCATCAACACTGCAGTCCAAGGTCACAGGCCGCTTGGCCGGGAGTACCTTGGGGTGTGTGGCCGCAAAGGCTTTGATGACATGCGCATGTGGTTTGAGCGTGCCATCTGGGCGTATCATGCCAAAGAATCGTTCGTGGCGCGCCTCGTCACACGGCGGTTGTGTCCACAAATCAGAAATATAGTCGGCCCAACACCAGAGCATCGCGCCTGTGGCTCCAACATCAACCAGGGTGGGCAGGACCGCGGCAAAGTAATCGGCTAAATCTTCTTCGGAGGCCATGAACTGACTACGCGGTTTACCGTATGCCTGCCACGTCCATACTTGTGATGGCGCTCCCGGTGGTGCCGTGCATCCACCGAACTCCTCCATCAACGTCGGTTTGCCACATAAGGCAGTGACGACGGCACAGGTGAACGGCACGTAATCTGGGTCGAGTGGGTTTTTCATCCACGACACGTACATCGGGTACGAGTGCATGACGGCTAAATCAGTCTCGGCGTACACTTCGTGCACGCGGAGATGATTATTGCGGAAGAGGCTGTCGGCGTGTAACCCACAGCCTACCGGATGCACCGGATCGATTGATTTGATGAGCTGTGTCATCTCGCGTACCCAGACTTGCCCGTGTGCTGCATCACGTGGCCAGGCAAACAAATCGGGCTCGTTGCCCA
This sequence comes from uncultured Klebsiella sp., assembly GCA_964482795.1. Classification (GTDB taxonomy): domain Bacteria; phylum Chloroflexota; class Chloroflexia; order Chloroflexales; family Roseiflexaceae; genus UBA965. Next base: position 20,191 of record CAYZZI010000010.1, read on the forward strand.
AATTCCACCACCCAATCCCGGGGTGATGTTTGAGTGCGCCAACGACCGTGCTCAGCAAAAGCTTCGCTGCTGATACCGCCACTGGATCGTGGTACGGGTTTCGATACGGCTTGTTGACAATGGCGCCGTGGCTGACGACTTGCAGGTTGTGGAAGTTGGTAGCGTCCTCGGGTGTGCCGAGGAGCCAGCCTGGGCACCAGTTTGGACCGCTCATGTGCCCCGTAAAAAACGTCACATCGAGGGTCAGGTTGTTGCGTGCTGCAATATCGGCTACGGTGGTGAGATTGGTCATGCACTTGGCATCAACGCTGTCCGGTGTGGGTTGAAAGTCTTCCCATAGCAAGAAAATGCGTACGACCGTCATCCCCAAATCGGCAATCTGGGCGAAATCTTCATGGACCTCGCCGGCCTCGAAATTCTTCCACCACGTCATCGCTTTGCGCCGTGGCCAATAGTTCACTCCCAAAATGAACGGCGTGTCCATACGTTACTCTCCGCATGATGCAAACTACGCTCTCTATTGTACGAGAACTTATTCTGTGTGTGATACACAGTATGTTTGGTCTGTACAATACCGTGTATACTCATGCCGTTACCCTATTTTTGAAAAGGTGGGCCATGCAACCGTTTGTTATGCCGCTCTGGCCAGCACAGGTTATATCTGCTGATGCACCAGCCGAAAAATACTTCACTGGAATCTCACAAGCAGGCACGCTATTTGGTCAGGTGCGCAATGTGACCACGCCGACATTGACCGTCTATTTGCCCGAACCGGCGTTGGCCACGGGTACGGCGGTAGTGATTTGTCCGGGTGGCGGGTATCATATTTTGGCCATTGATCACGAGGGGCACGATGTGGCGCAGTGGTTGGTTGCCCGTGGCATTGCGGCGATTATCCTCAAATATCGTCTCATCCCCACGCCGATTGATGATGCCGAGCATGTCGCACAGTTCAGTGCCAAACTCGCCGATCCGCATATCATGCGGCAACTTGCATTCGATCATGACCCGTTGATGCGTGCCGATGTGCTCGAGGCGATTCGTACGGTGCGACAGCGTGCCACCGAATGGCACATCCACCCACAGCGCATTGGTGTGATGGGCTTTTCGGCAGGGGGGCACGTCACCATTAGTGCCATGTTGCACTACGATGCGGAGAGTCGGCCGAACTTTGCTGCGCCCATCTATCCCGTCTGGTTTGATGCGATTGTGCCGGCAGTTGATGCCCCACCCGTGTTCATTGCGCTCGCCAACGACGATGAGTTTGGTGCCATCATTCTTGATACGGTGGCACGCGTCACCGATGCGTGGCTCCATGCGCACCTCCCCATCGAGGTGCATGCCTATAGTCAAGGTGGGCACGGGTTTGGCATGATGCGCCGTAATCTGCCGTGTGACGGGTGGATTGATCGCTTCCATGAGTGGCTCCAAACCACGGCATTACGATAACTGAGGGGGAGCATATGCGTCGCCGTCGTCTATTTACCATGGTGGGAGGTGCTGTGTTGGCCGCGTGTGGCGCTGTCACCCCTGATACGCCGTCTGCAGTCACCCCTGATGCGGTATCGCCAGCGCCGGGTACTCCATCCCCCACCGTGCCATTGGTGGTTCAACTCCGCACGACTACGCCGTATCATACCAATCAGATCATTGAATACGATGTCTTTTTTCAACAGCCCCCCACCGATGTGTGTGACACGCTGGCCAATGATGCGTGGTTGGTAGCCACGCATGTGCCGAGTCAACAGACAATGCGCGCGCCGCTCTTTTGGATGGCCGAGTTCGATGCCGCGTTAACGCCGACCGGCGCGACCGGATGGCGCGCACGGGTCGCATTCCCGCACGCAGGGGTATGGCGCATCCACGTCAGCCACGGTGATGAGATGAGTTCTGTGCAGGAGGTGACGGTCACCGCCCATGCGGATACGCGTGGCATGGTGCGCGTGCACCCTCGTGGCTTCGCCTTCGACGATGATACGCCATTTGTGCCAATTGGGGTGAATCTTGGCTGGTCAACAGCACAGGGAGTGGCCATTCTTGCCGATTATGAGCGCTGGTTCAGTCAACTAGCCGCCAACGGTGGGAATGCGGCGCGCATCTGGATGGCCTCATGGGCCTTTGGAATTGAGTGGAAGGATACGCCACTCGGCGACTATCGCAACCGCATGCGCCACGCATGGGTGCTCGATCAGGTACTTACCCTTGCCCAACGCTACGATATTCGCATCATGCTCTGTTTCATCAATCACGGCGCATTTAGTACGACAACCAATGCCGAATGGGACGATAATCCCTATAATCAGGCCAACGGTGGTCCACTTGCCAGTCCGACCGACTTTGTGACGGATGCATCTGCCCAGGCGTTGTGGCACAAACGTCTTGCTTACGTTGCCGCGCGCTACGCCGCATTTACTTCGTTGTGGTGTTGGGAGTGGTGGAACGAGGTTGATTGGACCGCAATCACCGATGAGCAACTTGCACCGTGGTTGGCCGATTCGCGTACCGTGATCGCGCGGTTTGACCCCTATCAACATCCAGTGACGAGTAGCTGGTCGAGTGTGCGCTTGACAGCATTGTGGCAGGATGCAGCACTTGATGTTGTACAGCATCACACATACGACGTCGAAGATGTCGTACGTACGATTAACACGGCGCGCATTCCGGTCAAACAAGTGCTCCGCCAAAAACCATTGCTTGTCAGCGAAATAGGGCTGAATACCAATGGTGCCGTTGTGGCAGACGCCATCGAGCGCATTCATCTGCATAACGCATTATGGGCGCCGCTTATGCTCGGGTGTGCGGGGAGTGGCATGTATTGGTGGTGGGACACGTGGCTTGACCCCAACAACCATTGGGGGGCTTTTGCGGCAATCAGTGCCTTTACTCACGGCATTGATATGCGGCAGATGCGCGCCTTCTCATCGCTTGTGCCTGGGGCAACCCTCCTTGGGCTCCGCAACGATACCACCATGTATCTCTGGATGCGCCATGCCAAGTACACGGCAAAGGAGGCACTGCGTGCCTATGCGCTTGCCAATGCAGATGATGTCAAATGGCAGTATGTGTTGAACGCACAGACGTGGCCCGATATGACCATCAACGACGTGACGGCTGGTGCATATGCGGTAGAGTGGTTTGATCCGCAGCATGCAACTTGGCAGCCACCAACCATCGTCAATGCATCAGCAGATGTGCTCATTCTCACCGTGCCAGTATTTGCCTATGATATGGCCGTGAAAGTGACGCGACAAGGATAAAAACCGTACTAATGGAGGGATTGATGACGGAGTATGCAGTTATTGCGTTTGGTGCACTCACCGGTATCGCCTTGAGTTCTGCGGTCGGATTTCGTATTTTTCTGCCTTTTTTGGTGACCGGTATTGCCATCAAGCTCAATCTTTTGACGGTTGCGGATGATTTCGTGTGGCTCTCAAGCTGGCCGGCGCTCGCCGTCTTTGCGGCGGCCACTGTCACCGAGGTGCTGGCCTACTACATCCCTGTTGTTGATCACGCACTCGATGTTATTGGGAGCCCGGCCGCTGTTGTTGCCGGCACCATGCTAACGGCCTCCATGGTCGTCGGCATGGACGAGTGGTTGCGCTGGGCATTAGCGCTGATTGCCGGCGGCGGTATTGCGGGCTCGTTGCACGTTGGCAAATCACTTGTGCGCGGGGCCTCAACTGCCACCACCGGTGGACTGGGGAATCCGCTTATCGCAACTGCTGAAGTGTTTGGGGCGACCATTGCCTCCATTCTCGCGCTACTGGTGCCGGTGATTGTTGTGGTCGTGGCCGTAATTATCATGATCATTGCCATGCGAAAAATATGGCGCCGGCGGCGTCCTGTATAACGGAGCATGCACTCATGGCAACCGCACGAATCTATCTGCACGATGACCAACAACTTGCTACTACATCAGTCGTCACCGCCGTTGCACCAGGGATGTTTGCCACAGCAGCTTCGCCGTTTTTTGTGGGTGGTGGTGGCCAGCCAGCGGATGTGGGATGGGTCGATGATGTGTCAATTACGGGGATTTCGGTTGATGAACACGATCAGGTGTGGCATCACAGCACGGCCCAGGTAGCCCTTGGACAATCGGTTGCCCTGACCATTGACGCACATCATCGCGCTATCGTGTCACGCTATCACACGGTATTACATATTCTCAATACCTTGGCGTTGCAACACTATCACGCCTGGCTCACGGGTGCGGCCATCACCACCACCTATGGGCGCATTGATGTGGCAGTTCCGCAGCTTGATGTGTCGATGATCGCCGACTTGCAGGCATCCATGAATGCCGTGATTGCCGCCAATCATGCAGTGCGTTCATATACTATCGCGGCTGCCGAGTTTGATCAGCGCCCCGACTTGCTGCGTACCATCAATGTTGCACCGCCCGTCTATCACGGCCAGATTCGTGTTGTGGAGATTGTCGGCTTTGATGCACAAGCGTGTGGTGGTACGCATGTGCGACAGACATGTGATATTGGTGCATGTGAAATCTACAAAACGGAAAACAAGGGGCGACAGAATAAGCGTTTGTATGTCCGTTTTGCGTCGTTTTAGTCATCTATGACAAAGCGTTGCGCATGGGCAGGGAGTGGGAGCATACACTGCGCCTGTTTGCCAAACCAGCGATAGCGATTGCGCGCTACCCAGCGATACACGGTGTCACGCCATGTGCGTGGGATGAGGTGGAGATGGCGTAACAATGGCCACGGCCAGCGCAAGTAGTGACAGATTCTGAGGGCGGCATCGCTTTCGAAAAATACTGCAGTCCCATCAATCACAATCACGCTGTCAGTATGTGCGGTATCGATGGCGTGTTGTTGCAAAAGACGTTGACCTGCCGGCGATTGGAGCGCAGCAAATCGAACGTGCTGGTCTGGGTCACGCGGAATAATCCATGTGACGACGCCATTGCATAAATTACACACTCCATCAAAGATGACAATGATTGGCACGGCGTTCTCCAAGGTAGACACGCTTCTGTTGTATCATAACAACAAATCCCGTTGATACGCAGGAGCATGCAATGGCCTGGATACACATGATTGCCGAGGCTGATGCCACTGGTGATCTCCAACACGAATACGCCAAGGCAATTGAGCCGTGGGGTGGTGTCGACAACATCATGAAGATTCATAGTCTGAATGTGCCGTCACTCAAGGCACATGCGTTCTTGTATATCACCTTGATGCGTGGTGAGTCTGAGCTCTCCAAAGCTCAACGCGAGATGATTGCCGTGGTAGTGTCTACGGCGAATCATTGCCTCTACTGAATGACTCATCATGGACGGGGTCTCCGTCGTCTCACAAAAAATCCCGAACTCGTGCGGCAACTCAAAACCGATTGGCGTCGCGCTCCGATTACTCCAGCCGAACATGCCATGCTCACATATGCGGAGAAGCTCACACTTACCCCGTGGAAGATGGCCAAGTACGACGTTGTCGCACTCCGCGCGGCTGGCTTTTCGGATAGCGCAATTCTCGATATTAATCAAGTCACTGGATATTTTGCCTACGTCAATCGACTAGCTGATGGGCTCGGAGTGCCACTTGAAGACTTTTGGGAGCGTGTTGTCGAAGACGAAGATGTGTAGTATGGCTGAGTGCGAGTATGTAAACAATGACTGATACGTCACAGCGATCAGCAGTAACGTGGTTTGCAGTAATACGACAGTTTGTACGCCATGAATGGCTGTGGCTTGCGTTGGTAAGCATGGCTGTCAGTGGTGTCACGATGCTGAGTCTTTACGGTGCCAACCCCCGTTTCCATGAAGTGTGGTACTACACGCCAGGTGCAGTACCTACGCTGGCGTTCGTTGAATCGGTGATACAACAGAAGCCGGTGCATGTGCCAGGTAACCACATGACGTGGTTTGGCGTATGGTTATTACAGTCCATCATACCGACACCAAAGTGGATCGTAATTGTACTCTATGTAGGGGCCACCGTTCTCACGGCGGTAACCACCTATGTCATGTTTCGTTCGCTCTCTTTGTCGATGCCACTCGCGATGCTCGGTGCGTGCGCGTTTGCGCTTTTGCCTGCGCGTTTTGTTCAGCCCATGCTTGCCACTCATTGGTGGATTATCATGCCTATTGCAATGTGGTGGAGTATCTCGTGGTTGGAGGGGCGATGGCTGCACTTGCGCGGTTGGCAGTGGGTTTGGCTCGTGCCTACTATTGCGGTATTTGCGCTACTTGGTGCTTCAACATGGTGGTGGACAAGTGTTGTCATCGTCGTATCGGCCATACTTGCCGGCATCATGCATCGTACCTGGCAACCATTTGTGCTCGCGGGTGGGATGAGTGGTGGTGCCTGGGTCATGCTTACGGCACTTCATCTGCGTTGGCCCATTCCTCCGCTCCCCGGTGATGGCGGTCTGCGTTTGAGCGCCCTGTGGATTCCATCAGCCGATCATCGCATCCCCTGGTTGGCGCAACTCGGCCGTGATTTTGTGGCACTTGATGTACTGCACACGAGTGCGACGTATATCGGTGGATTTGCATGCATCGGTCTCGCTGTGGCCATTGTGCACACGGTATTGCGTAGTGCCGGCATTGGGCCCAATACCACAACACATCGCTTGATACTGGTATTGGGGAGCGTGATTATCATGGCCAATCAGCGTGGATTGGCACTATTGGCACCGGTTCTGGCGTCTGACACAGTATCCACCGTGGATGTTGATATCTGGGTAGGATTTATTGGCATAACGGTCGCAGTAATCTGGTTGCAGCGCTATCGCATGCATTGGCGTGTGATCGGTGTGCTCGGTATCGTCGTACTGAGTGATCATGTGCCACAGACGAACATCATGTATCAGATGATGCAACGCACGATTGAGGTTCCAGTAACTAGCACATGGCAGGATGGTATCTGGTTTGGTCAATCCTTACAATCCGATGATGTGGTGGCTATCACCGGCATGGGTGACATCGAACCTGGATATGGGCGATGGTCAGATGCTACAGTCGCTGATCATGTGCAAATTACACTAAATGCGCAAGTGCCAACTACATTCACCCTCGAGATTCGTGCACGCGGTGTGGGCGTGAATGTCGGAGTGCCGGTCATTGTGCAAATAGGTGATGTCCAGCAGTCAATGGTGCTTAGCGAGGTGATTACCACCCATCAATTGTTGTTTACACAGGTGACTGGTAACACGATTGCCATCTATCCCCAACCGGTGAATGAACCGCCAGTGGGCGATAGTCGCCTGATTGGTGTTTTTATTCAGTCAATGCGCATGCATACCCCCTAGTTTGGTTTTGCTGGAGGATTCGTGGATACTCAACATGTCCCACCATCAAGTACCTCATGGCGCACCGTGTTGCACCGTGAATGGTATATATGGCTCCCGGTGACCATCGTCATTTATCTGTTTGTGAACGGGTATTACAGTGGTTGGACGTCATGGGTGACTCCCAATACGGCTATTCCATTGTTGTATTCAGCCGATGCGCTGTTTATTGCACCTTACATGCAACGACAGATAGAGGGTGATTGGTACTTCGAACATGTGCGTGCCGGGTATCCATTTGTCTCAACGCTCTACGACTTTCCCAGTACGTTTGCCGAGATGAGTATCATCGAGCTCATGCAGTGGGCATGGCCTAGTTGGATTGCGGCATACCATTGGTTCCACAGCGTGAGTTATGTGCTGATTTTTGTGGTCACATATCTAGTATTTCGTCACTGGTCTATGCACCCACTGTGGGCCGTGATTGGTGCCGTTGCCTTTGATTTCATGCCGTTTCATCACGAACGTATTCCCCATCCGTACTTTTTTTGGTATTTCATTGTGCCGCTTGTATATGCCTATGCGTGGCCATTGTGGCAAGGGCAGATGCTGCGCTGGCAGCGCTGGTCTGCGCTGGTACATATGGCGATATTCGGTGTGATTGGTACATTCTATGTCTATTGGTCGGTGATGAGTAGTGCGGTGTTACTTGTGGCGGGAATCGTTGGCGGAGTACTTCGGCGCAATTGGCGCATCACCGCACAGAGTGTGCTGTTGATTGGATGTATGATTGCTGGATTGCTGATGAGTTATGGGCCCAGTGTGTGGTATGCCCAAGCAAATCCAACCAATATGCCGTTGGTTCGTGAAGTCGAAGACAGCGAAAAATTCGCATTGTGGCCTGTAGCACTGATGAATCCTGCACCTGCATATACTTCACTTGGTCAAGAATATCGACAGTTTCTCAACGATCAGGGACTGCCCGATGAACATAATGTAAATACATTTCTGGGGAGTATCGGATTATTGGTCGCGGTCATCGCGTTGGTGTTTCATTTGATTGGGCGTGATACTCCGGCGTTTTTGCGGTTTTTGGCAGTGATGGCCATCGGTTTGACACTCTATGCGGCCGTAGGCGCCCTTGGGCTTACGGTATCGCTCTATGTCACATCGCTGATTCGTGCCACCAATCGTATCTTTGTGTTTATTGCATTCGCCGGTATTGCCGCATGTATGTATGCAGCGCAATACCTACAACACCAGCTTGGTGCCTCACGACGCTGGTGGGTTGCTGGTGTCGCTGTACTTGCACTGTGGAGCATTTGGCTCGATGCCCCCATGTCCGCAGGTCCCTATCAGAACGGATCGTGGCAACAGCGTAGTGCGTGGTGGGAGGCAGAACGACGCTTTTTTGTGGAGAGTGAACACCTCCTCGGTGATGGTGCCGCTGTCTACCAGTTACCAGCACTCTTCTTCCCAGAAGGTGACCTTGATCCTGCCTACAGTCAGATGCGCTGTTTTCTGTTTAGTCGCATGTATTGTAGTCATGGTGATGTCTTTGGGCGTGATGGTTATTTATTTTATCGTGAACTCCAACATGCACCTGTGGCCCAACAACTTGACGTGGTGGCTCGCTTAGGATTTGACGGCATCATCGTGAGTCGTGCCTATTATCAGACCAACCCACAACTTGAGCGCGATATCGTCGCACAACTTGGTGCGCCCATCTTGGTCAGTGATGACCAAACGTTGTCACTCTACCGTGTGCAACCAACCGGTCCTCAAAAACCAGGACGGTCATTGGCAGAGATTGTGGCACAAAGTGGATTTTTGACAGAAGAATATGCCATCCGCCAACAAACAAATATCACAACACCGATTGCGTTCTGGCGTCCTTGGTTGCCTGCAAGTGTGCGCTATGTACGCGGATTATACGATGCCGAAGCGCGTGGCCGTTGGAATGATGGAAAGTCAGCGCGGCGTGTTACCATCAAATTTGCCCAACCACTCCCTGCGCGATTCCGACTTGAAGTCACCGCTTTGGCGTGGGGCAATAGTGTCGGTGCACCCGTGCGGATCGATAATGGCGACTACGAAGTTACGCTACGTTTTGGCCACGAATTATCACAGCAGACAATCGTGTTCGAAAATGATGCCCGTAGCGACACCCTTTGGGTTACGCCGCCCGTCCGCGAACGCGCATCGCTCCAAGATCATCGCTACCTGTCATTCCTTCTCAACCAAATTGTCATTGTGCCACTGCCATGATTGTATGTGCAATGTGTAATATCAATATAACGTAAGCATCGTATAATACATATGAAAAATGACTATTGCCACACGATACGCTGTGCGTATTGTTTTAAAAGTCTCGATTTGCGAAAGGGTGACGGGGATGATTCTTGTACAGCCACGTCTCTTTACCAACACCGAATTACATCAACTCATCATTACTACCACCGATGACGATCGGTATGCGCTGCGCCTCGGATGCACTCCAGTCACCACGACCGATGGTCGGCATGTATGTCATCAGAATTATGATTTGATCGATACCATCCGTCGTGAAGCCTGGATGCACGGACGATTGGATGTCTATCATACAAGTGTCTACGGGATCTACTGTATGCATCATGATGTGATTATGACTGGCAATGACGCAATCCATACGCACATACCTGATATTCTGCATCATCATGAAGCACTGTTCGCGGCACAATCGGGGTGTGATGATGCGTATCGCCTGCGGGCATGGCATTGTGTGATTGAGTGGCTGGGGGCCGCGAATGTGCGTACGCCATGGCATGACACATCGCGTTCTCCCTCAATGAACCAATTTGTGATTGAATCATACATGGCATTGTCGTCGGCACAACGCGCAGTGGTGGCATATCTGTTTCACCATCATACAACGAGCGTGCTGCTCCCACTGATGCTCGCGATGGGGCGTGCAACTGCCGATATGTATGCGCATGCCATGGTGCTGACCACTCGATTGCCAGATGTGGGATTGCGGAGTACGTGGGACGAATATCGTCAATCGTACTACCATTTTGTGACGGGAGCGCAATCAGCACAGGCGTATTTATGGCTGGTAACGTAGACTGATAGCATGACCCACAAAACAACCGCGCCGTGGCGTTTGCCACGGCGCTTTGATTGGCTCCCCGACCTGGATTCGAACCAGGAACCTACTGATTAACAGTCAGCCGCTCTACCGTTGAGCTATCGAGGAATATTCACAACGTCAGGTAGTATAGCATGTGGAAATAGATGCGTCAAATCGAGTTTTCGCATATGTAGGCATCAATAAGTGAGAATGCAGTCTATAATAGCAGTAGATGTTAAGCACTGAGAGGTGCACTATGAGTACTCCTGAACAACGCGTGACTGAGTTGCGTGATCGGATTACGCAGTATTCGTATGAATACTATGTACTCGGCAATCCGAGTGTCTCTGATGCACAATTTGATGCGTTTATCAACGAATTACGCACCCTCGAGCAGCAGTATCCCGATCTGCGTTCGCCTGATTCACCGACGATGCGTATCGTTGATGGTTTTGATAATCAATTCGAAAAAGTGCGCCATCCGCGCCCCATGCTTTCATTGGCGAATGCATTTGATGCCCCGGGTGTGCTGGCGTGGCGTGACCGCGTTTACAAAAATCTCGAAACTACAGCGGTGACCTGGACTGCTGAGCCCAAAATAGATGGTTTGGCCTTGGCCTTGACCTACCAAAACGGCCTTCTTGTACGGGCTGCGACGCGTGGTGACGGTGAGGTCGGTGAGGATGTCACCCTCAATGTTCGTACCATCCAAGATGTCCCGCAGCAGTTACGCCCTGCTCCTGATTGGCCTCTACCCACCACCATCGAGGTGCGTGGTGAGGTCTACATGCGCTCCGATGAATTTGCCGCCCTCAACCAGCGCCTCGTCGAACAAGGTGACAAACCACATGCTAATCCGCGCAATGCGGCTGCCGGTTCGTTACGCCAAAAGGACTCACGCATCACTGCAAGTCGCCCGTTGCGCTTTTTTGCCTATGCCGTTGGCTATGTTGAGGGCACGCCGTTTGTCAGTCAGTGGCAGACGCTCCAGGTGCTTCGGGCATTTGGGTTTGCCACCAACGATGACGCGCGTCATTTCACTGATTTTGACGATTTGTTGAACTATGCGCAAACGTGGATGACGCAACGTGATGATCTCGCCTACGAAGTAGACGGTATCGTGTTCAAGGTTGATAGTATCATCCAACAAGATCGACTCGGTGTGGCTGGGCGCGACCCACGCTGGGCGTTGGCCTACAAGTTCCCCGCTCGTGAGACGACCAGCATTTTGCGGGCCATCACCGTGGCTGTCGGTCGCACCGGTGTGATTACGCCCGCTGCTGAGATTGATCCGGTGCAGTTGAGTGGTGTGACCGTGCGCAACGCAAGTTTGCACAACGCTGATTTAATCGAAAAGCTCGATTTGCGCATCGGCGATACGGTCGTGCTCAAGCGCGCCGGCGATGTGATTCCGTATATCATTGGCCCTATCAAAGAAAAGCGCACAGGCGTCGAGATGCCGTGGCAGATGCCGACCCATTGCCCAGCCTGTGATACGCCCCTCGAACGTGCCGATGGCGAAGTCGCCTGGCGCTGCCCCAACTTCGGTATTTGTCCGGCCCAACTCGTGCGTCGTATCGAATACGCCGTCTCGCGTGAGGCCCTCGATATCGTTGGCCTCGGTGAGAAGCAAGCTCAGCTGTTTGTTGAAAAAGGGCTTATCGGTGACGTAGCCGACATCTTTGATCTGCAACCATTCCACTTTACTGATATGGATGGCTTTGGTGAAAAAAAGATTGCCAATTTGATGCAGTCCATCGCTGACGCCAAACAACAACCCGTTGCGCGCGTCTTGATGAGTCTTGGTATTCGATTTGTGGGGACTGTGGTAGCGCAACTTCTGATGAACCACTTTGGGAGCCTCGCTCGCCTTGCTGAGGCCTCCGTTGCAGAGATGAGCGCTATTGATGGCATTGGTCCTGCCAAAGCACAAAGTGTCGTTGACTTCTTTGCCCATCCTGAGCACCGCGCATTAATCGACAAACTCGCTGCCCGTGGTGTCAATGTGGCTGGCGGTGGTAGTCCCGCACCAACGAGTCAAGCGCTGGCCAATCAGGTGTTTGTGGTGACCGGTACCATTGCCGGCTACTCGCGTGAGGAGGCCGAGGCGGTGATTACACGTCACGGTGGCAAAGTCACGGGGAGTGTCTCCAAAAAGAGTACCTACGTGGTGGCGGGGAGTGATCCCGGTACCAGCAAAATCCAAAAGGCGAATGAACTTGCCGTGCCTATTATTGATTTTGCGACACTCCTGACGATGATTGGTGACGACCACACAGGAGATGCAGAAGTGCCTGCTCCACCAGCAAATACTCATGTACACGAGCAACCATTGACTGACACACCAATCATTGAGCAATCGAGCATGTTTTAGCCCACCGCAATGCTTGACGTTGGTATAATGCAGGCAGTAAAGGTAAAGGAGTAGCGACATGACGACGATTAGCCCGTCAATCTTTCGTGCGTACGACATTCGCGGTATTGTCGGCCGTGAACTCAGCGAGGCGGTGTACGAAGTGCTTGGTCGCGCTGCTGCGACGCTCTTTCACCGCCGTGGTAGTCGCACAATTGTTGTCGGTCATGATGCACGACTCACCTCTCCTGCATTCGCTGCGGCCTTTATGCGTGGTGCTCAACACAGTGGTTGCGATGTCATTGACATCGGCATGGTGCCGACGCCGGTGATGTACTTCGCGGTTGATTACCTCAAAGCCGATGGCGGTGCCGTGATTACGGCTAGTCATAATCCCCCCGAATTTAATGGGCTCAAGATGCGTCATTATGAGCCGCAGTTTGGTGGCGTGCCGTTTTCGAGCGACGAAGTCCAAGAAGTCGGGCGTATTGCCATGAGTGGTGCGTTTGCGAGTGGTCAGGGGAACTACCGCAAAGTCAACGTCGAAGATGCCTATGTGGAGCACATTGCAGCGCTCGTGACCCTGCCGCGTCCGCTCAAAGTGGTCGTTGACGGCGGTAATGGTGTGGCCGGCCCACTCGGTGTACGTGTGTTTGAACGTCTCGGGTGCGAGGTGGTGCCACTCTTCATTGAACCCGATGGCACATTCCCCAATCACCATCCCGATCCGCTCAAAGAGAAGAATATGCACGATCTCAAGCGCGTCGTGCGTGAGACTGGCGCCGAAATCGGCATTGGTCTTGATGGCGATGGCGATCGGCTCGGCGTTATTGACGACCAAGGGAATATGGTCTTTGCCGACCGCTACATGATTGTCCTCGCGCGCGAGGCCCTCAAAAAAGGCCCTGCGCCGATTGTCTTTGACGTCAAATGTAGTACCGTGCTTGCTGATGCAATCACTCAATTCGGCGGTACGCCGATTATGTGGAAGACAGGATATACCAACCAATCTGCCAAAATGCGTGAACTTAATGCGCCTGTGGCCGGTGAGCTGAGTGGCCATGTGTTTAATAATCGCCCTGGTCATAGTTTCGATGATGGCACCTTTGCTGGCGTCTGTTTAATTGAGGCCTTGGTCAATAGTGGCGAGACGTTGTCGCAGGCATTGGCCCCGTATCCGGCTCGTGCCGAGGTTCCCGAAGAACGTATTGAGCTCGACGATACGCGCAAATTTGCCGCCGTTGAATTTGTGCGTGCCAAGTTTGCCAAAGACTATGCCATCATCGATACTGATGGCTTGCGCATTGATTTTGGCGATGGCTGGGGCCTGTTGCGCGCCTCAAATACTGAGCCGGTAATTACGACGCGATTTGAGGCCGAAACAGAAGCCCGTGCTGCCTATATCCGCGATTTACTGCTCGGCGCGTTGCGCGAGTATACTGCCACACAGTAAGGGAATCATATGTTAGGAATTCGTCGTCGCCTCGCCACGCTTGAACACCTCGTCAAACCACTTGCACTTGCGTTTTTAGGATGTGCCATCCTTGCGTTAGGGCTCGGGTATTTGTTGACATATTTGTATCGCACATTAACCCTGCCGCCCATCTTCTATTACCTGACGTTGCAGTTTGTGCCGCAGATGTGGCGTGGCGTGCTCTTCTTGTTGGTGGGTGTCGGTACGTTGAGTGCAGGTATTTGGTCGCTCAGCAACAAAGTCGTCATTCCCATTAACAACGATGACCGGAACGACGAGGTCCTGCTCGACTACCGGCGCGTCGACCGCATGCCCCGTGTGGTCGTGCTGTCGGGTGGCCCTGGTATGCTCGTGCTCGCAAGTCTTGGACGGACAGTTGAATCAATGACGTGCGTCACTCCTATTCAAGACCCTGTTGAGTACTACTACCGCGCATCGAGCCTATTTAACTTCGAAAAGGTTGTCTTCGTGGTGCCCACCCCACAACCGATTCAAGTATCGTTTGTGCTTGATAATGGACAACGCGTGCGCCCGAACGACCGTATATCGCAAAATGATGCATTTGCCCAGCGCTATGTGGTTGATGTACAACTCGATGGCGAGACGACCGTTGATGCCATTCTTGTGACGCGCATGACTATTGAGTCAATTGCATCGGCCGACGTCATCGTCCTCGGACCTGGGAGCTTATTCGAAAGCATTATCCCGAATCTGCTGATTCCCGAAATACGCCAGGCGTTGATGCAAAGTCGTGCAAAAAAAATCTACATCTGTAGCATCATGACCGAACCTGGTTTGACGAGTGGATTTACGGTGGCCGATCATGTACGCCAAATTGTGCGGTACGGTGGGTTTGCTCCTGATTATGTCCTCGTCAATGCCCAACGCATCGATACTGATGTGCAACGCATCTACGCGGCCGCCAATCAAACCCCGGTGTACTTGGCGCCCGAAGAATACGAAGAGACGGTGGTACAGGCCATTGACCGCGATGCTGGCAGTGAAGTGGTTGTCGAGGGAGCTGTGGTCGTTGAGGCAGATCTTGCCACTGCCGTGGTACAACTCACTGCATCACTTGATGATCCCGGCAAAAGCCGTACCGTGCGCGTGCTACGCCACGACCCAGATAAAGTCGCTGCCGCCATCCGTAATATTTTGCGTCGGGGTACATAGGGCATGGATGATACGATTCTGTTGTTTGAAGACGAAGGGTATCGTTCGCTCTTACCACTCACCTATACCCGCACTGCAGCGGATATTCGGTGTGGAATCTTTACCCTGCGCGAACGCCTACATGCGCGCTTTGGGCAACAACCGTCAGTGATACCCCGCGAGTATCTGGCCGATGCGTTGGGTGCGGGGCGATGGCCACTCCGACTCCTTAGTCGGAATGTCCCGATACTGCTGGTCAATAGTCGCCTCCTTGATATCGCATGTCTTGAGCTGTTGACGAACGCACCAATTGGTACGGTGATTGTCAGCGATGATAACAATACTGGCAGTGGACAAGGCACGTTAGTCGCTGCACGCCTGTCACCGGCACTCGCAAGTGCCATCTTTGTTGATGTCATCAATCAGCAAGGGCAACGGGCACTTGCTGAACTACAACGATTCGGCCATACCATTGCACAACGTCCACGTATGCTGAATTTTATGTGGGATATCGTCGAGGCAAATGCTGAGTGCATCACCAGCGACGTATCGTTGTTAGATCCGACCACATTCATCCCAGCCCATCACCATCCCGATGCTGCAATGTGGCACATGCAGGCTCCGGAGCGCATTTTTGTGCATCCCAACGCCCATATCGAGTCGCCTGTGGCACTTGATGCGCGTGAGGGGCCAATCGTAATTGGTGCCGCCCGAATTGAACCGTTCTCCCTCATTCAGGGGCCTGTTGCTATTCACGACGGTTCGCTTATTTCTGGAGCGCGTGTGCGTGCTGGGACGACCATTGGCCCTGTGTGTCGTATCGGTGGCGAAGTCGAAGCCACCGTGGTTCAGGCATTCTCGAATAAGCATCATGACGGGTTTTTTGGGCATTCGTATCTGGGGGAGTGGGTGAACATCGGGGCCATGACCACCACCAGTGACCTCAAAAACACCTACGGTTCCATCAAAGTCACGGTTGAGGGATACGGCCAAGTCGATAGTGGTCGTCTCAAACTCGGCTGTTTTTTGGCAGACCATGTAAAACTCGGTATCGGTGTGCATTTGAATGGTGGCTCTGTGGTCGGGACTGGTGCAAATATTTTTGGCGTTCATTTTGCACCCAAGACGATTCCCCCCTTTACCTGGGGCGGTGAACGCTTCCGTGAATATCAAATCGATCGCATGATTGCGGTGGCTCGCAAGGTGATGGCCCGGCGCAAAGAGACGATGAACGAAGCCCAAGCAGACGTGTTGCGTCATGTCTTTCAGATGACGCGTAGCGAACGTGATAGCATGTAAATAGATTGTCGATGAAGGAGCTCCGCCATGCATGTCGTCATTTTGGGTGGTGGTCGTGGTCTCATTCAAACAATTCGTGCGCTACAACCAATTGCGCAACGATTAACCGTCATAGAACCAAGCTGCAACGATACGGCTAGCGATGCATTGATTCGTCGTGATAGCCTCTATCCTGCCTGTGCTCACGTCATCGAGGTGATGTGCACGTTCGGCGGTAATGCGACGGCTGTGCGTACCATGCAGCATCGCTTTACCCAAATCGATAGTGCACATCGTCATATCCCGTTCGGCGTGTTGTATCTGTTGGCCCACGCCGCCCAGAGTTCACTCTCTGAGGCACTAGCGCAGTTTGCTCGTGAGGTGGGCTGTACCATTGATGTACTCCCTGTCACCGATCAACCACACGACATGGTGTGTCGCATTGCTGACACCGAGCATCGCCGTGGCATCAGTCAAATCATCCAGGCGCCGCTTGGTGCCGTGCAGCACGTCTTCGTGGATCCACCGGTGGTAGCGTCTGCGGCGGTGTTGCATGCCCTCAAGGTTGCTGACGTCATCATCATTGCGCCGGGTTCGCTGTACGAACACGTCTTACCCGTGTTACTCCCAGATGGAATTCGTGATACCTTGCGTTCCGTGAAGGCCCGCGTCTTATGCGTGCCAGCCTTGACAACCGTCCCCGGCCAAACAGATACCTTTCGGGCTGCGGATTATGTGGCGCGCGTGGCCCGTACGTTGGGACGTGGTGGCGTGGATCGCGCTATCATCAATACGGCGTCGTATCATGCAAATCATGCCAGTCATCTGCTCAAGCGCGGCATAAAGCAGCTTCGCTACGAAGAGAGTGATGCTGCGGTGCTCCAGGCACTAGGAGTACAACCGATGGTGCGTAATTTGCTCGGTGAGTTCGTGGACGACCAATCCTATTCCACTGCCCAGTTGACTACCCACAATGAAACTGAGTTGCGCATGGCATGCGTACTAGCTACCAAAGAGATGGTATAAGCACTCCCAATCAGCATTTGCTGACATTTGAATGTCCCCGTAGAAGATAGAAGAGGTTGTCATATGCATGATGTTCGTATTGATCGCTTGGCACAGGTCCTTGTGCACTATTCGTTGGCAGCGAAGCCCAATCAACTCTTTCGCATCGTAGCGCCAATGGCGGCTGCGCCACTTGTTCGGGCTGTGTACCGTGAGGCCATGCGCGCCGGCACCAATCCATTGATGCGCTTGACGCTTGATGGTCTCGATGAGATCTTTTATAAAAACGCCAACGACGATCAACTCTCCTATGTGCCCCAATTGGCGCGCGACGAGATTGAGACCGTTGATCTGCATCTCTCGATTATGGCCGACGAAAACACCCGTGCCTTGAGTGGCGTTGACTCCAAACTCGTGGCCAAACGCCGGGCTGCGATGAGCCCCATCTCCAAGCGCATGATGGAGCGCAGCGCCGATGGCGCGTTCCGCTGGTGCTTAACCCTATTCCCCACTGCCGCTCAAGCCCAAGAAGCCGATATGTCGCTCAACGATTACGCTGATTTCGTCTTTGCTGCCGGCAAACTTGACCACGCAGACCCCGTGGCCGCCTGGCAAGCCCAGCGTGCCGAACAAGAGCGCATCATCGATCGCCTCAACGTCGCCAACCACATTCGTATCGTCGGCCCTGGCACCGATTTGACCTACGCCGTGGCTGGGCGTACCTGGGTCAACTGCGCCGGTGATCGCAACTTTCCTGACGGCGAGGTCTTCACTGGCCCCGAAGAACAAAAGACCAACGGATTCATTACCTACAGCTTCCCCGCAATTTATATGGGACGTGAGGTGTCAGGTATTCGGCTCGAATTTGTTGATGGCAAAGTCGTCAAGGCCACGGCCGACAAGGGTGAAGACTTGCTCCACTCACTGCTCGACATGGACGAAGGCGCCCGGCGCCTCGGCGAAGTCGCCTTTGGCACGAATTATGGTATTCAACGCTTTAGTCGCAATATTTTGTTCGATGAGAAGATCGGTGGTACTGTGCACCTCGCCCTCGGCGCCGCCTACCCTGAGACAGGCTGTACCAATCAATCGGCGTTGCATTGGGATATGATTTGCGACTTGCGTTCGGGTGGCGAGGTCTTCGCCGACGGTGCGCTCATCCACAAAGACGGCAAGTTTGTCCTCTAAAGACACCACGCGCGGTGCGCATTGCAGCTGTGCTCGCAATGCGCACCCAAAGGAACTCCCTCATGTCAATCGATTCCCAACGCTACCCCCTGACCTTGGCCGCCTTTGCCGCCATGAACGCCTCTGATCATCTTGAGCGCATTATCCGTCTCGACCAAATCTGGCACGATATTCGTACCACGGTGGCCAACGACGCACCATCGCGCTCCTACCGCAATGCGTGGCAATCGTTACCCCGCGCCGAGTTAATCAAACGGAGTGCACAAGCCCAGTGGCACGGCGATTTGGTCTATGCCGGTGGTGGGTTGGGGCTCATTCATGCGGTGGTGATGGTGCGGCGCGGTTGGCGCGTCTTGGTGTTTGATCGCAATGACGTCGGGTGTGTCCATCGCGAATGGAACATCTCGCGCTACGAGTTGCAGGCCCTCGTCGATACCGGGTTTTGTACGTGGGCTGAGCTTGATGGCATCATCATGAATGAGTACACCGATGGGATCGTCCGCTTTCACAAAAAGGACGAAGCTGAGGTCACACTCCATCTGCCCGAGGTGCTGAATGTAGCCCTCGATGCGGGCGCGCTGTTGCGGCTGGCGCGTCAAAAGTTCCTCGATGCTGGCGGCGAAATCCGCGATCAACGACGCTTTCAGCACGTATGTAGCAGCGAAAGCGGCCCCCAACAGGTGCTGGTGACGGTGCAGGATGATGCAGGGCACACCGAATCATACGCTGCCCGCCTCGTGATTGACGGCATGGGTACCATCTCACCCTTGTCGCTTCAGCGCTTCGGTGGGCGGCCGTTTGCCGGGGTCTGCCCCACAGTCGGTACGGTGGCCGAGGGGTTCGTGATTGGCGATGCGCCCAACGAGCACAATCCCAAACTCGGCGACATCTTGTTGACTATCGATGATGCGCAACGCACTCAACAGTATATGTGGGAGGGGTTCCCTGGGCGTGGTAATGAGCTGACCATCTATCTTTTCTACTATGATACGCTCAAACCGGGTGTGCCGGTGGATACACGCCCCACCCCCACCTTGCTCGAGTTGTTCGAGGATTATTTCACGCATCTTGAAAGCTACAAGCGTAGTGACGGCGCTGTGCATCACCACAAGCCGGTATACGGCTATATTCCGGCGCGTCATTCATTGCGCCGACTCGAAGCGCCGTTGTTGCCCGGTGTGGTGCCGATTGGTGATGCTGCGGCCCAACAATCGCCGTTGACGTTTTGTGGTTTCGGTTCACACGTACGGAATCTGGGGCGTACTACCATGCTCCTGCACGAGGCGTTGACGCTCGGCATTGATAATCCTGCTGGCTTGCGCCACGTGACGCCCTATCAAATCAACGTGTCACTCAACTGGGTCTTTAGTCGTTTTATGCAACCATGGGGGGATGCTGACGACGATGTGAATCGGCTCCAGCATCATTTCATGGCGATTTTGCAACGCGAGGGGACCGATTTCGCCACGCGCTTTTTCCGCGATGAGATGCGCTGGAGCGATTATCACAAAATGGTACTCGGCATGTTCTTTGCCTATCGTCCGATTGTCGGTATCGCCTTTCGGGTGCTTAAGCGTGACGGCATTCTGCAGTGGATTGCCGATTACCTGCGCTTTTGTTGGGCGGCGATTATTGCTGCCAAAGGACGTACCATTCGACGCTGGTTTGGTGAACAGATTCTCGCGCGGATGGCAGCTGATTTGCCGCCACGGGCACGCCTTGCGCTACTCGCCATGCTCGAGGAATGGCGCGTCATGACCTGGGATCGCGATTAGTCGCATGAAATAGAGGCCCCCGAGTGCATGGCGCACTCGGGGGTTTTTGCGTTTCTCAATGATGTGTTGTAGGTGGAAAATCTCTCAATAATGGTTTAATCGATGAATTGATTTCTCAATGAATTGATTTGCTACGCATTCGTGTCAGTATCGTCCGGCGTATTTGTTGCATCCGTACGCTGTTGACGGGCTAACCGACTGCGATAGAACTCGTACTCCTTGGTATTGCCTGTTTGGAATGCCCGCCGGGTACGCGCCTCAAGATTGTTGCCCATGTTGCTTGACCCCTTGCGCATCGAAGTTGAGTACTCCGCATACATCTTGTAGTCATCTTCTTCCCATGGGCGGTTGAGCTCAGACATCAACTCGTCGTAGACGCCAAAGCGGTTGAACAACGGGTGTGCCTGTGCGTGCTGTTGCACAATTACCAGTGAATCCTTGTAATGTCGCCGATGGACATGCATTACCTTCTGTTGTAGCGCTGCCACATCAATATCTGCAGCCTCCCGCTCAATCACATCGTTAATCTGTGTGATTGGGTCTGCCATAATCGCCCAGATGCACGTATGCGATTGTGCTAGTGGCTGATCGTGTTGATCGGTGCCATTGACATTGATCTGCATTGTGCCGGTGCCGTAGACTTGTGGTGCTAAGCCCTTGACATGCAGATAGATGTCGCGCTGCTCATTGCTCATCAATGAACCAAAGTTGACGATAATGCGGTTGCCCTCGCGCGTATGTGGCCGATTGCCCACAATGCTTACCGCATAGCCGATTGGTACCTCGATCTGCATCGTTGTTTTGCGCACGGCCGCCGTAAAGAGCTCGGCTAACTCTTGACTAAAACACTCTTCGATGTGGCGCGTCTCTGAGATGTAGTGGTTGTTACCTTCACCATGGCTCGCCAAGGTACCCATCAGCATCTCGTTGTAGCCGTTACCAATGCCGAATGTGGTGGTGCTGATGCCTTGTTGATGATATTCGGCTGCGGTTTTGCCCAAGACTACCTCGTCGGTAATACCTGCGTTTGCATGCCCATCACTCAAAAGAAACACGCGCCCCACGAGCTCTTTGGTGCTGATGCGCAATTGACGCTCGACGCATGCACTCCAACCAGCGTGCAGATCGGTACCGCCGCGTGACGCTACCTGTGCAATGCGCTGAATCAACAACTGCTTGTTGGCGGCGTTCATGGGCATCACATCAGCGAGTACATCGACCTCCGTATCAAAAATAACTACCGTGCAGTAATCGTTTGCCTGTAATTTTTCAACGACTTGTACTGCGGCGGCTTTGGCATGATTCATCGGGGTGGTCCCCATCGAACCGCTCCGGTCAATCACCAATCCGATGTTCAACGGCAACCGCTGCTGTTTGTTCGACGCTGCTTGTGGGGCTGTGACGCTGATTTTGGCGATTAATTCAATACCCTGTGAACCAACTGGCGAACGACTGATTTGACTGTTTAACAACATAATCTTTTTGATGCCCTTTCTTTAACACTGCAACGTTACAGTGTTGATTGTATATGAAATAGTCTAACTTGTCAAATTAACGTGTTATTGTTAATTTGATGATAATGACTGATAAATGGTGACTATCCTATTGACGGCGACGCAACCATTCTTCGAGCATGTCGATGAGTTGTTTGAGTTCCATGATTTCACTCATGGGTGCATTTGATGCAACAAGTCGGTCATATTGGGCGCGCAGAATAGTCAGATCCTTGGTTGAGAATCGACTTGAGAGATTCTTCGAATGAAAGCTCCGTTTGCGCGTCATTTCATCGCGCCATTGCCCCATTTCACTGGCTAACGTGGTATAGATATCAAATTGCGCATAGATGGTGCTCCGTTGGTGCATTTCGTTCACGAACGTGCGGGCCCGCTCAAATTCACGCGCAGCATTGAAGCGTGACGCTTCGGCACGTACCCAGGCCAAATCAATGAGTGCTGCTTCGTGCTCAATGGTGCGGTCAGCTGCCAGGGTGCGAACCTGTGCATCTGTACTGAGGTGCACTCGGTAGTGGGTGTCAACGTGGACTGCGTCTCCATTTGCGTCTTGACCACGGAGTACCACTGTCTGTTCCATGTCGCCGCTGAGCTGATCAACCGTCGGCATCAGGCGTATGTAGAGCGTGCGCTGCTCCTGTGCAATCAAAGCTCCGAGAGGGATCGTCAGGCGCTCGTGTGACCGCTGATGTGGTGGTTGTCCGACGACCTCGGCACTGAATCCGACCGGAATGCGTATCTCAAGTTCGGCCTTCTGCATGACCACGCCAAACATCTCGCTCAGCTCATGCTGAAAGTAGTTGTCAATGTCGTTTGATTGCGCAATAAAGTGATGATTGCCTAGTCCGTGACGGGCTAACTGGTCGAGGAGCTCTTCGTTGTAATGGAGCCCCAACCCATATGTGCTCAAACTGATCCCTTGTTGGGCATGCGTGGTCGCAAGTTGTGCGAGTTGATCGGCCGCACAAATTCCCTGATTGGCCTGTCCATCAGTGAGCAATAAAATGCGACTGACATACATCCCTTCGGTATGCACACGCTGTAATCGTTCGACGGCCATCAACCACCCTTCGGATAGGTTGGTACTTCCACCGCTCCGTACATTCGCAAGTGCCGCATTGATTAGGTGTTGCTGTGCACTGGTGACCGGCATGGCATCAGCTAAGACACTCGCCCGATGATCGAACGCCACAATCGCACA
Source organism: uncultured Klebsiella sp. (assembly GCA_964482795.1). Classification (GTDB taxonomy): domain Bacteria; phylum Chloroflexota; class Chloroflexia; order Chloroflexales; family Roseiflexaceae; genus UBA965. The sequence goes on from CAYZZI010000010.1 coordinate 43,488, forward strand.
GCGGTCGTCTGGCAACAGCCGATCAACAATCCGTCGTGTGGCCTCAAGCGCATCAGTGAGCTTTTGCCCCGCCATCGAACCGCTGCGGTCAATTACGATACCAATGTTAAGCGGTGTGCGTGGTCGCGTGCTTTGGTGCGATGATGGCGCTTGTACGTGGATGCGTAGAATGGTGTCGTGGCGCCGACCTTGGTCGTCGACTTGGTTGTGTAGAACGTTGCGGCTGAGCTGACAGTGAATTTTGGTCATCGGCATTCTCCTGTGTTCATCAATCTGACTACATGAATCTGTAATCCGCAGTTAAACTGTTAATTACAGTAATACTGTAACAGTAAAAATGGTATTTGTCAAATCAACACCCACAAGTATGCACGTTATTTCAATAAATGTAATTAAATTACTCAAAATAAAACCACAAATGTGATATTTGACAGTGATAACATGACGTGATATACTGCTGGTGATACATACGAACATACGGGACACAATGATGTTCCGTGATGTTCTTGTCATCTCGGACATAAGGGAGGTGTGAGCTCGATAGCGACAATACACGGACGTTGTTGGCCAGAGATGAGCAATCAGACATCACCACGAAAGGAGCACGCGCATGCAAGTACCGATGAACGACGTGATAGATCAAATCAACACGGCCTATCACGCACTAACGACTGCTCGCAACCAGGTGTTAGGAGAGATTTACGTGCAAGGTGGTAATGGCCACAACGCGAGCGAACTCAATGCCATCCGAACGCAGATGGACGATGCGGTTGCGTTGATTCAACGTAGTCGTGATCATCTGGCTGTATTTGTCCAGGTCAGTGAGCGATTACGCATCCAAATGGCGCTAAATACATACACGGGCGCATCAGAGGATGTGGTCACAACACGGTCGAACCATCATGCAGATGATGACCAAGGTAGTGTGGAATATCCGATGGTTCGATTAGATGAGTTGTTGAATTCACTCCAACCACCATTATCGTCAGATGATGATGATGAATTCGTTGATATGGATGATGGTCGTAGTGATGATATATCCGATGATACCGTTGATTATTTGCGCAACATCCGGTCGTGGAGCAACGCATACGAGAGCTACCGCGATGACGATGACGACGATATGTACGAAGATATCGATGACTGTATTGTCGGTAACGCACGGGTGAAGCCGCACGTGATTCTTGGTGATGAGCGTGCGTCTGTGGCATTCGACACATCCGATATGGCATGGGCCACACAAACGCTGAGCGAGACAGCGTATCGCATGTTGTTTGGTTTGCCACTTCCACCAGATGGCGATTGGCATTATGACATCTTTGGGAATGTGCAGCTCGGCAAGTACATCGCGCCAGGTGATGGTGATTACAACATCCCTGGGCAGTAGATGACATTACGCATGGTCGTAGCGTTGGCAGACATACGACACACAATCCCCCACGACTATCACTGCCGTGGGGGATTGTATATACCGTACGATGCTGAATGGACGTTATGGTTTACGGCGTAAAATGGCACCGATACGGCGAAGTTCACCAGTATCGATTCTACGGTCATCACGAAAGTGGATCTCGATGCCATCATCAATGACGTAGCGATGCCAGCGCACCTCGGTGTCGTTGGTGGTAGCAGGAGCGTAGTTGGCACTGCCTGTCATGACGCGGCCAACATGGTGCGTGGCAACCACTTCACTGACGACCTCATTGGCGACGATTTCTTCGACCGGTTGAGGAGCACTATTGATGACCTCTTGGAGCTCTGCATCATCCATGCCAGCGAGGCGTGCACGAATGACGCGTAGTGGTAAGAAGCTTGCCTTGAGGCGCGCAGCGGCGAGCAATTGCAACAGATGACGCTCCGTGTAGCGCGGTGTGCGCACGCGGTCAACTGGTGCATCAATTAACCCTTCGTCGGTGTAATAGCGAATAGTTCGCTGTGTGACACCAGCACGCTCAGCCAGTTGACGGATGGTCATTAGTTCATGATTCATAGCTCTACCACTTCAGTCACTCAAATATACATAACCTAACTGCATAGTACCACCCACTTACAACTACGTCAACACACCTCCGCAGTAAATAGGCTGAAAAATTGATGAAAATAAACGAATGAGGCGTGTAATGGAGTCATCGGTACCAACCAGATTCAGATGATGGCACTGGTTTGCATTGCTACCCACGACGTACAACTGGTCGTGCATCATGAAACTGAATGACGACGACCGGATCGTGAACGTCGATCTCTCCATCGGCCAATGCCGCCCATTCAACACCATCAATGCGCACACGGATATGTGCCCCCTCGGTGTGTGCAATGCACACACCGGATTTCCCGATGAGCTGTTGTTGGAGTTGATTGAGCGTGCCCTCATCGCGATTGAGACGAGCATACAGGCGCGATCCACCGATAGCTGATACCAGCGTAGTTATCGCAAAGATGACGAATAACCAGGCATCAAGCCAAGGAAAAACGAAAGCGAAACCGGCAGTTACCAAGGCAGCAATACCAATCCACAACGCATAGACGCCAGGTATGAATGGTTCAACCGTGAGGAGGATGATACCGACTGTGGCCCATACGAAGCCATTGTTCATGGGCTACTTCTTTCCGTCGGTTTGTTTCAATATCTCGGTCAGGGCTCCAAGTGCACCACTCAAACTGCTAATTTCTGCAGGGACAACCACCATGCGTGCAGCCGGCGATTCGCCCATTTTTTGCAGGGCATCGACATAGCGTTGTGCCACAAAGTATTGCAGTGCGGCGTCAGGGCGGCCAACCTGATCAACCAACAAACGAGTTGATTCGGCTTCGGCACCGGCAAGGCGTTCACGGGCTTCAGCCTCAAGTCGTGCTGCGGCCAATTTACCTTCGGCTTCAAGGATGGCTGATTGTTTCATACCTTCGGCACGCAGGATCTCTGCTTGACGCACACCCTCGGCCTCAAGAATCTTGGCACGCTTTTCGCGGTCTGCGGTGAGTTGCAAGGCCATTGCACGAGTGATGTCTTCGGGTGGCAACACGTCTTTGATTTCGACACGGGTGACTTTGGTCCCCCAAGTCTGGGTTGCTTGATCGAGTGCACCGAGCAGCCGACTATTAATTTCGTCGCGCTTTGACAGCACTTCATCGAGCTCCATGCTTCCGAGCGCGGTGCGTAGATTTGTCAATGCCAAGTTGATAATCGAGGCTTGCAAATTAAAGACTTGATACGCTGCCAAACTAGAATCATAGACCTGATAGAAGAGCACACCATCCACGCGTACGGTAGCGTTATCTCGCGTAATCACGACCTGTGATGGAATATCAAGGACTTGCTCTTGTACGTTAATACGCCGACCAATACGGTCAACAAATGGGATGATAAAGTTCAAACCGGGCTTAATCACCATGCGGAAGCGGCCGAAGCGTTCGACGGTCCACTCGTTCCCCTGTGGCACAATCTTGATACCCGTAAACACCACAGAACCAGCAAGAAAGACGAGGAGCATAAGACAAAAAAAGAGAAATCCGTCCATGACAGGTCCTTTCTATATAACACAGGATAGACGCAATAGTATATGCAATTGTTGCACCACGATGCGCTATCCTGTGTGTACCGTGGGCATGCCACAACATGGGTGCTTGCTCCATGAATGGGTGTTGTTAGTTGACCGTCAAATCACAGATGAATTGATGCAGCAGGCGATTGCCACCCCAGGTATCGCTGGTGGTGAACGATGAGGTATCGTTGCGCACAAAAATGGGACGTGTATATCCCTGCCCGTAGAGTGTCTGTTGTAAAAACGCCCGCAACTGATTCCATGCTTTGAGCTGATTGCCCCCTTTGGCAATATCCTCGATGCTCGTCACGAACGCATGTGGCTCTCCCTCATAAATGGTTACTTCGTGCGGGACGCCAGCCTCTTTGAGACCCTGTTCGAAACCCTGCACTTCACTGATTGGGATCATCGTGTCTGCGCTGCCAAAAATCCCCAACACGGGACCATTGAGATTCTTGAGTAGTGTGGGATCTTGAATGACTGCACCATAAAATACGACGGTGGCCTTGATATCAGGCGTATTGACCCCATAACGAATCGATGTACCACCACCAAAACAAAACCCCATGATGGCCACGCGTTGCGCATCGGCGTCAGGCTGATTTTGAATCCAACGCATCACCGCATCGAGATCGCCATCAACTTGTGTGGTTGGCGTACTGACGACCTGCCAAATGGCACTCGGAATCCACGAAGTGGTATTGCCGCGGAATACGTCCGGTGCAACCACAATATACCCGTCTTGCGCCAAGGCATCGGCCTTGCCGACAATCTCCGATTTGAGCCCCCACCACTCGTGAATCATGATAACCACAGGGAACGGCCCCTCGCCACTTGGTCGTGCCACATATGCCCGAACTGCTGGGTCATTGCCGTTGGTAATCACCGTGTTGGTCAGCGAGTCAAGCCGATTGGCGCCGATGCCACGATCAATAATGACTGAAGCGATGAGTACGACAATTGCACCCACCATAAATCCAATGATCCACTTGAAGATCGTCATAATGCGCTTTGCCATCTGCTTCTCATCCTTTTGTAGAGGGATCAACAATAAATTACCCATTCATACTATAACGAACATCGGTACATTCATGCAACCATGCAACGTGTTGCATTATTGTGAGACAGTGATGACGGTGATCGCAGTAGTCTGCGGAGATGATTGCACCAAAAATGCTCTGATAACTTGTTTTTGAATGGTGACATCAATAGTCACCGATTGTTGATTCTGATTTGTCACCTGCGGTGATAATCCGAGTGACTGCCAATGGTTTATCAAAGTGTTTTGCGTTTGCTCGAGCGTATCTGCATGGGTAAAAAGCAATGCACCGCCCATGGTTGTGGCAGTGCCGAACGCAGTGGGAAACGAAATGTGATTGAATCCGGCTGCCTCACACTGTTGCGACGGGATTACAACCATGACGGGGTATGACTCTACCACATACTCCCATTGCATATCTGCCGTAATGACATCACCCCCAGGCAACAGCATCTTGCCTTGCCCTTGCCCCTTGAGTCTCGTCAGTGCCCCTTGGTCATCGACGTATGCCTCTGCATCAAATCGTTGCCAGGCAGCGCCACCGTGCGTGCTACGGAGCATCTCTTCATTTGGTGCAAATCCCTGAAGGGGACCAAGGATATCGCGAATCGACACCGGCGGGAATCCGCCGGCATCGCGTGTACATGTGCCATCTACAATGCGACGCGTCTGGTTTGCGGTGACAAACACGGCAGTATTATCGACGGTGCTCAGCCATACAGGAGCCACAGCACCAGTGGCAGTGATTTGGAGCATGCTTTGCTGGCCGTCATTAAGCGAGGTAATCGCCAACGTCCCATCGCGTGGTGTGCCATTTTGATCGCGTGCGTTTTGTAGGGTGATGATGAGCGTGACGCGTTGGGGTGGTTGTGCATCTGCCAAGACGAACGTCTGCTGTGTGGCCGGTTTGGCACATCCAGTGAGCATGACGATGATAAATAGTAGCCAGTACAAACGTGAATTACGCATCACGGTCTAACCATTTGGCCATAAATATATTGTTATCCACGGCGAAGCCGATTTTTTGATAAAACGGCACAACTTGCTGATTGGAATGACGCACAAGCAGGTTGACCTTCTCACAGCCTTGTGCTTTGAGACGCCTTGTTACCGCGGTAATCAGTCGTTGCCCGTACCCTTTCCCCTGTGCATGAGGGTGAACAGCAAGATGATTGATCCACCCACGTCGCCCATCATCGCTGCCGAGCAACGTGCCGATGATTCGCCCATCAGCATCACACAAGACCCACGCTAAATTGCCCGACAACGCCAAGTGTCTACGTAACCCTTGTTCGCTATCTGTGGGACTGATTTGTAAGGCGGCATCACGCCACAATGCCATCATCTCGAGTAAATCATCGAGGGAGATTGGTCGGAGATAGGTGCCGTCGTCGAAATGCTCGATTGCACGGGCTGGTTCGTAGACGCCCACAATCTGTAACCACGCAGGTGCGTCTGATGGATTGCGGCGTAGCTCCATGCCGATACGACGCATGACTGTTTGTGAAGCGATATTGTCATACTCGGTGGTAGCAATGATGCGCCGGAGGCCGAGTTGCGTACACGCATAGTCGCGCAACAGCGTGGCTGCTGCGGTGGCGACGCCCTGTTTGCGCCATTCAGGCAGTACATGCCAAAACATGCCGACCTCAGCCTGTGTGGCACCATCATCGTTGCTGCCAATGCCCACTTTGCCAAACTGATCAATACACGGGACTAACCCAATCGCGCCAACGACGGTATCACTATCATTGCGCACAATTGCCCGCTCGCCGTAGGGCGGTTGGTTAAGCTGTGCGAGTTGGCGCTCGTTGGCGATGTTCCATGCAAGCCAGGCATGCGCATCTGCTTCAGACATCTCCATGATGTGCATTACCGCAGTAGTATCACTTGTGGTGAATGGTCTGATGCTGATGTGGGTATCGCTCAAGACTGGCATGCGACGCATACGATTATCCAATCATAATCTGCATGACCTGCCCAAGCGCCTGTAACCCGGGGTGATCAACGGTACTCGGGTGTTCGGCCATCTCTTGCACAAAACAGGCACAGACATACTGTTGACCAGTTGGGCTCGTCACAATCGCACAATCGTTGCGCAAATCATCGTCTGATCCGGTTTTGCCGGCGTAGGCCCATCCTGCGGGCAGACCACGCGGGAACCCGACGCGATCTTGTTGTTTGGCTAATGTCTCTTGCAAAAATCGGCTCGTCTCGGCGTTACCAATCTGCCCAGCGGCAATCTGCGTCAACACGTGCACTACGTCGCGTGCCGTGGTGACCCCCAGTCCCCATGGCAAACACTCCGGCGTGTTTGGCGCAAAGACCTTGCGGTTGAGCCGCGTATTGGGCATGCCGAGCGCATGAATGCGCTGATTTATCTGGTCGATTCCCATCAAATCAATCAGCATATTGGTTGCCGTATTGTCAGAAATAATCGTCATAAGTACGGCGACATCGCGCAACGTTGGTTGGAGACCATCATCCATTACTTTGAGGATGCCCATACCCGGACTGCGTGCGCCGGTGAGGGGGAGACGTTGATCCCAGCTCAGCTGGCCAGATTCAACGAGCAGGGCGGTGTGGATCAAGATGGGGAGTTTGATGATGCTGGCGGTTTTGACGGGGCGGTCGGCGTGATAGGCAACAGCAGGCTCGTCATTGAGGGGCTGCCACAACACCGAGATCTGGGCGTGGAACTGGCCCTCGAGACTCCGGATGGTGGGCATATGAGTATCCTTTGGGTAGAACAGTGGGGCGCATGTGCATGCGCCCCACTGTCGGTATAACTAATATGAACGCGCAAACACAACCATCTTGGTGGCTGGTTTGCCGGTGTAGACACAAGTACCAGTGCCACCGGGTTGGTCGAGCGGGATACAACGGATGGTTGCGCGTGTCTCTTCTTTGATACGCTTCTCATCGTCGCTATCACCAGCCCACCAGCAGTAGGCGAAGCCGGTTTCGATGGCTTCTTTGAGCTCAGCGTAGGTTGATACGCTCCGCGTGTGCGCCTCTTTGAAGGCCACGGCGCGTTGGTATAACGTGGCTTGAATCTCTTCGAGCAGGGCCACGATGCGCTCGGTGAGCCCCTCTTGTGGCACAAAGCTCTTGCCCTCGCGGCCGGGGACATCGCGGCGCGCCATGGCGACTGAACCCTTCTCGACGTCTTTGGGGCCGACCTCGATGCGTACGGGTACACCTTTGACCTCCCACTCGTTGAACTTAAAGCCCGGCGAGAGGTGATCGCGTGTGTCGATCTTGAAGCGAATTTTGCCCTTCCATTGTGCAGTGATGCGCGCCACGGCCTCCATCACGACGGCTTTTTCGGCATCGTTCTTGTAAATGGGCACAACCACCGTCTGAATGGGCGCAAGACGTGGTGGAATCACCAAGCCGTCGTCGTCGCTGTGGGCCATAATCAAGGCACCAATCAACCGTGTGCTCACGCCCCAACTGCTGGTCCAGGCGGTTTGGACGGTGTTGCTTTGGTCGGTGAATTGAATCTCAAAGGCCTTGGCGAAATTCTGGCCGAGATTGTGTGAGGTACCGGCCTGCAAGGCACGACCATCTTGCATCATGGCCTCGATGCAGTAGGTGCGCAAGGCACCGGGGAACTTCTCGCTGTCGGTTTTGAGCCCACGGAAGACCGGAAGCGCCATTTCTTTCTCAACAAAGTCGGCATAGACGTCGTTGAGAATCATCAACGTCTCTTCTTCGGCCTCTTGTTCGGTGGCATGTACCGTGTGCCCCTCTTGCCAGAGGAACTCAGCCGTGCGCAAAAACGGCCGCGTGCGCATCTCCCAACGCATCACGTTGGCCCACTGATTGATGAGAATCGGCAAGTCGCGGTATGATCGCACCCACTTTGCATAAAAGTACCCGATGATAGTCTCTGACGTGGGGCGAATCACGTACGGCTCGGCGAGCTCTTCGCCGCTCGCATGCGTGACCTCGGCGACCTCAGGGGCAAAGCCCTCGACGTGCTCGGCTTCTTTCATCAAGAAGCTTTTGGGGATGAGCAACGGAAAGTACGCATTGACGTGCCCGGTCTCTTTGATGCGGGCATCGAGCCCCGATTGAATGCCCTCCCAAATGGCGTATCCGGTCGGTTTGAAGACGATACAGCCACGCACGACCTCGGCGTAATCCGCCAAATCGGCCTCGCGGACAATATCAAGATACCACTGTGAATAATCCTTGGAACGGGCGGTAATGCCATCTTTGGCCATGGAATGACGCTCCCATCTCATATCAAAAACATGGTGGTATTGTATCACGCCGGCGCGACACATGGCGCATCGGTGCCGTAAGGGCGTCCGACAGGGCGCCCGTGGCATCATGTGGCACAAGTATCGTAGGGGCGTCCGACAGGGCGCCCGTGGCATCATGTGGCACAAGTATCGTAGGGGCGTC
>CAYZZI010000010.1:52581-75814 GCA_964482795.1 uncultured Klebsiella sp.
CGACAGGGCGCCCGGCGTATTACCCGATCTGCGCCTGGAGGGCCTGGTACGATGCCGTGAGGTTGCCATCAGCCCGAAAGAAGGCACTGCCGACGACCACGTCGTCAACGCCGGCCTGCACCACGGTGGCCACCGTGTCGAGTGCAATCCCGCCATCAACTTGTATATTGGCGGATAGACCGTGTTGATCAATGAACGCGCGCACCTCGGCGATTTTTTTGGTGGATTGGGGGATGTACTTTTGGCCGCCGAACCCGGGATTGACCGTCATCAACAATACGGTGTCAATCTGATCGATGATTTCGTAGATGCTACTCAGCGGCGTAGCCGGGTTGACGGCAACGCCAACATGCGCGCCAGTCGCTTTGATGAGCTGGATGGTACGATGCAGGTGAGGTGAGGCCTCGACGTGGATGCTGATTTGATTTGCGCCGGCTCGGGCGAAGCTTTCGACATAGCGCTCTGGCTCGACAATCATCAAATGACAATCGAGATACGCATCGGTCCCCAAGTGCGCGCGCAATGCACTGACCATGGGCATGCCCATGGTGATATTGGGGACAAATCGACCATCCATGACATCAATGTGCAAGCGATCGCCGCCGTGTGCAAGCGCTGCCGCTGCATCATGTCCCATCGTGGCAAAATTGGCCGCCAACAGTGATGGACTCAAGCGAATGTGTCGTTTGGTTGATTGCTGAATGAGCATAGTGTGACTCGAATCTACGTATATACCGAAATATCATACCACGGGCAGTCACAACGTGACTGCCCGTGGTATATGGAGAAAGCAGGTGGATAATTCGGAATTACACGGGTGTGATGCGGAGTGTATACGCTGCTGCATCGCTGAGATTTTTGGGGAGATGCACAGCAATACCGTCACCGACGCGCTCCCAGGTTAGTGCACCATCATGACCAAGGAGCGTGATGATGCTTTGGTCGCGAATGGGCATATCGGGGATGACTGTGCGTCCCGCTGGTACTCCCAGCAAGGTGGCATACAGCGTGTGGTCGCGTTGAGTAAAGCGAATGCTGATACCGGTATCGCTGGTGCCCTCGGCACGTGTCCATGGCGTGCTTCCGTAGATGGCCTCACCATTGACGCTTAACCATGCACCGAGTGCCAAGAGTCGTTCGGCTTGTTCGGCTGGGATAGATCCATCGCCACGCGGCCCAACGTTAATCAGCAAATTACCGTTTTTGCTGACGATGTCCACGAATGAACGAATCAGTTCAACCGGCGACAGCATGTCCTTGACGGACTCGTTCCGGTTGTAGCCGAACGAAAAGCCGAGGCCACGACACGATTCCCACTTGTCGGGTTGAATCGTGTCAAAGACGGCATACTCGGGTGTGCGGTAATCGGAGTGTGCCGGTTTGGGCAACATGCCTTGACTAATCTGGGCGATTTGATCGGGGCCAGCCTGCGTAAAGCGATCGTTGATGACACCCTCTGGCACGGCATTGTAGTAATCGGCGAAAAGTGCGCCGATATCGGACCCAACCGGGTACCCGATGTCGTTCCACATACACGCAGGGCGATAACGATTGGTCAGTTCGCGCCAGTGCGCATCTGCGTATTTGACGTATTCTGGGCTTTGGGGCACCGCCACAAACAAATCGCTGATGTCGGCGATGACATGCTCATTAAACGTCCAATCAAGACCTCCCGAGTAGTACAACCCCATGGTTAAACCCTTGGTGCGTACCGCGTCCGTCAAATCACCGACGAGGTCACGTGTGGCGTGGTAGTTGGGAATAAACGGATTCGGTTGCTCACTTGGCCACAATAAAAATCCATCATGATGCTTCGTTGTGAGCACCACGTATTTGGCTCCGGCTTTGGCAAACAAATCCGCCCACTCCGCAGGATTCCAGGTGGCGAGTGCTGCGTTAAAGTCGTGAGCAAAGTCAGCATACGCTTTGTCGCCGAAGTGCTTGTTGTGGTACTCGGCTGTAACACTCCCTGGGACGCGTAACGAGTTCATGTACCACTCCGCATACGGGTTGCGTTGGAACCATGCGCTCCACCCGTGCTCGGCAATCACATCGTGCAACGGCCCGGTGGTTGGTGCCCATCCAGGTACCGAGTACAGCCCCCAGTGAATGAAAATACCCAACTTCGCATCGTGGAACCACTGTGGCACCTGATGCTGTTTTACGGCCTGCAGCGTCGGATCAAATTTCATCGTCGTAAACTCCTTGTGTGATGTGTCATCCTAGGCTAATTCAAGAACCACAATCGCTCCATAGGTGATTGTAGGGATGGTGACGTGCCATGCACCCGCACTCCCCGTGAGTGCGAGAGCCTCGCCTGTAGGTGCAAGATAGGCGCGCCGTATAGGCTCATCCACACCGACAGTAACACTGATATCGTGCAGTGGTATTGGGTCTTCGAGGTACTCCATGTGCGGTGTGGCCCTGCGATTCGGTGAAAAATTCACTACGTGCACCATGTACCGCGCCGGATGCCCCGTACTAGCCGCCTGGTAGGTGAGACTTATCTCGCTACTCAGTGGCGCGTTGCTCCGTACGAGGCGTTGTGGCAATAATCTCTGCAACACCTGACGCATGACTTCACGGTAGACCCAGTAACCACACTTGAAGTAACTGCTAAACACAGGGAAGGCGAACGCTGCCATGTGCTGGTTGGCCGTTATCGCCGTGTATTCACTGACATGGTCGAACGGCGATTGCGCATGACTGGTATAGTGTTGTGCATTTCGCTGAAAGAGGGGCTCGCCAACACGTGCCAAGGCGTGTCCGCCAGTCCACTGAGCCGTGCCGTAGTACAACGCATATTCATAGGCCGGAATACCGGCAAAATACTGCTGATCAAGGCATAGAAACGCTGGTGCAAAGGGCGATTCACCGGCGTATGTGATGCCCAACCCGTCGTACCAACAGTGGTTTTGGGTGCCGCGCAACGCATGATGGCTCGCTACCACAACGCCACCATTGGCGATGAACTGACGGAGTTGTGTGGCTAACATCGGTTGAACGGTAAGTCCATCAGGCAGGATAACCATGCGGTATCGATTGAGTGTCTCACCACCCTCGATGATGTCAAATTGGACTTGGAGTTCAGTGAGGAGCTTGACTGCCCCATAGACGGCTCCCTCGCGTTCGTTGCGGCCGTCGCCAATCACCATGCGATCACCAATGTCGGTGAGTGCGGTATCGCTTACCACAATTGCCGCCTCGGTCACCGGTGCTGCGCGTTGCAACCAGGGTTCTATTGATTTGATGTAGCTGTATCCAATCCCGATGGTTTGGTAGACGGCCGGATCAAGACGCCCATGCGGGGGGGCTTGATCGCCAATCGAAATTTGTGCGCCATGTGCCACAATCCCTGGGAGCTCGCTGAGGAGCTGATTCGGGTGCTTGAGCCCACCGAAGTCAGCCCATGAGCGATGGAATCGGCCAGTCATACCGACCACACTCTGACCAAACGTACGCGCGTAGCGCACATTGGTCGGGTAGTAGAGGTAGCCCCACCCACCAGTCGGCAGTGCCTCAATGTCCACGTTGTCGAGCCCTACGATGCGCTCACCGAGGCCAATGCACGTCTGATTGTTCTGGTCCACCTGGTAATCTGGGCGTATGCTGTGGGCGAGCTCGTGGCACCGGCGCATGAATGACGTGAGGAGCTGTTGTTTGTGCTGTCGTTGGTTGGTGACATCAAGGGGGTCTAGTCCGGCCGCATGAAAGTGCGCCAGACAATTGGGGCAGAAGCATTCGCCGCCAATCGGGAACGGCATGTCGTACCACGGTCCGTCGAGGTCGTATGTGGTCAAAAACTCTTGCGTGTGGGTGAGCACCTGCTGTACGAAGTCCTCATTACTCAGACAAAGTGCAGTCCAGCTGGGTGTTTCGTTGAATTTGGGCAAATAGGTCGTACGATCACGCTTCCACACCAGCCATTCGGGATGGCGTTCGGCTAGATAGTTGTCCCAAGTGACGCAGTAGTAGGCGTATACTTTGATGTTCCGTGCACGACAAGCGGCGATTTGGGCACCCATTAAGTCAAAGTCAAGCCCTGGGTGCATGGGACCACTGTTGGTGGGGTAATAGAAGTATCCGTGCATGTCCTTGGCGAAGACCACAATTGCATCCACATTGCCTGCCAACAAGGTGTCGCCGAACTCGTCCGCATCAAAGCGATCACCAATGCGTGGGACGTGCTGAGAATTATGAAAGTCGAGGTGGATTTTACGAAAACGGCGTGGTGGTTGATTCAAGAAGGCCGGGTCAATCCAAGGGTGTTGCATGACCGACTCCTTTGTCGTAATCGGGTTATTTGTGGAGAATACGCTGACACTCGTTGGCCGCATCATTGAGCGCCTGGCGTACGGATTTTTGTCCGCTGACTGCTGCCCAGGTCATCCGACTAAAGACCTCGTTGAGGGCCGGGTATTCGGGGAGTGCCGGGAGTGTGTCAATGCCCGTGTGCACCTGCTCCATGACTTCGTAGTATTGAAATTGCGCCTGGATTTCTGGATCGTTCCAGGTCGATTTACGCACACCGCTCCCGCCGGAGATGGAGGTGATTTTGTCCATGGCAGGCGAGGCTGTTTCTCGGAGGAACGCATAGGCAAGGTCTGAATGTTTGCTCCCCGCACAAATTCCGAGTACCCAGTAGACGTTGAGGCTCGCATGACGCCCTCCCACATTATCGCCACGCGGGATGGTCGTACAACGCGTTTTGTTGATAATGGTACTCGGTGGGAGCTGTGCCACTGACATAAAGCCTGCCCAGTTAAGCATCATAGCGCCCTCGCCCGCAGCATAAGCAACTCCGGCTGCCACACTGTCGTAGGTGAGGGCCTTGGGTGAGGTGATGCCCATGGTAGTTAACGAATCAACATAAAATTGCAGCGCATCCACGCCGATTTCATTGTTGAAGGTTGGATTCAGTTGTGCATCAAAGAGTGCGCCACCGCGACTCCAGAGGTGAATGAAAAAGTCGTAGACGTTGTTGTGCCCGTCATTCAGTCCGGCGATGACGGCGCCGTACAACCCCTGGTCTGGGCGGGTAAAAAACTGTGCCACTTCGCGGAACTCGTTCCATGTCTGCGGTACGCGTAATGCCCGACCGTAGCGCTGGCTGAACTGCTGTTGTTCTGCTGGATTATCAAATAAATCGGCCCGATAGTGGAACATCTCGGGGCCATCGTGATACGGCAGCCCGTAGATGGTGCCGTCGTGGTCGCGTTGGAGTTGTAACAACGAGTCACTCCAGCCATGCGGCCAATCGGCGGGTGGGTCTGCGTGCACGTAGTGGTTGAGGGCGAGCAACCCGTTACGGCGCTGCAAGTCGGGTAACCAGTCGGTCAGCACCAGCATGATGTCGTAGTCACCCGTATGCACACCACCGTGTTCGACCATCTCGGCGTACAACTCCTCGGGGCCGGCATGACTACTCACAAACGTGACATCCGGATGGAGTTGTTGAAAGTGTGCCATTTGGGCGGTGAGGGCACGTTCAAAGCCGTCAAATGATCGGTATTTAATTGAAAGCGTCGTCATGATGATGTCTCCCCAGAGTAGGCTCAACAACGTGCCAAACTAGCGACCACCCATACCGGTCAACGAGACACCTTGGACAAACAATTTCTGTGAGAAGAAGAAGACGAGCAACACCGGAATGAGCGTGATAATTGATACCGCCATTAACAAGTTGAACTGCGTGAAGTTTTGACCGCGGAATAAGTTTAGCCCGAGTGCAAGGGTGTAGAGTTCTGTTGAGCGTAGGTAGATCAGCGGATCGAGCAAATTACTCCAATTGCCGATGAACGCAAAGATGGCCACACTGGCTAGTGCGGGTTGTGACAAAGGAATGATGACTTGGGTCAAAATTTGCCAGTTGTTAGCCCCATCAATGCGGGCTGCGTTATCCAAATCGAGCGGAATGCCCATAAAAAATTGGCGCAACAAGAAGATAAAGAAGGCATAGCCGAACCATGCAGGTAAGACCAGCGGCCAGAGCGTATTGGTCATACCAAACCAACTAAACATCAAGAATCGCGGGATAATTGTTACCTCACGAGGAATCATCAAGGTGGCCAAAAGCAACAAAAAGAGGATGTCACGCCCACGCCCTTTGAGCCGTGCAAAGCCGTAGGCAACCAATGAACACGAAATAAGGTTGCCAATGACGTTTGAAAATGTGACGATTAAGGAATTGTTCAGAAACGTGTCAAACGGCAGGACATTCCAGCCTTTGATGTAGTTTTGCCATTCAAAGCTGTTGGGGAAGAAGCTCGGTGGGTAGGTAAACACGTCCTGGGATTGCTTAAGCGAGGTTGAGACCATCCACATGAACGGTAAGACAAAACTCACAGACAAAGTTAAGAGAAGGAAGTAGATAATCACCTTCCATAGAATCGCTCGATTGCGCAATCCGAGCAATGATTTCTGTAGAGGAATTCTCGATGATGTACTCATGATAGTGCACCTTTGTTGGTTATTGCTTTACATCGCCTTCGTAGTAGACCCAGTATCGTGCCACAGTGAATTGAATGACGGTAATGATGATGATGACGACGAGAAGCACCCAGGCGAGAGCTGATGCATATCCCATTTGGAAGTTAATAAACGCGGTGCGGTAAATATATAACCCATATACAAGTGTGGCATTTGCTGGTCCGCCGTTGGTCATGATATATACCAACACGAAGCCTTGGATTGATGCAATAAATCCGACAATCAGGTTGTACAAGATGACCGGTGACATCATGGGGACAGTCACGTTCCAGAATTTTTGCAGAGTATCAGCGCCGTCAATTTCTGCGGCTTCATATAAATGAGTGGGTACGCTCTGGAGCCCTGCAAGATAGATGACCATGGCTCCACCAGCGCTCCACAGACTCATCAAAATCAGTGAAGGCATTGCCCACTCTGGTTGGACCAACCAGCCTGGACCCTTGATGCCGAAGAACGCCAAGAACGAGTTGATGAGGCCGAAATCTTGATGGAGAATCATAATCCACAAGATGGCCACAGCAATACCACTGACCACGGATGGTAGGTAGAAGATGGTGCGGAATAGCGCCATGCCTTTGACATCTTGATTAAGCAAGAGTGCGAGCAAGAACGATACAATAGTTCCCAGACCAACACTGCCAAGTCCATAGTAGAGCGAGTTACCCATCGCTTTGTAGAACAACGAGTCGTTGATGAGTTTGGTGTAGTTCTCAACACCGGTAAACGACGGTGTACTGAGTGCAGACCAGTTCGTAAAGCTAATTGCAAAAGACGCCAATATGGCTCCTGCATCAAAGAGCAAGAATCCAATAATCCACGGTGAAATGAACAGATAAAACGCGATTTCTTCTTTTCGCGCCATGCCGCCCAGTTTCGGTCGTGTGGTTTTTGGGGGCGTCGGAGTGGTGATGGCCATGGCACTTCCTCTCTAGACCAATGGGGAATTTGTTGTGTATAACCATAGGGGTAGTGAAGCGTCTGTTGGGTGGCTGCCCACCCAACAGACGCTCGTCCATAGACTAACCGCGGTTTTCGGCAACAATTGGATCAACAGCTGCAAAGACTTCATCAAGCGCCTCTTTGACGCTCTTCTGTCCTGCAACCACCAAGTCCCAAATTGGACCAGCTGCCTGTGTCACACGCGGGCCCGTCGGCTGATCGATGATGTCGTGGGTACCAATCCCCTTACTCATCGCCTCTTCGACGTTCTTGGCTCCTGGTGGGGCAAATTCTGACCCGAGGTAGGCTGGCCATGCCGAGAGGCGTGACGGGCTACCACGACCGGTGCTGGCCCACATGTAGGTCTGACCGGCAGTGGAGAGGTACTCGTTCATGTAGATCCATGCGGCATCAGGATTCTTGCTGTCGCGGGTAATCATGTAGGCGCTACCGGCCGAGAAGGTGCTGTGTGCCTTGGGACCCTTTGGCCACTTGGCGATGTCCCAATTAAACTTCGAACCAGCGGCAATCGGTGGCGTGGCCCATGAACCTTGCAGGGTCATGGCAATCTTGCCGAACTGGAAGGCCGGCCAGGCCACGTTCTGTAAGTCAGCGGGGCTTGGTACTGCACCCTTGGTGCGCAACTCTTCCCACCACTCCATGGCTGCTACGGCCTCTGGTGCATTAATCAAACACTGGTCCTCTTTGGGCTCGCTCAGGTATTGTGCCCCAAACGGGAAGAGGTAGTTGGGTGCCATCAACGAGTCGCCTGGGCTGGGCAACTCACCAAGACCGAAGATCTTGTTGGGCCCTTCACCGGAGGTCAGCTTGATGGCCACTTGCTTCAACTTCTCGAGGTCCCATGTGTCATCGGGATAGGCCTCGCCTGCAGCATCAAAGATGTCTTTGTTGTAGTACAGGTTGCCCGGACCCTCATCGTACGGGATACCCCAAAGTTTGCCGTCGTACTGGTACGACACCAATGATGGCTTGGTGAAGTCATCAAAGTTGAAGTCGGCTTCTTTGGCGATGTAATCATCAAGGGCAATATACATGCCACTGCGAATGGTCTCTTGTGCCCATGAGAACTGCGTGTAGAGCAGGTCGGGCAACGCATTACCGGCTGCAGCTGCCGTGTACTTCTGACGGAACTCACCCCATGGTGTGTTCTCAGCCTTGACGACGATGTTTGGATGGCGCTCCATGAAGAGTTTGTCGAACTGGAGCTGGCGCTCGAAGAACACCGCATCCCATGTGTGTCCGACGCTGATTTCCACCTTTGAACCTGGGTCCGCAACGGCACTTTTGGGCCAATTCCCACTGTTCCCCGAGTTGATGTCAAAGATGCTCTCTTTGGCTGGTTCAGCAGCGGGCTCTGCAGCGGGTTCGGCAGCTGGTTCTGATGATCCACAGGCGGCCAGCAGCATACCCATGCTTGCGGCCCCCAAGCCCAACTGCAACCCGATGCGCAATACGTCGCGGCGGCTGTATCCACGGCGCCGTAGTTCGCGTGCCAACTCTTCTTCGTGTCTAGCCATGTGTCAACTCCTTTGTGACGAAAAACAATCTGCTTTGTAGTGTGCTACTCCGCCTTGAGTAGCAATACCCCATCATGATGTTTGTTAGGCAAAGACCGGAAACAGAACATTAATTGCGGCGGATCCTCCTTTGATCTACAAATCAGCAGGGCAGACACTCCGCCCGGTGTGCGCTGATAGATACGAACCATGTACGAGTTGCAAGGTGCCGATGTTATCGGCAGCACTTGTGATAGGTGGCTGCTGCGTGTTGATGGCATGCATCAGCGATGCCATCGGACCAATGAATGCATCAGGAATCCAGAGACCCTCGAGTGGAATTGGCGTGAGTGGTTCACCGTGTGCGGCATATTCGAGCGTGTCTGGTCGACCATGTGGGTAGTTGTACAACAACCCAATTGTGCCCTTAATGATACCCTTGGTCCCCAAAAACCGATATGTGGCGTAGACGTCCTGCGAGTCATCGTGATGATTTACCATCACCACAACGTGCAGATTATCCGGATAATCGAGAATGGTGACTGTCTTGGTCTCTGCACGTTCGAGTTGTTCAGGATACTTCGCATGACGACTGGTGATCAGTGACGGATTACCGAACAAGTGCCGAATGCTATCAAGATAATGAATGCTGTGATACATCACATCGAGATGTGCTGAGTCGCGCAACCACGGCCACATGTGCCACGGCGTCGATGTCGACACCTGAATTTGTGCGTCGGTTGGTGTTCCAATATATCCACGCCGGATAAGGTCATAACTTGCTGCAATCCCAGC
Source organism: uncultured Klebsiella sp. (assembly GCA_964482795.1). GTDB lineage: Bacteria > Chloroflexota > Chloroflexia > Chloroflexales > Roseiflexaceae > UBA965. Next base: position 62,322 of record CAYZZI010000010.1, read on the forward strand.
ACTCCAACGCATCTGCTGGTTGACGGCTACATGGCGTTGCGCAGATTGCCCAGCATCGACGATTGCTCGTGCGTCGTCAAGCGTTTCTGCGAGCGGTTTTTGACAGAGGAGATGTTTACCTGCATGCAGGAGTCGTGTAGCAACAGCCCGTTGCTCCCACGCAGGTATCGCAATATCAACGATTTCGACGCGCGCATCGCTCATCAGCTCATCAAGTGATTGATATACGGTGTCAATGCCGTGCGTGTGTGCAGTGGTGCGCGCTACGTCATGATTGAGATCATAGCACCCGACGATGTTGAGACCGTGCTGCCGATACGCCGGCAAATGTGCGTAGTTCACGATGCCACCACAGCCAACAATTGCGATGCCATGATGATGTGGGGTTGGGAGTGTGATGTTGTAGTGCGGCTGCGGTGTCGTCACTGTTCCCCCCGTTGGTTCCATGTGCGTGTCACGTCGTTGTGAGCGAATATATATAATCTTGCCAGATGATTCCTGTGGATGCCCATATTCTAGGGAAAAAATCGTACTTCGTCAACTATTTAAGCCAAATTGACCCGCGAGATTATAAATTGTCCCTCTTGGGTGGATAGTTACGGTCGGCAATTAACCAAATACAGGTGCTCACATGCCAAAACGACCTGCTGATGTTGATTGCATACTTGTAGTTGTTCAACCACAATGCCGACATCGCTGCGTTTGGCGTGCGGTCGTTTCTCGGTGATAGTCGCTGTGGTGGTTATCGTATCACCAATGTATACCGGTTTGATAAAGCGCAGTCTGTCATACCCATAGGACATCGCCTCCGGGTTAATTGCCCCTGCGGTCATGCCGACTGCGACACTGAATATCAACGTGCCGTGCGCCATACGTTGTCCGAAAGGTTGTGTTTTGCACCACTCTGCATCCATGTGGTGTGGGTAAAAGTCGCCTGTTTGACCCGCATGGGTGATAATATCACTCTCGGTGATAGTCCGACCAAATGATGTGCGCGTATACCCGATTTCATACTCTTCAAAGTACTGACGATGGAACATGGTGTGTGTCCTCAATTACACTAAACCGAAATCATGATTGATATGCATAGTATCTGCACCGATGGTCGGTGCACCTCGCGATGATGTCAGGAGTTGCCCATCAATGCGAATGGGGCATCGTGTTGTAGCCATGCTCACTCCAGGAGCACGCTCAACGCGTTGCACCATGTTTAACACAGTAAACCCTTCATGGCGGAGCAATCGTTGCCAATCAAAGACATCCGCACACCAATAATCGGCAGCTTCAAGGCGCGTCAACCAATAGGTGGTTGGTTGCGAACGGAGATGATCGGCGATAACGGCTTTGATGTGATCGCGCTGACTAAACCAGGTACTCGGATCAGTAAAACGCGCAAGAGCCGGACATTCAATGAGCGTCGCTAAGGTGGGTAGAGACCCCATGGCGAGTGCCAAAAACCCGTCGGCAGTTGCATAAATGCCGTAGGGTGCACCAAGGTAGGCATGAGCGTTGTTCAGCGTGCTCCGCTCAGGTAATTTGCCACCATCGTTGAGATGGGTGGTGAGCACCTCAAACTGCAGGTCGAGCACTGATTCGAGTAGACTGACTTCAACATGTGCACCGACGCCACGCATGCCTCGGCGGACGAGTGCGGCCAAAATCCCTTGTGCGAGATGGGCCCCAGTCATTAGGTCGGCGACGGCAAGTCCAAATGGGGTCGGTGGTTGATCCGCATTGCCGTTGAGCCACGCCAGTCCGGATAACGACTGAATCAACAGATCTTGGCCTGGCTTGTCTCGCCACGGACCTTGGGTTCCATACCCCGTGATTGAGCCGTAGATGATGCGTGGATTGATTGCGGTGACACTGGTGTAGTCAAGTCCAAGTCGTTCAACCACGCCCGGTCGAAAGTTTTGGATGATGACATCCGCCTGAGTGATGAGCTGCCGCACTCGTGCTACGTCATCCGGATGCTTTAGGTCTGCGGCATAACTCTCTTTGTTGCGATTAATCGAATGAAACAGTGTACTGTCGCCATCAAGTGCCAGATTGCTGATATAGAGTTGTCGACATAGGTCGCCACCTTGTGGGCGTTCGATTTTGATGACACGTGCCCCCAAATCTGCTAGACGCAACGCACACGATGGCCCAGCCAAAAATTGACTCATGTCAAGGACAACTAATCCTGCTAACGGTAACATCTCCGTCATAAATGCTCCATACTGTGCTAGTGTCGGTGTTGTGACTGCACGTACAATTCGTTGATGCGCGTCAGGTACATCACTGGATCCCCACCATGACGCAGAAATTCGTGTACCACTGGGCCTGCTTCATCTTGGAAGTGGAGATATCCGTCGTATCGTGGGCGTAAATAGGCCTCATCAAGGGTCTGCAGCGTATTTCGGAAAAAGTCATGTGTGAGTTGATTTGCGTACGTCGAAGTCCATGCCCCGCGATGACCGGGTTGTCCGCCGCTCGTGACATACAAATGGGTTTGACACTCCGGTGATGCCACATATCGTGCATAGTCCACGGCCACATCGAGGTGCGCACACCGTTGCGAAATCGCCAATCCCGTGCCGCCAAGCGTGGATCGTAGGCGTTTGCCATCATGCCACTGCACCAGATTACCGAACGTGAGTTGTTTGTTGGCGTAGGATGGCCGTGCATAATTTGAGTAGCCGTAGGCGAATGGACAATATGCCGCATCACCACGTACCAAAGCCTCGTATGTGGCAATTGGATTGCGCGTAAGACAATCTGGATGACAGGTGTGCACTAACTCGGCAAGATGGGTTAGTGCCGCCACACCAATCGCCTCACTGATAATTTCGTGGGGGCGTTGGAACGGCTCTTCACCGAGTGCATTACACAGCATGTAGATGTTCATCAAACTATCGATGGGAATGGCGGGCACAGCAACACGATTTTGTCGAGCAAGGAGCAATACTTCACTCCACGTTTGTGGCGGATTCGGTAGCAAATCAGCGCGCCATGCGCTTACCGGAGTTGCTGCATCAATTGCCAATGCCCACAGATGCCCGCCGAACCAATAACTCGGTTCAGATGCACCGACCGAGTGTTGTGCTTGATCAGCCAGATACGCCGCATCAAGATGGTCATCGAGTGCCACAAGGACTGGATGATTGGCCGCATATCCTACAAATGGATGGTCAATCACAAGGAGGTCGAAATCATCGGCAAGTCGCTCAATTGGCTGGTCTGCAAACGCTTGCAACGACCGCTTTTCCCATACAATCTCAACGTGTGGATGTAACTCATGAAAGCGTTGTGCCGTGGCGACCATTGGCACATACCCGCGCGTGTGGTTCCACGCAATCCCGCGTAAGCGAATCGTACTCATCTGTGCTACTCCGTTGTAGTGTGTATACCTCTGTTGCCACCTATGTATGTGTGCGCATGGTTGATAACCGCTCGCGTAGCCCCGTAGTGGTCTGATGTATGCGATATCGAACCATTAATCCGAGCGAATCACCATCGCGTTTGCGCACTGCCGCCAACATGGCGCGATTTTCGAATTGTGATTCCTCAAATCGCTCCGGTTGGATGTTCATTTGGAGGAAGCGATAACGATCACTTTGATCCCATAATTGCTGGATGATGCGAATCAAATTACGCCGGTGTGATGCGTGGTATATCGTGAAGTGAAATGCACGCGTCTCGCTCAAAAATTGCTCCACCGCATGATTGTGAATGTGTGTTTGAATGTTGGCAATATGCCCTTCAAGTCGCTGAATCATCGCATCGTCTACGTGTCGCACCGATAATTGCGCCGCCTGCTCCTCTAGTACCTCGCGCATGTAGTAAATATCAATCAGCTCCTCAAGCGTGAAATCCTCGACAAATACTCCACGGTGCGGAATGATGTTGACAAGCCCACTCGATTGTAGTCGCGCTAGAGCTTCACGTACCGGTACCAGACTGACGCCAAAGAGTCGCGCGACCTCAGCTTGATCGATGCGTGTGCCTGGCTCGATCTCACCGTTGAGAATTTGATTACGCAAATGGGCAAGCACATGGTCAGTAATGGTGAGGGGGGTGTCACTCATGAGTCATCTATTCCAAATATGTGTGATTATTGTGATTATTATATAATTTATATAATTTTATTGCTAGTGGCAATTCTGCTGTTTTGTGGAAAAAATGACGACATCATGGATCGCATCTGTGCGCAATGCGCCAGAAGTGCCGTACCACATCACTGTGGTACGGCACTTCTGCAGATGGATGAACGTATATGTCGTGGTTGTTACTCGGCCTTTTTGACGGCATGCCCGCCAAAGCCTTTACGTAGGGCGGCGAGTACCTTGGCTGCAAACGAGTGAGGGCGACGCGAGTGGAAGCGTTCGAACAGCGATAGCGTGATGACAGGAGCTGGCACATCAAGGTCAATGGCTGCTTGAATGGTCCATCGACCCTCACCGCTATCCTCAACATAGCCTTTGAGCTGAGTAAGTTCTGGATCTTGTTTGAAGGCGTCTTCGGCCAATTCGAGGAGCCACGAGCGTACCACACTGCCGTGGTTCCACACCTTTGAGATGGCGTGCATGTCGAGGTTGAAGTCTTTGCGCGCCTGCATGATCTCAAAGCCTTCGGCATAGGCCTGCATCATGCCGTACTCGACGCCATTGTGAACCATTTTGACAAAGTGACCACTCCCGACCGGGCCACAGTGCAGGTAGCCGTCAACGGGCGCCAAATCAATGAAGGCTTTTTCGAGGCGTTTGACGACCTCGGTCTCGCCACCGACCATCAAACAGAAGCCCTTTTCGAGGCCCCAGATACCACCCGATGTCCCTTGATCGATGTAGTTGATACCCTGTGCTTTGAGGATGGGGGCACGACGGATGTCGTCGTTGAAGTTTGAGTTGCCACTATCAATGATGGTATCGCCGGGGCTCAAGAGTGGAACAAGACTGTTAATCATCTGTTCGGTCGTCTCGCCAGCAGGGAGCATGACCCAGATGGCACGTGGGGTAGGTAGTGCGGCGACCAATGATGCCAAATCATATGCACCAACAGCACCGTCTTTTTCGAGTTCTTGAATGGGAGCATGGCTGCGATTGTTGACGACCACGCGATGTCCATGACGCAACCACCGTCGTGCCATGCCTGCGCCCATGCGTCCAAGACCAATGATTCCGATATCCATAGGTAACTCTCCTTCGTCGGCAAAAGCCACACAAACAACGAACCGGACATCGAATGCATCGATGCCCGGTTGACGTACGGAATGGAGCGGGAGACGAGATTCGAACTCGCGACCTAAACCTTGGCAAGGTTTCGCTCTACCAACTGAGCCACTCCCGCATGCCGTTGCAAGTAATATACCATGCACAAACGATGTTTGCAAATCGAATTTGGCACATGTTGCGAAATGTGCCAAATTCGTCATATGTTATTTTTGTGTTGCCAATGCTTGTTTGATGCCAGCAATTAAGATTGCTTTGTCCGCATCAGAAAGTTTGGCCTGTGGGTGGGTCAACAGGTAGTAGGGAGGAGGCATTTCGCCTTCGGTGATTGTCTCGATGGCTTCGTCGATGATTTCGTACCCAGCCTCACCCGCCATGGTAGCTGCGACATCGGAGAAGTTGAGTTCGTGACGTCCTTCGTCGACGTGATGGACTACCACCCATGATACTGGTGCCACATAACTATACCAAGGCCATTGGTTATCGTTTGTATGGCAGTCATAGCAGGCAATTTGAGCGATGCGCTCCGCCTGAGGGTCTGCAAACACGACTGCGTTGACGACAGGGGGATTTGTGCGATGAACGGGGATAATTTGGAGTACTCCGAACACGAGAATTGCTCCGACCAACAGACGCCGCCACATGGAATACCTCCTAATAAATCCTCGATTGAACCAGTGTATACATCTCGTCTGACGTAGAGAGTGTACTGCGGGTTGGGTGAGATTTGGGTGAGAGATGAGATGAAATGGTGATAGAATAGAAGTACATTCACCTAAAAGTATGATGTATATGAATGCATTCTTGCTTCCTGATAGTGTAATTGCCGGCAAGTATTCTGACTATCGTGTGCTTTCGATGGTTGGCCGCGGTGGTATGGGTGCCGTGTATCGCGTAATGCGCGTGGCTGACCATACGGTATGGGCACTCAAAGAGATGCGCCCCACCGATGATATGCGCCCAGTCGATGATGCCGATCAACGACGCTTCTTCCTCCAAGAAGCCGAGCTTTTGAGTGCATTATCTCATCCCAATTTACCAGCAGTCGCCGAGATATTCGTCCATGATGGTCGGCCATGTATCATCATGGAGTTTGTATCCGGTCAAACCCTCGATGAACGTATTCGAGTGGCGAATGCACCGCTTGCTGCTGCACAAGTCAGTAGTGTCTGTATTCAGGTGGCTCGTGTACTGCACTATCTGCATACGCGGACGCCGCCGATTATTTATCGCGATATTAAGCCTTCAAATATCATGCTCCGTGCTGATCGTCTCATCAAATTAATCGATTTCGGTGTGGCGCGAACCTACAAACGCAGTCAGGCCAAAGATACGGTCGCCATGGGTTCGGCCGGATATGCGCCACCTGAGCAATACGGCAAAGGTCAAACCGACGCACGTTCTGACGTGTATGGTCTAGGCGCTACGCTGTTGCACTTACTCACCAACATGACGCCCGTGCCGTTGCATCAGCCAGCTGCCGGGTCAATTCGGCGTCTGAATGCAACGGTATCATCCGATCTTGAAGCAGTGATTATCAAGGCCATGGAGCACGATCCTGACAAACGCTTTAAGACGGCTGAAGCCATGGCGGATGCGTTGATAGCATGCCTAAGCGACCCATATGTGGATCCTACTATTGGTATTACACCGCCTGCAGTCGTGCCTGCGGGGCACACGGATGGAGTGGTGAATTGTGCAGGATGTGGGCACGCAAATCGTGGTGACTCACGTTTTTGTATTCGCTGTGGTATGCCACTCGGCGAGGTCAAGCCGCGTTCCGTGTTGATGATTGTTGCGTCTCCACGTGGATCACATCGTGTGCGGCTCAATAAGTTCCCTGCACGCATTGGTCGGCGTGACCCAGCGCAACGCTTATACCCTGAGATTGATTTGGCGGACTACGACCGAGGTGTGGCTTCGCGCAGTCATGCCATCATTGTCGAGCATGATGGCGAGCACATGCTTGAAGATTTGGGTTCGATGAATGGAACTATGCTCAATACCCACAAAGTGCCTGCGCATCAGCCACAACGGTTGCGACCGGGGGATCGCATTCGTATCGGTGAAGTTGAAATTGAATTCCGTTGGGAGTAGATATCTATGCAACCTCGCGTACTTATTTTGCGGGCCGCTGGGATTAATCGCGACGAAGATGCCGCACGTGCGGTCACACTGGCGGGTGGTCGCCCAGAGCTCGTCCATATTGGTCGTGTCGTCGAAGGGGGCGTATCGCTCCAAGACTATGCCATGCTCATCGTGCCCGGCGGATTCTCATATGGTGATCACCTCGGTGCTGGTGCCATGCTTGCCACTGATTTGGTGCATCGCCTAGGCGATGCCGTTCGGCGCTTTGTTGAGGACGGCCGCGCCGTCCTTGGTATCTGCAATGGCTTTCAGGTACTGGTTAAGTCGGGGTTGCTCCCGGGGGCCACACTTGGCCAGCGTAGCGCTTCATTGACCCACAATGCGTCAGGTCGGTTTGAGTGTCGCTGGGTGCGTCTACAGGCGCAGGCGAATAGTCATTGTGTCTTCACCAACGAACTCTCTCAGCCCATCGAGGTGCCGGTCGCTCACGGCGAAGGGCGCTTTGTCATGCGTACCCATGCAGAACTTAGTGCGCTACGCGATGCCGGTCAAGTCGCATTTTGTTACATCGATGACCAGCATCAGCCGACGACTGAATACCCGGCAAATCCGAATGGGTCAGCACTCGGCATTGCTGGTGTGTGTGATGCGAGCGGGCGTATCTTGGGCATGATGCCGCATCCCGAAAATGCGGTGGTGCCCTGGCAACACCCGCGTTGGACGCGTGAACAGCGTACCGCCGGCGATGGGTTGGCTATTTTCCGCAATGGAATTGCGTGGGTGGCACAGATTTAACGGTATGGCCGTACCATGTCATCGACAATGTGTAATAGGCGTCTGTCGTATTCAACGGCTCGTCCTACACCAAACCGCTCGAGCGGCATTCCGCGGGCGGTTTGGTGTGTGATTGCATGGATAAGTGGATCGTTTTGGCTGAGCGCCACTGGTTGTAGGATGACATCGTCTTGATAACTGTCGGATTGCGCCACAATGTCTGCTAGTTGTTGATGCGGAATACTCGGCGTTACGGTGTGCGTATCTCCCACAAAAATTGTCCGTGCGCGGTGCTCATGATATGCTGATGGACTACGCAGATAATGGGCCTCGTTGGCACGCTGTACCACGATGTCGTGTAACAACGGGTGCGATCCAAGCGTATCAGTCACTGTCGCACGCAACAGCCATTCGTGCGTTGTGGCTGGTTGTTCGTTGAGTGTCCATGGAATGATAATCGGGTGCGATGAGGTATAACGCTGTGCATTGCGCATGATGTGGTGCAGTTCAGGTGGTTCATCACCAAAGGCGGCGTACCATGCGATGGTCGGGTGTTGTGTTCGTAGACGTGCCACGCAACGAAACATAGCTGCATATCCACCACGTGGTTGGTGTGTTTCGGCATACAAAATGACGGCAAGGCGTGACACATGAAGCCTGACTGCGATGATTGCTACGAATGGTTTGTGTGTAGTACTGGTATCCTAGCACGCTTGTGGAATGAGGGCAACTGATGCGTATTTTGATTACCGGTTCGAGCGGCCAAATCGGCACCAATCTTGCATTGCATCTCCGCGCTGCTGGGCATGAGGTCTTCGGCGTTGATCGTCGTCCGAATACGTGGACATCGACGATTCCCACCTTGTTGCAAGATTTGGCTATGCCCTATCATGAGTTTGTGGGGGGGATTGGTGGTGCGCCATATCCAACCCCTGATGTAGTAGTACATTTGGCTGCCAACGCGAAGGTGCATGAGCTGGTAACCTATCCCCATCGTGCCTTAGAAAACATTACCACCGTCTTTAATGTGCTTGAGTATTGCCGTCAACAGCAGGTGCCGATTATTTTTGCTTCGTCACGTGAAGTGTATGGTGACATTCACCGCTATCTTACCGATGAGCAAACTGCTGATTTTGCATATACGGAGAGCCCGTATTCGGCGAGTAAAATTGCCGGAGAATCACTGGTCTATTCGTATGCACGGTGCTACGGTCTGCGCTATATTGTCTTTCGCTTTTCGAACGTCTATGGTCGCTATGATAACGATATCGAACGCATGGAACGCGTTATTCCGCTGTTCATTCGTGAATTATCGGCTGGGCGTCCAGTGACCGTCTTTGGTCGCGACAAAACGCTCGATTTTACCCATGTTGATGATTGTGTGACTGGTATGGTGCGTGGAATTGAGGCGTTGGCGACCCAGACTATTTCGGCTGCCACGATTAATTTGGCATATGGGCAGGGGAACACGCTGGTAACCATGGCCCAGTTAGTAGCGCAGGCGCTTGGTATTGCGCATCCTGATATTCGTGTCGAAGAAAGCAAACGGATTGGCGAGGTTACCTACTACATCGCAGATCTGCGCCGTGCTCACGAGTTACTCGACTATGTGCCACAAATTGATCTTGCTCGTGGGATTGCGATGGCTGTCGCCTGGCAACGCGATTGGCTGCAACGGTCGCCCTAAGTCATGGTGAATATGGACGACGTGCCATGTGTGAGTCTGCGCTTCGGAGGCTTGCCTGTGTTGATTGAGGAGTACTAGGCCCTGTGCATTGCGGTATGCATGGGCGGTGTCTGCACCCTCGTAGCGTGCGATAACCGTACCAAAGACGGTCGATGCATCATTCGTGCTGGTGTGGGTTGTACAATGCCGAGAAGTTCGTGGTCACGTGTGCGATAGACGGGAGTGCGTGGTGTATTCATCGGGCATTTCCACAAAAAAGCGCCGGGGTTCGATATCGAACCCCGGCGTGAGAGACAGTGAAGTTACTTGACTTCGACGCCAGCGCCGGCCTCGACCAACTTGGCCTTGATCTGCTCGGCTTCTTCCTTGCTGACGGCTTCCTTGACTGGCTTTGGAGCGGCATCGACCAAATCCTTGGCTTCCTTGAGGCCGAGGCTGGTGATTTCGCGGACGACCTTAATGACGTTGATCTTGTTGGCGCCGGCATCCTTGAGGATGACGTCGAACTCGGTCTTCTCTTCAGCGGCTGGTGCAGCGGCGGCACCGGCGGCTGGCATCATGGCGCCCATCATGACAGGAGCGGCAGCGGTTACGCCCCACTTGTCTTCCATGGTCTTCTTCAACTCAACCAACTCGAGGACGTTAAGGGCCTCAATGCTCTCGATAATGCTTGCAATCTTGCTCACAGCAAACTCCTTAGTGATGTGTAACTACGACACAAATAAATAATACAAATAAGGACTAGGCAGCCTTGTCATCGCCACCCAATTTGTCGATACGACCTTGGACGGCATAGACAACGCCAGTTGCGACACTGTTGAGGACTCCGACGATCCCTGAGACAGGTGCGTCGATGGTGCCCACAATTTGTGCCAGAATCTCTTGACGCGTTGGTACGCTGGCGACGACCTCGAGGGCCTGATCACCACCGATATACGTGTCACCGAGCATCGCGCCGCGGAAACTCAGCTTCTTGATTTCGGCGTTGACTTCTTTCACGGCCTTGGCAACTGCTGCGGCATCGGTATATGCGAAGCAGAGTGCGGTTGGACCATACAACGCTGGCTCAATGGCTGCAAAGCCGGTGGCTTTGGCGGCAATCAGGGCCAGGGTGTTTTTAGCGATAATGAACTCGCCACCGAGTGGACGAATCTTGTTACGAACTTTGGTAATTTCCTCTACCGTGATACCGCGATAATCGGCTACGATGACGGCCTGCATTCGTGACATTTTTTCGGTCAGTTCGGCGACTGAATCAATCTTGCGTTGTGTTGGCATGCTTTCACCCCCTTCCTTGTGTTGATTTGATGTACATCAAAACGGGTTACCGCACATGAGACGCGGTAACCCGTACACAAGGCGTGTAGCTGAGTGGGTTCACCTCGGTCGGCGGATGGTTTACCATCAATTATGCCACTAGGGCACCGACTGTCTCTGGCATGTATTCAGTTCCGTTTGACAGCAGTATACCAGACCGCGAGGCATCATACAAATGACGCCTCGCGGCGATACGCACTACATGTTCTGGGCAGCGCTCGGGTCAACGGCGATGCCGGGGCCCATGGTGCTGGTGAACGTGACTGAGCGAATGAACGAGCCCTTGATTGATGAAGGCTTGATTGACCTGACCGACTCCATCAAGGCAGCGATGTTCTCGCTGATTTGTTGCTCGGTGAAGCTAACCTTGCCGACGGCAACGTGCAAGATGGCCGTCTTGTCGTTACGGAACTCGACACGACCGCCACGTACTTCTTTGATAGTACGGGCAATGTCATCGCCGGCGACAACGGTGCCGCTCTTGGGGTTGGGCATCAAGCCGCGAGGTCCGAGTTTACGGGCAACGCGACCGACCTTGGCCATCATATCGGTGGTAGCGATGGCGATGTCAAAGTCAAAGAAGTTTTCACGGTCGATTTGGGTAATCAACTCATCAGCGCCGACGAAATCTGCACCGGCGTCGCGGGCGGCCTGAGCGGCATCGCCTTGGGCGAACACCAACACGCGAACGGTCTTACCCGTACCGTGGGGCAGTGCAACAGTCGAACGGATATTTTGATCGGCTTGGCGCGGGTCAATGCCGAGGCGCAGGTGAACCTCGACCGAGGCGTCGAACTTGGTGAACGACGTCTCTTTAACCAAGCGGATGGCGTCGGCAGGAGCATATACTGCGTTCTGGTCGACTTTCTTCAGCGCTTCGAGATACTTCTTACCGTGTTTCTTAGCCATGTCTTCCTCCACGTGGTACAAACGGGGTTACCCCTCCCACGGCTATAGTTACAACAATTAATCCTTGATTGCGATGCCCATGCTACGAGCGGTGCCAGCGATGGTATTCTCAGCGGCCTCGACTGAGGTGGCATTGAGATCTGACATCTTCTGCTCGGCCAATTGGCGGAGCTGGGCACGGGTGATTGAGCCAATGGCTCCCTTGTTTGGCGTACCTGAGCCTTTGTCGACGCGGGCGGCCTTGCGCAACAAGTCTGATGCGGGTGGGGTCTTGAGAATGAAGGTGAACGAGCGATCGCTGTAGACGGTGATTTCTACGGGGATGGTGCTCCCGGCTTGCGCCGCGGTCTTTTCGTTGTACTCCTTCACGAAGGCCATGATATTGATACCATAGCTACCCAACGCCGGTCCGACCGGTGGTGCTGGGGTTGCCTTACCTGCTGGCAACTGGAGTTTGATGACGCCTGATACTTTTTTAGCCACAGAACTGCTCCTTATTCGACACCTTTGGTCACCTGCAAGAAGTCGAGATCGACTCGGGTCTCACGACCAAAAAATGAAACCAACACGCGCACACGCCCACGCTCTTGGTCGATTGAGTCCACTACACCTTCGAAATCGGTGAATGGGCCATCGATGATTTTGACGGTTTGACCGACCTGGTAAGTGACCCGCACCTTGGGTTCGACCGTCTCCATCTGACGCAGGATTGCCCGCACTTCTTGATCCTCAAGGGGCGTCGGCTTATTGCCGTTGCCCACAAACGTTGATACCCCAGGCGTATTGCGCACGAGATACCACGTGTCTTCGTTCAGAATCATATGGATTAACACATAGCCTGGGTAGACTTTGCGTTGTACCGTACGACGCTGTCCGTTCTTTATCTCAATCTCTTCTTCGGTTGGTACAACCACGTCGCTGATGAGATGATGCATTTCACGCTGAGCAATCCGGTTGAGTAGATTGCGCATGACCTTGTTCTCATATCCAGCATATGTCTGGATGACGTACCACCGCATATTCTCCGATGATGGGGCATTCGCTGCCGAAGAAGTACTGTTCGGTTCTGACACTGGTACCTCGCTTTCTTCGTTCAGCGTCGTTATTGGGCAAACAATGATTGTAGTTGCAACAAACCCCAAGAGAAAAGCGCATCAGCTGCAAACAGCACGACTGAGGCGGCGGCAGAAAGTACCAGCACAACCACGGTCAAACGGATTGCCTCTTCGCGAGTCGGCCATGTCACTTTGCGGAGCTCACTTTGTGTTTCTTTGACAAACACACCAGCCGCACTGTTTTTGAGCCACTCAACGAATCTGTTGGGGGTGTTGTTGTTCGCAGTAGTCATAATGTATCGCTCTCTCCAGGGTCATTATTGCTCAATCATGGCCAGCTGGATATGACAGATGATGACGCCGCGCAGGTTTACGCGGCGCCATCAGCGATCAATTAATCAGTGATCTTCGAAACGACACCAGCGCCGACGGTGCGGCCACCCTCGCGGA
>CAYZZI010000011.1:0-24640 GCA_964482795.1 uncultured Klebsiella sp.
CCTTTAGCGTGTTTGATGCCAAAGGTGGGGCCGTGGCCGGCGGTGGTGGTATCCCGGCCCGAGGTGGCAACATTTTTACTGCGGATTGGCGCTAAAAATACCCCCTATTCGTAGAGACGCATGGCCATGCGTCTCTACGAATAGGGGGCGACGTTTTCTACAAATCGGCCTGACGACCCGAGATGCTGATGCGATCGTTATTGGCGATGCGCGCACGCAACTGGGTCAACAGGTCGTCAACCTTCTCGGGGGTGTCGAGGTTGCCGTAGTAATCGAGGTTGGCCTGGAGCATCGGAGCTTTGTCACAGGCGGCCAAGCACTTGACGCGTTGCAGGGTGAAGAGCCCGTCTGGTGTGGTTTGGTCACAGTGGATGCCGAGCTTGCTCTCGAGGTTGCGCACCAAGTCTTCGCCACCGCAAAAGGCGCATGGCACGTCGTCACAGACTTGCAACACCATCTTGCCGACCTTGTCGTCGTAGAGCAGGGTGTAGAAGCCGACGACCTCAAAGACATCGGTCGGTGGCATGTCGATGATTTGGGCGACCTCGCGGATGGCCTCGTCGGTCAAGCGCCCATAGGTATCTTGGGCGATGTAGAGGAGCGCCAAAATCGCGCTGCGCTTTTGTGGGTAGCGGGCCAAGATGGCATCAATCTCAGCACCATGTTGTTGACGGAGTGACATACGGTTGTCCTACACAAATAGCGGGTACCCGCTTAGCGATCTACTTCTCCCAACACAGGATCCATTGAGGCAATCAAGGCGACCAAGTCGGCGACCAACTGGCCTTTGGCCATGTGTGGCAGCGACTGCAGGTTGATGAACGACGGTGTGCGCAGGTGCACGCGGTATGGCTTGGGGCTGCCGTCGCTGACGATGTAGGTCGCCAACTCGCCGCGCGGTGATTCGATGGCGGCCAAGGCGTCACCACGGGGTGGCTTGAAGCCCTCGGTCCACAACTTGAAGTGGTGGATGAGTGATTCCATGCTATGCGTGATTTCGCTTTTGGGTGGTGGCGCCACTTTGCGGTCGCTGGTGACGTAGGCACCCGGTCCCATGTCCTTGAGGCGCTGCCAGGCTTGGGTGGCAATCTTGACGCTCTCGCGCATTTCGGCCACACGCACCAAATAGCGGTCGTAGATATCGCCGTTTTTGGCGACCGGCACATTGAACTTGTAGGTCTCGTAGCCACAGTAGGGCATGTCTTTGCGCAGGTCCCACGAGATGCCGGTGGCACGCAAGCCAGGGCCGGTCAGGCCGTACTGGATGGCGGCAGCGGTATCGATGGCGCCAACGCCCATGGTGCGCTCTTGCCAGATGATGTTGTTGGTGAGGAGTGCCTCGTACTCGTCGATGCGGGCGGGCATGATATCGAGCAACGCTTTGACGGTAGGCAAAAAGTTGCTGGGCAGGTCGTAGGCCAAACCGCCCACGCGGAAGTAGCTGGTCATCATGCGGGCGCCCGAGACCATCTCGAAGATGTCGAGAATCTGCTCGCGCTCGCGGAAGCCGTACAAGAACACGCTCATGGCCGCCAAGTCGAGGGCGTGGGTGCCCAACCAGACGAGGTGGCTTGAGATGCGCTGGAGTTCGACCAACAAGACGCGGGCCGTGGTGGCACGCTCGGGGATTTCACAACTGAGCAACTTTTCGACGGCAAGCACATAGCTCAAGTTGTTTGAGAGCGGTGCCAGGTAGTCGGTGCGATCGGTCATGACCACCGCTTGCTGGTAGGTCTTGAACTCCATGTTCTTTTCGATGCCGGTATGCAAAAAGCCGAGGTCGGGAGCCACGTTGACGACCGTTTCGCCGTCAAGCTCGACCACCAAGCGCAACACGCCGTGGGTGCTGGGGTGGTGGGGACCCATGTTGAGTACCATCGTCTCGGTCTTGCCGGCCAACGCTGGCGCCGTGATGCTTCTGGGTGATGGTACTGAGAGTGAATGGTCAATTGTCGTCATAGAACTCCCTCCCCTTTACTCTTTGGCAAAGGGCTTGCGGGCATAAATTTGGTCGTCGTTGATGTTGAACGCCACCTCTTCGTAGCCGAGTGGCACATCTTTGCGCTGTGGATGACCTTGCCAATCATCGGGCATTAAGATGCGATCAAGGCTCGGATGGCCATCGAAGATGATGCCGAACATGTCGAACGCCTCGCGCTCCTGGTAATTGGCCGTCTGCCATACGCCGGTCAAGGTGGGCACGTGGGTGTCATCGGCGGGAACGCCGACTTTGAGACAGACACGATGGCGGTTCTTGAATGAGAGCAGGTGGTAGACGACCTCGAAGCGTGGCGTGCGACCGAGGTAGTCGACGGCACAGAGGTTCTCGAGGAAGTTGTACGCCAACTCGCTGTCATCGCGCAAGAAGGTGGTGACCTCGACGATGAGCTCGCGGGGGACGCCGATAGTGATTTCACCACTGCGCATTTCACCGATGGCGCCGAGTTTGTCAGCAAAGCGCTCTTGTAAGCGCGCTAGGACGGTTGCATTCTCCATTGCGAAACTTCCCCTCGCCTATACATGAATGGGCGTGCGATCGCGCAACGTGCCATCAAGCTTCATACGTTCGACTTTTTTGTGGAGTTGGACGATGCCATCAATCAAGGCCTCGGGGCGTGGTGGGCAGCCAGCGACGTACACATCAACCGGGATGACCTCGTCAACGCCTTGCACGATGGCGTAGTTGTTAAACACACCACCACACGAGGCACAGTCACCCATGGCAATCACCCACTTGGGCTCTGACATCTGGTCGTACAGGCGGCGGATGACCGGAGCCATCTTGCGCGAGACGCGGCCGGCCACGATGATGAGGTCAGCCTGACGCGGTGAGGCACGGTTAATCTCCATGCCGAAGCGCGACAAGTCGTAGTTGGCGCCCTGGGCGCCCATCATCTCGATGGCGCAACAGGCCAAGCCGAAGAGCAATGGCCACATTGCATTGGTGCGCCCCCAATTGACGACGGTTTCGAGCGACGTGGTGACTACGCCCATGTCGCCGGCTTTGGTCTCTATTCCCATGTGAGTGCTCCGTTTTTCCATTCGTAAATGAGACCGACCAAGAGGACCAACAAGAAGATGCCCATGGCGTACAAGCCAGGGACGCCCAAATCGCGGTAGACCAAGGCATATGGGAAGAAGAAGATGACCTCAATGTCGAAGAGGATGAAGCTCATGGCCACCAAGTTGAACTTGATGGGGAAGCGACTCATGGCATCGCCGATTGGCTCCATGCCCGACTCATAAGGAGCAAGTTTGCGGACGGTCGGCTTTTGTGGGCCAAGAAAGCGCGATAGAGTAATCACAAAGACGGCAATGAACGCCGCGATCCCAAACATGGCCAATATTGGCACATACGCATCGAGCATGGCATATCCTCGATTAGTCAAAACAAGACTGCAGAGATTTTTTTCCTCGGCGTTATTATAAGTTGTTTGGCGATTGTGTCAAATTGAACGGATGGTGGTCAGTGCTACATCAATATGACACAATCGTGCTATAATGGCGCACATTCAAATCTGTGACCCGTTTGGCCGCGGATACGTCCGGTCAATCTATTTCAATACGAAGAGGCGAGAGTACGATGAGCAATGTTACCCAGTACCGTGCAACTCGTGGTGAGGCGATCACCATTCGCGAAGGGAAGCTTCAGGTGCCCAATAATCCGGTCATTCCGTTTGTGATCGGTGACGGCACGGGTCCCGATATTTGGCATGCGAGTGTGCGCATTTTTGATGCTGCGGTGGCCAAGGCCTACAGTGGTCAGCGCAAGATCGAATGGCTTGAGGTGTTGGCCGGTGAGAAAGCCTTTAATGAGACCGGTAATTGGTTGCCAGACGCCACCGTCGAGGCCTTTAATCATTACCTGGTCGGTATCAAGGGCCCATTGACCACGCCTATCGGCAAGGGCATTCGCAGTTTGAACGTGGCGTTGCGCCAGATGCTCGACTTGTACGTCTGTTTGCGCCCGGTGCGCTGGTTCACCGGCGTACCTTCGCCGGTCAAGGCGCCCGAGAAGGTGGATATGGTCATCTTCCGCGAGAACACCGAGGACATCTACGCCGGCATCGAGTATGTGGCTGGCTCAGACGAGGCCGCCAAGGTGTTGGCGTTCTTTGCGGAGAACTTCCCCAAGGACTTCGCCAAGATTCGTTTTGGTACGAGCGAGAAGACCGGGTCGTTCAATAAGCAGGTTGGGAACGACAACAACGTGGTTGAGGTCGGCATTGGCATCAAGCCGGTGAGTAAGACCGGTTCACAGCGCTTGATCTTCTCGGCCATTGAATACGCCATTTTGCACAAGCGCAAGAGTGTGACCTTGGTGCACAAGGGCAACATTATGAAGTTCACCGAGGGCGCATTCTTGGATTGGGGCTACGAGTTGGCCGAGCAGACCTTTGGTGACAAGGTCTATACCTGGGCCCAGTACGAGCGCACCAAGAAGGCCAGTGGTGAGGCTGCCGCCAATGCCGAGCAGAAGGCGGCTTTGGCCAGTGGCAAGATTTTGGTTAAGGATGCCATCGCCGACATCGCGTTGCAGCAGGTGTTGACCCGCCCCGAGGATTTCGATGTGATTGCCACGCTCAACTTGAACGGCGACTATCTCAGCGATGCGTTGGCTGCTCAAGTCGGTGGTATCGGCATTGCACCGGGTGGTAACATCAACTACGTGACTGGGCATGCCATCTTTGAGGCGACGCACGGCACGGCTCCTAAGTACGCCAATCTCGACAAGGTGAATCCGTGTAGCGTCGTGCTGAGTGGCGACATGATGTTGCGCCACATGGGCTGGACCGAGGCTGCTGACATGATTATTGCGGCCATCGAAGAGACGATTGGTTCGAAGGTCGTCACCTACGACTTCGCGCGCTTGATGGATGGTGCAACTGAGGTCAAGACCTCAGAGTTCGCCGATGCGGTGATTGCCAACATGAAGTAGTGTGCGCTAGCACGTACGAGGCGGGAGCAGATCTGCTCCCGCCTCGTCTTTTTGTGGATGCAACAGCCGTCGTTATCCGCTGAGCGGGATATCACTGTCGCTGCGGTTCATCATAAAGGTGGCCGTGCTGGTGAAGTAGTTGCGCATGATTTCGGCGATGTCGGGCTCGAAGCCAACTTCGTCAATTGCCGAAAGCATGGCCTCAACCCAGGCGTTGCGCTCGTTTGCGCCAATAGCAAACGGCATGTGGCGCATGCGCAAGCGCGGGTGGCCGCGTTCGTCGATGTAACGGGTCGGCCCGCCGAAGTACTGGGTGATAAACAAGAACTGCCACTTTTTGCCGGGCTCAAGATCGGCCGGGAACATGTGGTTGATGCGCGGGTCGGCCATCACGTTGCGGTAGAAGATGTCAACTAACTTGCGGAACGGCTCATCACCGCCGGCACGTTCATACACACTGCGAAGATCGTTGCTCATAGGGATCCTATTGGGTTGCGGCGGCGCGCGCTAGCCTGTAGGGTGCTCAGGCGGTGCACTTTTTGCCAGTCAGGCACCTTGATGAAAAGCACATCGTGCGTATACACCTGATACATGTATTGGACACCATCGATGTAGGTATTTTGGGATAATCCGGTGGGAGTCCCGATGGCCCAGGCCCGCGCCAGCTGATGAAACTGCCAGCTGGTGTGGTAGGTGGCATTCATTTGGCGGTATGTTTCGGCAAGGAGCCCATCACGGATGGCCACGGTCGGGGCATCAATGCGTCCGCCTAGGTAGCTGAGTCGTGACAGTTTGCGCCATTCAACGTTGGTGCTGTCATTGCTTTGTACATAGAGCGTCTCACCGGTAAAAATTTGGTAGACGTACATCAGGTTGTTGATTTCGACCATACTGGCAGGGCGGAGTGGTGGGCCGATATCGCGATTGGCGAACATGTAGAGATGAAATGGGTTATCCGGGCGAAAGCCAGTCCCACCGACACGCATAGTCTCGTCAAGGAGCAGACGTTCAAAACTATTTTCGGCAGGGACGTTGGTGCCAATCGTTTGCCACATACTCCCGGCATTATCCCATCCGGGGGCTTTGAAGAGCGAATCAAGGGCAAATGGAACAAACAGATAGGGACGATTCTCGAAGGTAATGGTACGTTCACGGCCGACGGGTGCACCGAGGCGCATGTCGAGGGCCTTCTGGTGTAGTGTTGAAGAACTACTAAACCCATCGCCAAATCGTCGCCAGGCGGCTTGTACCAGAATGTCGTGGAGTTGTTGCATTTGGGTGCTGGGCTGGCCAATGGCCCCTGGTTTGATGGCCGGCAAACGGGTGTTACGTGTCAACCATTCTTCAACTTGGCCGATAACCCAGTCAGGAGTGACTGCTCGGCCGGGGCAGGTTTTGCTACTGTAATCACGATGAAACGAGATGAGTTGGGACGGGCGGATGCCGAGGCGTAACGACATGCCACCCAAAATCGCTAACGTGTTATCCCAGACAGGGCCACTTGGGCGTTCGTTGTCATAATCGCCGACCATCTCAAGCCCGATGGTATACCAACCCTTGGTAAAGCTCCCGTTGCCGGTGCCGGCGTGCACACCCAATTCACGCAGTGGGGTGAACAACCAGATGCCATCGGGTGCCGCAAAGAGGTGTGGCGCTGCAGTCCAACCCATGCCCGCAAAATAGCGTTGCATGCCCTTCATACTGGTGAGCCCTTGCCACTGTGCGACAGTGGGTCGCCAGGTGTGGTGGAGTACGACCTTGGTAGGCATGACTGGACCAAATTGGTAGGATGCCAGATATGAGAGCCATTCATTGACATTGAGCCGTTCACCCACCATCGGTGGCGTGCCGGAGGGCCCAAAATCATCAATCATGGATGCTACCTCGTGCTGTTACTTCTTCATGTACTACGAAGGGTAGGATATCATGCTGATTTGGATGCGTCAATTATTCACGGTGACTTGTTGTGACATGTGGGCATTGCATGCCGTACAATAGTATGTGCAGAAGAACACGAGGATGGGCATGCAGGAACGAATTGCAGTAATCGACTTGGGGTCAAATACGACGCGCATGATTGTGGTCGGTTATGTACCACATCAGACATACAAACTGATTGATGAGATTCGTGAGGCGGTGCGTCTTGCTCATGGCATAGGCAGCGACGGTAACCTTCAATTGGTGCCAATGAATCGTGCCATCAAGACGATGCGACTGTTTCATCAGATGTGTCGGGGCATTGGGGTGGATCGTATCGTGCCGGTCGCAACCAGTGCGGTGCGCGAGGCAACCAACCGCGAAGAATTTTTGCAACGAGTCAAAGATGAGGCAGGACTTGAGTTTCGCGTGCTTACGGCACACGAAGAGGCATATTATGGCTTTTTGGGGGCCATGAACACTCTCGACGTGCATGATGGGTGTGTGATTGACATCGGTGGTGGGAGCACGCAGGTGAGTCAGGCGCATCGGCGTCAGATGGGACAAACGATTAGTCGGCCGATTGGTGCAGTACGCCTCACGGATCGGTTCGTGAAGAGCGACCCGATTAGTAGTCGTGACTTCCGTGAATTACAGAAGGCCATCAGCACGCAATTCGATGATGTGCCATGGTTGAACGGCTACGGAGGCACGTTAGCAGGTATTGGTGGAACGATTCGTGCGTTGGCTGAGATTGACCAGAAGTTACGCAGTCATCCAATTGATCGTGTGCACGGGCACATTCTTAAAGCTGAACGCGTATACGAGTTGATTGAGATGTTTCGTGGTTTGACCATCAAGCAACGGGAAGAAGTTCCTGGGTTGAGTCGTGACCGTGCTGACTTGATTTTGGCGGGTGCCTCGATACTTGCTGAGGTCATGCGGCGTGGGAAGTTCAATCAGATAATGATAAGCGGTCAAGGGTTGCGTGAAGGGGTCTTTTTTGAGCATTTCACGCATGGGCGTTCGCCGCTCATCCCGGATATTCGCGCATTCAGCGTCTACAACTTGGCGCGTATGTACCATTACGAGGCGATTCATTCGGCCAAGGTGCGCGATTTGGCGTTGTCCATGTTCGATCAGATGCACTCACTCCACGGATATGGCGTTGATGTGCGCGAGTTGTTGGGGCATGCGGCGATTTTGCACGATATCGGGAATGCGGTGAACTACTACGATCATCATAAGCATGGTGCCTACTTAATTTTGAACAGTACGATGCAAGGATTCAGTCATCGTGAGGTGGCAATTCTGGCACTGCTGGTGCGATATCATCGTAAGGGTGATGTATCAACCGATAACTTCCGCCACGTACTAGCCCCAGGCGATGACGAATTAGTGGCCAAGATGTCTGCGTTATTGCGTTTGGCGGAGTTTCTTGAGCGGCGCAAAAGCCAAGTTGTCCAAGATGTGGTTGTCGAGTTGGGGACAATCGTCAAGATTATCACTGTGGCAGCCGGCGATAACGCTCTCGAGGTGTGGGATGCCAATCGTGCGGCCGGACTGTTCCGCAAGGCGTTCGGATGCGACGTGGATATCTCGTAGCTGTCTGATGAAGAGAGACGAACGAGCCGTCATGCGTATCACGCATGACGGCTCGTGTGATATATGGCGATTATTCGGGCCGTCGTTGGTCGCCGATGAGTACCTCACGAGAACGACCTTCATCGGCGGGTCCAACGATACCTTGTTGTTCGAGCATTTCGATGAGTTGCGCTGCTTTGCTATAGCCGATGCGCAGACGGCGTTGCAAGAGTGACGCCGATGCCCGTTTGTGCTGTTGTACCAGGCGAATGGCCTCGGGCAACAGGGCATCTTGTTCACTGTGACTGAGGTATTCGGCTATCGGTTGCATTTGGCTGACGCTCTCGTCATCGTCGTCGTCAGACTGTTGGGCCGAATCGGCGTGTGGGACCGGCTCGCGCGGGTAGACGGGGAGGCGTTCAACCTTGGCGAGTTCGGGGTTGAGTTCGGTGCTCGCATGTCCGGTTGGGGCCACAATTGGGATGCCGGCGGTGGTGCGCGATTTGTCAGACGGCTTTTGGTCGTCGTTTGCATCGTCGGGAGGCTGGGCCGTGCGCCAGAAGCGCACAATCTTCTCGACTTCATCGTCATGCAAATGGGTACCCTGAATACGAATCGTGCGCGGTGAATCAGCGGCGGTAAAGAGCATGTCACCACGACCGAGCAGTTGCTCAGCACCGGGTTGATCGAGGATCACGCGCGAGTCGATTTGTGAGGTGACGGCAAACGCCATGCGCGAGGGGAAGTTGGCTTTGATCAAGCCGGTCACCACATCGACCGATGGGCGCTGGGTGGCAATAATCAAGTGAATGCCAGTGGCACGGGCCATTTGGGCCAAGCGACAGATGAGCGTCTCGACATCGTCGGGGGCCATCATCATCAGGTCAGCCAACTCGTCGATGATAATCACGATATAGGGCATCGTCTCGAAATCGCTCTGTTCGCGGGCGAGGCCACGATAGCTATCAAGATTACGCACGCCGACCTTGGCAAAGAGCTTATAGCGTCGTTCCATCTCGCGGACGGCCCACTTGAGGGTGGGGATGACGCGTTCAACCTCGGTAACGACGGGCGAGAGCAAGTGAGGGATGCCGTTGTAGCCGACCAGTTCGACGCGTTTGGGGTCAACCATGATGAACTTGAGGTCGTCAGGGGTATGACGCATGAGCAGCGCACAAATGAAGGTATTTATGGCGACCGACTTACCGCTCCCGGTACTCCCGGCAACGAGCAAGTGAGGCATGCGCTCCATGCCGGCAATCACCGGCGAACCGGAGACGTCTTTGCCGAGTGGTAGTTTGAGTTTGGCTTTGGAGCGAGTAAAGTCGTCGCTTTCGATGATGTCGCGCATGGCAACTGATGAGATGCTTGAATTGGGTATTTCGATACCGACCACTGATTTACCTGGAATGGGTGCTTCAATACGAATGGATGGTGCCGCCAGCGCGAGGGCCAGGTCTTTGTCAAGTGTGGTGATTTTGTTGACCTTGACGCCGACGGCGGGCTGGAGTTCGTACTGGGTGACAGCGGGACCGACGTTGATATTGACCACGCGGGCTTCAACTTTGAAGCTGGCGAGTGTCTCTTCAATGAGGCGTGACTTGGTGCGATGTTCTTCATCGCTGATGGTAGCCTCAACTGAGTAGCGCAAAAAGTCTGTCGGTGGCATGGGCCAAGCGCGATAGGCCGTGCCTCCCTCAAAGCCATCAAGTGCCGTTTGGATGGCATTTCCGCTATTGATTGGTTTGGTATTGATGGGCACGGGTGGGCGCGGTTGGGTGCTTTGGAGCATCGTATCAAGGAGCTCCATATGCTCTTCTTCGGCCTGCACTTTATCGGCCTTGCGGAGTTTGGTTGATTCCTTGGTTGTCTTTGGTTTGGTGGCTGTTTTGGCTGTCGCAGGCGTGGTTTGTACCTGTTCTTCGCGGTATTGCGCTTTGGTCCGGCGTTCGGCGATGGGTGTGATGATGGCCTCGCTCGTACCGGTATCGGCAACGAATGTTTGTTGTTTGGGTAGGCGCTTCGGTTGCATGCGACTCTGGTCACCACGTATGGTCAGCCATAAGACGATGAGTGCATGGCGCAGACTGGCCATGATTTGTACCAGGGTAATATCAAACGCCAACATGATGCCAGCGAGACCAACCAAGGAGCTGATGGCAAATGTGGCAGGGCGGCCGATGGCGTTGCTTAAGAAGGTCATCAGCACATAGCCGATGTTGCCGCCACCTGCACCAATTTGGTCATCGAAGCTTTGACGTGGCGTGATGCCGTATTCAAGCATAATCAGCATGGCAAGTATGACCATGACCGTGCCGATTACTTGTGTGGCCTGCAGTGGAGTTTGATTACGATGACCACTTTGAAAGAGTGCGATGCCGAGCATGCCCACGGCTAATGGCACGATGAGGGCGCCCCAACCGAGCCCGACGGCCATCATTTGGGTCCACCCGGCACCAAGTGTTCCTGTACTGCCGGTCAGATAAAAAATAATCGTCATGCCGGCAATCCCAATTAACACCAATGCGAAGAGTTCGCGTTGATGTTCTGGGCGTAGCGAGATGGCACTTTTGCGTTGGGCTTTGCGCCCAGTCGCACCGGTTTGCCGCGATCTGCTTTTGGCCATGCCGTCACTCCTCAATCGCACGTATGACATATGATAGTAATTGACGATAGTATAGCATATTCATGTTTCAATTCGTGATTTTGGCTGCGTTGTTCCGTTTATGGCGCATGCAATCCCTGGTTCACAAAGAGATAGAGGCCATCTTTGCCAGGTGCCACAATATCAAGGCGACCGCGTTGGTAGATGTCCGCAATCGCAAAGTGGATGCCGCACCCCTTACCCTGACCGATGGGGCCGTAGTTGATGACCTGTTTGACAAAGCTCTCGCCACTCCATTTGAAGTAGTACAGGCCCACATCATCCCATTCGCCGGGATCGTTGCCATTATGGGCGCGATGTCGTTTGCCGGTGACGAGCTCGTGGTGACCATCGCCATCGATATCGACCCAGTGCAAATCGTGGTATTGCGCATTATCGGGGTCAATCGGGTGGTGGTGCCAGGTGCCATCGGCACGGCGTTTGCTCCACCATAGGCCGTATCCGTGCGCATGACCGGTGATGAGTTCGTTCTGACCATCCCCATCCACGTCGACGACGAGCATGGGGATACTCGCCGTTGTGCCCCAGGGAGGATTAGAGAATTCGGGGTGCCATGTCCAGGTGCCGTGGGCTGGATCTGCGGGGGCTTCGAGCCAGCCGTGGCAGAGCACGATATCCATGCGGCCGTTACCGGCAATGTCCCCACAACCGAGCCCGTGTCCTTGTGTGCCCTCAGCGAAGGTGTAAATGGGGATGCGTGCGAATGTGCCCGTGCCACGTCCAGCGGGATCGGTGAGTAGTTTGTAGTAGCAGACGGTTGGATTTGGTGGTGTATTCGGGATGATTTCGATGATGCCGTCACCGTCGATGTCCCAGCCGCGCGTCGTCTCCACGTTGCCGGTCTCATCCCACAACAGGTGTTCGGGCCAGGGTTGGGTGGGGTCAGCGGGATGCTCGCGCCAGCGCAGACTATTGCCCCACCAACCGCCAGTGACATAGTCTAGGCGGCCGTCGCCATTAATATCGAGGAGTACGGTCGAGAAGTCGTCGTAGTATTCGCCATACTGTGCCACCATGCCAATCATGTGTTTGCGCCGAAAATCCGGACCTTGGTACCAATAGGCGCCACTGATGATATCGAGATGGCCGTCACCGTCGACGTCGCAGACTGCTGCTGATTCATAGCGTTCATCGGATATCCACACTTTGTGCCATTTGAGTGGCATTGTATTGCTCCTTGGCGGGTTCGGCTACTTGCCGAGGTGAAGGCGAATATAGTTGCGGGCCAGGATAATGTCGGCCAGCGCCTCTTCGGCGGTGCAGACGGGTGCTTTGTGTCCGGCAACTGCATCCACAAAGTGCTGTGCTTGTTGCCACATCGCGTGCATCCAGGGTAGATGTGGCGATTCTGTAGTGGGTTGTACGCCGTTGCCGGGGTCGCGCATGATCTCGACACGTCCGGGTCGATTAAATGCTAGAGGGGCGGGTAATTCGAGTTTGACCCAGCCGCGTTCAAAGCAGACCAGGGCGCTCTCTTGCCAGTCCACACTGGTGTGGTACGGACTCATCTCGATGCTACAGGTGACGCCGCTAACGCTTTCGCCGACCAAGAGATGACCGGATGGTGCGGCGTAGGTGGCACGCCAATCTTCGCCGAGCAGGTGGCGCATCAGGTTGACTTGGTGGATGTAGTAATTCACAAACTCCCAGTAGGCGGCGTTGGTCGGGGCATCCATGTCAGGCGCGGGTGGGTCTTCGGCCAGCGCCTCTTCGGGGGCTGCGCTCCAGATGTTCTGATTGAAGCCGTTGGCTATCCAGTCGCCGGCCGGCATGAGAATGCGTACGTAGGTCATCTTGCCGAGTTCCCCACTTTGGACAAGGCGGGTAATCTCGGCTTTGGCAAAAATAGTGGCTGGATCTGAACGTTTGTGGTACCCAACCATCATCCAGGTACGGTGCTGATGCATGGCTGACACAATTGCCTCGCCCTGGGCAATGGATCCAGCAATCGGTTTTTCGGTGAGAATGGGTTTGCCGTAGGCCAGTAATCGAGGAATAAGGCTTCCATGACGGGTGAAGGGTTGAATGACGACGAAGGCATCAATGTTCGCATGATGATTCATCATCTGTTGATCATCGGCATAGACATGTGGCACATTCCATTTGCGTGCCACGGCCTGGGCGTGGTCGGTGCGGATATCGGCTATGGCAACTACCTCGCAGGTCGGCACCATGGCGAAATTGCGCAGGTGGGCGGCTTGTCCCATGTTGCCCACCCCAACAAATCCGAGTCGTACGAGTGGCGTACTCATCTCTCCTCCTTTTGAGACTTGATTACCTGCTGTTTATGGCAGTACGTGTGGTTGTGGGTCGGCCATTGGACCGCGTGCCGAGCGAAAGTCACGCACGTTGAGTCGGAGCTCGCGCTTGCCGTTCCATTCGTTGAGTTGTGGCTGATAGACTATGTCGATGTGACTGATGCGGGTAAAGTGTGATGCCCATGTGCCCTCGCCCCATGCCATCGCCGTGACGCGTTGACCAGCAATCTCGAGCGTCATTTGCAGGTGTTGTTGGTCGGCGCCGATGGTCCGTACGGCAAGCACGCGACAATCGCGCGTGAGTATGTTGGGTTGTGGATTGCGCTGGCCACACGGCTCGAGCAAAGCGATGTCGTTGAGGATGGCCATATCCAGCTCAATGGCGGCAAGTTCACAGTCAATCGCTAACGAGCGCGTGCCGACTTCGATGCGTTGGGCAAGTGCATAGTCGTTGAGACGCTGCCGCAACGCCTCAATCTGATGAGTTTCAATGGTAAATCCTGCTGCGGCCGCATGCCCGCCCACCTTGACAAAGGTGGCACCACAATTGCGCAATGCCTCAATCATGTTTATCATGCCGCCCGAGCGTGCTGACCCACGCGCTAGCGGTGCACTCTCCTCGATGATGACACTCGGTCGCGCAAATTGGTCGGCGATGCGTGCAGCTACTAGCCCGACCAACCCGGCATGTGCCTCGGGATCGGCGTGCACGATGATGCGATCATCATGATATCCGTGCGCTTCGATGTCGTGCGCTAGACGTTCCTGGAGTTCACGCGTCTGTTGTTGGCGGGTCTGGTTGAGATCATTGAGAAGCTGAGCGCGTTGACTAGCCACCACGATGTCATCAGCCAACAACAGTTCGTAAGCTGGCTCGGCATCGGCTAGTCGACCAGCCGCATTGATGCGCGGTGCAAGTTTGAACCCCACGTCCTCGGCAGTCAGGGACCGTGGATCAACCCCTGCACTGCGAATCAACGCCTGAATCCCCGGGCGTTGGCTATAGCGCATACACTGGAGTCCACGATGCACGAACGAGCGATTTTCACCGATGAGCGGTCCTAAATCGGCGATGGTGCCCAGCGCAACCAAGTCTAATAGGTCATACATGGCGTTACTTGAGAGTGGTTTGCCGAGCATGCCAATGGCCTCGATGACCTTGTAGGCGACGCCAACGCCCACGAGTCCCTTGTCGGGGTATGGGCAGTGCGCCTGATTGGGATTGACTACAGCTACCGCCTGCGGGATGACGGCAGGTGGTGTGTGGTGGTCGGTGATGATGACATCGATGCCCCGTGACTGAGCGTGTGCCACCTCGTCACTATTGCTGATGCCACAATCAACGGTCAAGAGAATACGCACGCCGCTGTCGACCAGGCGATCAATGGCGGCAATGTTCAGTCCATACCCCTCGCTGGTGCGATGGGGTATGTATGGCGCTACTCGACCACCGAGTTGACGTAACGCATCACACATCAAGCTCGTTGCGGTGATGCCGTCTGCATCGAAGTCACCATAAACCGCGATCTGTTCGTGTTGTTCGATGGCGTGGATAAGGCGTAGTGCTGCGGTGCGCATATCATGCATCAGCAATGGATCGTGTTGTGCCTCTTGATGTTGCAAAAAGGCAGTGATCTGGGTTGCATCACGAAACCCGCGCCCCGCAAGGATATGGGCAAGCCACGGTCGGATGCGTGTGGTACGCGCAAGTTCATGTACGGCATCAGAAGGGAGTGACGGCACAAAGTGCCAACGCATATTTTTGGCGGAGAGACGAGCGCTCATACTCAGAGTGCTACTGCTAGCATCACTGCCACAGCAATGATAAGAATGGCGACGGTCGCATAGAGTACGATGCGTTCGATATCGTATAGTTGTAAATCACCGCGGACGATATTCTGAAAGCCGACAACCGTCAAGGTGCGTCGGTTGTTGTTGAGTAGATAATCAACCTCGGTGACAGGTGTTGCTTTGATAATCAGCTCCGCATCAATGGCGCGCACGGTGTCGCCCTCCTCGCGGGTGGCCTCGGTCATCATCTCGCGTAGCGGTGCAACTTGTCGCCAGCGTGGCTCGCGTAGGTCAATGGCCTCGCTGTAGACAACCTGTGCATGACTTTCAAGCGTGCGTAAGTGGAGCCCGGTTGTGTCATCTTCGTTGAAAAAGCGCTTGCCGTATCGACTCCACTGGAAATACTGCTCCTCGAGCATGTTGCCGATGCTGTCACATACTGTGCACCCGACCCGGCCATACCCACGACAGAGACTACATGTTTCACTCTGTACGGTTCGCTCAACACTCCCGTCGCTGTTGCGCACACGCTGTTTGCGATCAATTGTGCCACGCCCATTGCATTGACCGCAGAGCATCTTGCCCGTCCCACTACACTCGCCACAGTTGACGATGAGTTGAGTACCGGGGATGCGTACCACCGCTTGTGGCACATCAACGAAGCGCTCTGGCGACGTAATGTCAACGTCCCAGACGTTGTCAATGCGTGTCTGTGGTGGGAGTGCATGCCCTGAACGGTGAATCTTGCGACTGACATGCGGTTCGCTCCGCTTTTCGTAGTGGACGCGTAACTCATACAGGTAGAAGTTCGAGCTGAGAATTTGGGTGGGTTGAATTAACTGACTGACCGTGCTCCGCCGGAACATGCCTTGACGCGACCAGCGTTCGAGCAATCGTCGAATGGCGTCAATGTGGTGCAGGGTATCAGCGCGCGCACGACTTCGATTCAAATAGTCGCCGTCAAGCTCATGCGCCAACAAGACTTCGAGAGGGTTCTCTAACCACTCAGCGATGGCATCCCAGTGCTCATCACTGCGATCAACGAGAAGGTGCTTTTCGATGATTGGACCACTCGCCGCGTTGCGCAATGCATCAACTGCTTGCGTGGCACTGCTATAGCGCTGCCCGCCACCAGTGCCCATTAAACGGCGAATGACGCGGTCAAAGACGGCGTAGTCATGATTGATGTCAGCCAAACTCTCGAGTGGCGTCGTGGGTATGGGGCCACCGCGTACCATGTGATAGAGCAACATGCCAAGTGCATATAAGTCGTCATTGGTGGTGGCTGTGGCCACACCGAGATGCATGCTCCCCGGATAATAGGGATTGCCGAGGTCGCGATCGTCAAAACCCGTTAACTCGCGACTCATCTCGCATGCGGCAAAGCCGAGCCCCGTCACCTGTACGCTGAGGTCGTCTGCGACTAGTACATATGCCGGCTGTACATCGCGGTGAATGATTTGCTGATCGTGCAGTGCGTCAATGACGGTGGCTAGTTGGCTAAATATGTGCACCACATGGATGGGATCAAGGGCACCCTGTAACAAGATGGCGTCAAGCGACTGTCCACCAGGGTCAGGAGTGACCATGTAGTCGCCATAATTTGGGTCGCGCCCATTCGCGAGTACCGGCAATAACCCGGGATGACTGATCTGTGAACCGAGTTTGGCGGCCAAACGAAAGCGCGCCAAAGAGAGTGGGTCGTTCCGACGGAGTATGGCAACGGTCAGCGCATGATGCACGCTGGCGCGTTGTGCGGTGTAGTAGACGGCCAGATCGTCGATACGAATCGCCCGGCCCAGTTGGTAGTTGCTGAGCCCAGAGGATTCGTTCGATTGCCGTTGTTGTGTGTCACGTGCTACACTCATCGGTCGTTCCTTTGATGCGCGCTGTCATCATGTTGTAAGGATAATAACACAAATGTTCTACTTTGACAATGAGGTGTTGATGATGGTGTGCGCGATTTCGTGGTAGTGCTGATGGGTGGCGTGGAGATGTACATAGGCATCAGGCGCCGTCAAAATCATGCGCTTGATGGCACCTGGCACGAGTGGAACGTCGTTGAGGTGTGCCAGTGGAGCCCACCAGAAGTCAGCTGGATTATTTTGCTCTGGTCCACGAAAAACGGTCGATTGCCACGCAAGATCTGGCAAAGTGACGGCATAATACAGGCCAATTTCATGAAATAGCTGCCCATGGAAGTCGTGGTCAATGAGTTCGATGGTTGCCATTAACCGCTGAATCTGCACACAAGTGTGAAGCTCCTCGGCCATTTCACGTTCTAGCGCCTCTGTGCTGCTTTCACCCATGTCAACGCGCCCACCCGGCAACGACCACACGGCATGCCCGGGAGTTTGATGTATCAGCACACTGTTGTTGTGTACGCACACGGCAATCGTGCGCACATGGAAGTGCCCGTAAGAATTATCAAACGAAAGCATTGACATGGTGATCTCCAGATGGTTGACGTCGTCTGCATGATAACGAACGATATACCGCTTCGGAATTAATTGGCATCGACTGCACGCGCCCAAAATGCTTCGACTTGTGCGCGCAACATGGCATGCTGTATCAGCGCTAATTCGGGGTCTTCGCGGAGAATCGTCTTGGCCTCGAGCTGGGCGGCCTGCAACAGTCGTATGTCAGTTAGTTGGGCGATTTTGAGATCAGGCATACCACTCTGGCGTGTACCGAAAAATTCACCTGGCCCGCGAATTTCTAAATCCTTCTCGGCCAGCACAAACCCATCGCGACTGGCAACCATTGCATCAAGTCGCATATTTGTCGTTTCGTTGTCGCGATCGCTGACCAAAATACAATAGCTCTTGTGTGGTCCGCGCCCGACACGACCGCGGAACTGGTGGAGCTGTGCCAAGCCAAATCGGTCGGCCCCCTCGATCATCATCGTGCTCGCATTGGGGATGTCGATGCCCACCTCGATGACTGCCGTCGCCACCAAGATATCAGCCTCGTGATTGCGGAACGCCACCATGATGGCGTCTTTGTCTTTGGCACTCATCTTGCCGTGAATCAGACTGACGCGCAAATCCTTGAAGACGTCAGATTGGAGCTTTTCGTACATCTCCTCGGCAGAGGGCAAATCTGATTTGTCGCTCTCTTCAACTAGGGGGCAAATCACAAATGCTTGGCGCCCTGCGGCGACTTGCTTGCGGATGTGGTTATACGCCCTAGGTCGCTCGGCATTGGTAATGCGCTTGGTGGTAATCTCTTGGCGCCCAGGGGGTAATTCATCAAGAATCGAGGTGTCAAGATCGCCATAAATTGTCATGGTTAGTGTGCGCGGAATGGGCGTCGCCGTCATGACGAGCATGTGCGGGTTATGTCCCTTGTCTTTGAGTCGCTGACGTTGTTCGACGCCAAAGCGATGTTGCTCATCAACGACTACGAGGCCGAGGCGCAAATACTGCACACCCTCACTAATCAAGGCATGGGTGCCTACCATCAAGTCAACTTCGCCGCGGGCCACCCCTTCGAGGACGCGTCGGCGCTCTTTGGAGCCGAGACTGCCGGTGAGGAGGGCAATGCGGACGCCGTCACTTTGGTTGGGATCCATGCCCAACAACTGCTGAATTTCGGCGAGACGACTGCGCCGATTATCGCCGAGGAGTTCTTGCCACTCGTTGCTCCGGCGCACGTTGATGTTGCCGAGCAAGGCGCTCAAGCCGCGGTAGTGTTGCTCGGCCAAAATCTCAGTCGGCGCCATAATTGCTGCTTGATAGCCATTGGCCACTGCTTGGAGTGCGGCGGCCGCAGCGACGGCAGTTTTGCCACTGCCGACGTCGCCTTGGAGTAGTCTGGCCATGGGGATGGGTGCTGCTATGTCGGTGAAAATTTCGCCCAAGGCCCGATTTTGGGCATTGGTCAGGGCAAATGGTAGTGCGGTAAGAATGGCCTGATGGGCATCCGCATTGTAGGGCATGGCGTAGCCGGGCTCGCCCTGCCAGTTGATCTTGCGCTGCAGTACGCCTAATTGAATGGTCAAAAACTCGTCGAAACCGAGGCGCGTTCGCGCCGCAATCACGTCATCGTGCGAATTGGGAAAGTGAATGCGTTTGATGGCATCGGCGAGGTCTATTAACCCGGTGCGTTGACGTACTGCAACGGGTAATGGATCGGCCACCATATCGGCATAGGTGTCGACGATGCGTTTGATGGTGGTGCGGGCACTGCGTTCGGCCAACCCCTTGGTAAGTGGGTGGACAGGAACCATGCGTCCCACATGGAGTAATTCGTCGGCGCTCAGGGGTTGATACGGTTGCCAGTCAGGGCTACTCATTTGTCGGATGCCGCCGAACGACTCGACTTTGCCGCTGACCATGATGGTCATCTCGGGTTGAAGTTGGCGCAACAGCCAGCGTTGACCGAAAAAGACGATTTTGAGAATGCCGGTTTCATCTTCGAGTTGGACGTTGACGCCGGTACTCCCATTACGCATCGTGAAGCTCTTGACTTCGGTGATGCTGGCGATGACGGTGGCGACCTCGCCTGGACGTAGCTCGTCGATGGTGGTACGTTTGCTGAAATCATCGTAGCGGAACGGGTAGTGGTGGAGCATATCACGAATCGTCTTCACCCCGATCCGACTAAATGCCTGTGCGAGGGACGGGGTAATCCCCGGTACGACTTTGAGCGGCGAGTTGAGCGTGATGGCACCATCGTGACGTACTGGCTCGTTGCGTTTGGTTGTCGACTTGCGTGGTGCGGGTGTGACGGGTGGTGCCGGTACAGCAGGTTGCGCGGGTGCTGGATGCGGTGTTGTGAGATGCGCCGGTGGTGCTGGAGTGTGAGCCACGACCGGGGTGTCGTGCGGTTGTGGTGGCACACTAGCAGGGTCATACCGGCGATACAACGTGCGAAGTACGGCAATTGCCTCGTTGATGCGTGCAACGCGCAATGCGTGCTCCCACGCGTAGTAGCCGCGGATAGCGGTTACGATTGGCTTGAGGTCGGCGTCATCGGCGAGGGTATGGTAGGTGCACAACCAGTCGTCGACGAAGGCGTCAAGACCATCAGGATGGATGGTGTTTTGGTAGCCGCTATCACGCTCGGCGCGGAGTCCTTTGCCAAGATCAACGATGGCCTGTAGATGCATGATGCTACTCCTCTGGAGTGACTAGAGGATGCCTTCGTAGACGGCAACACCCATGGCGCCGGGGCCGAGCATGGCCGCACTACTTGGGCTCATTTGCATGGCAATGACCTGATGGCGTGGGAAGACGGGTTCTACCCGTTCGAGGAACTTCTCCACATCTTCGGGTCCCGTTGTGTATAACACGGTAACGGATTGGACTTTGGGGAAGTCTTCGACAAAGGTTGCCAATCCTTCGATTGCTTTGGTGCGTGTGCGCGTACGTTCGTACAAGACGATTTCGCCGTCATCAAGGAGTAACAAGGGTTTGATGCGTTGGAGCGATGTCAACGAACTATTGGCATACTCGAGGCACCCTGCTTGCTCGAGCGCATCAATTGTGTCAACGAAGAAGACAAAATGCGTTTGGCCTATTGTATCGGCAATCAAGTGTTCTACTTCATGCGGCGATGCACCATCCTGAACGGCACGTGCAGCCATGGTAACGATCGTTCCGAGGCCAGCTGAGAATGATTTGCTATCAACCGTGTGAATTTTTGCGGCAGTGGCCGGGATGCGCAAGTGGAGTTGTTGCACGGTCCGATAAATCGGCGCAAGTTGCGCGGCCATGTGAATTGAGAAGATGTGATCGTATTGCACCGTCAAGCGGCGAAACAAGGTGTCAACGTCATCAGTTTGGGGTGGCAAAAAACGTGGCCGCAGACGTCCATCTGAGATGAGTTGGTAGTACTGTTCGCTCCCGAGTTCGACGCCAGCCCGAAAGGACTGATCGCCAAATTGTACGCGTGACGGAATAATCGAAATATCGAGCTCATTGGCGAGCTCAGGGGCGATATCGGCGGTGCTGTCTGAGACGATTTTGATACGAGCCACGGTAATCTCCCCTTATGCTATGCACGGAATGTGCATGGTTATGCGTTGTGAATCTGCGTTGCGGGTGCGACGCGGACGATGGCCACCTCCACCGTGACCTCAAACCCGCACCACCGCTGCAAGGCGGTATGAAGCTGATGTGTGATTGTGGCATGCGCAGTAGCCAGCGGCACCGAGTCAACGACGACAAGGGGTACTTCAATCGCATCAGCACGATGGACCACCACACGCTGCCAGGCGTGTGGATGAGTGATGTCGAGTGACATCTTGCCAATACCACGCACCTGTGGCAGGTGCCGGAGTTGCATGACCACGAATTTGGCAATGACCGGGGTGCTCAGATAAATTTGGCCAACTTCGGTTTGTGCGGTTTGCATCACATGGGTATGTATGGTATCATCCTTCATTAGTGTGTCACACGACATTTGTGTCGGCAAGCCGTCTCCTGAGG
The DNA here is from genome assembly GCA_964482795.1 of uncultured Klebsiella sp. Taxonomy (GTDB): domain Bacteria; phylum Chloroflexota; class Chloroflexia; order Chloroflexales; family Roseiflexaceae; genus UBA965. The sequence continues at coordinate 21,589 of CAYZZI010000011.1, forward strand.
AGGAGTTATCATGGCGAAGTGCCAAATCTGCGATAAGGGCGTCACGTTCGGCCGCAACATCCGTCACCAAGCAACTGGTGGTTGGTTCCGCCGTGCGCCTCGCACCAACCGTACCTTTAAGGCGAACGTTCAGCGCACCACTTTGACGCTTGAGGGTGGCCTTCAGGTCCAAGTCAGCGTATGCACCAAGTGCTTGCGCACCATGTACCGCTCACGCTAGTCTATAATTATAGAAGATTGCGTGCGTCGTCGCAACCAAAACCCCCAGGGTTAGCCCCTGGGGGTTTTGGTATGGTGCGGATTCCCAGTTACAACAGGTATTGTTCGATTGCAATAGCGACGCCATCCTCATCAATCGTGGGGAGATTGTGTTTGGCCACGGCTTTGAGTTCGGGTATGGCATTCCCCATGGCCAGTCCGAGCCCGGCCCACTGGACCATTTCAATATCATTGGCCTGATCCCCAATAGCCACAACCGCAGTACGTGGAATATCAAGTTGATATGCGAGTTCAGCGAGCGCCACGCCTTTGTTGACGCCGAGTGCAGTCAGTTCGCCGAAGAGTTGATGAGAACGCGTGGTAACCAGGCGGTCGCCGACCAGGTGTTTGAGATTTGACAGTGTGGGACCAACGATGGCTGGTTCGGCCACAAAGAGCACTTTGGTGGCTGGTTTTTGGCGGACCACATCGGGCAAATTGTCGCTGAGGCGCACTTCGGCACCTTCAGGGTGATAACTCAAGTACAAATCGAGTTCAGGACGCCGTTCGGCGATGTACAAGACTTCATCAATGTAGGCCACCACAAAGATTTGGTGGTCAAGCAGGTATTTCACGGCTTCGGCAGTTGCCTCCCCCGGCATCGTAGATGCAAACCGAATAGCGCCGTCACTGGCGTTCCTGATGACGGCTCCTTGGTAACAGATGAGTGGGGCGGAGATGGCGAGTGTCGTGGCAAAAGGCATGGCCGCACCAAACATGCGCCCAGTGGCGAGGGTTACAATAATGCCAGCTTGTTGTGCCGCAGCAATCGCATGACGCACACGCGGGCGAATCGTTAAGTCGTGATTGACGACGGTGCCGTCGAGATCAAGTGCCAGGAGACGATAACGCACACACTACTCCTTTGGTAACATTCTCTGCTATTGTACTCGTATCTCTCATATGCTGTGAGAAAGCCAACCATTCATGCGGCGTTTATTGACCATTACCAGCATATACGGGTTTGCAGCCCTGCTCGGGCCACTGGTGGCGTTTGCACTGACGCCACTCTACATCGGTGCCATCGGTGTTACTGGGTACGGTACGGTTGATCTCGTACAGAGTGTGGCACAGTTGTTGCTCCCACTCGCACTGTGGGGATTGCCGACCACCATGATTGCCCGTGCGCCGTCCACAGATGGTCTCACAACCCATCAGCCAATCTTTGCGGGCGCTCTGCGTCTGGTGATACTTGTTGCATGTGGCGTGAGCATACTCGCCATGGGCGTGGCGCCATTGGTGGCTCACTACGTCCAACGCTCTGATGTGGCGTGGCTTGTCGTCGTCTATGCCCTTTCGTTGCCTGGTGCGGCCGTGTATGGCGTAGTCCTTGCAATGGCGCGCCTACTGGCTCATACCGGCCACGCCGTAGTGCTGATGGTGGTCTATGTGCTGGTATTGGCGATGAGTCGCATCACCCTCGTGCTGTGGTTTGATGCCGGGGTGACAGGCATGATTGTCGCGTTAGCCGGCACCAACATCCTTGTGGCCCTGCTTGCGATTGCGATTAGTTGGCGCTGGTGGTGGGCAACAACGCGCTGGGATGAGGTCTGGGCGTTTGGACGTCTCGGATTACCATTGGTACCGGCGAGTATGGCCGTGTGGAGCTTGCTCTTCATTGATCGTTGGATTTTGGTGCAGTATGTCACACCGCTCGTACTCGGTCAGTATGCGATTGCCACAGTGGTTGCCTCGTTAATGGCATTTGTTGCGGAGCCATTCAAACAGGCCTGGCAACCGATGGCACGCCGACAATTACAACCGCATGTGACCATGTGGGTATTGACCGTGTATGTGGCAATGAGTCTGTTGGTGGGTGCATTGATTGTCATGTGCACGCCGGTGTTACTGCAGCTCATTGGTGGTCGTGATGCAGTCGGTGCAACTGCGTATGTACCGTGGTTGCTGATTGCCCCATTGTTGAGTGGTGTGGTAGCGATTGTGAGTATGCCGGCCATTCGTGCCCAACAGACCGGTCGATTGGCGTGGGCAACGCTTCTTGGTGCAACGGTGAATATCGGCATGAATATCTGGCTTATTCCCCAGTTCGGGGCACATGGTGCTGCGTGGGCGACCGCCATTGCTGCGTGTGTGATTCCACTGTTGCTTGGATGGATGAACTCAGCAGCCGCAGCAATGACGTACGATTGGAGACGCCTTGGTGCCCTCACATGCGCGTGGATTGGGTACTGTGTCCTGTTGACGTATGTACAGCCCGTTGGATATCGTCTCGTTGCATTTGCAGGTCTGTGTGTCTTGGTCGCTCTTATCATCTCGGTGTGGCGGTGGCGTCAGTACTGGGCACTGTGGCAACAGCCATTCTGGTCCGAAAGAGGATAACGCCACTGTTTGACTGACGCATCATGTGTGCATGCACACATGCCTACTCTTTGGGCATGAGGATGAGCGAAACACCAGGCAAGGCGACAACCATGGTGAGATCGCCCGTGTCCGGGTTGAGCCGGTAGAGCCCCTCTTGATTGACATCATCGTGCCCGAAGCGTGTCAGCAAAATTTGTCCATCCACCGTGGCAATATCGCCGATGTAGCGCCACTCATAAAAGTCGTACTCCCAATACGTGCTCTCCCATGTAGTAAGATTCGTCTTGTAAATGCGCGTCATTGAGGCTTCGGTGAGATAGTACGAATCCCAAATGTTGTGTACGGTGTATAAGTATCCATCATGGATCGTGCCCATCTCGGGAGAACGCCCGAAGTTGGCCAGTGGCGTGAGCGCAGTATCACCCGTACGATAACGAAAAATGTCAGTTGCAGGACGCTGCTCAGATTCGAG
>CAYZZI010000011.1:24740-74608 GCA_964482795.1 uncultured Klebsiella sp.
TCAAATCCACGCTCCTGACAGAGAACAATCACATCGTCACCAAACGGATGAACGGAGATGGGTTCCATGCAGACGCGGTGGGTGTGTGTCGTGCGCAAATCGAGTGAGAGGGTGGCTGCGTCGTAGGCATCTTCGTTGATATCACCGGCATAGCCGAGCCAAATGCGGTGTGAATCAATGAAACCATCGTGGATGAAGGTCAGCGGCAGGTCGCGTTGTGAGGTTGGTGCAAATGTGGTGCGATCAAGAAGCCAAATTGCACTGGTGTCAAGCCCTGGAATGGCACGTTTGCCGGTGACGACGTAGAGTGGATGCGCGGGTATTTGGACGGGTTGCCAAGCTGGTGTGCAGCTGATGAGAAACAGGGAAATCAAGAATGCAGACCATCGGTGCAGTGATGCGTGCATATCAGCCTCCTGTGGTGAGCGGCAGGGTGACGAGTCGCCTCGTCGCCCTGCCTGGATGTGTTGGTTAGTTCCAGCCGGAGTAGAGCCGAGTGAGGGCACTGGAGAGACCAATTTCGTCAGGCGCCACGGCATGCTGTCCAACATAGCTGCCAATGCTACCGCCGTATTGTCCAATTAACCACTGCGCGTATATCGGACTATTACTGTCAATGTCAACGCCCATGGCTTGAAAGTACTTCCATGCGAGTTGTGAGCAGTAGAGGGCACGATCGGTCTGCTTGTCAATGAAGTTGTAGTTATAGGGGGTAACAAGGTGGCCGTAGCGTTTGGTGATTTTGTCGAGTGTGTTACTAAGGGTTGTGGCTGAGAGTGTGCGTGCGCGGTGGATGCCGATGTACTGCCCGCGTTGTTGCCATGTGATGATTGGTTTGAATTGCACACCGCCAACATTCGTTGATTCGTAAACTGCTATGCCAAATCCTTCACTTTTCCCATAATAAATCCCTGCATGTTCATAGACGCGAGCCCAGTACTTGCAGAGTGGGATGATATCCCAGAGGAGGCAGCCATCCATGCCGGTACGGCGGAGGAGGATGTCGCCTTTGCGGACGATGGTATTGAGGGCGTTTTTGGGGAGGACCTTACGATAGTTTGTTTCGCCGGTGATGGCGCGGGTGAGTTGCGCGCCGAGATGGAGGTTGCGTGATTGGTTGCGTACCATCGGTTGTGTGGCGCGTGCAGCGTCGAACAAGGTACTGAGTTGATCGATGTCTGCCTGGCTTTGGGCTGAGAAGAGGGCTAGGCCGATATCGGTGTAGTTGGTCAAGCGTGGAGTGGTGAGACGGTCGTCGTCGTTGTCACGGACATCGCTTGGCGGGACAACGTCTGCTGCAGCGTCGGCGTCACTTTCGACGGATTGGGCATGTGTGGTGGTGGGGGTAATCATGTTGACTAGCACGGTCAATGCGAGTAGCAGGGCCAAGATCAAACGTGTACTCATGGCAAATCCTCTCATGATGAACGAACCCAAGACCATCATGACAGGTGCGCATTACTGCAGCATTACCAATGTTTAGGTGAGCCTAAATAATCTATGCTGGGACTTGAATGGCGACGACACGTGGACGACCGGCCAGATCATTGTGGCGTGTCACGTTGCCATCGGGGTAGGCGTGTTGGAGGAGTTGTGCCACGATATCGACTTGTCGTGGATCGATTTCGCAGGCAAAAAAGCCCGGACGAGCGAGGTGGTGTGGGAGGAGTTGTGCGAAGGTGCGGTAGAATGATGCGCCATCCTGATCGCCACCAGCCAGTGCGAGATGTGGCTCAAAATCGCGTACATTGGCGTCGATGTCGCTGAGAATGGTATAGGGCGGATTGCTCACCATCACTGGGATTGGTGCGAGTGGGGTGCACAAATCGGCACGGACGAGATGGACTCGTTGTGTCAGATTGAGTGCCGTGCGGTTGATTTGGGCGACGGCGAGAGCATCTCCCGAAATGTCAGTGGCGATGACGGTGAGTTGTGGTGCGGTGTCAGCGATAGCCATGGCAATACACCCGCTTCCAGTGCAGATGTCAGCCACCATGGCAGTGTTGAGCCGATGTGCGGCTGCGATGGCTAATTCGACGAGGAGTTCGCTTTCGGGGCGCGGCACAAGCACCCGGGCATCGACATAAAAGTCGAGCCCATAAAATTCGCGCGTGTTGGTCAGATAGGCGATGGGCTCGCCGGCGATTCGTCGTTGGCGAAGCTGATCAAGGATTGCCAGTTGTTCAGGCGATATGTGGTCGTGGTGATGTAGGATTAGTCGTGTGCGGGTCGTTTTCAGCAAATAGGCAACGATAAGCTCCGCATCGAGGCGCGGTGTCGTGCTACAGCTCACAAAGTCATTGGTGAGTTGTTGGATGGTAGCGGCGACTATCTGCACGGCGTGGCTCTTTAGCAATAAAAAAGCGCGGACGGATTAGATAATCCACCCGCGCACTGGTATCAATTAGACGAACGGTAATGCGTCGCCCTCGTTGGCCTGCGAGGTAGAAAGCGTGGTAAATGCCCCCATGACGCGGTACTTTTGGTAGCGCTGATCGAGGAGCACACTCAGTGGCAGTTGGCTGAGTTCGTTGATGTGATGCATGATACGTGCGCCGGCGAGTCGTACGGTGTTATCGGCGTCGTTGTGAGCACCACCTTCGGGCTCTGGGATGATGTCGTCGATGATACGCATCTCGAGCAAGTCTTGGGCGGTGATGCGCATCGTTTTGGCTGCATCGGGTGCCTTGGAGGAGTCGCGCCACAAGATGGCGGCACTGGCCTCGGGGGCAGCCACCGAGTAGATGGAGTTTTCGAGCATCAAGATGCGATCGGTGACGCCGATGGCGAGCGCACCACCTGATCCGCCCTCGCCGATGACGAGGCTGACAAGTGGGGTTTTGAGTTGGGCCATGACGAGAATGTTCTCGGCGATGGCGTTGCCTTGACCGCGGGTCTCAGACTCCATACTGGGGTCAGCACCGGGAGTGTCAATAAGACAAATCACGGGCAATGAGAACTTTTCGGCGTGATAGAAGAGGCGCATGGCCTTGCGGTAGCCGTCTGGTTTGGGCATGCCGAAGTTGCGGCGCATATTCTCGCGCGTATCGCGGCCTTTTTGGTGGCCGACGATGACGACCGAGCGACCGTTGATGCGCCCGACGCCACCGACAATGGCCGCATCATCGGCAAAGCGACGATCGCCGTGGAGTTCGAAGAAATCCTCGCACAAGACGCGGATGTAATCGAGCGTGCGCGGGCGTTGGACATGGCGTGAGATTTGGACTTTATCCCAAGCGGAGAGTGGTGTCTTCATGGGGTAATCCTCATACGTCAGCTGGGATGGGCGCTGCCGAAGCATCGCGCATAGTATAAAGCTTAAACAGTCGTGCCAAGGTGTTGCGCATGTCGGTACGCGGTACGACCATATCAATCATGCCGTGGTCGAGCATGAACTCTGCGCTTTGGAAGTTGGCCGGCAACTTTTGGCGAATGGTCTGCTCAATGACGCGACGACCGGCAAAACCGATGCGAGCACCAGGCTCGGCAATGATGATATCGGCGACCGATGCGTATGAGGCCAAGACGCCACCATAACACGGGTCAGTCATCAGAGAAATATGGGGCATGCCAATGCTGCCAAGACGAGCAAGGGCGAGGTTGACCTTGGGGAGTTGCATGAGGGCCAAGACACCCTCGTGCATGCGCGCACCACCCGAAGCGTTGATGGTCAAGAGCGGAACGCGCCGTGCGTAGGCGCGTTCGGCGGCGCGAGCAATCTTCTCGCCGAAGACGCTCCCCATGGAACCACCGATGAACTCAAACTCGCTGATGGTGACTTGCAGGGGTTGACCCATCAAGGTTGCTGAGCCACTAATCATGGCGTCATAGAGGCCAGTCTCTTGTTGGCTATCACGGAGCTTTTGGGCGTAGTTATCTTTGGGGGAGACAAAGTTGAGCGGGTCAAGTGGGGCGATATCGCCATCCTCTTGGATAAATGAGTCGCTGTCGAACAATCCTTGCCACTCGAATGCGCTGAGGCGCATATGGTGACCACACTTACATACCTTGAGGTTATCGCGGAGTTGTTTGATGTAGGTCAAATCACCACATGACGGGCATTTGACCCACATGTTATCCGGGGTCCCTTGTTCAGGTGTCTGCTCACCGGGCGTAAACGCTTTTGGAGCACGACGAAAGAGTTCTTTCATCGATATCGCCTCGCATCTGCCAAATACTGCATGTGATTATAGCACACTGCACTTGAATACGCCTGATTGGTGGTATGATAGCAGGCAAAGAGATGCATAAAGCATATTGAGATTTGGCAAAGCCTGGCCATCAGCGCCCCAACTGCGTCCCACTACTGTAGTGATGTGGCTCTGTTGCATGCGAGTGTGTCATACGATTGTGATTGCTAAGGATGTGAAGTGTCATGCAGTTTATCCCAGCGATGTTTGGTGAATCATCTCCTGCATTAATTGATGTTAGTGCTAATCCGGCGCACGTACTCACCAAAGAAGAGGGCAAAGCACAAGCTGATGCACTCATGCACGAGGTGAGTGCGTTGCAGGCATTGATGTTTGGTGCGGGTACGCATCGAGTCTTGTTGATGTTGCAAGGTCTTGATGCGAGTGGCAAGGATGGCGTGGTACGGTTTGTGATGAGTGAGGGTGACCCGCTCAATTGTGTCGTGCAATCGTTTAAGTTGCCGACACCCAACGAACTTGCACATGATTTTTTGTGGCGTGTGCATGCAGCAGTCCCGAACCGTGGGACGTTGGGTATCTTCAACCGCTCTCACTATGAAGATGTGGTGGCCCAGTATGCACGTGGCACGATTGACGACGATCTACGTCAACGACGGATAGGTCATATCCGCCATTTTGAAGAGTTATTACACGATGATGGTACGATTATCATCAAGTGTTTTTTGCATATCGATGAAAATGAACAAGCTGAACGTCTGATTGCTCGCGAGCAATCGCTTGAAACGGCGTGGAAGCTCTCGGCCGATGATTGGCACGATCGGCGTTTGTTTGGGACGTATCTTGAGTCATATGATACCGTGATGCGTAGTACCAGCGTGGCCCACGCACCATGGTATGTGGTGCCTGCTAATCGGAAATGGTACCGTAATTTGGTCATTGCTGAGTTGTTGTACCGGCATATGTCCCCCCATCGTGAATTGTGGAGTGAAACGTTGCGTTATATTCAGGAGAGTCGTTTGGCTGCCATTCAGCATGTGCGGTCCTTAGCAAAGTAATAACACTATGGCAGGATTAATTGAAAGCACGCTGGCTCGTGCATTATTCGACACCGGGATACGCTGGCAACCTGCCAACGGTGACTGGTTCTGTTTGTTTGATGACCCAAGTGACACGTGGTTAATCGCACCTGGTGCGGTTGAATTAGCACTCCTTGAGGGATCCCCGGCATTACTTTTCCATGGTGCGAGTGAGTGGGCACTTGATAGTGTGTTGGCACATGAGGCATTATGGTTGCCCAGTGAGACGCAAGTGCGTGATCTGCTGATGCATACGCTGGGGCCGCACGCCGTGTTGCAGATCGAGGTGTGGGCACAAGGAACTCGCTGCCGCGCACAGGTGGGTGATTGGCGATATGAGGCATCGTCAACACATGCCGTTGATGCCTATGCGCTGGTATTACTCGCAACCATCCAGAACATACGGACATAATCATGACACAGACGCCCCATGATCCGCAGTTGGTACGTATCATTCGCATCGTGGCCCTGGCAAATCTTGCCTACTTTTTTGTTGAATTTGGTGTGGCTCAGCTGATTGACTCAGTGGCCCTTTTGGCCGATAGTATTGACTTCTTAGAAGATGCTTCAGTCAACGGTTTGATTCTCTTGGCGTTGGGATTTGGTGTGGTATGGCGCCGGCGTGTGGGGATGTTGTTGGCCGGCTTATTATTGGTACCTGGTGTGACGACTGCATGGTCTGCCATCGAAAAATTCGGCACCATGCAGACACCTGACCCTACGAGTCTGACATGGACGGGCATCGGCGCCATGTTGGTGAATTTTGCATGTGCGTGGTTGTTGGTGCGCTATCGTAGTCATGGGAGTGGGCTCATCAAAGCGGCTTTTTTATCGGCGCGCAACGACGTGCTTTCTAATGTAGCGATTGTGATTGCCGGCATGTTGACATTCGCTACCGCATCGGCGTGGCCTGATTTGGTGGTGGGTATTGGTATTTTGGTGCTTAATGCTGGTGCTGCCTATGAAGTCTGGCAAGAGGTGCAGAACATGGAGTAGTGGATGGCGCAGATACGCTGGTACGCACATGGAGGACTTACTGGTGCATAAGAAAAAGAAATCGGCGGTGATGGACATAGTCCATCGCCGCCGATTGTGTGGGAGTGTTGCACTAGGCAGGGTTAAGCTGACCGTTGTTCTGGTCAATGCGGGCAATTAAGCTCCGCAGACGATCGCCATCCACTGATTCGTACTCGATGAGCGCGTTGGCCATGTCATCAAGGACCTCACGATTGCTGGTCAAGATGTTGCGCGTGCGCTCGTAGGCCTCAGCAACGATGCGATGCACCTCTTCGTCGATTTTGCGCGCGACTTCTTCACCGTAGTTGCGTTGCTCGCTGATTTCACGGCCGAGGAAGATCATCTCTTCCTTTTCGCCGAAGGCGATGGGGCCGAGTGAACGGCTCATGCCGAAGCGGGTAACCATTGATCGGGCGATGCGGGTGACTTGGGTGATATCGCCGGATGCACCGGTGGTGACTTCTTCGATGCCGAAGATGATTTCTTCGGCGACGCGACCACCGAGCGCTGCCACGAGTTGGGCGTTGAATTGTGAGGCGGTGGTATAGCGCAGGCTGTCTTCTTCGGGGAGGAAGAGCGTATAGCCGCCAGCGCGACCACGTGGAATAATCGTAACCTTCTGGACCATGTGGGCACGAGCCATACCGGCGGCAGCCACAGCGTGACCAGCCTCGTGGTAGGCGACGAGCAACTTCTCACGGTCGGTCATGACACGACTGCGACGCTCGGGGCCACCGAGGGCGACGCGCTCAACGGCATCGGTCAACTCGATTTGGCTGATTTGCTTCTTTGAGCGACGGGCTGCCAAAATAGCGGCCTCGTTGACTGCGTTAGCCAAATCAGCGCCCGAAAAGCCGGGTGTGAGTTTGGCAACAACGGACAAGTCGACATCGTCGGCAAGTGGCTTACCCTTGGTGTGCACACCGAGGACGGCGACGCGACCCTTCATGTCTGGGGCGTCGAGGACGACCTGGCGGTCGAAGCGGCCTGGGCGGACCAAGGCGGGATCAAGCACGTCAGGGCGGTTGGTCGCAGCAATCACGATGATGTTGGTGTTTGAGTCGAAGCCGTCCATCTCCACGAGGATTTGGTTGAGCGTCTGCTCGCGCTCATCATGTGAACCGCCGAGACCGGCGCCACGCTGACGACCGACTGCGTCGATTTCGTCGATGAAGATGATACACGGAGCGTTGCGCTTGGCCTGATCGAAGAGGTCGCGGACGCGTGAGGCGCCGACGCCGACGAACATTTCGACGAATTCAGAGCCCGAGATCGAGAAGAACGGCACACCTGCCTCGCCGGCGACGGCGCGTGACAGCAGGGTCTTACCGGTTCCCGGAGGGCCAACCATCAAGACACCGCGTGGAATACGGGCGCCGAGGGCGGCAAATTTATCGGGGAACTTGAGGAACTCGACGATTTCGGTGAGGTCTTGCTTGGCCTCTTCTTGGCCGGCAACATCAGCAAATGTGACGCTCGGCTTATCGCCTGAGAACATGCGGGCACGGCTCTTGCCAAACGACATCGCTTGGTTGTTGGAGCCTTGAGCCTGGCGCATGAAGAAGACGAAGAAACCAATCATTAAGAGCACTGGCAATAACACGGAGAAGACGTTGAATAAGCCACCCCACGCCGGAGCTGCAGCGACTTTGACATCAACGCTTTCGAGCGGAACGCCAGCTTGGACCATCAAGGTGGTAATACTGCTACCAGTCTCGATGCGTGAGCGCACCGACGTACCGTCGAGGTAAAGCACACGAATCTCGTTGCTCCCTGACTGTACTTCAATGCTGCCTACCTTGCCTGCTTTGGCATCAGCAAGTACTGCGTAGATGCCACGCTCGTTGGGTACGTTTTGCGTGTTGCTGAAGTAATTAAAGAACAACGCTAACGCAGCAACCAGGATGATAAGGTAGACGAAACTATTCTTGAGCCAGCGATTTTCGCCCATAACTCTTCTCAATCTAGGAGATCGCACTCCGTTGGGTCTTGGTGTGTCTCAGTGGTGAGACAACGTGGGGACTCCCTACTTTGCAGTAGGTAGAGTGATTATACCACTCTGTTTTTTGTGGGGGCAAGAGGAGAAAATGGCAAAATAGTAACTCTTATTGAACTCTAACACAACCAGAATGACTGGCTGAGGTATGAGTTCAGCCAGTCTTCTCGATAGTTAGTGTGTGTAAATCTCTGGTTTGAGTACGCCGATATACGGGAGATTGCGGTAGTGTTCGGCGTAATCCAAGCCGTACCCGACCACGAACTCGTTGGGGATGTCAAAGCCGAGATAGTCGACCGTCAGCGTGACTGATGGGTCGCGACGCGATGGCTTGTTAAGCAGCGTACAGATGCGCATGCTGGCTGGCTCGCGCTTGAGGAACTGGGCATGCAGATACGACAGGGTGAGGCCGCTGTCAATGATGTCTTCGACGATGAGGACATGCCGACCGGCAATGTCCATGTCGAGGTCTTTGAGGAGACGAACGACGCCGCTGCTGTGTGTGCCACTGCCGTAGCTTGAGGTGGCGATAAAGTCAATTGACAAAGGAATGTCGATGGCGCGTGCTAAATCGACCATAAACACCGTACATCCCTTTAGAACGCCAATTAACACGAGGTCGCCTACATCGCGATAATCGCGAGCGATGACTTGGCCGAGTGCCTTGACCCGTGCGTCAATTTGTTCGGCGGTGAGTAGAACATGATGAATGTCTTGATGCATACAAGTACCGTGTGCTCCCCATAAAAAGATGTTATTCATCATACCTGAAATTTTCGTAGTCGGTGGCGTGAATCAGTGACAGATGCATGGCAGGTGTGTCAGGTGGCGCCACATAATGCGGATCAACACGTACACCGGGTATCCAGACCACGTGTTGGTCAGCCACGACGATGGGCCAGTGTGCACGGTGTGATGCGGGAATACGTGCATCTACCATCACGTCTTGTATGCGTCGATGGCGTCCATGGCCGATGCCAATCTCTTCGCCGGGACGGCGAGTGCGTAGCTGATATCTCCGATTTGGATCAAGAAAGACCTGCCATCGATCGTGGTGTGTGGTTGCATGGGTAGTGGTAGTGGTACTGAGGAGCCACCACCCATCTCGGCAGTTGATGACGTCGTGTGTCTGAATGGCGTGGATGGTGTCGATATATGGTGCAGACGCTGGTGCATGCGGCGTCATCAACGTGGCGTGCGTTGTGCTCACGCGCAACGTGACGTGGTTTGGTAGTTGATGCTGTTGGCGCGGTGGGTGCTGTATGGCCTGGCGTACATATTCGATATGCTCAAGGTTCCACCCACGTAGTGACCCATGTACACACGTAATCGCATGACGGATGGCGGCACGTTGGAGTGCCACGTGGAGCGTCATAAACGCTGAACGTTGTATGGTAACTGTGTGGTCATGATGCGTGGCAAATGTTGGCCATACCACGGCAAGTTGTTGGGTTACGAAATCTGCGTCATCGCCACACAGCAACGCAGTGCGACTGAGGATGGCATTGAGTTGTGGTTGTTCGTGGCGGAGTGCGGGTAAGAGATGTTGGCGCATGCGCACACGCTGATTGTGCGGGTTATCGTTACTTGGATCGTGGCGTGGCGTGAGTTGACGGGCCTGACAAAACGCCACCGTCTCGGTGCGATCGCATGTGAGGAGTGGTCTGAGTAACACGGCATGTCCGTGCATGGTGGATGGTGCCCATTGGTGCCACGCTAGTTGGGAGCGCATGGATGCGAGTCCCGTTGGGCCACTGCCTCTGAGCAGGCGCATCAGGAGTGTCTCGGCTTGATCGTCACGGGTATGAGCCACGAGCACCGCTGTGGCATTTGTGTCACTGGCATACTGTGCGAGGCGCCGATAGCGCACCACGCGGGCGGCTTCGTTGAGGTTGTGATGGGGTGCTGCCTCGCTGGCAAGGTTGGCTTTTTCGATGCGATGTGGGAGCCCTAGTTCGGTGGCACACTGTCGCACAAAATCGGCATCGGCTGCCGACTGGTCGCCACGCAGTCCGTGGTCGAGGTGATAGACGTGCACCGTGGCGCCGATGCCGCTTTCGCAAAGAGCATATAACAGTGCTAGTGAATCAGGGCCTCCTGAGACACCCACAATCCACACGCCTGGTGGGTGTGATGTGAGATGGGTTTGGAGTTGATCTAGTATCCGCATTGCACTCATGGCAGGTTGATGGTAATCACGTGTAATTGGCGTTGGGCGGTTACTCGTGTCGCCTGGACGACCGGTGGATTTGTTGGTGCATCGCTCCAACCATAGACGATGACACGGTTGGTGGGCAACGCGGTGACGGCACCGCAGTATCCGGCGACGACTTCGTACAGCCGTCGTTGGTCGAAGGGTTGTTCGAGGTCGCTGTTCACGTCACAGGGGAACTCTGCGATGGTGTCGTCAATTGAGACGGTGATGGGCTGATTTTGTGCAACGTCCCCTACAAATTGCCCCTTGCTGCCGTAGAACACCACGACATCGCGTAAATTACCCCCGGCAATTTGAATGCGACCGGTGAGTGTGGAGGCATCGGCGGTGAGTTGATGTGTGACAGACAGCGGTGCATCAATCATATGATGGGTGTGTACCGACTGGACGCTGCCGATATCGCCGCTCAAGGCAATTTGGGCGTTTTTGTCATCGCCAAAGCGCAACCCGTCGGCGACTTGACTGTTACGTACGGCGATGATGCTATCAGCATCGTTGGCATCAACCACGTAACTGCTACGAAAGGGAGTATAAATGGCAGTTCCACTACTGACCAAGGCGTGTGTGGCCTGCGCCTGTTGTTGCACGATACTCAGGGTGTAGACGAGCGTGTTATTGCCACGCAAGATGACGCCAGTGATGGCGAGGAGGATGGTGATAATAATGGCAGTGGCAGGAATTGAAACCCACGCCCAGTCGAGCGTGTATCGCCGTTTGAGCACCACATAGGTGCCTGGTCCGATGATGGCAATGTATGCCAGAATCAACAGGAAGATGACGACTGGGTGTGGTTGACTGAGTGCGGCAATGTTGAGTGAACGTCCGAGAGGGTCATTTTGAATGACGATGTTTGGTCGACCTACGACGGCCCGGATATCGGGGTACTGCGGTTGCAACACCGGTCGCCACAACCAGGCAAGCCCGCTCCAATCACGTAACGCATTGAAGGGGACGGTGGTTTGATAAAACGTCCCACGTCCCACTGAACGTTCCCACAGGAGATTACTCCCCGGATGCACTTCAACCGCAAGCGGAGAGGGTTTGACAGTCGGCACAACGACATCGTCAGGGAGTTGAGCTGTTACCTCTGTGGTGAGGCGCACCACATGTGGTGTGGAGTAGTCAAGGGAGATTTGGCTGTTGGTGGCGAGTGTACCGGATACCACGTCAGGTACGACGACGCGCCCTCCGAGTTCCATCCATAACTGAATGGCACGCTGTTGCGCGTCGGTGAGCTGTGCCGCATTGTCGATGAAGAGGTTGTACACGCCTTGATACCCCAGAGCGTCGTCGGGCAGGTGTGTGGGCGGTACAACGACCACGGTGATAATTGAGCCATCTACGAGAGTGACATCACCAAGTCCTTTGAGTAAATTTGCATCGTCGCTGACGACGACGTTTAACCAGCCGGGTGATATTTGGGCGTCAATCAAGGTACTTGCAAGGATGCGATTGTCTACTTGAACGCGGGCAACGATACTCCGAGCAAATCCAGGCATGACGACGTTTGTGTGGATTTCTTTGGTGGTTTGTGCGGGTAGGTTGATGTCGCGGCTCCACAAAATCCGATTGCCGAGGTCATCATTGACCAGCCACTCCACGGTGACGGTGCGATCCTGGTCGTCACCACGCACGGTCAGTGTCACAGGGGTCCATGTATCGGTCGTGTACACATTATCAAACCCGACGCGTGCTTCGATGGTGATACGATTGCTCTGCTGGGCATAGGTGATGTGTGGGTAGATGAACCCACTAAGCAGAATACAAAGCCACAGGAACAGGTGTGATTTATGTGTCATGATGCACCTTTAGTGTGTGTGTAACACGGGAATGTTGGCAACTAATGCGAGAACTTCGGCGACCGTTTGATCGGGCGATTGGGTATCACCGTTGATATGTACGGCATCTGGCGCTGCGTGCATGACGTGGCGGTCGCGTTCGTCACGGAGGCGAATAGATTCTGCTAAGGCGATGTCATCAATCTGCTCACCGCGGTGTGTGAGTTCGATGATGCGGCGACGTGTCCGTTCGGCAATTGACACATCAAGGTAGATTTTGAGGGGTGCCTCGGGCAAGACAATCGAACCGATGTCGCGACCGACCATGACAACATCACCGGCCAGGCCAATTGCGCGTTGTTGGGCACGCATGATTTGGCGTACGGCTGGATGAGCGGCTACGTGCGAGACTAGGCGTTCGACCTGTTGTTGGCGGATATCCCAGGTGACATCAACGCCATCCAGTGTCACTGTATATTGCCGCCCATCATCATGTGTGGGCGTGTGTACGCCGATGTGGCACTGATTGGCCAGGGCTGCAACGGCTACGCTATCTGATGGGTCAACGCGGTGTTGAATGACGGCGAGCGTCAGTGCACGATACATAACCCCGGTGTCGAAATAGACAAAACCGAGCTGTGCGGCGAGGATGGCACCAAGCGTACTTTTGCCGGATCCGGCAGGTCCATCAATGGTAATGGCACGTGGAATGGTCATGAATCTCCTGCAACGCTGAGACGGGTATTGTTACGTGAATTATACCTGTGATTACGACATTATACTGATGGTATCACCGACTAAGGACGAGAACCAATGTTAACCTTACTTCGTCGCCATGCAACAGTACTGATTGTCTGCGTAGCCGTACTTTGTGGTGCCATTGGGCGAGGAACCTCGCTGTACGACTGGGATGGGCCACATACACTGCATCCGGATGAGCGATTTTTGGTTTACACCGTGCTACGGCTCTCACTGCCTGATACATGGTCAGCGTATGTACAGAATGACTGTGCGGTTGATGGAAAGGTTCCTGCACCAAGTGCAACGCGCGATTTACGTGGGATTGAACGTGCACCGCATGAGTGGGAGCCGAGTCGTGCGAGTGGGTGTAATTCATTAAACCCGCGAAATTTTGGCTGGTCACAGCGTTTCGTCTATGGCACGTTCCCGACGACCATGGTACGTGTGCTCAGCGATTGGGTGTTTGGGCGTGATGCAACGGCGTTAGAGATTCGCAATACGGGGCGAACGTTGGCGTGGTTCAGCGACGTCGTGGCCATTGTGCTGATCTTTTGGCTGGCACGTGCCGTGTTGCCCGCCCGTGCGAGTGCCTGGGCTGCGCTACTGTATGCGCTCGCGCCGTTGCCGATGCAGTTGAGCCATTTTTTTACCATGGATGCCATAGTGAGTCCGTGGGTTGTGGCTGCATTAGGTGCGGGGGTTCGTCTGCATCATTCCCGCTGGCGCGATTGGCTTTTGTTTGCTGTATGTGTGGCAGTGGCAAGCGCCATACGCATCACCATGATTTCGCTGGCAATTATCGCCTTGGTGGTGTGGGTACGTCAGCTATTGCCATGGTCGTGGCGTTCATTGGGCATGGTGTTATCTGCGGCAGGCGCAGGTGTGCTACTGCTGTGGATTGCCGATCCAACGTGGTGGCAGAATGGATGGTTCGAGCAACGGTGGTTGGCCGATATCGGCGCAGCCGGACGCATTGTTGCCGGCGATGTTGACACCCCGCCTACGTTCCAGTGGGCAGATGCAACACCGTGGCTCTATCCGTGGTGGCAGTTAAGTTGGTGGGGGCTCGGACCAGTCGTGGCCACGTTCGCACTCTACGGGGTGTGGATTATACTGGGACGCCGTTGGCGACCGGTGTGGTTGTTAGTTGTGTGGGTCGTCGGATTTTTTGTGTGGCAGGGTGGTGTATTTGGCATGACCATGCGCTACTACTTGCCCATGTATGCAGGATTAATCATCGTTGCGATGCTGGCCCTGGCAGGTGTGGCACGACGGTGGCGGCGCGTGGTGTGTGGCATCATGGTGCTGGCAAGTGTGATACCGGCGGTCGCATGGCAGCAGATGTATCGTGAGCCACATCCGCGTATCGCCGCTTCAGCCTGGATGTACGAACACATTCCGGCTGGTACTACGATTGCAGTGGAACAGTGGGACGATGCATTGCCGGTAGGTGTCGGTGACAATACGCCGGGACGCTATCAATTTGTGGAACTCAAGGTATTTGCCCCGGACCGACC
The DNA here is from genome assembly GCA_964482795.1 of uncultured Klebsiella sp. Taxonomy (GTDB): domain Bacteria; phylum Chloroflexota; class Chloroflexia; order Chloroflexales; family Roseiflexaceae; genus UBA965. Next base: position 39,232 of record CAYZZI010000011.1, read on the forward strand.
TGCCAAGTATCTCACGATTGATGGCACGACACGTGGATTCATTGAGCAGATTGCAACCGCTGACTACATCGTCTTGAGCAGTGCACGGGCACATGCCGTGATTCCTGATATGCCGTTGCGCTTCCCCGTCATGACGCGCTATTATGCCATGCTCTTCGATGGGCAGTTGGGGTATACGTTGCGCTACCAGGCAGCGCGTTGGCCGCGTATTGGTCCGTGGTGGCGCGATACACGGAGCGCTGAGGAGGCGCTGAGTGTCTATGATCATCCACAAGTGTGGATCTTTGAGAATCGTGCACGTCTCGATGCACATGAGTTGACGCGTCGTCTATTGGCTGATGTGCAGTGGAGTACTGTGGCACACACGACCACAAAGATGTATCGCACATATCCCACCATGGGATTGATGGATGCACCGATGTGGCAGGCCTTGACAGCGACTCAGCGTGTTTGGCATGGTCAGGGTGGCTGGGTGGTGTGGTTATTGCTTGTTGATGGCCTCATGCTCTTGCTGGTGCCGTGGCTCGGCCGGTGGCGCGATCATGGTGTAACAGTTGGTCGAGCCATTGGCATGGTTGTTTTGATTGGTGTGAGTGGATTGGCGTTGCAACAATCGACCATTATGCTGGGATTGGGCGTGTGTGTGCCCGTTGCAGTATGGGCGTGGTGGCAGCGAAGGCGGCAGATTGTGGCGCAGATCCGGCAGACTTGGCAACTCGTTCTTGGTGGTGAACTCATCTGGTTGTTGATGGTGGCTGTTGCACTTTGGTGGGCCGGTGGTGTGAGTACCCCGCATGATTGGTGGCGACAGGTGGCCATCATCAACCAGCAATTACGTGTTGATTGGCCGACGATTGCTGATCCGTGGTTGGCTGGATTTGTGGCACTTGATGCGAGTGGTATCTGGCGCGCCACGGCAGTATTGGCACGCCTGAGTGGGAGCGATGGTGCGACGGCGCTCACGCTGATGCTGGCGACGGCCGTCGGTGTGTTGTCGCAGTTGATGTGGTACGTGGTCAACCAAGTGCCGCTGTCGTTGCGTCAGTATGTCTGGCGAATGCTCATCATCGTAGGGGTCCTGAGTGCCGGTACGCTGGTGCCATTGGTACGAGCAGCAATTGGGGTGGCGGATCCACTGTGGGTCGCAAGTCACACGGCCGATGTACAAGGATGGGTGCCCACCACCGTACAGGTCGCACTGACACGCGCTGATAGTCAATGGCTCTGGCAGAGCGTCTGGTGGAGCATCGTTGCGCTATTTTTGTGGCAACGGCAGTGGTGGTGGCTAGCTGGCATGCTGTGTTGTGCCATGAGCATGGGTGATTCACTATGGTGGTGGGGGGCCGTTATTGCGTGTAGTGTCGTGCTTTGGTATTGGTGGAGGCAACGCTTGGGGTGGATTGCGTTGATTGCATTGGCTGTACTCACACGTGATGTCACGTGGCAACTCCCTCATGGGAGTGCCACCATGGCATTGTTGCACCTGTGGCCGATGCTTGGTCTACTGGCGTGGCACGTCTGGCTTCGACCGCAACGGGATACGCGCGATTTGTGTGTGGCAGCGCTGTGGCTTGTCTGGGGTGTCTTCTGTGCCTGGGGACAACTCCCCATCTGGATGCTTCTGATTGGCTGGTGGTTGTGTCTTGTCGTGGTATGGCAACGCCATTACTGGTGGGCAACGGCACTTGTGGCGGGCATGTCGATTGTCTATGTTTTGCCGTTATCGTTGATGCAGAGTGGCTACCAGATCATCACACTGGTGGTGTGGGGGCTGGTGGGATGGCAGATGTGTATGTCTGCTCGTGTGACCTGGGTACTGCTTCCGGCACTCGTGTGGCTGGTGTGGTTGGGGAGCTTGACACGGCCGACACTGTCACCTGATGATCGTGCCATGGTGATGCGTCTTGCGCGTGTGGATGCGGATGCTGTTGTTGTGGTTGATGCCGACGTCCAACGTGCGATGCGTGTGGCCGCAACACGGGGTGGTATGGTGCTGGTTGCCCCGCCGAGTCAACTTGATGCACGATGGCTCTCAATGGGCTGGCGAGACGAAATTCGGCAGCGCTGGCAATACACCCAAGAATTAAATACTGTGTTGTTGTGTGCGCATCACGCACACGTTGATCTGGTTATACAGCGTGACGGGCTGGTAGAGCGGTGTGGTGCACCATGACCTAGTTGGTCATGGTGATGCGTTCGTGACGTTGGCGATAGTTGACCGTGTATGCGGCAACCAGCATGACGATGAGCCAGATGTAATTGGCTGGTGTGGTCAATGCGACCTCGAGTGAACGATATTGTGGTAACAACGCCTCAAGTGGACCGTACAAAATCGTATAGCGCTCCGTCACCAATGATCCATCCTTTAGTGAACGTGGATAAAGGACGGTTTGGGTGCTGTACATATACCAAAAGTAACTCTGAAGCATCAACGATCCGAGCAAGATACGCGTGGTGAGTACCGGTAACCGAGATAACAGCCATACGAGCATAGCGATGGTCGGCACATATAGCATGACCGCACTACTCCAGTGGAATCGACCAGAGTAGCTGAATCCACCATATGGATTGGAATGGAGCGCGTTCAGTACAATCGGTACTGCAAAGCACCATGCCCACATGATAAACAAGAGGGGATTGCGCCGATAAAACATTCCGAGGCCGAGCACGCCGGCAAATAAGAGGGGGTGTTGCCCAAAAATACCTTGATTTTGGTCGAAGAGGAGACCAAAGATACGGCTCAGGCCCTCCGCGGTGAGTTGTACTGATCCTGCAGAAATTGGACCAAACATATTTCCCCAGGCAGTGAGCCCATACCACATGACCCCTGCCAATGAAAGCAGATAGGTAAGAATGACCGCAGTGAGTAGCGAGCGGACGTTTTGGTGCCACATGATGTAGCAGACGATGAGGATGGGCACCACTGAGATATATAGATATTTGCTGTGTAACCACGGAATAAAGATGACTGCCAATAGGTAGGGGAGTGGTGCAGTTGGGAGGTTGTTCGTCATACGATAGGCCCAGTACCAGATACCCATCAGGAGCACACCTGCAATCAAATCAGGATAGAACTGGTTTGCCGCAGGAATCAACGGGAGTGCGATCATGGCACTGGTAGTAATGCCGATGCGCTGAAGTATGGTGAGCTGCGGTGCGTTCGGTATGCGGAGATGTCCACTCAGGTGAAAAAGCATTGATACGATGACGCCATTTAGCATGATGAATGAGATGCGCGGCCATAAAATATCCTCTTCGACGACCGTTGGCATCAACAAAAATGACACCCCGAGGCTGTGGATGCTGTGTGCGAGCTCATTTGTGGGACCGTCAGTGACTTTGGCTGTACCCACGTAGCGCAGACTTTTGGCAACTTTGATGTAGATTGGTTCATCACCAGTGGCGAAGTTGTAGTCGTAGTTGATACACTTGATGTACGGATTTAACGCACAGATGTCGCGTTTTTTGTCGACAAGTAGACTGGTAATAGCAACAGATATAAACAAGATGTAGATGATTAGTACGGGCCATTTCGTGAACAGGGTGTGCACGGATGGTGTCGAAACGCTGAGTAATGAGGGACGAATAAAGAGCGCACCGAGGATGACTATGACTCCACTCAGTACGCTCAATGATGTCTCGGCGGTCATGTACATCAGCGCTACCATTACTACGATGCTGGCAGTGCGAATACCCGCAGTGATCTGGTTAGGTACCATGACGACTCGCCCAAGACCTACCACCAACCCGATTGCTAGAAAAATGGCACCAAGAATGATGACAAAATAATTGACATAATAAATCGATGGTACTACAAAAAATGCCGTGAGTGGTGAAACGGTGATTTTGCCGAGTGCGATGCCTAATTCTTGCTTCTTGATGACTTCAACAGATGAGGTTGTCAGCGACAGAGAGGCTTGTGATTGATGAATACCGGTGTGGTTCAACAAGACGTGATATTGGCGAAACATACCACCTTGCACGACGATCGGTGGTGCCAATCGGTCATCAAGGGCCACAGTCACTGGTTGTGTTGTCACTGTTGTGCCACGAAACGACACCACCGATGCGTTTTTTTGGATCAAGGGCAGGTAGTTCAAATTCAACATCATTTTGACTTGTTGGCGCCCCCAACGGAACGGTTCACCGGTGTCTGATATTTCAGCGTTGTGGAAGCCGGTGATATTCATTTGAGACACAGTGCCAACATCAATTGATGACGGTGCATACGGTATCTCCATGACGATATAGCGTGATGCCCAAACAGTGATGAGCAGTAGACAGCTGATAATGGCCACAGCGATATCGAGATGTCGGAGGAATGATTTCATATGCACCAATAGATGATTACAGGCAACAAATCATGAACGGCATCGACGCAAGCCTCACCCTTAGACGCGCACCGAGCTCCCGCCTTTGGCGGCTGACGCTTGGATTGCATCCCACAGTCGTGCCATGCGCAACCCGACTTCGGGTGGACACGGATTAGTTGCGCCATTGCGCACTCCGAGGAACTGTTCCCAGACGCCGAGCGAGGCCTGGGTGGGGACTGTCGCAGGTGCCACATCACCATCGTGCTGGATTTGGAGCTTCTCACCCCACACGCCGGTATAGATGATGCCCTTGCTGCCAAAGACGCGCACATCGGAGTGACACGACGGCATGGCCTCACCACACCCATGGAGTGACACGAGGACGCCTGACTTGAGGCGCGCAATCACCACGCCCAACGTCTCAACGGGGCGCCCTTGGTTATCGAGATACGCGGCGACTTCGGCCACATCCTCGCCGGCCAAATCAACCGTGGTGTTGAGTAGGTGTGCTCCGGTATCGAACAAAAACCCGCCGCCAGCCACGGCCGGGATTTGGCGCCAGGTGTTGACCGTGTTTTCGCCCCAGTTTTGCCAGACGACGCCGCTAATGGTCTTGATGGTGCCGATGTCACCGTTGCGCAACATGCTGGCGGCAGTGCGAATGTTGGGTGAGAGGCTGCCGGGGAACGCCACGACGAGTAATTTGCCGGTGCGATTACGGGTGGCAATCAGGCTCTCGGCCTCGGCGCCGTTCATCACCATTGGCTTCTCAAGCAAGACGTCAATCCCCGCCTCAAGACAGGCTTTGGTCTGGTCGTGATGGTAGGCGTGTGGGGTAATGATGAATGCCGCATCGATTTGGCCACGGTAGTCGCTGAGAAGCTTGGCGAGATCGGTTTGATTGGGTGGCACGGGCAAGCCGGCCTCTTCGAACAGGGTTGCGGTCTCTTCGTAGGCTTGGGCTGACGGTTCACATACCACGTTGATGCTGGTGGTATCGCGCATTTTGACCATATTGCGAATATGGTGCCGTGCCATCCCACCACAGCCAATCATCACGGTTCGTACTGCTGACATCTGACACTCCTTTGTGCTAGGCAAACAACAACGTTACTTGGTCGCTTCAGGCTTCTTGAGGATGAAGAAGTAGTACGGCGCATCAGCGGGAGCGGGTGCATTGTAGAGTGGGCGCAAAATCGGCTCCCACAACCAGTTGAGTGTGAACGGCGCCGCCAAAATCCAGCGACCGAACAACTTGCGCGTAATCAACGATGGTGCCCCGAGATAGTGGCTCAGGTCGAAGAGCTCGAGCGCCTGATCGCTGAAGTATGGTCGGCACGAGACGACCTCGAATCCAGCCTCTTCGAAGCGGGCGCTCCAATCGGCGCGGCTGAGCGTGTTGCGGTGGACCGAGACCTTGTTGAACCAGCGCCCGTAGGCCATGCCATCAAAGCCGAGCGCATTGAGAATCTTGGTGCCGAGGAGTTGCTCGGGGAAGCGGTTGCCCACCACTGATGCCACAAAGGTTGCACCTGGTTTGAGGGTGCGATACGTCTCTGACAGCGTCTCTTTGAGGGGCAAAACGTGCTCGAGCACACAGTTACTAAAGGCCGCCGCAAAGGTGTTGTCGGCAAACGGCAAATCCTTGCCGTCGGCCACGCTCAACCCGCGATACACGCCGCGCCCATAGGCCTCGTGGGTATCACTTTTGATGGGATCGATGCCATAGATGGTTTTGCCGGGGAATGCAATTTCGGCAAATGTGCCATCACCACTGCCAACATCAAGAATCGGCTCTGGCATATCGGGTGCCGTCTCAGCGAAGAGGCGGGCTTCAATCATGCGAATCATGACGCGATGCGGTGGTAACGTCATGAGGTGGGGTACCAAAAAATCGCGTGTTGGTGTGCTCATATCTAATTCCTCCCTGACAAACGGGTAAATAACGCTTCATACTCAGTCAGTGTGCGCTCCGTGCTAAAGCGTTCTGCTATGTGTGCACGACTACGCTGGAACTCCGTCGGATTGTCGATGATGTCAATAAGGGCGGTCGCAAGCGCCGCGGCATCGCCGATGGGTACAACCTTGCCCATCCCCGTTTGCAGAACCGGTTGACGCACGCCTGGTAAGTTGCTCGCCACCGAAGGTGTGCCACATAACATGGCTTCAACCTGGACGAGTCCAAATGACTCAGTCGAGTTGAGGCTCGGCACGGTGACGACATCGCAGGCACGGAAAAATGTGGCCAACTCGCGTTGATTGAGCGTGCCAAGAAAGGTCCAGTTATTGCGATACTTCTCAAACAGTGGCGCAAGTCGACGGGCGTATGCCTCTTCGCCTAACACCTGTTCAAATGGCCCTGCAAAGAGCACGCGAGCGGTTGGATGTTTGTGCAAAATCGCCGGTAGCGCGCCCAACAACACCTCAACGCCCTTCTCGGCGGCGAGGCGCGCAGCCATGCCGATGACAGGACCTTGGAGGTTGTAGCGTTGCCGAAAATCCTCCACATCGGCATCACTACTATCAGGGATTTCGACGGGTGGTGGAATAATCTCAACTTTGTGACGAAAGCTCGATAAATACGGCGAGTGTGTGGCGAAGTCATCGGTATAGGCGACGATGCGCGTGGCAAGCATGCCAGCGGCATGGTTACTAATCTGCACGACGCGGTCAACGATGCGGTTGAACCACCCTGGTGGGAGTTGTAGGTCGCAATGGTAGGTGAGTACGACCGGTTTGCCTTGCAAACGCCCGCGGAGCGCCAACCCAGGCGCATCAAACTGTGGCATGTGCAGACTGAGCACATCGTGTGTCAGCGCCAATCGCGTGGCCTCAATGCCAAACGTGGGCATGATGACGCCCTTGCTGATGCGGGCGGCGACGGGTACACGGATCACGTTCACACCCCGCAACAGCTCTTGTTGGGGCAAGCTGGAGTCGTACTGTGAGGTGAGCACCGTGACCTCGTGGCCACGGGCAGCCAATCCGACAGCGAGACGCTCCGCATAAATGGTGAGCCCGCTGGTGTACGGGCGATAGTAGGTGAGGGCAACGAGTACGCGCATAGGCAATTATCGACTTTCGATTTCGGCACGACTGTCAGCGACCCAATGCCATAGCTGCTCAATGCCGCGTGTCACATCAACGGTGGGGCGCCAGTTGAGTGCGGTTTGGGCTTTGTCGACGTTGAGCACACAGACGCGCTGGTCACCTGGGCGCCAGTCGGCGAAGGTGGGGTCAGCGACGGGAGCACCGTTGAGGGTATCAAGGTGCGGGCGGAACTCACGCCAGATGGAGATGGTGTTGTCGGGTCCACCGCCGATGTTGAAAATCTCGCCGGCGACGTGGTCAATGCGCTCAATGGCACTACGATAGGCGGCCACCAGGTCATCAATGTAGAGGAGATCGCGTACCTGCTTGCCGTCGCCGAAGATGCTCATTTTGCGCTTGAGTTGGGTGGCAATGATGAAGTGGGCAGCCCAGCCTTGATCCTCGACGCCGAATTGACGCGGTCCATAGATGGCAGATTGACGAAAGACGACGGTGCGCAGGTCGTAAATACGGTGGTAGTCACGCACATACTGGTCGCCGGTGCCTTTGGAGCAGCCATATGGTGAATGGAAATCGAGGGGTTGGGCCTCAGTGACACCACGCGGCAAGTCGCGATAGCGCCAGCGCGTATTATCCTCGACAACCACGATGTCCTCCATGCCGCCGTAGACTTTGTTGGTGGATGAATAGAGCACAATCGGGTTGCGACCGGATAGACGGGCGGCCTCAAGCACATTAAATGTGCCGAGCGCATTGATATCGAAATCCTCGCGCGGGTTGGCGACTGAGGTGGTTACGGCGACTTGGCCAGCAAGATGGATGATGATGTCAGCATCGGCGAGTGCAGCTTGTGTTTGGGCTGCATCACGAATATCGCCTTTGCGTAAGACGACCCGTGCATCGCCAAAACGTGTGCGTAGCCAGTGGAGATTATGAGCGACTCCGGGTCGTGAGAGATTGTCATATATGCTGACACGATATCCATCTTGTAAAAGATTCGCAGTTAAGTTCGCGCCGATGAATCCCGCTCCACCGGTGATGAGGATGTGCATGCCCCCTCCATAACAAACGTACGCATCTGGTGTGTTACGCCGAGCCACACATGGTTCTTGTACACACAAATCGTTCAAACGCGCACGTTGTGCACCTAATAAATCACCGATATCATACCACATAGCATAGTTATCTGTCAGGTGAAATGTACTGCAGGTTCGTCAGATACAACGTGTACTCGTGCACATCAATGGTCCGTACATTTCAGGATGTGTTCTCCTCTACAATTCATGTACACGTAAATGAGTTGTATGCTTTATAATTACCCTAGTAAAAGTAGACCTCAGAAGAGCGGGTAGTATATCTCCACCAGTATGCGATGAACCGTGGCGCATGTTTGGCTGAGAATACGCGTGAAGCCACAAAGGGATTAATAATGAAATTATCGGTTAACATGCGCCCATACATTGTTCGCATCGGTTTGATGTTGTTGATTCTTGCGATGGGAGCGTATTTCCGCTTTGGTGGATTGTTCAAATGGGATGAGCCGTCGTTTCGGTTGCATCCTGATGAGCGATTTTTGACTGAAGTCGCATCGCAGATACGTCTACCGAATTCGTTGACGCAGTATTTTGATTCGTCGTCAACCCCCTTGAATCCGCGCAACGGTAACTACAAATTTTTTGTCTATGGCATGTTGCCCCATGAATTGACGCGGTTGACCGCTGTGGTGCTGACCCCACCAGAGCGGCTGCCACCCCCGAACGAGAATGCAGCACCTAATGGTGAATATGCCATTTCGTCGGCGTTTCCGACCGTACTGCGCGATCTCATTAATCCTGACGGCGTGAACTACACCAGCGACATTCATCGGGTTGGTCGGGCATGGTCGGCAATCTTTGATTTGTTGTCGATTTTAGTCATCTTTCTGATTGCGCGTCGTCTGTATGGTGAGCGTGTGGCTTTTGGGGCGGCCTTGATGGCAGCCGGCACGGCATTGTTGATTCAGCAGTCGCACTTCTTCACCGTTGATGCCGCCAGTGCATTCTTTATTCTGCTGACAATATATTACGCCATTCGTATCGTCGAAAAGGGTTCATTTGGCGCCTATGCTGGTGCTGCTGTCGGTATTGGTGCGGCCATCGCGAGTCGCATCACACTTGCCACTGTCGCGTTTGTGGTGATTGTGGCAGTAGGTGCGCGCCTCTATCGAGCATACATCGCCGATCATCAGCGTCAATTCTGGCGTGAAGTGCTGATGTTGGTGGTATGTGGCGTGATGTCGCTCTTTGTAGCACGAACGCTTGGCCCTGACATGTTTGCTGGGACGATGCCGAATTCGATGCCGCAGATGATTTTGACGAGTCATTTGGGGAATAGTTTTACCCCGCTCGATGTCTTCTTTCAGGGGAAGGGGTATTTCGATATTCGCCCGGACGATCGCTTTTTGCAGAGCATGAACGATATTGCGCGCTTCGCCTCGGGCGAGGTGGACTGGCCACCGACACAACAGTGGGCGGCGCGGCCACGGTATGTGTTTGCATGGAACAACATGGTGTGGGCCGGCATGGGTGCACCATTGGGTCTGGCTGCGTGGCTCGGATTTCTGGTAGCGGGTTGGCAGTTGGTGCGTCGTAAACAGGTGGTTCACCTGATTCCGTGGGCATGGGTCGCCTTCTTCTTTGGTTGGCAGGGTGGTCAGTTTTTGATGACCATGCGCTATTATTTGCCCATCTATGGCGTGTTGATTATTTTTGCCTCTTGGTTGGTTATGCATATTGCGTCACAGCGGGCAGCACTATTCGACAAAGTCATGAGCTGGTTGTGGCGCCCCGGTGACCCCGAGTTACATCGACCACGGGCATTAGCGTTGGGGCGTGCGCTGGCCTTCATGGCCGTAGTGCCCGCGATTGTGGTACTGACAGGAGCCGTGTCGTGGGGGTACGCGTTCAGTCGGATTTATACCGAAGAACATACGCGTGTCGCTGCATCGCGCTGGATTTATGCCAATATCCCCCCCGGTTCGGCAATTAGTTCGGAACTCTGGGATGATGGATTGCCACTCGGACTTGATGGTCGTAGTGCGGACGAGTACGATGGTGTCGCATTTGCTGTCTATGCCGAAGATGAATACAGCAAGTATTACGGCAGTCCCGATAGCGGCGATATGGGATTTATGGGTCAACTCGACAAAGTTGACTACATCATCATGAGTAGTAACCGTGTGTATGACACGGCAGGTCGCTTGGTGATGCGGTATCCGGCACTTATCAACTACTACAAGGCGTTGTTTGATGGGTCGCTCGGGTTCGAGTTGGTGGCCGAGTTCCGCTCGTCACCGCGATTGTTTGGCATTGAGGTGCCGACAGCAGTATGGGCCGAAGAGGCGTTTAGCGTCTATGACCATCCGCGCGTGCTTATTTTTAAGAAAACAGACGCATTCACGCTGGCCAAGGCCGAAGAACTCATTCTCAAAGATGTCGCATTCGGTGAAGTCTACAAAATGCCGACGATGCGCGCGAGCAAAGTGATGACTGCCTTGCACTTCACCGACCTGCAGTGGCCAACATACCGTAATAGTGCTTCGTGGAACGAGCTGTTCAGCGATTTTACGACCACCCAGGTCCCCTGGTTGTGGTGGATTTTGGCACTCGAACTCATCGGGTTGGCCGGATTTATCCTGTTGCAACGGTGGCTTGCCGCATTGCCTGACCGCGGTTTTGCCATTGCAAAGACGCTCAGTTTGGTAATTATTGCCTGGCTGATTTGGTTGACGGCCAGCATCAACGTGTTGAGTTTTAATCGTTGGGGTATCGGTCTCTTGTGTGCCTTATGGGTCGGTGCAGCTGGTGTGGTGTGGTGGCGTAATCGCATTGCGTGGCGGCGCTGGTGGCGCGAGGTGCGTTGGCTCGTGTTGACGGCACAGGGATTGTTTGTGGTGGCTTATGCCGCGTTCGTGGTGATTCGTGCAGCTAATCCCGATTTGTGGCATCCCGCACGTGGTGGCGAAAAGCCAATGGACTTGGCGTTTTTGACTGCCGTGGTGCGGAGTCCGTCGTTCCCACCGTATGATCCGTGGTTTGCTGGCGGCATGTTGAACTACTACTACTTCGGTTTTGTGATGGTCGGCGTGTTGATTCACTTGACCGGCATTGAGCCAAGTATTGCGTATAATTTGGCCGTTCCCACCATGTTTGCCCTCACTGCGGTGGCGAGTTGGGGTGTCGCCTTGGCCCTCCAAGGACGATTCCCCACCACGTATGCGAATCGGTGGCGGTGGTGGTGGCAGGCATTGTCGGTGGATGGTCGCCGCAAGCTGGTGGCCTCCGTGCTTGCGGCACTCTTCGTGGTAGTTGCCGGTAATTGGTCACAAGCACTGTGGTATCTCCCTGGGACTGGTGATGCCACTGTTGCGTGTGACAAGGGCACATCATATGCCATGGTCGAAGAGTGTAAAGGGCGCATGGAGTGGGCCTTCTGGGATGCAACGCGCGTCGTATCCATCAAAACTGGCGATGGCGTCATCAATGAATTCCCGTTCTTCACCTTCTTGTTTGCTGATTTGCATGCCCACATGATCGGTCTGCCGTTGTTGGTCGCCGGGTTAGGTGTCATGCTGTCGTTGATTGCCCGCAAACGCCTACCTTCGGCCGTATGGCCGCGTTGGCGTGGGCGAATTGCGGCCATTGTGCTGCTCGGGTTGTTGAGCGGTGTGGCATATGCGACGAACACCTGGGATTACCCGACGATTGTGGGTATGAGCGTGTTGACAATGGCCTTGATTGCATGGCGCGATCAACAACAACGTGCTCACACCTGGCATCACGTCATCGGCTTTGGTGCTGCCGTGGCCGGCGTACTGCTGGTCTCACAGGTGGCGAGTTGGCCGTTCACGCGCGCATTTGCGAGCGACTACACCGGATTTGATATGTGGCAGGGCCCCAAGACGCCTACCGCATTGTTCCTTGAGTTGTCGGGCATGTGGATGTACGCAGCAATCAGTGCCGTCGTGCTCTTTTTGATTCGACTACGATGGCTCTCCGTTGTATCTGCATTCTTCGTCGGTGCGTTGATCATCGGTGGATTTGCCATTGGAGTTGGAGCGGCGTTGCCTGCACTGTGGATAGAGATAGCCCTCATCATCGGCATCGGTGTGTTGTTGTTGCTCCTGTTGCAACGACACCATCACTGGCAGGTGCCGACCATTGGACGCCGTAAAGTAGTTCAACTTGAGTTGCCCGTCTTTGCTGATTTGCAACGCCCACAGCCAAAATCACCGGCAATCGCCCTCGAGACGCTGTTCACCATCATCATGGTGCTCGCAGTTGTTGGAATCTCCGCATTAACCGAGGTGTTGGTGGCCAAGGGTGACATTGGGCGCATGAATAGCGTCTTTAAGTTTGGTATGCAAGTATGGGTCTTTGGTGGTCTGAGTGCCGCCGTGTTGTTGGGTTGGACCTGGCAACGCATCTGGCGATATCCGATAGGCGTACAAGTTGTGTGGCGTACGCTGACAATGGTGTTAGTGGCAGCATCATTTGTGTATCCGATCACTGCAACGCCGGTGCGCATTACTGAACGCTACGAAAAAGAAGCTCCGCTTTCACTTGATGGTGAAACCTATATTTCATCGGAGATTGCAACCTGGAGCGAGAACGGGTATAACTTTACGCTCGTCGAAGATGCTGCCGGTATTGCATGGCTCCGTGAACATGTGCAGGGGACGCCGATTATTCTTGAAGCACATGCCGAGGCATATCGTTGGGTGGCGCGTATCTCCACGCACACCGGATTGCCAACAATTATTGGGTGGCCGTGGCATCAAACACAACAGCGTAGTGTTGCCGATGTCGGACCAGTGCTGACCGCACGCCAAGAGGCAGTGAAGCGCTGGTATACCAGCGATGATGCAGAAAAAACCCTCGCCGAAATTCAAAAATACGGCATCGAATACGTCTACGTGGGCCAAATGGAACGGGCTATGTACGGTGAATCGGTCGGCATCGCCTTTGCAACGTTGGCCGAGCGCGGCTCCATTACGCCGGTGTTCCGCGAAGGTGGTACGGTCATTTATCAGGTACCACCATCTGGTAATATGCCGGCCGTACTCAAAACTGGTACACTTGCGCGCTTTGCTCCACAACCGTTACCGCAGCAATCCCTCCTGCCCGTGTATGTGGGTGACTTGGCGGAAGTCGCTGCCCCAGGGTGGAACCCACTCCGTGATGACGTGGCGGTGAGCGTGCTCTGGTTGATGGCGTGGTACTTAATCGCCTTGTTCGGACTTATTCCGGCTATGTGGTTAGGTGATCGTCAGTGGCCGTGGGCCCGGTTAATCGGTATCATTGTTCTCGGATATGCGTTGTGGTTGCCGGTGAGTGCGCGGTTGATGTACAACGGCACCATCGGTCTCGCCGTCGCTACGTTGCTCGTGGTGCTAGGCAATCTCTGGGCACTCATGATGATTGGTTTGCGTACCCGTCCCGTTGAAGGTGTCCCCTTGATATGGTTTGATGCGGCACGTATGGGCGAGTACCTTGCTGCTGGCTGGCAATCAGTCGTAACCTCCTTGCGTCATCAACGCCGAGCCATCATCGGGTTCGAAGTGTTGTTTACTACTGCATTTCTCTTCATGGTGGCGATTCGCATGGCAAACCCCGATGTGTGGCATCCGTTTTGGGGTGGCGAAAAGCCGTTCGAATTTGGCATCCTCAATGCGGTGTTACGCAGTCCGGTCATGCCACCGTATTCACCATTCTTCAGTGACGGCACACTCAACTACTACTACTACGGGTACGTCCTCTTATCGTTGCCACTGCGCTTTACCGGGATTGCTCCCGCGATTGGGTACAACTTAATCGTTGCGACGTTGTATGCGCTTGTGGTTAGTGCGACTGCCGTCTTGACGTGGCACATTACTCGCCGACACTGGGTGTGGGTGGTGGCCGTACTCGTGATGACCGTGTTGGGGAATCCGGCTGTGGCCTTCCCCATCGGCTGGTCACGCGGTGTGGCTGAGATTTGGCAACTGTGGCAGAACCCAGATACGACGTCGTTGTGGGTGGCCATGGGTGATTGGTTTATTGGATCCAGTCGCGTCATTCCTAATACGATTAATGAATATCCGGCATGGAGCTTTGTCTTTGGCGACTTGCACGCCCATGTCATTGCCATGCCAATTACGCTCTTGTTCTTAGCCCTTGCGTGGCAGGCGTTACAACCAGGCGTGTTGCCGTTTGTCTGGTGGCCGTTGGTTGCGTTGGTGATGGGTGCGTTAGCGACTACCAACTCGTGGGATGCGCCAACGGCCGTGTTGTTGATGACTGGTGTGTTGGCACGACGTGCGTTACTGCGTGGTGGTTGGCGTTATGTGCCACTTGCCATCCTTCAGAGTGCGGCAGTTGCTGGCATTGCGTATGTCAGTTATCTGCCTTTCTTTCAGCAGTATGTGCCACAAATTGGTGGCGTGCAGTTCATCAAAGCGGCTTCGCCGTGGATCCCGTGGATGGCAATGTGGGGTATCTTTGTGATTCCCACCTTGATGAGTGCTGCGGTGTTGGCCTGGCGACACAAGGTGATGCAAATCGTTACTGCGGGTGTGCTGGTGATTGTGATGGCGGTGGGAGTGACGTTTGATGCGCTTGATCCGGCCACCTTACCGGTGCTTCAGCAGTGGCTCGCAGACCCGCGCATCTGGCTTGGACTGATAGTGGTCACCCTCGTACCGTTTGTGCTGGGGCGACACCCTGACCAGCAACGATGGTTTGGTATATGGTTGGTCCTGATTGCGTGGGCCGTCGCATTGGGTGTCGAAATAATCTATGTGCGCGATCACATGGAAGATGGCGATTGGTATCGCATGAATACCGTCTTCAAGTTTGGTATTCAGAGTTGGTTACTACTCACGATTGGCTTGGCGTGTGTGATGCCCATTCTCTGGGAGCACATCCAACGCTGGCCATATCGACTCGCACACGTTGTGGGTGTTGTATTCACTGTGCCGCTCGTGTTGGGCGCAGTCTACCCACTCTTCGGTATCCCGAATCGCATGAGTTACCGCGTTGTGGCCGATCAAGCACCGACTCTGGATGGGTTGCGATTCATGGAAAAGGGCTCGTACTCCACCTACGACCGGTCAATTGAGTTTGTCTCAGATTATCGAGCCATTCAATGGTTGAACGAAAATGTCACCGGTACGCCGGTTATCATGCATTCAAGCATCGAGTTCTATCGTGGGTATGGTGTACGTATTGCCGCAAACACGGGTCTGCCCACCGTGGTAAGTCCTCTTCATGAGAGCGAACAACGTAACGGCGATGTTGTGGGCAAACGCGATGCGGATGTAATCGAGTTCTATCGTTCGACGGATCTCACCAAGAAGCGTCAACTGTTATCGCGTTATCGTGTTGCCTATGTGGTTGTAGGTCCGATTGAGCGTGCTGCATATGGAAAAGAGGGTGTTGAATTGATTAGCGAAATGCCTGATGTTCGTCAGGTATTCCAATCAGGTGAAACGACCATCTATCGTGTGTCTCCGCAAATCGTTTCGATTCCACCATTGGATGCCACCGATGGGAGTCGTAGCGAACAGTCGGTCTCCGTACCAGCGGCGCCGGAGCCTGAACCAGAGTATGTCGACCCCGAAACGCTCCGAGAGGCGTATGAAGCAGACCCAACCAACATTACCAACATGATGCAGTTGGTTGATGCATACCGGCGTGTGGGTAAATCAATTGAGGCGTCAGATGTCTTGCTAAAGACTTCTGAGTTGGTCCCCAATGACATCATGGTATTGCATGTGCTTGGTGATATATCGGTAGAGGCACGACTCAACGATCGTGCCATCAAGGCATACAAGGCAGCGATAGCCGTGAACAACAACCCTGGTAATATCAACAAGTTGTTGAGCGGTTATATGCTGATGGGCATGTATGAAGAGGCATTAGCCGAGACAAACAAGGCCATGGATGACTATCCAGATGCATATGATTTTTACTTTACTCGCGGCAAGATATACGAGATGTTAGGTGAAATAGACGCTGCGCGTAGTGATTTCCAGACATATCTTGAGGTAACTCCGGAGGATGCTATTTTCCGCAAAGATGTGATGGATGCACTTGATCGTTTGGAGCGCTGAGGAGTCAATCCATGAATGAAGTGCTATTGCATTGGCTCGTCATCGGTATCTTTGTGCTCGTTGGCATTCCGTGGAGCAAGTACCTATTTGCACAGATGCCGCCAGCCATGCTTGGGATGGCGCGTCCCATCGGTATGGCACTGGTAGGCGTGGTCATTTGGACCGTTGCCATGATCGGGTTGGTGCCATTCAACGGTGGCGGAGTCCTAGCCGTGGCCATTGGTATCGGATATCTGGGCTGGCGCATGTGTGGTGGTATTGATGCACAATGGCTTCGTCAGCATTGGCGTACTATCGGGCGTAGCGAGGTGTTTTTTGCGCTCGGGTTTATCATGGTGCTCTTCATTCGTGGACGGAATGCGGATCCATGGGGAACTGAACGCCCGATGGATTATGCATTCTTCAACAGCATGCTGAATAGCCCGAGCTTTCCGCCACTTGACCCATGGATGTCTGGATTCACCATTAACTACTACTATGCCGGTTATTTGCTCGCAGCCATGCCAGCAAGTATTACGGCCATTGATCCAGCGACTGCGTACAATTTGGCGTTAGCCACAACAGCTGGCATGGTTGCATCCGGCGCTGTAACGCTTGTTGATACCATTCTAGCCAGTTGGGGGAGTGTACAGCCGCATGTTTCGCGCATTCAGCGCGGGATATGGTCGCTGATTGCCGTACTGACCATTGTGGTCTTCGGTAATTTTGGTGGGTTTTTGCAGGTGGTAAGTGGGGTGCCTGAGATTCTGGCGTTGGAATCGCGTGATATTGGTCGTGCGGTCATAAATGGGCTTGGTACACGTGAAAATTTGGTACTGAGTCAGCCATTTCGTGGGTGGGATTTTGACGGTACGACCGTCATCACGCCACGTGACATGTGGAGTGCCTTTAATTGGTGGAATCCATCGCGTGCGGTATGGGACGCAGTCCCCACTGGTGATGGTCAATTTGAGCGACGTTACGCCATCACAGAGTTTCCGTTTTTTTCATTTTGGTTAGGTGACATGCACCCACATGTGATGGCACTTCCCTTCACGTTACTCATGGTTGGCTTGGCGTTGCGCCGTGCACATGCACCCACCCCTGATATTGTGCTCCCTGCCTTGCTCATCGGGTTGTTGTACCCATTGAACAGTTGGGATTATCCGACGTTTTTGTTGTTGTATCTTGGTGCAGTTGTATGGCAACAGCTCCGTGCACAACAGACCTGGATGCAGATTGGGCGTGAGGTAGTGTTGGTTATCGGATTGTCCTACGTGTGTTATTTGCCATTTCATTCTACATTTCATTCGTTGGTCGGCGATGCGCCTCCATTGGTTGATATACCGGTAGTCAGCACGCTTTCGCAGTTTTTTGGATTAGCGCCGTCGCGTACCGAGTTCCACGGTCTATTCATCATGTTTGGACTTTTTATCGTGCCAATCTTGCTTGCTGTGGCGCATGTATGTCGCGATCGTCTCGAGCGTGGGTTGTTGTTGGCTACGCTGGTGGTTGGTGTCATCGGTGCGTTCACTGGTTTTGTCACGTTGACTGCCATTCCGCTCACGGCCTTGCTGTTGCACATTGCGTTTCGTCGTAGTGACGTAGCCCCGAGCATGGCTGTTTGGTTTGGTGCGGTCGCATTGGCAAGTATTCTGACGCTCGCGGTCGATATTGTCTATATCCGTGACACATTTAGCTCACGCATGAACACCGTGTTTAAGTTCTATTATCAGGTGTGGGGTATCTGGAGTATTTGTGCGGTCGTGGCTGCATGGTATCTCTGGCAATACTCCACGCTCCGTTGGCGCGTGGCATTGGTGGTGTGTATGGTGCCGTTGATGGGGGCAGCAGCGGTATATCCGGCTGGCACACTCGGTCAGTCTATCGTCCAGGGTGGTGAGTGGTCGTTGGAGGGGCGCACCCCGCGTGACTATGTCAGTGGCGGCACGGCATCCATTCAGTGGCTTCGCGATAATGCCCCCAACGGGAGTGTCATCGTGGAGGGAGTTGATGGGCAGTACGACATGAAGGGTATCGGTGTCGGTGGTGTCTCTGCGGCTACTGGTCTACCTACCATCATGGGTTGGCCAGGTCATGAGGGACAGTGGCGTGGTGGCCATCCTGAGGCCAACAATCAGATCGGTGTCCGTGAACAAGACGTGTGGACGATTTATACGAGCGGGGATGTCGCACGTGTCCAAGAATTGCTGCGTCAGTACCGCGTTCGTTATATCTATGTGGGTAACGCAGAGCGCACCCTCTACGGTGAATCGGGATTTGCTGTCTTTGATAGCGTGGCGTCTGAGGTCTTTCGCGATGGTGATGTCGTGATTTATGAAATAAAGCCGTAACCCCGTACGCATCAATAAGAACCCCCGTGATGCCAGCGGCATCACGGGGGTTCTGTGTGTGACGGTTATTCGCCCGTAGCCGGAGTAGCGGTCACTTCAGTGCCAACGAGCGTTGAGAGTGAGTCAATCCGCTCACTGGTATTGGTGTGGTA
Organism: uncultured Klebsiella sp.; assembly: GCA_964482795.1. Lineage (GTDB taxonomy): Bacteria > Chloroflexota > Chloroflexia > Chloroflexales > Roseiflexaceae > UBA965. The sequence goes on from CAYZZI010000011.1 coordinate 58,211, forward strand.
GTCTTCGAGCGTTTGTACCTTGAGTGGGAACAAGAAGCTGATGTGGTACATCACCCGATTCTCAAACGTATTGTTTGAATTGTCAGTTGTGCCACCTACTTGTGCCAATGCGGCGCTTTGTAGGGCGACCTCTTGTTGGAGGAGACTATTGCGTTGGTTGAGTAACGCGATAGCGTTGCTTTGGAGCGCAATGTAGGTACTTTGAGCAGCTGACTGCTCATTCAGATTTTCAAGCTGACGACTCATTGCGATGAGTTGCACATTCATTTGAGCCATGGCAGTTGCTACAGCGTTCGTGCTGTTGAGTTGCCCGAGCGCTTTGATGGCCACCCGTGCTGCAGGGGTGCTGACTGGTGCATTCTTCAACTGTGATTCGAGGGCAGCAATCTGCGCTTCGACCTCTTCACGTTGTGCTTGAATCTTGCTGAGCTCTTCGCTAATGTCGACGATTTGACTGGTATCTTCGCCACTGGCTGCTACTGCCGCACGATACGTATCAAGCTCTTCGTCTGTGGCCACGAATACGGCCAGATCAGATACCAGGTTGCGATAGCGTGTGATGTCAGGGGCAATATCAATCAGTGCCTTGAGTTGCGCTTTGTTCTCATCGCTGACCCGTGCATCGAGGTTGGCTGCCACTTCATCGAAATTACATGGAGCACTCATCGTCAGTGGCTCCATGTTGATGGTGTAAATCGTAACCCAGTTCTTCATAAAGATAGCTTGGTTGAGCAAATTGGCACTATTCTCGACGGTGCTGTTTTCAAGTGCCAAATCACCGTTACTTTGAATCTCTTTGAGGCGAGCAATGTTGTTATTGATACATGTCTGCACTTCGGGGTTGTTCTCAATGAGATATGCCACTGCGGACGACGTCCGTGTGGAAGAACCCCCGGTTGCCTGGGTTGGCGTTGAGCGCGTGCCAAATGCACATGACGGCAATATCACAAGTAGCGCTGCTACGAGGATGATTTGCCATGTGAATCTATGTCGCATCTGAAACCTCTTCTTTATTACACACCGTTGGGCGCGAACATTACCATAAGTATAGCATTGTTTGGGTCAATGTTGCGATACGGTAATTTACAATTTGGTAACGAAATATACCACTTTTTATTGTGTTAAAACAAAAGTATAAATAATCAAACATATGCAAATTATTACTGTTGTTGTTGCTGCATCTGTTGTTGCTGAGTCACCGTAGAAGTCGGCCAACTTGGGCGTACCGGTGGTGGTGCTTGGGTGTGTAGATTGGCATCGTTGACCGACACTACCACGTGTAGGTGTTCGTTGGCATGACCACGATAGACGCCACGTGTCGGTGGGACATCAGCATAATCACGCCCCAATGCCATGCGAATGTGTCGTTCGCCGGCTACAATGCGATTTGTTGGGTCAATACCAACCCAGCCGAGCTCAGGTAACCAGACTTCAAGCCAGGCATGCGTGGCATCCGATTGTGAGCGATCACGATCGTCACGCCGGTGGTAGAGGTAGCCACTCACATAGCGGCTAGGAATGCCAAGCGTACGACAGATGGCAATCATGACATGCGTGATGTCTTGACAGACGCCTTTTTGTTGCGTCAAGACTACATCAATCGGCGAATCAACGCTTGTTGATTGCGGGGTGTAGGTGATGGTTTCGAAGAGCAGGGCAGACACGGTGAGGACCGTAGAGAGTGGATCAGTCCCGCGCACCATGTGATGCCGTTGCATGAACGCCGTCAGGAGTGGTGAGGGGTGTGCGTATTGACTGGGTAACACCATGTCGAACAGCGGATCGTTGTGCAGATTATCGAGTACCTGCCAACTTGTGGGTGGGAGCTGAGCAGGGAGCACAGGGCAGGCTAATACCTCAACCGTCGATTCTGCACGCACGACGAGCGATGTGACCGGGACAGTAATGTTGAAATGATGGATGTGATTACCGAGCGCATCAGTAAACGAATAAATCATGGTGCGCGGTGATACCGTCAAATGAAAGTGATGGCATCGTTGGCGTTCGTCGTCGCGCGGTTGTAACCGTACCTCCATGATGCTTTCGCGCACCGGATAATCATATGAAAAGACGGTATCGTGGAAGATGTGATGCTTCATTGGGACCCTTTAGTTGCTCAACGCGCTATCGATGGTGTAGTCAATATGTACTTCATGAAGTACTGCGCCAATCTGGCTACACCCTTGTTGGACGTTTACAATGTTATGTGCCAGCGTCGCTAATGCATCATCGACACCACCGTACTCAAGCATAGCTTGGAATTGCCCGGTCACGCGTTGTATGCGTTGTGCATGTCCACGCGTGTGTTTGGCGCCAATGGCCACGGTGGACTCATGGATACTGTTAGCACAAAACCGTATTGAACGCGGAAATACCGCATCATAGACAACAAATTGAATCATACGAGTGGGTGTTACTTCGGGTGTGTGTACTTTGCAGTAGGCTTCGAATGCCGTACACATCTTGAGAAGTGCCACCCACTCTGCGTGATGCGCGCCTTGTTCGTATCCTGTGGGTTGCAAAATGCGCAGATGGCTGTGGAGCAAACTCGCCGTGTTATTGGCGCGTTCGAGTGCGCGACCAATTTGGATGAAGTTCCAACCTTCATCATGAATCATCGTGGCATCAGTAATCCCCTGAAAAAGGTGTGATCCTGATTTGACCATGCCATAAAAGCGATGCGCTGCTTGTTGCCAGCGTTGCCCTTGTACCTGTTGGCGGATGTCAAGATAGAGCCGATTAATCTGTTCCCACATTTCTGACGAAATGTGTTCGCGCACTTGACGCGCATTCTCACGCGCCGCAGTGATGGTGGCTACCAGCGAATCGGGGTATTGACCATCCGCCGTGAATAGCTCGACAATCGGTGCTGGCTGGTGGCTACCAGCCATGGCTTCGTTGTAGTGGAGTGCTTGCCACAAACGGTGCCACCGTTGTTGCGATGCCGTGGCATCCACGTCAATCAGTTGATGTTGTGTGACATCAAGCAACCGGGCTGTGTGTTCAGTGCGCTCGAGGTAGCGACTCATCCAGTAGAGTGAGTCGGCTACGCGGCTCAGCATGGCCATAAGTGTGCTCACTCCGTATCTGCGTACAACACCCAGGTATCTTTGCTCCCGCCTCCCTGTGACGAGTTCACCACCAATGACCCACGCGTCAAGGCGACACGCGTTAGCCCGCCTGGGACAATCGTCACGCGATCGCCGTATAAAATATACGGTCGCAAATCGACGTGGCGCGCCTCAAGTTGACCATCAATGATGCACGGTGCGCGTGAGAGCTGTAGAGTGGGTTGGGCAATATACCCGCGTGGCTCTTGGGTGATTCGTGCAGCAAATTCAGCACGTTGGGCAGCGGTACTTTGTGGGCCAATCAACATGCCGTATCCACCCGATTCGCCAACTGCTTTGACCACGAGTGACTCAAGATTATCGAGCACATATTGACGTTGCTGCGCATCACTCAGCAAATACGTTTCAACGTTGTTGATGATTGGTTCTTGTCCACTGTAGTACTTAATCATGGCTGGTACATAGGCATAGAGGGCTTTGTCATCAGCAACACCAGTACCGAGTGCATTCGCAATTGCTACGTTGCCAGCCCGGTACGCATGCATCAACCCGGGTACTCCCAAGACGCTATCAGGGCGAAACACAAGCGGATCGATGAAATCATCATCAATACGCCGATAAATCACATCGACCTTCTGTAGGCCACTGGTGGTGCGCATGTACACCGTATTGTTGTGTATGACCAAGTCACGTCCCTCTACCAGTTGTATGCCCATCTGGCGTGCGAGGTAGGTGTGTTCAAAGTAGGCTGAATTGTACGATCCTGGCGTCAAGAGGACGATGTTCGGCTCGTTGGTATGTGGGGCGAGCGAGCGCAAGGTGCTGAGGAGCATTTGACCGTACTGCTCAACAGATTGAACGTTGTAGTGGTCAAATAACTGCGGAAATACTTGTTTGCTCATCTGACGGTTGACGAGCATGTACGATACGCCACTCGGCACGCGCAAATTATCCTCGAGGACGACAAACTCGCCGTTCGGCAGTCGAATGAGATCGGATCCAGTCACGTTAATGTAGATACCCTGTGGTACCGAGACACCGCGCATCTCACGGCGATAATGCCGACAGCTGTAGACCAAGTCCCGCGGGACAACGCCATCACGCAGGATGTGCTCATCGTGATAGATGTCGTGCAAAAACATGTTGAGCGCCGTGATGCGCTGGGTCAACCCCTGCTCAACTCGTCGCCATTCGCGGTCGGTGATGATGCGTGGAATCAAATCAAAGGGGAAGATTTTTTCGGTGCCCGCTTCGTGGCCGTAGACCGTAAAAGTAACTCCCTGAGCCAAAAAAGTATCATCGGCGACTTGTTGCCGTTGTTTGAGTTCTTGCGGGGTGATTTGCTGCATGCGGTTCATTAATTCGACATAATGACTGCGTGCACTCCCGTCAGGGCGGCACATTTCGTCCCACGCAGTATCCAGCAAGTAGTGTGTGAAAAAGTCTTCTTTGTGCATGGTCGTATTGTACGGAATTCACAATGTTGACGCAATGGTGCCTTTAGCTAGGAATGTATGGCAAAATTTGGCTATTTTGCCTAGAAACGAATATTAACGCACGTCGAGCGTCGTAATTTGACGTGCACCACTGAAGACGGTGAGCGATTTGGTTGACAAGAGGGTGGTCGTATTGGCAACGAATAACCTCTGTGCGCCGCTCAGCAATGAATGGGCATTATTGATGCCTGTATTAATATATCCGCTTATGCGTGGGGTAGTGCGTACATCATACCCTATCAATACGCTCAAGTTAATCACAGGATCACGGGCTATTGCATACACATACGATCCTGCTGGTGAGAGATGGATGGCAGTATATTCATAGTTTGATTGGCCAAAGCTACCCGTCACGCTTATTTGCAATGTGCGTTCGTCAATGGACAGCACATAGATATAACTGCGTGCTGCGGCGTAGAGACGATGGGTGCGTTGCATGCCATTCAAACTACTAATGCTGGCAATATCGTAGATCAGGCTATCAGTGCTGATGACCGTTGACTGATTCGTGACGCGGCCGTTGTTGAGGAGCATCGTTTGCATGTAGCCACGACTGTTTGGCGCAGGAGCATCTTTCCCTGCAACGACAATGCGGAACTCACTGCGGTCAATGCTGATGATGTGTAGCGGTGGTCCGGTAAGTGGCGTCGGCGTACCGACAACGCGCGGCGCATTTGGCTGGCTGATATCCACCACGATGAGTTGCCCTTGCATGCGTGGGGTAAGTGCAGGGTCGTTGATACTTAACCCGATGTACACGTATCGTCCGCTGACCAACAGGGCGCTTGGGGTATGGGTGGTTGGGTAGCTCCAAAATCCCACATCTACCAAACTCCCCGATTGATTATCAAAGATTTGCACACCAATCTCTTTGTAGTTGACGCGGCCTACTACGACATACTGTGATGTGCGATTCACGTTTTGTTCAATACGAAACGCCTGTTGAAACGCCAGTGGCACGGTTTGTTGCGTGGCCAGTGTCGTGGCGTCATGTGCGGTTAGTTGCGCCGTTACCCCGCCATTTGCAGTACCACTGCGAAGAGCGTATACCACCGTCTCATCATTATGCTTGGCAATATCGTTGATGGTCTGTGTGATGGTCACTGCACTTGCCTGTAATGGTACGGTCGTCGATGTTCGTGACGCACTGGCTGTGCGCGTTGCACTGCGTGTACGGGTCACTGTTGGCGTCTTGCTGGCTGTGACACTCTTAGTAGCGGTACGTGATGCTGTGCGAGTCTGTGTTCGTGTGTGCGTTGCGGTACGGGTGCGTGACGGGCTACCGTTGAACACTTCGGCGGTACTGGTGAGATTATCAATCACCGCAACCTGTGTTTTGTGGATACTCGTCGCTGTGTGGTGGTTGTTGAGCACTTGTTGTGTTTGTGTTTGGAGCAACTGCCCAACGCTGGTTTGGGTTAGTCGTGCCACTGCTGTTTGGGTCCGCACGAATGCGGTCATTGTGGGACGAGCAACGGCCGTTTGGGTGCCGATGCGCATCACATACACCGTCTTGGTCACCGGCTCAGCCGTGTTGCGCGGTGTCGCAGTCCCTGTGCGCGTTGCAGTCCGACTCGGCGATCCGTTGAGGACTTCGCGTGTGGCCGTGGCGGCATCGTTCATCGCAAATGCGGTTTTGGTGGCCTGACTATCGGCCGTAGCAATTTGTATGGCTACACTCGTCTGACTAGCCTGGACTATGCGGGTTTGGACTGCCGCATTAAATGTTGGTGTTGACGTAAATGTCCGTGATGGCGTGGATGTCCGACTTGGTGTCCGAGTATGACTGCGCGTGACAGTGTGACTAGGAGTGAATGTTGCAGTGGGTGTCCGTGATGACGTGTGTGTGCGTGTCGACGATGCAGTTGGCGTGTACGTACGGGTTGCCGAGGATGTTGGTGTGCGTGTTGCCGTGGCGGTTGCTGTCTGCGTTGCGGTGGGTGTTGACGTCGGCGTGTTGCTCGGTGTTGGTGTATCTGCCACCGCAAAGACGGCAATTTGAGTGGGTGCTAATCCATCGACGGTGGTGCCGTTGCCGAGTTGTCCAGCATCGTTCACGCCCCAACAGCTGACGTGATTTGAGAGGAGAATGGCGCACGCATGCGTATCAGAGCGAGCAATGGACTTGGCGTGTGTCAAATTGGTGACAACCACGGGGGTGGCCACTGATGCACTACTACCATTACCGATGGCATCTTCACCCCAGCAGTAGCTTGTCACTAGGGTGGTTACGCAGAAGCTGCCGATGGTAAGTGTGGCTGGAGCTGGCAAACTCCCAGCAATCGTTTGTGCGTTGTTTAACCCTGCGACTTGGATGGCCACGGTGCTATCCACACCACTGTCGTTGCCGAGTTGGCCGATGTCGTTGTCTCCCCAACACCAGACCTGCCCAGGTGATTGAATAGCACAGAAGCTGCTCATGACTGCGGCAATATGCGTAATGCCAGTCAAATTCCCACTTGTTGTCTCCACGGTGACAGGTATTTCACCGGTGCTATCTGGCGTATTATTACCTAATTGACCGCTACTATCATCGCCCCAACACTGGACGAGTCCGGTATCAAGGACGGCACATGTTGCTGTGCTTGACACAGCTAGTGCGATAGCCTGACTACTCAACGATACCGAGACGGGAATGCTAGTCGTACTCGGCGAACCAATTTCTCCGGTTTGACCGAGTGAGTTATTGCCCCAGCACCAGACGCTGCCGAGTTCGTCAATCGCACATGCATGACTCGGTGCCACCGCCAGATGACGCACATTATAGAGATGTGGGATCAGACTACCTGGATTCGTACCGTTTTCACAGCGTGTTCCACATCCTGTTTCACTGTTGGTGTCCGTCCCCCAACAGAAGACGCGACCCTTGTGTGTAATAGCACACGTGTTATCGCCACTCCCGGCAATATACGCGACCGTAAATACCGGATACGTGATTGGATTGAGTTGATCGGCAAATGCACCATCAAACAATAATCTCCCCCAACACCACACATTACCAAGACTGTTTAGGGCACAGGTGTTGCGCTGACTCGCCGTTAATTGACCATCGGCAGGGTATGATAATGCAATAAGTGTCGGTGTTGCGCTCCGTACGGCAGTATTGGTGAGTTGCATAGTGGGAGTGGTCAGTGCGCTTATGTGACTATCGTTGGTGTCAAAATCCACACCTGCTGATGCTTGTACGAGTTGTGGAGTCGTGTATGTGGCAGTGTCCCCCGTTCCTAACTGCCCCTGCTGATTATCTCCCCAGCAATAAATTTCACCAGTCGAGATAATGGCACACGCATGATTTTTGCCAGCGTTGAGTCGTACTACAGTGCCACTAATCCCACTCACTGCCACCGGTATTGACGAATTCGTCGTAGAGCCATTCCCTAACTGTCCGTAGGTGTTCTCTCCCCAGCACTGTAGTGCGCCAAGTGTGGTGCTAATACAGGCAAAATTAGCCGTTGCACCCATGGTAATCATTTGGGCATCGGTGATGCCATTGACTTGCCATGGCATCGCCATCCCAAAATCATCAGGATTGGCCGCACTATCGCTGTCGCCATCACCGTTGCCGAGCTGACCTTTTTGGTCACGACCTGCACAGTAGACATCGCGTGTTTGGCGAACTACACAGGTGTTGTGTAGCCCGGTCGCAAGATCGGCTACCAAATCAAGATTGGCGAACCCACTCATCGGGATACTCCCACTCCCCGAGTTGCCGAACTGACCGTACGAATTATCGCCCCAACAAAAGATAGTGCCATGGACTTGTGTGGCACACGCATGCGTCGTGCCGAGATTCAATCCGCGTACCGAAGTAAACGTATAACTCGGCGTTGGTACGAGGACATCAGCACTGAGTCCACTTAACCCCAAGATGGCGTTACCTGCCCCCCAACAATAGAGGATGTCGTCGTTCTTCTCGGCACAGGTTGCGACGGTGCCTGCCGAAATTTGAATGACGTTACTACTCATATCTGTCCCCGAGACAGCTTGTGGGGTGCTGGCATCGGTAGTGTCGCCGGTGCCGAGCTGGCCGCGATGATTGCGTCCCCAACAGTGCAATGCCCCAGTGCCATCAATGGCACAAGCATGGTGGGGCCCAACACTGAGGCGCACCATACCACTGAGTCCACTGACTTGGACTGGATACGTGCGATCAATGGTAGTTCCGTCGCCGAGTTGTCCGTAGGTGTTGTCGCCCCAACAATATATATCACCTGCGCGTGTTAGCGCACACGCATAGTCTTCACCGACACCGACATCTGGCCCGGGTAATGTTTTGGCATTGACTGGCTGATATGTGATAATGCCAGTGATCAGTGCGATGAGGGCGGTACTGAGAGCGAAAAAATAAACATAACGCCGCATATTTGGCATACGCTCCGTCTGGACCACACACGTTATTCGTACCTATGTATTGATGTTACTCTATCAGTCATCTATTACTCATCTTCATACATTACTTTCGCATTACGTTGTTGATTATTCATACTATTTCGATGTCAATTACATAACAATTTGTAGATATCTCTACGAATATTGACCATGATGAACGACGTGTTTACGAGTGTAGGCCACCCGACATAAGTCATCGTGTGTGGTGAATCGTACGGTGTGATGGGGATCATCGCAATATGCATCTACGTGGTGTAAGATGTCGTGTTAACGCCATGTTGACGGATTTGTTCTGTTGCCGGTGCTATGCTGTATACAAGAGTGATATGCGAAAGGATTCATACGATGCAACTTAATGGCTATCATCACGTTACGGCGGTGACGAGTAACGCCAAAGGTAACGTGGATTTTTATACTCAGGTGCTCGGCATGCGTTTGGTCAAGAAGACAGTCAACCAAGATGACGTGAGTGCCTACCATTTGTACTATGGCGACGAGCTTGGGCGGGCGGGCACAGCAGTCACCTTCTTTGATTGGGCAATGATTGGTCCACAGCAACGGGGCACGGGTGAGATTGACCTGATGACGATGCGTGTGCCAAGTGCAGCGTCGATTGCCTACTGGGCCGAGCGTTTGGCAATGCACGGAGTCGATGCTGATCCGGTGTCAACTTGGCATGGTCGGGCGGCATTGGCGTTCCGCGATCCTGAGGGGCAACGCTTGATGTTGATTAGTGATGAGGGCAACGCTGGTGGCATTCCATGGGCCAAGAGTCCAGTGCCCGCCGATCACGGTATCAAGGGTATCTTTGGGGCTGGGGTGACGGTACGCAACCGCGAGCCACTCGACACCGTGTTGCGTGCCGTATATGGGCTCACACTGGTCGATGAGCAGGTCGATTCGGTGAATCCCACGCGCACACATCTGCTGTATGCTGTCGGCGATGTGGTTGGTGGCGCACTATCAGTGCAAGTGGCTCCTGACATGCCCCCAAGTCGTCTCGGTGCGGGTGGAGTCCATCACATTGCGTTTCGTGTGCCGGATGACGATGCGGCCACGTACTGGATCAACCGTTTGCGCCGGTCAGGATTACAACCGACGCACATCATTGATCGCTTTTATTTCCACTCGGTCTACACGCGCGTGCCAGGCAACATTCTCATCGAGTTAGCCACTGATGGCCCTGGCTTTGCCACCGATGAGCCGGCCGAGACATTGGGTGAGACGTTGGCACTGCCACCCTTTCTTGAGCCACGACGGGCGAGCATTGAGGCTGGTCTGCGGCCAATCGAATAGCATACCGATGGGAGGCCATGCACATTGTATAATGAGCAAAGTGCATGATGCAGTGGGAATAACACATGACTGACATACCTAGTTACTCGGTGGTGATACCGGTCTACAACAGTGCCAAGATTGTCACGCTTGTGATTGAGCGCACCCGTGCCTTTTTTGCACAGCACGGACTGAGCTACGAAATCATCTTGGTCAATGATGGTAGTCGCGATGGGAGTTGGTCGGTGATTTCGGCGCAGGCCGCGCAGTATCCTGAGGTGACGGCAATTAATTTGTTGCGTAACTACGGCCAGCATAATGCGGTATTTGCTGGAATCGCCCACAGCCGCGGTCTGCATGTTATTACCATTGACGACGATTTACAAAATCCACCCGAAGAGATCATGCATCTGATAGATGCCATGCGTGACGGCAATCATGATGTGGTATTTGGTCGGTTTGTGCAAAAGCAACACTCGTTGGTTCGACGTCTCGGGAGCGGACTGATTCGGCAGATGAACCATCGTATTTTTATGTGTCCACCCGATATTACGCCAACGAACTTTCGTTTGATACGGCGCGATGTGGTGGATCGCATGCTCGGGTATCGTACCGCCTACCCGTATACGACTGGGCTGGCGTTGATATTTGCCCAATCGGTGGGCAACGTATGGGTGCAGCACCAAGAACGTCATGAAGGCAAAAGCAACTACAACCTGGTACGCATCATGAGTCTGGTGTTGCGCATTCTGTTCAACTACTCGATTTGGCCGTTACGCCTGGTGACAGTGACCGGGTTTGTGATTGCTAGCGTAAGTTTTGTGATTGGGGTGATTCTGATTATCCGCAAGTTGTTTGACAACATCCAAATCGAAGGGTGGGCGGGCATCATGGTCATGTTGGCACTCCTCAACGGCGTCATCATTCTGATGCTCGGCATGTTGGGTGAATACACGATTCGCATTTTGCAACAGATGAACTCCAAAGAGACGTACCACATCAAAGAAATCGTCACATACGATGCCTAAGCACTTTTTTATTGCAGGTGCACAACGCTCTGGCACCACATATCTGTATCAACAGTGTGTCGAACACCCACAGATTGAAATGGCCACGCCAGTGCGCCCTGAACCCAAATACTTCATTAATCAGTGGCAGGCGAACACCACAGCAATGAGCTACTACAACCGCTATTTCGGTCACAAAGTAGGGGCAACCGTCTATGGTGAAAAGTCAACGAGCTACATCGAAATTGAATCGGCGGCCCAGCGTATCGCACAGTGCATTCCTGACGCCAAGATTGTCTTCGTGTTGCGCAATCCGGTGACACGTGCCATCTCGAACTATCGCTTTAGCGTCAAACACGGCGTTGAGCAGGCGTCATTGGATGAAGCAATCTATCAGGAGGAGCACCGACGTCATCGATACGATGCCACCAAAATGTCGGTGTCGCCGTTTGCCTATCTGCAACGCGGTCGGTACATCGATTATATTCGCATGTATGAGCGCTACTTTGCCCCAGAGCATATCCACATCATGATTTACGAGCAGATGACGCATGATATACGCGTGATACAACAGCTCTATGCATTTTTGGGTGTGGATGCGGATGTCGTACCACAGTCACGCGATACAATTATGAACGACAACGACCCCGACTACGTACCGATGCATGATGATGCACTCCTCCGCCATATGTATGCATACTTCGCCGAGAGTAACCAACAACTCTTCATGCACCTTGGGTATGACGTGCCAGATTGGGCATCGCCGTTCACTAACTCAGCGAAATAATATCGCTTCCCATGTCACTATCTCGATAGAACCGTTGTACCCGATCTGGCCGGTATATGCCACGTGCCGTCACCACCGCACTCACCGGTGTATCATCGTGTGTTGCAGGTAGGTTGCGCGGTCCATGTGACGCTACCACGTACCGCGGTAACTGGCGGATGGTGAGATGGTGGAGGAGTGTGACGGTGTGCGCATCAACAATTTCACCGTCATCATTGATGACGCCACATACGAGTGCGAGTGTGGTATCGGGATGAATGTCGTGCGTTGCACTGAGGTGAAGGTGTACCGGTGGATGTCCTGATTCACGCATGAGCATGCGTTGCATGGTAGCAGCAAACAACCCGTCATCGTCAATGATTGTGAGATGATCGTCATCTGTGAGCAATGCGCAGGCCAGTCGGGCACACCGTTCATGGCCTCGATCGAGACGTTGCAATGCCTGCATGAGGAGTGGGAGACGCTGAGTGGTCTGTGCCATCTGCTCGTGGAGTTCGCTCACGAAGAGGGGCACCTCGGTGAGCGGTAACGTGTGTGCATCAACTCCATGATCAAGGCATAGCCAGATGCCCGCCGCAATGACGGCTTGCCGTGCATAGACGAGGCGGTGCGTGAGTGCGTTGAACAATTCACCGGGGGTTTCAAAGCGTATGGCGTGTCCATGCCAATCGTAGGCGTGGATGGTGCGTTGTTCGGCGTGATAGCTGACCGATTGTGTGGCCAGATGTTGATGAAATGGATGCGTCATGCAGATTTATCCTTGGATGATGAGGTCGCTGAGCGTGCGATGACAAACGGCACGAAACACGCCCCATTCGTGCCAGGTGCCGCCGATGTCGGCCGAATGGATGGCGGGGAGCGCCTCAAGTTGTGCGGCGCGAGTTCGGAGTTGATGAGCATCGAGTGCCTCAAAATGGGCAATTTGCTCGGTCACGTCATGAACAATTGGCATGGTATCGTCGACTTGGCATAAGTAGGCGAACGTCTGAAAGTCGACAACACTCTGATATGTCACACGAAACAACGGTGTGATACGGGTCGGCGTCAATCCAGTCTCCTCGGCGATTTCACGCAGCAGGGCATCCGCGCTGTTTTCTCCGGGATGAATACCTCCTGTCAGGAGTCGCGCGATCAGTCCCGGGTAGTAGTGTTTGGCAGCACACCAAATTCGTCCATCGGGGCGTTGGAGCATCATGCATACTTCGCCGATGCGACCGTCGCGGGTAATGCGTCGGCCAACATCGGCGGCAAGTGATGCGTCTATCTGATATTGAAAGGTGGGAGTCATCGCTGGTTTGTTACGCTCGTTCTGTGCTCTGCTCATCACCCATTATAATACCGCCTGTATCGGTCAGCCGTGCGTTATTCGGGTTCAAATTCTTTCATGATAGCGGCGAGGGCACGGCTATCATCACGGCGCGATGCCTCGAGCTTTTGGCGCATGCCCACGCGATCGGCGAGCGGCCGGTTTTGGCCTAACTTGAACTTACCCTCAAGCGTGGTAACCACCATACGGTAGGCAACAATCCCGGGGAGCATATTGCCGTGCCCCTCTTGGGTGAAGTCGGGGTGTTTGCGGTCATAGAGGTGCGTCAGGTCGTTGAGCATGGGCATGACCGTATCGGGATCGGGCATGACCTCGCAGGTGCCGCTGGCGTGGACGACCGTGTAGTTCCAGGTCGGCACGGCGTTGGGACTGGCATACCAGGTCGGCGAAATAAATGCATGTGGCCCGCGGAAGATGACCGTTGTCGGCGTGCCCGCCTTGAGCAACTCGTTGTGGTCGTTGGCCCGCGCGAGGTGGAACGACAGATGAATGGTCTCATCGGTCGCCTCGACCATCACCGGTGCATAGCTAATCGCTGGCAACCCGTCTGGCCCATTGGTAACCAGGGTGGCAAAGTCATACTGTTGCATGAATGCAATCAAACGTGGTCGGTCATTCATGCGATTGGCAACGGGGATATACATGGCGACTACCCTTTCAACAGCGCATCAATGCCGAGTGTGGCCAATTCGGCGTCTTCGTCCTCGGTTAACCCACTGACGGCCACGGCGCCGATACACGTGCCATTGTGCATCACCGGCATACCGCCGCCCCAGCCAATGAAGCGCGGGTCGCCGTAGTAGGCGATATCAAAGCCTTGATCGGCGCTACGAATCTTGCGGCCGATGTCACGCGTCGGTTTGCGCGCCCGCGCCGCACTGAACGCCTTGTTGGTGGCGATGGTGACCGACTGGAGCGGCGCACCAGCCATGCGGATGAGGGCGATGAGTTCGCCGTGGGCGTCGGCCACGGCAATCACCCCTTTGGCGCCACGCGCCTCAAGCACCGGCAAAATGGCGTTGATGGCTTTTTGGGCGTCGTGATGATCGAGCGCAGTGTGTTGATACATCGATAAATCGCTTTCTAAATGGTAATGTGCACGCGTTTGCCCAGCTTGGCCGATTCAATCGCACCAAAGACCATGGCTAAGCTCTTGATATTGTCTCGGCAATCACCCATGGGGGTGGCACCGGTGCGATAACTGTTGATGAAATCCTTGAGCGACCCGGCAATACCGTGGGCAATGTCCTTGGCGGCGGTGAGCTGGACCTGTTGACACTTGGAGTGGAATCCGCCGCGCTCGACGACGACCTCGGCTTTGATTTGGTCGTGCCCATCCCAGGTGGCGCTGCCCTGATGACCAACCGCACGCCAATCGGCCTCCCACGAGGTGTGTAAGCCCTCGGCTGCCCAACAACCACGATAGGTGAAGCGCGCGCCGTTCGCCATCTCAAAGAGCGCCACCGCCCCGGCATCCCCCTTGTACCAACTCCAGCGCGGGTTGAACTCCTCACAATAGACGGAGACCGGCGTGGTGTCGCCGAGCAAATAGCGTGCTGCATCAAATGTGTGGATGGCCATGTCGAGCACGAGCACATGCGCCATCTCATCGCGGAAGCCGCCGAAATGCGCCCCAATATAAAAATCGGCATTCAGAATGCCCGTCTCACCAATGGTGCGCATGGCGTCGCGGTAGGCCCACAAGCGCGCATCGTAGCGCCGACTCTGGCTGACCATGTAGCGCACACCGGTGCGATCGGCAGTCTCGACCATGGCGCGCGCTTGATCCATCGAGACGGCCATCGGCTTCTCACCAATTACCGGGATACCTGCATTGAGACAGGTAATCGTGACATCGTGGTGCGCCTCGGGAATGGTCACATCAACCACAAAATCAGGCTTGACAACGCGCAACGCGGTGGCCAAATCATCACCGTAATATGCGGCGGTGAGCCCTAACTTGTGGGCCGCATCGGCAGCCGCGCCCGGGCGAATGTCGACCCAACCAGCAAACGCAACATCGGCGTTGGCCACCAGATTCTTGGCCCATGTTTGCCCCATGCCCCCGGCTCCGACAAGTAATGCACGTAATGTGGTCATGCCTCTGCCCTTTTGCATTGAAATGCAGTAATTATGTGTATTGTAGCATTTTCAACCGAGATATCAGTCGATATATGTGGGTGTGCTGTGTTATTACATCACAATTACAAAGACCACATTTGTGAATTTTGAGTCACTCATAAAAACCCACATTTGTGCCCTAACAAATGCATATACTAGAAAATGGGAAAAGCAAAAGGAGGATTTATGCACGAAATGGACGGTAAGGGAGTCGTGGCGCTTGACATCTATCAACGTTGGCTGCGGGGGCGTCAGCGTGAATTAGAGCAGGCATACCAGCTCTCTCGTTGCGATTGGCGACTATCGCAAGACGCAGGGACCGTGACGTATACCCGTCATGGTCAGGCCGTAGCCGTTGCTACGGTCAAAATGATCGGTTCGTTTTGCGCAAGCAATGCGACTTGGTTATGGGCATGGGCGAATCCGGCAATCGAGCGGCAGTTATCTGTTGCGCCGCATCAGATTGCACAATGGGCGGGCATGGTCGGTATCCAGTCAGTGACCGAGGCCGTGATTGATGTGCCAAAGTTGCCGGCATTGTGGGCCGATCAGGCACATGCATGGCAGTTTGAGGCGATGAGTCAAACGGCAGTAAGTCGTTTGGTCAGCCTCGTTGCCTTTCACACGGTTGGGCTGGGGGTGCACTACTACACCAACCGTGAACGTACCGTACTTGGTGGAGCGGTGATTACTGGTATATACCGTCCGGTGCGGAGCGTCTAGTCAATTGAAGCCATGGTCGCTCGAGTATTGCGTTTAACGAGCGGCCATGGCGTTTGAAATCGAAAAATATGCAGGGTAGGCATGAGTGAGGTACAACTTCAACAACAGGTCGAAAAGATGTTTTTGCGTGCCAATCAAAGCCCACCCATGCCCCACGTAAGGGCGTCCGACAGGGCGCCCAGATTCTGCTGCATACGCAAGG
>CAYZZI010000012.1:0-13433 GCA_964482795.1 uncultured Klebsiella sp.
TGTAATCGCGGGCGTGGACATGCCAAAAGCTCAACACAACTACGCGAATCATAGGGTGGTTCCTTTCTGCGCCGATGCAGGATGTATGCAATACTCCACCATCATACGCTAGAATTGCTCCATCACCGCCAGGAGCACGCCATGCCCGAGTTGGCCGTCTTCGCCAAAACCTACGCCCCCGCCGCACTCCCTGATCTCCTCGCCGCTATCCGGGCCGACGGCGTGCACCACGTGCAGTTCAACCTGAGTTGTGTCGGCCTGCCGACCCTGCCCACAGCGCTCGACGCTCCTACCTGCGCCACGATTCGCGCTGCCCATCACGCCGCTGGGATCACCATGGTAGCGCTCTCGGCCACGGGCAACATCATCCATCCTGATGCGACGCAGCGCCACCAGGTCTTGGCCGGCATCCACACGCTGATTGACGCCGCCCCACGCATGGGCTGCCGCCTGTTGACCATCTCGACGGGCACCTACCACCCCGATGACTTGTGGGCGACCCACCCTGACAACGACACGCCGCAGGCGTGGGCGGCGATGCATGACAGCCTGATGCACCTCGTGCCCCACGCCGACCGCGCCGGCGTGCGCCTGGCCTTTGAGCCCGAGGCCGGCAATGTGGTACAAACGGCGGCACAGGCCCGGCAGGTACTTGACGACATCGCCTCGCCGGCGCTGGGCGTTGTGCTAGACGTGGCCAATTTGCTCAGCGTCGCCACGATTGAGCAGCAGATGTCGGTGATTGACGAGGCGTTTGGGCTGCTTGCCGCTGACATTGCCTTGATCCACCTCAAAGAACTAGCGCCAGACGGCACGAGTGGCCATCTGGCGCCGGGGCAAGGCGTGATCGACTATCGGTATCTTCGGCATGTGTCGGCACGAGCTGGTGTGCGGGTCCCCCAGGTCATGCACGGATTACCTCGGGCGTTGGTTGCCCCCACGGTACGCTGGTGGCATCAGCCGGGCGTATGAGTGCAGGTGGTGATGCGGGGAGCGTTGCGCTTTCGCATAAAAAAAGAGAATATGCCGCACTACATCCTACGCACGCTTGATAGCGGTGGCCCGCAAACCGCGATCGCTGTTGCTGACCTTGACCAACACCTGCTGGTGCTCGCGCGGTGTGGTATCAAGGGTGGCGAGCACGTTGGCATGTACGTAGGCGTCTTGGTTGAGCGACGGGACGTTCACAAAGAGAAACCGCCCACTCCCATCAATCCGCACCACGGTGGCCGCAACAAAGTCATCCGTCAGATTGGGGACATCTGTGGGAGTTGGTCGACGGGTGTAGGTGCGCTCGCTGGTGCGCCCATACGCACGTCCGTTGTATGCGGTATCGCTCGGGTAACGCCCTTGACCGGTGTCGTCATGTGGACATGGCTGGTTGGGCGAGACCGGTTCGTGGCTCATGCCCTTGATCTGTCGTCGGCGTAGTGGGCAACGCGTTGGCGCATTGAGGAATCCCTTGGCGGCGTAGAACTCTTGCTCGCCCGCCGTGAAGATGAACTGCCCGCCACAATCGCGACAGTCGATCAGTTTGTCTTGATAACTCATGATTCGCTCCTAGGTTGTTGATAACACAGGGTATATGGTGAGTGGCAGCCTGACGGCCTGCGCACAGTGACGCCAATCATCGATGAAGGTCTGATACTGCGTCTGGAGCGATTGTTTGGGCCAGTTGGCGATGCTCTGCTGGCGATAGGCAAGCCCCATGCGCTCCACCACCCACGCCTCGTACGCTACCAGCCACGCCAGTGCAGTGACCGTGTATTCGTGATGGATGTGCGTGGGTGGGCATGCTGTCTTGATTATTGCGTCTGGGGTACACACACTATGGTTCGGGTGCCTCACCGCAATCGGGTCAAACACATGCCTGAAGATGAACACACCTCCGTGCTCTTCATCGCCCACATACATGCCAAATCCCCATAACATGACTGTGTAGGTGGTGGTGGCATGGACGTACAAACTACTGCCGTCTAGTGGATTCTTCGGGCGATAGCGGGTAAACCCGTATTCGATCAGCAGATTGCCATCGCCGTGTCGGATGTCGCACCCCCACAACCAACATTGCTGTTGCATGTGGCGCGATGCGCATCGGAGCTGAGTGGTCGTCAATTGATGTGGGATGCGGCTCGCCGGTGGAATCTTGATACCGCGCATTACTACCTCCGTGCCAAACGCATGCCGCGTTTGGTCAGGGTGCGCAACGCCTTGGCCGAGACGTGGCAGGTGATAAACGTACCGGTTGTGTCGTCGTAGATGCGCTGCCGGTGGACATTGGCCTTCCACGTGCGTCGGCGCGCATTGTTGGCGTGTGACCGCGTGTTACCAAAGCTGGTTTTGCGCCCGCTGAGTGCACATTTAGCCATGTGTGTCCTCCTCGTCATCGTCGTCGTCCATGTCCAACCATGCACCGAACGGGTCAGGGTAGTGTTGCCAGGCATCGGGCCCAGCTGCGAGCTCGCGCTCATCTAGCAAACACGCATCAAGGTGTGCGGTAATCGTGGCTCGGTCGAGATCCATGCCGATAATCACAATCTCTTGGCGCCGATCGCCCCACGGCTCTTGCCATACCTCGTGCACGGCCATGCGCTCTTCGAGGTCGTCGGGCCACTCCGATTGGGGCACGCTGGCCCACCACAATCCACCTGGTTCGGTGCGACCAAGTCCGCCGGCTTGCGACCAAATGCCGACTTGGTCGTGACGCGAGGCCAGCCAGAACAAGCCTTTGGAGCGCAACACGGTGCCCCAATCGGCGTGCAGATAATCCCAAAAGCGCTGCGG
Source organism: uncultured Klebsiella sp. (assembly GCA_964482795.1). GTDB lineage: Bacteria > Chloroflexota > Chloroflexia > Chloroflexales > Roseiflexaceae > UBA965. The sequence goes on from CAYZZI010000012.1 coordinate 2,785, forward strand.
GTGGAACGGGCGTTGGGCGCGGTAGACAAAACTACCAATGCCGTACTCCTCCGTCTCAGGTTGTTCCTCGCCGCGGAGCACTTGCATCCACCCCGGCGCTTGGGCAGCTTCGTCGAAGTCGAAGCGCCCGGTATTGAGGATGCGCAGCGGCGCAACCACGCCCCACGTTGCATGAATCAACTCGGCGCGCGGATTGAGCCGGGTAATGGCCGCCTCGAGACGCTGCAGATCAGTCTGACTGACGCGGTCAATCTTGTTGATGATAATCACGTTGGCGAATTCGATTTGGTCAATGAGCAAGTCAACAATGCTCCGTTCGTCGTATTCGCTGACGGCCACGTTGCGGTCAGCCAACAGGTCGAGCGACATGAAGTCGTTGAAGAACGCGCCGGCATCGACCACCGTGACCATGGTGTCGAGGCGCGCCAAGTCACCCAGACTGACGCCGTCTTCATCCTCAAACGTAAATGTCTCGGCAACTGGGAGTGGCTCTGAGATGCCAGTGGACTCAATCAGCAAATAGTCAAAGCGCCCCGCCCGTGCAAGTGCCGTCACCTCAATCAACAAATCCTCGCGCAACGTGCAACAAATACAACCGTTGCTCATCTCGATTAACTGCTCGTCTACGCGACTGAGCTCGGCCCCGCCGCTCCGCACCAACTGGGCGTCGATGTTGACTTCGCTCATGTCGTTGACGATCACTGCTACGCGCAGGCCGTCACGGTTGTTGAGCACATGATTGAGTAAGGTGGTCTTGCCGGCCCCCAAAAATCCCGATAATACCGTGACCGGTAAGCGTGTATCTGTCGTCATCACTGCTCCCTTTCGCCTAGGTACTTGGGCACGATTGTTGACCGGTTTGCCCCATCGCCTGACCGTTATTCAGCATCCGATTAAAACAATCGCGCCGGTAATAACACTTGTTGCTCCGGCGCTCATCCATCACCACGACCATCTCGCGGTCGTTCATTAGCCGCTCCCCACAATGACTGCAGGTGTGATTGGTGACTCGCCCACTCTTATCGCGCGCGGTCACATCGGTCTTCGATTTGCCCTTCGTCTCTTTAGCCATATCTGCCTCTATCCTCTCTTTAATTGATAGTTACTATCAATAACAATACAAATGATAGTGACTATCAATTAAAATGTCAAATACAAAACCGACCATGATGCACATGATCGGTATAAGACGTGAAGATAGGGCTAATTGATGTTAGGCAATCACCTGTGCCAGCACCACAAAGAAGCCGAAGACGACGGCGATCAGCGCATAGGCCAACCACGATTCGCGGGAGGTCAAGGCGGCTACGCCCTCGATGTTGGTTGGCTCATCAAACGGCTCATGGCGCGAGGCCAGCATCATCACGATTATCAAAAAGAAGGCCGTCAGTGCCATAAACGGAATATTGATGAAGCCAAAGATGTTGAGATAATCAACCGTGCAGGGTACACCATCGCGACATGGTGGTGGTGGCAGCCAGTCGGTTTTGATGATGATGTAGTGATAGAGCGCAATCAAAAAGCCGGGCACGGCCATCGGCAACACCGTGTGATGGATGCCGTTGTCGCGGCGCAAGATACCGACGGTGATGATGATACTCAGCGGGTACATCAAAATGCGTTGATACCAGCACAAGGTACACGGAATGAAGCTGAGCACTTCGCTAAAAAACAAGCTGCCAATCGTTGCCGTCCATGCGACGATGAGGGCGATATAACGGCTTGGACTCAGCGGTGTATTGTTACTGCTTGGTGTCATGATAGTCGGTGCTCCCGTCAGACAGTTATTGCACATATTGTTGTCATTCTAGCATTGAAAAACAGTCCCCGAGTGCAATGCTATGATAGATATACGCAGGTAATTCAAAGGACACAGGCAATGATGGCGATTGATGCACCGACGCTCTTGCGCCAACTCCATGACATGGGAGCGATTGGTCTCGACGGCAGTGGTGGGCGCACTCGGCTCGCGGCAAGTGATGCCGACAACGCAGGTCGCGATACGCTCGTCACCTGGATGCATGAGCTCGGGTTGACCGTCTCAATCGATCAAATCGGCAATATCGTCGGGTTGTGGCCTGGGCTTGACCCTACATTGGCACCGGTCATGCTGGGCTCGCACATCGACACCGTGATCCACGCGGGTATGTATGACGGTTGTTATGGTGTCCTTGCTGGTTTGGCCGTGATTCGGGCGCTCAAACAGGCAGATCACCTGCCGCGCCGTGGCATTGCGGTGGTTTCCTTCACCAACGAAGAGGGCGTGCGCTACCAGCCCGACATGATGGGCTCACTCGTCTACGCCGGCGGGATGTCGGTCACTGATGCACTCGACGCGATTGGTATTGATGGCACACGGCTTGGCGACGAGTTGGCCCGCATCGGCTATGCCGGATCGCATCAGCCAGGAGTTGTGGTGCCACACTGCTATCTTGAGTTACACATTGAGCAAGGCCCCATCTTAGATGCGCATGGGATTGCCATCGGCGCCGTGGCCAATTTGCAGGGGATTTCGTGGCAGAAAATCACCATCCACGGCACGGCAAACCACGCCGGTACCACGCCGCTTGCAATGCGCCATGACGCCGGTGTCGCCGCCGCCGCCATCATCACCAAGGCGCGGCAGATTGCATTGGCACACGGCACCACATTGGCGACGATTGGGTCGATGCAGTTCGAGCCGAACGCCATCAACGTCATCCCAAGCAAGGTGACGCTGACGGTCGATTTGCGCAATCCCGATAACGACCTGTTGTGTGACGCCGAGGCGCAGTTGGCGGCGTATATGGCCGAGGTTGCTGCCCACGAGGGTGTGACCATCGAGTGTGCGCAGCTGGCACGATTCGATCCGGTGCAGTTCGATGCCGACATCGTCGGCTTGATTGACCAGACGGCACAGCGGCGCGGGCTGTCGGTGCGCACGATGACTTCGGGCGCCGGCCACGACGCCCAAATGATGGCGCGAATTGCGCCTGCTGCGATGATATTTGTGCCTAGTCGGGCCGGGATTAGTCACAATCCGGCCGAGTTTACGACGGATAGTGACATCGTGGCCGGCGCGAATGTACTCCTCGATGTGGTCCAGACGTTGACGCAATAAGCGCATATCGCTTGTCATAATACGAAAGGCTTCGCATGTATACCGACAACCCCCGCGCACAGCGTATTGCATACCCAGACGAGCTACAGACGATTCTCAACATGACTGCCGCCCACGAGAGCGGCGAGTGGTTGTCACACTGGTCGCACATCAACATGCAGGGCACGCCGATGTACGATATGCCGCATTTGGCGGTTCATCTGGGTGTGGCCCGCATTCACCTCAAAGATGAATCGGTGCGCTCGCCGTTGGCGAGCTTTAAGGCGCTTGGGGCGCCGATTGCCTTAGTGCGCTTGGTGCGCCGTCATTGGCCGGCACTCGACGCTGCCGGGTTGTTTGCCGGCGCGTACCGTGCGCAGGTGCAAGGCTTTACGGTGATTAGTGCCACCGACGGCAACCACGGGCGCGCCTTAGCGGCGGCGGCGCAGGCACTGGGGTGCCGGTGTGTGATCGTGATACATGCACAGGTTAGTGTCGAGCGTGAGCAGGCGATTGCCGCCTACGGCGCCGAGGTGATTCGCATCGCCGGCAACTACGACGACTCGGTGCGTGAGGCGGCGCAGATGGCCGACACCAACGGTTGGTATGTGGTCTCTGATACGTCGTACGAGGGGTACACCGATATCCCGCGCGATGTGATGCAGGGGTATAGCCTGATTGCTGCCGAGGCGATTCGGCAGTTGGGTGGCGATGCCCCGTGGACGCACGTCTTTTTGCAGGGTGGGGTCGGTGGTATGGCGGCCGGCATTGCCAGTTATTTGTGGCAGTACTACGGCGCTGAGCGGCCACGGATGATTGTAGTCGAGCCCGAACAAGCCGATTGTCTCTACCAGAGCGCCTTGGTCGGGCGCCCCGCCATGGCCACTGGCTCGGTTGATTCGGTGATGGCCGGGTTGGCGTGTGGCGAGACGTCGCCGCTGGCGTGGCAGATTCTCGAGGGGTGTGTTGACGACTTTTTGACGATTAGTGATGACGAGGCCGTTGCAGCCGTGCGCATCGTGGCCAGCGGTGCGTACGGCGATATTCCGGTGGTCGGCGGTGAATCAGGTATCGCCGGGCTGGCCGGGTTAATGCACCTGTGCATCGATACCACGCTGGCGGCGCGGGTAGGGCTCGATCACGCCTCGCGCGTGCTGTTGATTAACAGCGAGGGGGCCACGGCGCCGAGCGTCTACCGCGAGTTGGCCGGGGTGTCGGCCACTGATGTGCTCGCGCATCAGTTACGGTGGGCCAATTAAATCGTGCACAATCGCACACAGTGCAGTTAATTGGATAGGTTTACTGAGGAAATGCTGTACAAGACCGGGGCCAATCATCGTGCACATCTGGTCAGCATCTGCCGACATCGCGATGATTGGCAACAACGTGGTTGCAGGATCGGCACGCAATGTTTTGATGAGCGACAACCCATCAAGGTTCGGCATGTTGATATCTGTGATGAGCAAATCAGGCATTGAATTGCGGATTTCAGCGAGGGCTATTTGACCATCTGGAGCAATCGTCACCTGATATCCATGCCGAGCAATGCATGTCAGAAGAAGTTTGCGAATGTGTATGTCGTCCTCGGCTATTACAATTGTTTTGGGCAAAAAACCATGCTCCTTGAGTCCGTTGGATACCAATACTTCGTCGTATGAATGAGGATGATGCACCTAAAAGTACATCAGGGTAATAGTAGCTTGATTGTATCACGCAGTGTTTGTGGACTAAACGGTTTACTCAAACACATAATTGCACCATGCGATAGTGCCTCGTGGAGCTCCTCTCGTTGCGTTGATGCAGTCAATAACACAATCGGTATATGCTTGAGGTCATTGTCGGCTTTGAGCACATCGCAGAGTTCGACACCATCCATTACCGGCATTGAAATGTCCGTAAAGATGAGAAAGGGTGTTTGTGCACGAATGAGATCAAGCCCATCAGCACCGTTCTCGGCGATGATGACATCATAATCATCGTTGCGTAAGGTAATACGTATGAGTTTTTGGATGATGGGATCATCCTCACAAAAAATAATAGGCATCATAAAGTTTCATCTATCACTATTGGTAGTTCTACATAAAAGGTTGACCCGTGCGCAGGTGTGCTCTCAACCCAAATACGCCCATGGTGCATATCGATAATCTGGCGCGTGATTGGCAATCCGAGCCCTGTGCCGGTGATATGGCGCGTTGCATCTGAATCGACACGCTGATAACGCTCGAAAATATGCGCAATTGCTTCGGGGGTGAGACCCATTCCTTGATCGGAGACCGAAAATTGTACGGTATTGTCATTTGTATTGCTTTTGATGGTGATGACACCGCCACCAGGTGAATACTTGATGGCGTTTGAGAGTAAATTTGTGATGACTTGGATAATTTTGTCTCGGTCCACGCTTGTATGTGGTAGGTCATTGGTCAGCACAATACGGAATTGATGTAAAAACTGATTGATGCGTGTTTCATGGTTGACTACGTGCGTGATTAATTCATTGATATCAGTGACTTTGCGATGCAACACCATCGTCCCCGATTCCATGCGGTCGAGATCAAGCATCTCGGTAATCATGCGGTTGAGTCGTTTGGCATCTTCGTTGATATCCTTGGCGAATTCACGCATCTCCTCGATGGTAAAATCTTCCGTGCGCATCATTTCGCTAAAGCCTTGAATACCAGTCAGTGCTGTACGAAACTCATGACTGACAATCGAGACGAAAAAACTCTTTGCTGCATTTAACCGCGATAACTCCTGATTTGCGGCCTGTTGTTCTTGGTGTGTGCGTAATAATTCAGTCTCCATATGTTTACGGTGGGTGATATCGCGTCCGACGAGTTTGAACCCAAATGATCCGAGGAGATCACTTGGGAATCCGTTGATTTCAACAACAAGGTGGCGCTTTGTGTGGGTTTTGAGGTGCACTTCGGTGGTTTGGATGGTCTCAGGGCGGATAGCGTTCGGGGCCATAAGTGCCTCAACGCGATGAAGCTCATCGGTATCGATAAATTCGTTGACAGAGCGCCCAACGACATCGTTTGGAGCGTCAAAATCGAGCATGCGAGCGCCCGCAAGATTGATATAGCGCATGATTTTATCGACCACAATAACAATCATATCGGGTGATCGCTCAATGAATTCACGGTAGCGCGCCTCGCTTTTACGCAGCTCGTGTTCTGCTTGTGTCTGCGCGTACATGACTTTTTCATGGACGATTTGTGTGGCAAGTAACTGCCCCATAAGGATGAAGAGCTCAGTTTGACTGGCGGTGATTTGCTGGGGTTGCGTATCGATGACGCTCAATGTACCGTACACAATGTCTTTGCCCAGTACAATTGGTACACCCACGTAACACCCAATATTGCTGAAGAGGTCGTGTGCAGAGGTGTGTTGAAAGGTCGGGTCGTTGAGCGTATTCTCAACGACCACAGGGTTCGTGGCCTCAGCGACTGAGTAGTAGTAAGTCGGTTTCAGTTGATAGGTGGTTCCAGTATTGATGGTAATCTCAGGATTATCACTATGAAAGGCTACAATCTCGAGCAATTCTTTGTCGTGGAGCACCTGACTAACATACGAGGCCTTCATGCCAAAGAGCTTGGTGCTTATGGTTACAATGGTGTGCAACGTATCATCAAGTGAACCGAAATAGCGGTGCGCCTGATTGCCGCGTTCGATATTGGTTGACAAAATGCGTGTAAATTCTTCACTATTCATGGGGCACATCGCGGGTATTTGTGTAGATTCGTGGAGTCACGCGCCATGTGCGTTCTTGCATGAACTCTTTGACGACCGCCACGCGTGCAATCAAATTTTTCCATTCTGAATAGAAGAACGACCCAATCAACAAATACCACACAAACCAGCTCGGGTGCTCACGATGTTCAGGCACTGAGCGGAGATAGGCGAAGAGCACTTGACTTGGCACCACACTCAGGGTGAAGAGGGTGGTGAGCACATAGATGGGTATTGCCCAATCCAACGTATCGCCACGCCAGATCCAATAGGCGATCAGCGGGAAGATTTGAGGTGATATCCACGGGAAGACTTCGCGCCAACCGAGCAAATACAGGAAGCCGAGTTTTTGGCGTGCGGTCAGATTCGATGAACGCAACGACCGTAGCAAATGCTTCACAGAGACCTGTAACCACCCTTGTGCCCAGCGCATTCGTTGATTCCATAGGGCTGTGAGCGTGACTGGTCCGAGCTCGTACGAGATTAAATTGGGATCTGAAGCGACCTTGTACCCTTGTGCGATGACGCGCATGGACGAGTCGATGTCCTCAGTCAGCATGAACCCGTGCATGCGCGTTTGGCGCAGCAAATCAGCACGCCAATACCCGTTGGTACCTCCAAATATACCGAACCCATGCACGCGGGCTCGACCGGGGTGGGATACGGCGTAGATGGTCTCGAACTCGACTGCAATCAATTTGGCTACCCACGAACCAGTGCCGTTGCGTATGACACAATGGCCTTGTACGATGTCGTAGCCCGAGGCAATCCAGTGCCAGGCGCGCATAAAGCTAGTGGGCATCGGCTGATGGTCTGCGTCAAACACGCCAATAATCTCGCCTGTGGCAATTGATAGCGCCGCATTGACGTTTTGTGCCTTAGACGTGCTGTGTTCCACACGCAGTAACACGAGTTTTGGCTCTTTGGCTGCCAGCTCACGGAGTTCTTGTTCAATTGGCAAGTCACGTGGTGTGTTGTATGCAAGAATTATTTGCAATGATGAGGGGTACTGAAGTTTGAGAAATGCCTCAATCGTCTCTATGATGGTTGCCGCTTCATTGGGCATATATGCTGCAATGATTGCTGATGCAGGTGGGTAATTCGTTTGTATTGGCGGGTCTTTGCGAAAGAATGATGCGATGCCTTCGATCCAAATCATTAACGCCGTAATCACAAATCCTATCGTAAAGAGAATGTAGGCAATTCCAGTGATGTCGTACCCGATTTGATCAAATCCCCAGTAGACACCGAATGGGATGATTAACGTGATAATCAACGTCAACGCAATTTGAATGAACAAGCGAATGCGATCAAAGATCCAGGTCCGCTTAGAGGTTGCACGCTGTGTCGCCAATCTCTGACGCTTTTCGACGACTTGTGCATCCATGTTCGCCGTATACCCCATCGGCCGTAAGTCAAGTTGCGCTGCTGCTCCATTTAACGCAGTCATGGCCCGCGCCTCAAGGTCATCGAATGAGTGACACCCCTCAAAGTAGCTGTAGCCGATAATCGGTGTTAATCGTACCGTTGTCCCTGCCACAAAAAAGGTACTATTGACAATTTCACGCGTTAATTGACGCATTCGTTGTTGGACAACACGGTTGGTGGTGTCAAGCATGAGTAAGCCGAAATACCCCTCGTTATCATGACTAATGCTGTCAAGATGTGGACGGGCACTAATCATGATGCTCAGCTGATGAGCAATCTCGTCGCCAGCACGGGCACCAAGTTGGGCCACGATGCTTGGTAATTCGTCAATATAAATGTATGCAAGAAAATTAGTGGTCGTTTGATTACTGGTACGCACTAGTTCGCGCGTGACTAATCCAATAAAATTACTCTCATTGAGAAAACCAGTGCGCTGATCGTGTACAAGTTGCGCGCGTGACACCGATGGACGTGCCAGCTTAATCCGTACGCGGGCCAGCAATTCACGCATTTCAAACGGCTTTGTCAGGTAATCATCGGCGCCGAGATTAAGGCCCTCTTCGATGTTTTCGGTATTGTCTAAGGCCGTGAGTAGAATAAACGGTATCTCTTTGAGATCAGCATCACTGCGCAGTTGACGCAAAAAACTTAGTCCATCCATGGTGGGCATACTAACATCGGAGATAATCAAGTCAGGAATCGCCTCACGGAGCCGTTCGAGTGCATCTTGCCCATTATTTGCGGTTATTACGTCATACCCACTACGTTGCAAGGCCGTGGCGACCAGCTTGCGAACGCTTTCTTCATCGTCAATACACAATACTGAATACCGTATCGCCAATGGAGTGCCCACTGAATCTCTTAGATTCATGTCGATTGCCTCAATCAATTCTGTTAAGATATGTTGTGATTTCCCATATTACATACTATTTCAAGTATAAATAATATAGACATAATATAACATTACATCTAAAAATTGTCAATATTTTTTAATTTTGCTATCATCAAAAATTTATACGTAATTGAAAATAAATAAAGCATCATGAATATTAAAACAAATAGCATGAATATATAGTTTGTTTATTATTTATATATTTATCACCATTAATATGTTTAACACTTAATTAATATTAATAATTTATATGATTAACTCAATTAAACAATTTGATTTCATAAATGATTTGTATACGATTTGATAGTGATCATTTATAGGGATGCTGAACCATAACCATGGTACTCTGGTATTACTTCATAAGAACTAGAGAGAGATGCAGCATGGAAGCATTACGTACTACGATGCGTTGGCGGCGCGATTTGCATCGCATTCCCGAGACCGATTTTGCCGAGGTGGCCACGGCCGCATACGTCGCCGACGTGCTGGTTGAGTTGGGCCTCGAGGTACATACCGGTATCGGCGGTACCGGCGTCGTCGGTGTATTACGCCGCGGCGATGGGCCACGCATCGGTCTGCGCGCCGAGCTGGATGCCCTCAATATCACCGAGGCGGCCGATGTGCCGTATGCCTCGATTCACCCGGGGCGCATGCACGCCTGTGGTCACGACGGCCATATGGCGATGGTGTTGGGGGCGGCGGCGCGCCTACGTGCGCGTAGCGATTGGTCTGGCACGGCGTATTTTGTCTTTCAGCCTGACGAGGAGCACGGTCATGGGGCGCGAGCGATGATTGCTGACGGCTTCTTTGACCGATTCCCCATGGACGCCATCTATGGGATTCACAATATGCCCGGGTTGCCGGTCGGCAACTTTGCCACGCGGGCTGGTGGGATTATGGCCAGCGAAGATAACTTCGTCATCCACATCAAAGGCCGGGGTGGCCACGCATCATCACCGCATCGGGTCGTCGACCCGCTGGTGATTGGTGCTGAGATCGTCTTGGCGCTGCAGACGATCGTGGCGCGTAGCGTTGATCCGCAGACGCCGGCCGTGGTGTCGTGCACTGAGTTCATCACGGACGGCATCCGCAACGCCATTCCCTCCAACGTCATCATCAAAGGCGATACGCGCAGTTATTCGCCTGCAGTGCAGGCGTTACTCGAGCAACGCATGCGGGCTATTTGTGCCGGTATCTGTGCGTCGTACGGTGCCGAATGCGTGGTCGAGTATACCCACGAGTTCAGCCCGACGGTCAATCCGCCGACCCATCTGCCCGTGGCGCTGGCGGCGGCCACGGCAGTGGTCGGTGCCGAGCGCGTCAATGATTCCGTGGCGCCACTGATGGGGTCCGAGGATTTTGGCCTATTCTTGCAACACGTACCGGGCAATTTTGTCTTTATCGGCAACGGCGACAGCCTGCCCCTGCACAATGCGGGGTATGTGTTTGATGACGCCATGTTGCCCATCGGTGCCGAGTATTTGGCCAATCTGGTGATGATGTCGCGGTCGTAGGGGTGAT
>CAYZZI010000012.1:13533-18091 GCA_964482795.1 uncultured Klebsiella sp.
GGGTGGGGAATTATAAGGGGCACGGCCACGCCGTGCCCCTTAATTTTTCGCATGAACGAAATGCGGTATGATAAACGCATCAAATGAGTCCCACCAAAGTGAGTTTGTCGATGAAGACACCATTTACGATTTTTGTGATGCAGTCGGCCCACACCGATATCGGCTATACCCACCCCCAAGAGCAAATCGCCGACATGTATCTCGATCACTACGACAGCGTGCTCGATTTGTGTCAGGCCACCGCCGATAACCCCGAGGAGCAACGGTTTAAGTGGACGTGTGAGACGTTCTGGCAGGTCGAGCATTACCTCACCCATCGCCCCGAACGCCTCGACATGTTCTTGCACTTCGTGCGCAACGGCCAAATCGAGGTTTCGGCGAGTTACCTGCATTTCACCGATGTGATTGATGCCGACGCCTACGCCCAAAGCCTCGAGGCGGCCGTGACCTTCGCGCGCACGCACAACATCCCCCTGCGCACTGCCATGCATGCCGACATTAACGGCTGGTCGTGGGCTTTGCCCGATGCGCTTTCTGCATACGACATCCCCTACTACTGTAGCATGGTGCACATCGATAGCGGCACTGATCCGCTCGGCGTGCGCGGGAGCGTGCACTACATGTGGACTAAGGAGTTTGGTCAGTGGATTAACCCGCAGGCGCCGGTGCGCGTGCCCCAACTCCATCGTTGGCAAGGCGCTGGTGGCGGCGAGGTGTTGCACTGGCTCAACGAACACTACCTGTTGGGCAATGTGCTGGGCTTGTCGAGCCCCCAAGGCTTTCATGCGGATAAGACGCGCTATTTTACCGAGATTGATACCCTCACGGTTGACGACTTATACGCTCGCGCCGCCGTCGAGGTGCCGGCCTACGTCGACCGTATGCACAAAAGCGGCTACACGCTGCCGGCCATGCTCATCAGCACCGGCGGCTTCTATGTCGATAACAGTCCACCCGATGGGCGTTGGCTCGAGGTGATTGCCCGCTGGAACGCCGAGCACGACGACATCAAATTGCGCACTGCCACCCTCAGCGAGTGGTTTGATTGGGTGCAGGCGCAAGTGCCCAATCCGGTCTGCTACCGGGCGGCTTGGCCCGATCACTGGGCACACGGCCTCGGCACGATGACCGCCGAGATTGGCCAAGCGCGCCGCAGTCAACGCCGTCGTGCTGCCATCACTCAATTGGTGACGGACAGCGCTGATGTACGTGCTGAGCAGCAACTCGACACTGCGTTGTCTCACGAGCGGTTTGCCTTGGAGCACACGTTTAATGCGTGGTCGACCACGGCGCGTCCAGGCGCAAGCGTGATTGGTTTTCAACACTCCTACAAAGCGCTCCACTTTCACCGGACAGAGCTGATGCTCGACGAGGCGGCTGGTCGGGCATTACGTACGCTCTATGCCAAAGCGCCGCACCCGCAGTTGGTCGTCGATGTCCCCGAGGGGCCGGCGATTGTGCGCTTTGTGGCCGGTGATATGCCGGTTACGCCGGCCGAGATGCAACTCCAAGATGCCAGCGGGCGGCGCTACGATATCCAGGCCGACCATACCACCCTGCCCCAGTTTGTGGTGCGCCTCGATGCACCGCAATCGGGGCGGCAGGCGCTCCAGCTCGTGCCCCGCGAGGGCAACGATACGCCACAAACCGATCGCAGCGATGTGCGCCTGCACAACGCCCATTGGGACATGGTGATTGACCCGATTAGCGGCGGTTTGACGCATCTTAACGAAAAGCGCACCGGGCACAATTGGGTGCAACCGCACCAACGCACCTTCGGCCAGATGATTCATGAACAAGTAGTGCACCCGTATGGGCGCCAGGCCGTCAGCAACGGCGCCATGTTGCGCCAGTGGGGGATTGGTGGCCCGGCACTCAACGACTGGCCAGATGGGCCGGTGACCGAGCAGACGGTGGCACACACGAACAAAATGCTCAGCCATGTGCGCGGGCCGGTCTTCGATACGATTGTGTGGCACGGCGGCAGTGAGCGCTTGGGCAAGTTGCGCTACGAATGGCGCCTTTATCACCAGCCGGCGGTCGTCGAGTTGCACGTCGAGTGGCACAAACGCTGGTGCGACGAGCCTGAGGCGGTCTACCTGGCATTCCCGTTTGCGGCGCCCGATGCGCAGTTGCAGTTCGAGAGTAGCGGCGGCTTCTTTACGCCCGGCTCGCACGCCGAGGGCGGCCAAATCCCCGGCACGTGCAATCGCTACTACACCATTCAACGAGCGGCGGTGATGAGCAACGTGCGCGACCATTCGTTGTTGTGGGCGCCGCTCGATGCGCCGCTCGTAGTGCCCAACGAGATTCGCTTTGATCGCTGGGAGGTGGCACCGTGGCAGTGGAACGGCGTACTCGCCTCGATGCCAGTCAACCACTATTGGCACACCAACTTTCCTACCAGCCAACGCGGCGCCTTGACGCTGCGCTATCGCATCGGTAGTAGTTATGGCGCCCACAACCTTGACGGCGCCTTGCGTACGCTGATGCCACACGATGCCTTGGGGTGGCGCTAGGATGAACCCCGTGCTCTGGCAACCGAGCGCCGCGCAGCGCGCTCATAGTCAGCTTGCCGCCGTTGCGCATGCGGTTGGTTTGCCTCTCGACTATACCGCCATCTGGCGTTGGTCGGTCGAGGCGCCGGCGGCATTTTGGCAGCAGGTGTGGCAGTCGTGCGGTGTCGTCGGTACGATGGGGGCAACCGTGTTGGTTGATGGGCATGCCATGCCCGGCGCCCGCTGGTTCCCTGAGGCGCGCCTGAATTACGCCGAGAATCTGCTCCGGCACGACATGGCCGAGGCCATCGTTTTCTGGGGTGAGGACGGGACGCGCCGGCGCTACTCAAGTGCCGAAGTACGCGCCGAGGTGGCTGCCGCCCAACACGTCTTGTGCCAGGCCGGCGTCGGCGTGGGCGACCGCGTGGCCGGCTACCTGCCCAACATCCCCGAGGCGGTCATCTACATGCTGGCCACGGCGGCGCTCGGTGCCATTTGGTCGTCGGCGAGCCCCGATTTTGGTGTGCAAGGGGTGCTCGACCGCTTCGGCCAAATCGCCCCCAAAGCACTCATCGCCGCTGACGGCTACTGGTACAACGGTACCTGGCACGACACCACGGCCAAAGTTGATCAGATTGTGGCACAGCTGCCCAGCCTGCAGTTGACCGTGATAGTTGGCTATACCGGTGACCTGTGTGGCACATGTGCGGTGGCGCATCTCACCCATCAGCAGGTGAAAGCGATGAACACTCAGAGTGCGGTTGAATATACCCGCCTGCCCTTCGACCACCCGCTGTTCATCATGTATTCGTCGGGGACCACCGGGGCGCCCAAGTGCATTGTGCACGGTGCCGGTGGCACATTGCTCCAACACCTCAAAGAGCATCAGCTCCAGTGTGATGTGCGCCCCGGTGAGCGCGTCTTTTATTTCACCACCTGCGGCTGGATGATGTGGAACTGGTTGGTCTCAAGCCTGGCTAGCGGTGCCACCCTGATGCTCTACGACGGCAATCCGAGTTGGCGCAATGCCACCATCTTGTTTGAGTACATCGCCCGCGAGCGCATCGCCTTGTTTGGCACATCGGCCAAGTGGATCGACACGTTGATGAAGTTGCCCGACAACCCGGCGCTCGGCCATGACCTCTCCAGTGTGCGCCTCATCTGCTCGACGGGGTCGGTGCTGGTGCCCGAGGCCTTTGATTTTGTCTATCAGCAGATCAAACCCGATGTGCACCTGGCCTCGATCTCGGGCGGTACCGACATCATCTCGTGTTTTGTGCTGGGCAACCCGCTCGACGTGGTGCGCCGTGGCGAAATCCAGGGACCTGGACTTGGTATGGCCGTGGCCGTCTTCGACGATGCCGGGCAGGCCTGCGTTGATCAACCGGGTGAATTGGTGTGCACGCGCCCCTTTCCCTCAATGCCTGTCGGCTTTTGGGGAGATGTGGATGGGCGAGCATATCATCGGGCCTACTTTGCCCGCTACCCGAATGTCTGGTGTCACGGCGATTGGGCCAGTCAAACCAGTACCGGTGGTGTAGTCATCTACGGGCGGTCAGACGCCACGTTGAATCCGGGCGGTGTGCGCATCGGCACCGCCGAGATTTATCAGCAGCTGTCCAGCATCGACGAGGTACTTGAGGGCGTGGTTATCGGCCAGCAGTGGCAGAACGACGTGCGGATTGTGTTGTTTGTGCGTCTGCGCGAGGGATTGACGTTGACTGATGCGTTGCGTGAGCGCATCCGCCGGCATATTCGTGCGCAGACCACGCCCCGTCATGTACCGGCGGTGATTGTGCAGGTTGATGACGTGCCTCGCACCAAATCAGGCAAAATCGTCGAATTGGCGGTGCGCGCCGTGGTGCACAATCAGCCGGTGCGCAACCGCGAAGCCCTAGCCAACCCCGAGGCCTTGGCCCAATACCAGCACCGCCCCGAATTGGCCGACCCGTGATATGGTCGCAACGCATGGCCATGCGTCACGATGACGATGATGGATTGGCACGGATGTTCAGAGACGCATGGTCATGCGTCTCTGATATGAATTGGCCATGCGTCAC
>CAYZZI010000012.1:18191-62361 GCA_964482795.1 uncultured Klebsiella sp.
ATGACGATGATGGATTGGCATGGATATTGGCCGACCCGTGATATTGGTCGCAACGCATGACCATGCGTCACGATAATGCATTTGATACGAAAGGAACCCACCGATGAATGACGAATGGGGTTTGAGCACGCGTAGTATCCACGTTGGATGGCAACCCGATCCAGCCACCGGCGCCGTCAAGCGCCCGTTGGTGATGGCCAACAGTTATGTGTTACCGCCCGACGGTGATTGGGATGCGGTGCCGTTTGGGTATGCCCGCGACCTGAATCCCAATGCACGCTGGCTCGAAGAGCGCCTACAGTCGCTCGAGGGTGGCGAGGATTGTGTGGTCACGGCCAGTGGTGTGAGCGCCATCAACGGCACGTTCATGGCCTTGTTGAGTAGCGGCGATCACATCATCTGTTCTGATATTTCGTATGTGTCGGTGCGTACGATGTTGCTCGAGCATTTTCCCAAAAGATTCGGCATCGAGACAACGTTGCTCGACACCTCGGATGTGGCTGCCGTTGCGGCAGCGATTCGCCCCAACACCAAAATCATTCACGTCGAGACGCCCGGCAATCCGACCACGCGTATCAGCGACCTCGCCGCAATTGCCGAGATTGCGCATGCCCACGGTGCATTGTTGACCGTTGATAGCACGTGGTCGGGCCTAACCACCCAACACCCGTTTGCGCTCGGTGCCGATATCGTGATGCACAGCATCTCAAAGTACATCAACGGCCACGGCGATGCTCTTGGTGGCGCCGTATTTGGCCCCAAGGCGCTGATGAATGTGGTGCGTCTGTTTGTGGTCAAAGATATGGGCGCCTGTATCAGTCCATTCAATGCATGGCAGGTGATGCGCGGCGTAGCCACGCTCGAGTTGCGCATGGCGCGTCACAACGACAATGCCCAGCGTGTGGCTGAGTACCTTGAGTCGCACCCCAAGGTGGCGTTTGTGCGCTACCCGGGTCTCAAGAGCCACCCTAATCATGCGGTAGCGGTGCGGCAGATGAGCGGATTCTCGAGCATGCTCAATTTTGATTTGGTCGACCAAAGCAAGCGTGCCGAGTTCATCTCGTATCTCAAGGTCTTTGTGCATGCCGTCAGTTTGGGTCACGATGAGAGTTTGATTTTTGTGTACACCGATGCCACGAATGGTGAGTCGTTTTATCGCGTGAGTATCGGCATCGAAAACGTCGAAGATTTGATTGCCGATTTGGCACAGGCCTTAGCGCAACTGTAATGGGTATGCAGGTAGTTGCATGGTCATTCTGTCTCATGTTTTGCTACTTGACTTTTTCGTGATTCGTGTCACAATCGGGGAGGTGAGAAGGCCGAACAACGGAGGTGGATGATGTCTACTGTAACTGAAAAAGTCGTTTTGGCCTGTGTGGATGGCTCGCAGTACATGACGAGTGTGTGTGATCATGCAAGTTGGGCGGCGCGTCAACGTGCGCAGCCGGTGTTATTGTTGCACACACAGGTCGAGCAACATGACTTCTTGGTGCCCAATGATTTTGGTGGGCCTGTTGGTATGGCGGTGAGTGCAGAGCTCCTCGAGAAGCTCACCGAAATGGACGAGGTGCGGAGTCAACTCGAGCAACAAAAAGGTCGCGTGATACTTGCCCATGCCGTCGAACACGTGAGTGCCCAAGCGGTGACCGTGTCGACGCGTCAAGAATGGGGTAGTCTTGTAGATGTCCTCAACAATCTCGAATCCACTGCATCCATCGTGTTGATTGGCAAACGTGGCGAGACGGCTCAACATGCCGCTAATCATCTCGGATCGAATCTTGAACGCGTGGTGCGTTCTGCCCAAGTGCCGGTGCTCGTCTGTGCCCGTGATTTTAGTCCGGTCGAGCAAGTGCTCATCGCCTACGATGATGGCGCAAGCGCCCGCAAAGCCCTCGAGTATATTGCACATGACCCGCTCTTTGCTGGCGTTGCGGTACATCTCATCTATGTCGGCACCGATAATCCGGAGACGCGCACCATGATCAGCACGGCGGCCACTGCGGTTGCCAGGGCAGGTCGTACGGTTCATACCCATATTGCATCCGGTGTAGCCGATCAGGTGATTACCGAGTATGTGGTACTCCACAACATTCAACTGATTGTGATGGGTGCCTATAGTCACTCGCCGTTGCGTAATTTCTTTGTGGGGAGCACCACGAGTGCGATTTTGCAATCGGCACCGGTGTCGGTCTTGTTGTTCCGTTAAATGTCAGCCCCTCGGTAGAGATGCAGCATGCTGCGTCTCTACCGAGGGGCCATCATTACCACGTCAACCCATGACCAAACGGATACAGCGGGTCTGCCGAATCATACGGCAGATCTTCTTTTTGGTTGTCGACGGCGACCATCGATGACGGCAACTCAAACGGCAACGTACCGGTTGGCGCCACTTTGCCGAAGACGATGTCGCACAACGCTGCATCACTGGCCCCAAAGGTACCGATCAAACTAGCCGCAGCCGCATTAATCTCGGGGATGACCGCCGGACGGTCAAGGTAGATGTCAACGATTGTTGGCACTTTGGCCAGTAGGTCGAGAATGCGTTGCAACGCCTCACCTTTGAAGTCCAAGTCGCCGCTGTGGAACATCTGCTCCAAAAAGACCCCACCCTCACGCGGGTAGTACGGCGTCTTGATGCGTATCAAGGCAAAATCCGCCTCTTCTGGTGTGTCAACCACGTCAGCAAACTGGTTGACGACGTCTGCACTCATCCCTTCCACATACACCTTGGCACGTTGGCGCATGGGTAACAAGGTGCCCCGGTTGTGGAGCACCACAATAGCCCGGCGCTGTGCCGCCTCGCCCGCTGCGCGGAATGCTGGGTTACCAGTGATTGCGAGTGTCTCTTGCAAATTGAGATACGGGTTATCGAATAGCCCCTGGCGGAACTTGTCGCGCAAAATGCGTCGACACGACTGGTCGATTCGCTCCATGCTGACCTGCCCACGCTCGACTAGCTCAATGACCAACTCAGTGCAGGTCTCGCCACCAAACTGATCGACGCCAGCTTCGAGCGCATATTTCACGCGCTCGAGTGGTGTCAAATGCTCGACACCCCAGGCGCGAGCCACCCAGACCGGTCCCGGTAAGCCCGTGGTATCAGTAATCAAGCCCCAGTCGGTGCAGATGACGCCGTCGAAGCCGTACTTCTCACGCAACAATCCGGTAATAATCCCCTTGTTGTAGCCAAAGCCGACTTCTTCGTACTGGGTGCCGATCGGCATGCCGTAGTACGGCATGATTTGGGCCGTGCCGGCCGCAAACGCCGCCTCGAAGGGAATCAAGTGGTAGTCGAAGTTGTTGCCCGGGTAGACCTGCTCTCGGCCAAACGCAAAGTGCGGATCGTGCCCGTCGAGTTGCGGTCCGCCACCCGGGAAGTGTTTGGTCATGCATAAGACGCTGTGTGAACCGATTTCTTTGCCTTGAAAGCCCCTGACGTACGCCGCCGTCATGCGCGCTGAGCGCTCAGCATCCTCTCCAAACGTCCCCACAATGCGTGACCAGCGCGGCTCAGTGGCCAAATCACCCATCGGGTGCAATGCAATGTGTAATCCCATGGCGCGATATTCTTGGCGGGCAATGTCGCCAAACTGCTCAGTGACGGCCTCATCGTTGATGGCGGCTAGCCCAATCGGCTCGGGCCACGCCGAGAAGTACGGCGTGCCCTGGTTGTTGAGGTCAATCTGCCCTACGCCGTGTCGCGGGTCGGTGCTGAACTGATAGGGGATACCGAGACGCGTCTCTTCGGCATGCAGTTGCATCGCATTGTGCCAGCGCACCATGGCCTCGGGTGCAAGGACGCGCATTGTGCCGTTTTGGGTGATGTGCTTGTCGAACATCTCCGCTTTGGTTGAGAACGGCCCCCACATGCCCATGCCCTCGGTAATGCCACCGTCATCGTCCATCATCACGAAGTTTTGGAACATCAATCCCGCCTTTTCGGCGAGGCTCATTTGGGTGAGCAAATCCGTCACGCGTGCATCAATTGGTTGACGATAATCTTCATAAATGTCAAGTTTACCGTTCTTGTTGAGATCGCGGAATACGATCCCATCAACAGTTATCCGAGGCGCTGGCATACGATATCCTTTATCTACGTTGAACTTTTCATTATAGCAACTCTTTATTGTGGTTGCGGGGGTTCACGCTGTGGCATGTAAAACATTTCGCGCATGAGGGAATTCAGCTCAAAACGAAAGAGCTGTGCCCAATCCACGCCAAATGCCGGGATTTGTTGACCAATCTCACCGCCCACGAACCCGTGGAGTCGCGACCAAACGACAATAGCAGTCGCCACCGCAGTTGCATCAACCTCGCCGACGATTGATTGCCACAGCGCGAGGGCTCGCTGACCCTCTGGCGTGAGCGTCAAACTGGTGCGGACTCGCGTTAAATTTTGTTGACGTAATGCTTCACTCGCCTGCACAAACGGCGCCAATAATGGAATGATCATGGCTGGTGGCATCGTGTGACCAGGGTCTGGTGCAAAGACTACCTGATATGCATATGGTGTGGCAATCGCCCATGCACGATAGGCTTGGCACAATGCGTGCAGGCCAGTATGCGCGCGTGGTGCCCCGTGCTTCTGCCATAATTGCTGAAGCTGCGTGGTACCACGCTCAATGTGGCTCCGCTGTAATGCCCGAATTAATGCGCTCCGATCAGGATAATAATGATAAATCGCCGGCGCAGTAATGCCGAGCGTGCGCCCAAGGGCGCGTAAGTTGATGGCGTCTGTGCCCCCTACAGCAATCTGCGTCCATGCTGCCTGCAGTATCTCCTCGGCGAGTGCTGTCGATGCCTCTGCCTTGGCGGGTCGAGGTGACATGTACATCTCCTTTTAATTAAACAATGTAAATATACAACGTTTAATTATACATCGAAATATGCGATGATGAACGTCTATGACAGGGTGACCAAGAGGCGTCGTGGGCCACGAAAGGATGTATTCGGCAGGTAGTCGAGCGTCTGGTCTGGCACGAGTTGGGCATGCGGGAAGTGTTGGATGAGTTCATGGAGCACCACGCGCGCCTCAAGGCGTGCGAGTGGTGCGCCGATGCAGTAATGGGTACCAAACCCGAATGAGAGGTGTTCGCGGGTATTGGCGCGGTGAGGATCGAAGGTTTGGCTTTCTGCAAAATGGTCAGCATCGCGGTTGGCAGCGCCGATTAGCAGGAGTACATTGGCGTCGGCCGGGATGGTAACGCCGGCAATTGTCACGGCGTGCATAGTGTAGCGACGCATGGCAATCACCGAGGTGTCGAAGCGCAGGAGTTCTTCGATGACGCTGGGGAGCTCGTGCGGATGACTGGCCAGATGACGCCAGTATTGCGGGTCGTGCAAGAGGCGATAGATGGCGTTGCCGAGCAGGCCAGTCGTGGTTTCGTGGCCGGCGAGGAGCAGACCAAAGACAACGCTTGTAATCTCGCCCATGGATAATACGGTATCGTCGCCGTTGCGTAGGCGAATTAAGTCGCTGGTAAAGTCGTCTTGTGGGTGGTTGGCGCGTTTGGCGACGAAGGTGGCTGCGCGTTGCCAGAAGTCGACCATGTCGCGGGCGAGATCAGCTTGTTGGGCGATGCTCGGTTTGCCCCACGTGAAGAGGACGCGACTCTCAGAGCCGGCCTTGATGGCTGGTACTTCGTCGTGTTCCATGCCGATAAGCAAAAAAATCACCTGTGCTGGTAATTCGTAGATCATCTCCGCAATGATATCAACGGGGCCATTTTGTGCTGTCATGCGCGCAATAAAGGTATGACAGAGCTGGCGGATGCGCGATTCAAGGGTTGCAACACGTTGCGGTGTAAATGCAGCGTAGACGTGACGGCGGATGCGCGTATGTGTAGGTGCGTCGGCGTTGAGCAAGACGCGTTGCATGGCGTACCCACCCTGTTGGAAGATGCGTTTGGTCTCGTCGCTTATCGGTGTAAACGGGTCAGTTGAATTACGCGATGAGAAGTTCTCATGATCTTTGAGTACTGCTTTGATGTCGGCGTAGCGCGTGAGTACCCAATAGCCGAGGGTGGCATCATAGAACACGGGTTGTTCGTGGTGTAAGGCTGCATATACGCCATACGGGTCTGCAAGATAGTCGGCACTAAACGGGTCGAATTGGTGGTGTGGGCATGCTGGCATGATGTGTCTCGGGTGCTGTGTGGATTGACGCTAGTATAGCATTTTTGCTGAATCGACGATAGAGGGGCTATACTACATCATATCCGCATATGCCACCACAACGTATGGCTGGAGTCATGCATGACGATAAGTAATGAGCGTTTTGATATCCCGATTCAAAGTGATGGGACGCGCCGTATCTCGCCGACCGATTTAGCACAGCATAAGCGGTTGGATAGTTGTGCGCGGTTTTTGCGCTTACGCGTATACGAGAGCAATGCAGGGCGAGGGCAGATGCAACAAATCATGCGTCGACATGGTGTTCATTCACAGGCACCGACGCCACTTCCTGCCGTCGTCGGACAGCAGTTTGAGACGCAGTTTAATCGGTCATTAGCGGCCCAAGGGTGGTCGATTCAGTCACTCGGCAGCATTGATGCATTACATAATGTTGAATTGATACGTATGGTACGTACGATTGCGTATGGCGAGACGATCTTTTTGTTACAGGCCAATCTTGAGGTAACGATTTTTGATTGGCACGTGAGCGGGCGACCAGACTTGTTGCGTTTGCACCGGCGTGCTGATGGGCGCGTCGAGGTGTTAATTGCTGACATCAAGTCGGCGTTTGCCGTCAAAAACGAGCATCAACTACAAGTAGCCTTGTACCATGTCATGATTGAAAATATCTTTGCGGGAGATAACTGTCCTGAGATAACGACCGGTGTTGTGCATCAGATACCACACCAAATTGACAACGATGTGCACGAACGCCTACGTGTTCAACAGATGCAATCGGCTGCCAATGAGTACTTTGGCGTTGATAGCGTGTGCCTCGATTTGGTACGGAATCCTGCGCAACTCCGCGATGATGCAGTTGGACTGTTTGCGTACAATGATGACTCCATCTTGCATCATGCAACGGAGACACGGATTGAGCACTTACCATTTGCCATCAGCACGAAGTGCGAGGGGTGTAGCTTCATGGAGTTGTGCATGGCACATGTGGCGCAACAACGCGATATCGCGTTGGTCCCCTATCTCGATTCCGAAAGCCGGCGCATCTTGCGGGGGCAACAGATCACAACAGTCACGCAACTCGCCGATCTGAAGACCGTTGATGATCAGCGGGGTCTCAAGACGTCACCGTCACACCAAGCGGTAGTGCATCAACTCGGGCGTGATGATCATCTAGGTCCACACCTTGACGTGTTGATTGCCCGAGCACAACAAATCCGCAATCGACAATTTGATCAGAACGCTCTCGTTGCGTATATGCCGTTGCATACACCGATGACGCTACCACGCATTGATGCAGAACACAATCCGGATGCCGTCATCATGTACGTGGAGGTGCACCACGACCACATCGGTGGATCAGTCTGGCAGTTATCGGCGTTGTTGGAGCGTCATCTCAACGGCACTGTGGCGGCGGTATATCCGGTCGTGGTCGTGAGCGAGTCTGTGCCAACTGCCGAGACAGAGGCGCACTTGGTGACACGTTGGCTTGGTGAAATCGCCCAAGTCTGGCAGCGTCATATCGGTGCACCTGCACCATTCCAGATGGTCGTCTACGAGGTACAAACCTGGCAAACCTTGTTGGCATTGATGGCTCGTCATTACGACACCATCCCAGCGGCACGTCACTGGCATGATTTTATGACGTCAATTCCCAGTGTTGATGGCCCTGAACTGGTGACGGTGCTTCACAATGAGGTCAAAGCCAACAACCGTGTCGGCACGCATGTTCCGAGTTTGATGGGGATTGCTGGTCAACTTGGATTCAAGTGGCATGACAGCCAGTACGATTATCGATCATTGCTTCGAACGCATCACTTTGATGCGACCGGCAAGATGCCAGTAACGAACGAGTTTTACACGGCACGTGCACGCTTTAGTAGTAATATCCCGCTCGAATATGCGTATGCGGCGTGGCATGCCTTACCACCACCCACTCCACATGTCGAAGATGTGTTTGCGCCGTATCGGCCGGTGACGGTTGAGGTGTTGCGTGCCTATAGCATGCACCGACTATCGGCCTTGCAATTTGTGGCAAAACGGCACGGCCGATGGTTCGGCACGCGCTGCACGGTTGCCGATATTCGTACCTTGGAGGCCACGCATGCAGCGCCCACCACGTTGATTGGGGCACTGACTGAGTTCATGCAGTATGAACGGGTTGCAGAGGTTAGCAATTGGCTTCATGAACGGGAGATCTGGCCAATCAACCGGGTACGCATGGGAACGGCGTTAATCGTCGAGTTTCGCGATGAGTGGCAGGATAGTGTCAATCGTGAACGGTTGGTGCGCTTGCGTCGTGCTGCTGCCCAAAATCAACCATTGCCGATGCAGCAGGTGCGATGGTGTCTGCGCATAGTAACCACTCCTGAGTTACCCGATGTACCCACCCAAATCGGCATGTCGGTGCTCGCAGGGGAGCAGAGCGAGGCAGTCATGTCATTGGTGGTTGGGAGTCATGGTCGCGTGCCATCGCCGCGCCAACTCTTGCGCTTTGCCATGCGCGTCAAAATCGTACAGCGCACACTCCGTGAACCGGGTGTATATGAGTTAACTCTCGAAATGAACGACAGCCAGGGTAATGCGCCGTATGGATTTAGTGGCGAAGTATTTGTTCCCGAACATGGTCAACAGTATGTACTTGATGTGACTCCTGATAATATTCCAGGTGGAATTACCAATCGTGCCTTGCAAAACGTAGCCAAGGATCCCTATCGCAATGCCATGTATCGTCGATTAATCGGTGAGCAACCGGCGGTACGTGGATTTGACCCAACTCACATGCGTGCCTACGGCGAGGCGTGTGAGGCGCTTGGGGGACCGGTGTTTGTGGGGGACGCACGCCGGTATGTGATGGAACACCACGATACGCCGTTGTTATTGGTACAGGGGCCACCAGGTACGGGAAAGACATTTACGACGGCGCATGCTGTCATGGCTCGCGTCTATGCGGCCATGAAGAGCAATCGTCCGTTGCGTATCGGTGTCAGCTGTCAGACGCATGCTGCCGTGTATGCCGTTATCAGTAATTTGGCCAAAGTCAAAGAATCGTTGATTCAGCGCAATCATCCATTTGCAGACATGCTCAAAACGCTACGTTTGTTTCGATATAAACGGAATGACGAGCACTATCCCGATGGCATGGTGAGCATTTACATGCAAAAACAGCCCCTCTTGACTGACATTCACGCCAATCGTTGGTGTGTGGTTGGCGCAACACCATCGAGCATGGAATCACTCGGTGCGGCAGGGGATACGTGGTGTGATTTGTTGATTTTGGACGAGGCATCGCAGATGAGTCTGCCGCAAGCCTTGATTGCCGCACAACCACTTGCACACGATGGTATGGTGCTGGTTGTCGGTGATCCGCGACAAATGCCGGCGATAGTCAGTCATACATGGGAGCGTGAGCAACGGCGTAATTTTGTACGGTATCCGGTCTATAGGGCGTTGTTCGATTATTTGCTGGAGAGTCATACCGTATTTGGGGCACGCGTGCCGATGGTGAAGCTCGATCTGAGTTATCGTGTGCCACCGCGCCTAGCAGACTTTTTGCGCCACGAGATTTATCAGCATGATGGCATCAACTTTCGTTCGGCCCATGACAATCATCGGATGCCGGTCATTAGCGCTGAGGGATTTGCGGCGGCCGTGTTACACCCCGACTATCCCTTAATCTTGGTAGAGCACGATGAACGCGATAGTCGCTCAAGTAATCATTTCGAGGCCGATTTGGTCGTGCGCATCCTGCGTCCACTCATCAATGCCCAGTTCGATGCGACCACGGGGTTTGGTGTGGTGGTACCTCATCGTCTGCAACGAAGTACCATTCGCGAAATGTTGCGCCCCTATCTGCCAGCAAATCCGTTGCAGATGTTTGGTGATGGTGATGTACCTGGTATTGATACGGTAGAGCGTTATCAAGGGAGTGAACGCCACGTCATGATTGTAAGTGCCACCGAGAGTCAGCACGATTACATTCAGCGTAATGAGAGCTTTTTGTTTGATATGCGACGATTTAATGTGGCGTTGAGTCGCGCCCAACGCAAGGTGATTGTGATTGCATCGCGGCAGGTCATAAACTATATGGCACGTGATGTTACGATGGCGCAGCAAAGTCAGATGTGGAAAAACTACCGTCATCGTTGGTGTACACACAAGTTAGGGAGTGCGATGATTCACTCGCAGCAAGTGACGATCTTTGGTGGACACAAAAACCCGGCTGATCTCCCGCAGTAAATCAGCCGGGTCTGGGCGTCGTGCGCATTATTCGTGGCGCAAGGCCTCGATTGGGTTGAGGTTGGCAGCGCGGCGTGCCGGCCAGATGCCGAAGAAGAGCCCCGTCGCAATTGCCACCGTCAGTGAGATAATCACCGAATCGGCCGTAATCGGTGCATCGAGCGTGCCCATGGCCGTCAAGACAATCGGTAAGATACTCCCCACCAAGACGCCGATGATGCCACCAAACAAACTCAGTACGGTTGCCTCAATCATGAACTGCAACAAGATGTCGCGGCTCTGGGCGCCGACGGCGCGACGCAGTCCAATCTCGCGCGTGCGTTCAGTGACGCTGACCAGCATGATGTTCATGATGCCGATGCCACCGACCAGCAGTGAGATGCCGGCGATGGCGGCGAGGAAGGTCGTTAACAAGCCGGTAATTTGGGTGAGTGTGCTCAAAAACGCCGCTTGGTTGATGACGCTAAAGTCGTTTTGGTCGCCTTCACCAATGTTGCGTTGATCGCGGAGCGCCATCTCAATGCGCTCTTGGACAAAGTCGATGTTTTTGGCATCGATGACCGACACGGTAATGGTGTTGACGCGCAGCTGACCATTCGAGGTGCGTGCTGAGAAGAGACGTTGTTGCGCCAGACTGATGGGCACATAGGCTTGATCGTCGAGCGACCCAAATCCACCACCACCCTTGAGCTGCATCACACCGATGACACGAAGTGATTTGCCGGCGATACGCACGGTCTCGCCGATGGCTGCACCCTCACCAAACAAGTCTTGTTTGAGTTCGGCACCGAGCACCACCACTTGGGCAACGGAGCGGACGTGGTCTTCACTAATAAACGTGCCGACGTCCATCACTACTGACTGTACCTCTTGAAAGGTGGCCGTAGTGCCGACAATATTGGCGGTCGTGTTGGCAGCTGGAGCTACTATCGTTGATGATGAGGTAAATTGCGGTACGGGTCCCACGATGGGTAAGCGCAATGCCTCGATGGCAGCCACACTCGACATGTCGAGTGGGGTAATGGCGGCGCCGCCGCCACCAGGGCCACGACTCGCTGGTGACGTTGCAAAGATGGTCAGTGAGTTGGTGCCAATTGAGGCGACTTGACTGGTGATGGCGTTGCTAGCGCCGTTGCCAAGCGTCATCAACGAAACGA
Organism: uncultured Klebsiella sp.; assembly: GCA_964482795.1. Lineage (GTDB taxonomy): Bacteria > Chloroflexota > Chloroflexia > Chloroflexales > Roseiflexaceae > UBA965. Next base: position 29,720 of record CAYZZI010000012.1, read on the forward strand.
CCGAGGCGACGCCAATGATGACGCCGAGCATCGTCAAAAATGAGCGGACACGGTTTGCGGCGAGGCTGTCGAGTGAAACGCGCAGCGTCTCGCCGATATTCAGGCCACCACCTTTTTCATTGGCGACCGGTTGAATCATGCGTGGTGACTGCGTCATGCGGCACCTCGTTGATTGCGTCGATCATCGATGATGACGCCGTCACGGATGGTCAAAATGCGGTCGGCATAGGCTGCCACATCTGCCTCGTGGGTGACAATGATGATGGTCAGCTGTTGCTCTCGGTTGAGTTTGGTCAACATGTGCATAATCTCTTCGCTGGTCTTGCTATCGAGCGCCCCGGTTGGTTCGTCGGCCAAGATGACCGCCGGGCTACCGGCTAAGGCACGGGCAATCGCCACGCGCTGTTGCTGTCCGCCTGAGAGTTCGTTGGGGCGGTGGTCCATGCGGTTGCCCATGCCGACAATCTCGAGTGCGAGGGCGGCACGTTGTTTGCGATCGGCCGCCGGGATGCCACGGTAGACCATGGGCATCTCGACGTTGGCGAGAGCAGTTTGGCGTGGCAAGAGCATGTATTGTTGGAACACAAAGCCTAATTTGCGCGCTCGCACCGACGATAATTGATTGTCATTGAGCGAGGCGACCTCGATACCGTCGAGCGCATAGCGCCCCTCTGTTGGTGTATCGAGACAGCCGATCATGTTCATCAGCGTGCTTTTGCCACTCCCTGATGGACCCATGATGGCTACAAATTCGCCTTTGTTGATGGTGACGTCAACACCGCGGAGTGCATGTACTTCGATGTCGCCCATCTTGTAGACCTTGGTCATGCCCTCGATGGTAATCATGGCGGTCATGGTAGGCTCCTTTAGCGCCCGAATGGTCCATTTGGGCCATCGGTGGTGCGACTTGTCGGTGTCGAAATAATGGATTGACCCTCTTCGAGTCCGCTCAAGACTTCGCTGACAATACCATCGCTGATACCAACGGTGACGTCGACTTCTTGTGGTTGGCCATCTGCGCCGACAACTTGTACTACGCGTCCGGTGCCTTTGGGCAGGAGTGCCGAGTTAGGCACAATCAGGATGTTTTCACGTTGATCGGTCACAATCGTCAGATTGGCGGTCATGCCGACCAACAGTCGTGGGTCGCTGTCACTAAAATCAACACGTGCGCTATAGCCAACCACACCACTCGTCGTATTTGAGGCTGGTGCGATCGCGGTAATAGTGCCAGTTTGTTGCCAATCGCGAATCGCATCGACGGTGATATCAACACTATCGCCGACAGCCACCTGCACAATGTCATTTTCGCTCAAGCTCAGTTCGATGCGTAATGGGTCGCGGTCAATTAATTGGATTGCAATGCCACTTGTGGTCTGACCGACGACAATATTGACGGCAGAGATGACGCCTGCAAATGGAGCTTTGAGGGTGGCGTTGTCAAGGCGTAATTTTGCTTGAGCCAATGATTGTTCAGCTTGGGTGACAGCGGCTTGCTGAATAGTGACGTCGGTCTCAGTACCGGGGATGACAATTTTGTCGAGAGCAGCTTGGGCCGATGCTACGGCTGCTTCGTTTTGTTGAACCGTTGCCACGGCTGCTGCGATATCACTGTTGGTCGGGTTGCGTAGTGCATTGAGCTGGACTTGTGCATCTTTGAGTGACTGCTCGGCTTGGGCTACATTGGCAATCTCGGCTTCACGCGCGTTGTTCAAGGTGATTTGCGCTTGTACAACGGTCTGTTCTGCGGTACGTACTGCTGATTCAGCAGCCACAAATGTGTCGCGATAGGTGTTGACGGCTGCATCACTAATGTTGCGTCCTGTTGATGGATCGGTGCCATAGTCCTGCACCCACTTCCAGTTATCGCGTGCATTGGCGTACTTTGATTGGGCTTGGATGAGTGATTCGCTGGCCTTTGCAAGATCAATCTCGGCCTTGGTTTTGGTGGCTGACGAATTATCACGGGTGGTTTGTAACGATGTTTGCGCTTGGGTGACGCGTAATTCGGCACTGCTAATCGCCGATGGAGATGGGTTGCGTAGGGCCGCAAGCCGTTCACGCGCCGAGTTTAGCTGGGCTTGTGCTGAGGCGAGTTGTGCCTGTGCTGACGTCAAGTCTGCTGGGCGCGTATTGCCTTTGGTGACCTGGGCGAGGCGTGCGTTTGCACTGTCGAGTGCTGCTTGGGCGGAGGCCACTTGGAGCGTCAAATCGCGTGTATCAAGTACTGCGAGTTCGGCGCCTTCTGTTACTGTATCGCCAGCTTCAACGAGAATTTGTGCCACAATGCCACTAGTTTGAAAGGCCAAATCAACCGTGCGTGCTGCCGAGATGCTCCCACTGCCACTCACAGTAGCCGTGATATTGCCACGGGTGACGGTTGTGGTGTCTGATTCTGTCTGTTCGGTTGACGCAGGCGCACCGCAGGCGCTTAATATGGCTGTTAGCGCTACTGTACTCATCACACTGGTGATGATGCGGTTCCACACTCGATGTTGCATCGATACTCTCCTCTGCGTGCTTTGTCACGCCCATTCTTATCCGTGATTTTGTAGGCAAATAATCCAAGTGGCTTTCGTCGCATGGGATTCACCTATTTGTGTGATGCGAAATACCGGTCAACTCGTATAATGAGTCTAATGAAAGGTACGCCTCTATGATTAAGCACAGATTAGATACACCCTCAGATTCAGTGAATCCACACACATGGCGATCCCGCATCATCCACCGTGGTACCTTGATGCTCGTGTTGCCAACGCTGGTTAGCCTTGTAGTGGTGGCAATATTTAGCATCGTGTACCAAAGCGGCTTTCCCCTCGTTGGTACACCCAATCAATTCCCTGATGGTCCACCATGGTCGCCGCCGATTGTGCCAATCGTGATTGTGTCAATCACTGCCCTCTTATTCTTACGTATGGGGCAACCAAATGTATCTGCGGTAATTCTGATGTCGTTTTGGACGATTGCCGTGACTATCGTTACCCTGCGGTTTGGCGCACATACATTTTTTCCGGCGTTGCTGATTTTACCGATTGGCGTGGCCAGTCTGCTCTATAACAGTCGTATTAGTATGATGCTGGCAATCGTGTCGATTCTGGTGGTTGGCTTTTCGGCATGGTCGATTACTCAAGACCCAGACTTTGTCATCTATGACTTTTTGCGGATTCAAGTTATTAATGAGTCGAACCAGGTGGTTGTGTTTATGACGGTGTCGATGGTATTTTGGTCGGCGCTCTTTATTGCGGTGGCAGTGATTACCTCAACGCTTGCCACTGATTTACAACGCACGTCGCTCCAGAACGCCACCCATGTTGCGGCACTGCAAGAGTTGAGCGCACAACTCGAATCACGGGTAGCCGTTCAAACGGCTTCATTGTTGGCCGGTGAGCGCGACAAAGCTATGCTCGCCGAACGTACCCGCCTGGCTCGCGATATCCACGATACTCTCGCCCAAGGATTAACCGGCATCATTGTACAACTCAGTGCTGCCGAACAAGCGATGCGCACGCATCACCCCGATGCCGCTGAGCATCTTGATATCGCCGCGCGTATGGCGCGTGAATCGCTGGCCGAGGCCCGGCGTTCGGTGTGGAACTTGCGTGCCGAAGCGCTCGAGCGTGGTGATTTGCGTCATGCCATAAGTGGCATCGTCGAACGCTTTCGCCATCCTGCACTGATTGCCTCATGTGAAATCGAGGGTGAGTGGATTGCCCTGCCACTTGACATCGAATCAGCCTTGTTACGCGTTGCTCAAGAAGGCCTCGCTAACGCCGCTCGTCACTCACAGGCAAGCCATGTGGTGATTACGTTGCGCAGTCTACCGACAGCCATTGAACTCGAAATTCGCGATAATGGTCGTGGTTTTGGTGATCGCCTTGACCATGTCGATTCGTATGCCACGTCATTCGGTATTCTTGGCATGCGTGAACGCCTCAGCGCGCTCCAAGGCACCTTGCAGTGTCGTGACGATCAAGGTGCAGTAGTGTGTGTGCATGTTCCCCGACCAATTGAACAAGGAGTTCAGTCATCATGACATCGATTCGTGTATTGGTCGTCGATGACCACCCGGTGGTGCGCCACGGATTGTTGGCGCTGTTGCGCTATGAACCAGAGTTTGAAATTGCAGGCGATGCGGCTGATGGTGAAGAAGCAGTAGCCGCGGTGCTTGAGTACAAACCAGACGTCGTCTTGCTTGATTTGCGTTTGCCACGCATGAGTGGTGTGGACGTGATGCTCCAAGCGCGTGCCAAAGGTTCTACCTCGCGCTTTTTGGTATTAACGACGTACGACAGCGACGACGACATCACCCGTGCACTTGCAGCTGGAGCCAAAGGCTACCTCCTCAAGGACGCCACATCGCATGAATTAATTCAGGCTATTCGTGAGGTCATGCGCGGCAATGCGGCACTTGAGCCGAGTGTGGCAGCGCGCGTGCTCGCCCGAATGCATGATTCGCCGGCCGACGAGCTCTCGGCGCGAGAGATTGATGTACTACAGCGGATGGTGCGTGGTGAGAGTAATCGAGCGATTGCGGTGGCGCTTCACGTTTCCGAAAATACGGTCAAAACCCATGTTAGTCATATTTTTGCCAAATTAGTTGTTCAAAGTCGGGCCGAAGCGGTGGTTGTGGCATTACGTCGTGGTTTGGTGACGCACCATGATTAACGAATACCCCATTGTGCTGTGGTAGAGTAGATACAGCGGGACTTTTTGTTGAGAGAGTATAGTCCATGGCTGTCATCATTCAATACCTGCGTACCACTGCTGCTACGGCAGTCATGTGTGGTGCCATCGCTATCGTCATTATCAGCAATGGATGGATTGTCGTTGATGATCAGTGGTTGGCGCGCAGTGAATTATTTGTCTCCATTTTTCTTGGCATCATGTACGAGGCGATTCCATTTTTGACGGCTGGGTCACTTGTGGCTGCTGGCATCCATCTATTTATGAGCCCTGTGTGGTTGACACAGCGTTTGATGCGTTGGCCACGGTTGGCAGTCATTGTGGGTAGCCTTATGGGCATGGTCTTTCCGGTGTGCGAGTGTGGCTCTATTCCGGCGGCACGGAGTCTGATTCAACGTGGTGCATCACCGCAGGTGGGGCTCGCATTTGCGCTGGCGGCTCCAGTGGTGAACCCGATTGTATTGATTAGTACGAGCGTTGCGTTTATGGCGTTGTGGGGTTGGGACTTTGTCTTTTGGCGCTTCGGATTGACGATTCTGATTGCAGTGATGACCGCCTACGCCTTTCCGCACATTCAATTACAACAGACACCGCATCATGAACATCATCATGGCAACGAAGAAATACCGCTTCTCGCGTGGTTGCGTCACGCGTTGGTTGATTGGGTTGACATGGCCCGTTATCTGGTGGCAGGGGCCTTGATTGCGGCAATGATTCAGGCGTTTGTGCCGAACCAGCTCTTTTTAGAACTGGCCAATCAGGCATGGTTGGCCGTTCCGGCCATGATGCTCCTCGCAGTGGTCATGTCGATTTGTTCGACCGTTGATTCATTTGTGGCGCTCTCCTTTGCAAGTACTGTATCACCAGCTGCGGTGATGGCTTTTTTGGTGTTCGGGCCAATTATTGATCTCAAAAGCGTTCCCATGCTTGCGGCATTATTTGGTTGGCGTCATGTCTTGTTGCTGTTGTTGTTTGTTGCTGCGCTTACCATGGTGTGTACCACACTTCTAGGAGGATTAGGATGGCTCTAATCGATGGTCATCTGCGTCGGTGGTCAACGATGTTCTTGTTATTTGCGCTGGCAGGGTTGCTTTTTGTACGGACCGTGATGGACCAGATGGGGTGGTACATTCATCCACGCTATCAAGTACTCCTCTATATCTGTGCAGGTGTGCTGTTCGTGTTGGCGGTGATGTGCGCCGTGGGTGTGGTCACCCTGCCACGATATGCAACGCGGTTACTCTTGGTACCCGTGTTGTTAGGACTGGCCGTACCGCCACGTCCACTTGGTGCGGATGCGTTAGTCCAGCAGTCGCCCACGTTGAACCGTGTGGCGCAACGCACCCGTGAAGCGCCGCTCCCCGATGTGCAAACAACAGACACGTGGACGCTCTACGATTGGGCCGTTGTGGCGAGTGTTGACCCTGCCATGGTCGTTGACAAGCGGGCGGATGTGGAGGGATTTGTGGTGCAAAATCCTGCACTCAATGTACCTGACGGTCAATTCATGTTGGCACGCTACGTATTGAATTGTTGTACGGCCGACGCAGGTGGTGTCGGTATGCGGGTGGCATGGAGTACCGGCAAATCGCTCCCCAACGATCAATGGGTGCGTGTGCAGGGCAAGGTGCGGACGATGACCATTGATGGCATCGCACACCCACTCCTTGTAGCTGATTCTGTTCGCGTTATTGAGGCGCCGAATCGGCCATATCTGACGCCATAGATGATTTGCTTTTGGGCATTTCAAAAGCCAGTAATGAACCAAAAAGTCGCGGATACGCCATGCGTGCGAGTTGGTATGCAATCCCCGCAGTCCCATGCCAAACGCCAGGATGCTCGTATACACCGGGGATTTCGGCAACACAGACGTATCCACCACGGTCATGTGCACGCGCAACCATTTGGGTGCACCAGTACATGGCGCGTTGTTCGTAATAGGGATTGGGGAGCGATCGGGCCACACTCATCATGACGTCGATCACGCCTGCGCTCCCTTCGGCGAGGCCATCGGCATCGGGTAATCCACTCGTGTCAAGAGCCTCGAGCAAGTGCAACAGCCGTTGATCGGGATGGCGACTCCGCAGAGGATCCATCAACGTCAACCGCCCCATGGCAATCCCCAAACTCCCATAGCTCCAACTAATTGGATAACTGAATGGTGTGCTGCGTGTATCGGGCCATCCACCGCGTTGTTCGTCGTAGAGCTGATCTTCGGCGTAGGCGATTTCGTTGGCGGCACGCAAAAACCGCTGGTCGTGGCTCAGTTCGTAGAGGCGAACGAGCGCAATGAGAATGCCGCTACTGCCGTACCCGCCATGATGTAACATCCGCCCCGCCCAGGTACGTTGGCCCTGAGCATTGCGCTGACGGCTTTGGAGGAGTTGTTCGCCGACCGTTAGGGCGTGCATGGCATATCCGCCATTCGGCCAAATTGCATGAAGGGCCGCAAGTCCGATGACGAGCCCGGCCCAGCCATCCGGCCATTGCGGGTGATCGGTGCGAATAGAAAGTGGTGCACGTAACAAGGTGTTAAGCCGAGGTAGGAGGGTATGCGTTACCGAGATGTGAGGTGCGGCGGCCGCAATGGCCCAACTCACTGCGCCGAGTTGATACGGGTGCTCTTGGGCGTGGGTAAGAGCGACACGCAATGCGTCTGTGGCCACAACGTGTAGGTGGGATGCATCGGGTAAGGCACTGAGTTTGGCCAATACCATGCCAATCCCTGCGGCGCCGTGGTCAATGCTGGCATCGCTGATTTGTAGCGGTGTGAGGCGTGGATGATGCGTCGGCGTTAGCCAGCCGCTACCGTACGGCAAGACGCATTGTCGTTCAACAATATCGTCGGCAAGGGCGAGTGCCTCGCTGACGAGTTGGTCGGCGGTCATGATGTCATTGGTGGTTCGGAACCACGGCGCACGACCGTTCTCCATGGTCGGATCGCACGGTGTCAGCGCCATGTGCAGATGAGCTAACTGGGTGCCCTGGTGTATGGCTGAGCATGCTCCCAGATTCGTCAAGATGCCGTCGATGGATGCGTGGTGGAGTTGGTAGGGCATATGCCCATGGACGAGTGCAGTGCGAATCTGCGATGCTGACTCGGGGTAATGCTGTACGAGCTGTTCGATGATGATGTCTGCGGTGAATCCGTGGCGAATGTCGGTGTAGCTGCTCAACGCGTGAAGTGCACCTGCAATCTGTTGGGAGTGTGGTTGCAGTGGACGTTGCCAGATACTTGGCATGGCGCGCATCATGTGACGCATATCATCGACGCGCTGCCACACAAAAGCGTAGTAGGCCTGATATCCCGCCAGCACATCATCACGCCATTCATCGAGATATGGGCCAATTGCGTGATGTTGATGCCATGCACCTAGATGCGTATTGATGGCCGCCTGCGTCGGTGTGGGGATAGCGCGCATGATTAGTTGATGGGCAAGCGGCGGATGATGCGTGATGGCGTAGCCGATGTGCCCATAATCGAGAATCCACGGTGTGTCACCGACACAGTAGAGGGCATCGTTGTCAAGTCCAATGATGCCGAGTATGTCGGCAAGTGCTGCCAGCGCACCAATATTGTAGGCAAAGCGTTGTATGTCGTCGGGATCAGTCAAATATCGCGCAGGAGGTACATGCGCCCAGAAATAGGTGTCTCCACGGTGGATTTGGGCGGTGTGTGCGATGACAGGTGCACCACGGCGTTCGAGCCAGGTTTTGCAATGGGTTAGGGCATCAACAGCCGGTGCCTGAATCGGCACATAAATTAATGCACACTGCGCAACAATAACGCAGATGCCACCGTATCGGCCATAGGCGCGCGGTGCTGACCCAAATGTACACTGTGCGAGCAATGGTCGAAGTGGGAGGTGTGGCTGTTGTTGACGCAGACAACTCCAGTCATCGTGGAGACGGCTACAGGCATCGAGAATGGTTTGGCAGAGATGTACGCACGAATGACTGATACGTCGTATCAGCCAGGCAAACTGATAGGCACGGTGCCGCCAACGCTCGCGCGACCACTCAGGGAGCTTGCGGCTACGCCGGGTGTGCTGCTCTGGAGATGCCGGTATCTGCTCGGCTACCATGCTACCAAGTTGGGTGAACACGTAGTGGACTGCGTGGGTTGCAATCTCTGGGTGTTGGGCAAATTGTGCGCGTATCCACGGTGCAAACGGTGCCAGCAAGAAGATGTCGTCGAGGCGCATATCTGCGAAGGTTGTCTGCAAGTGGGCAATGTCGTCAGATTGAGGAGTCACGTGCCAGATTTGCATGAGGAGCGTAATCCACGATGCAGGCGCACTCTCACCAAGGTAGAGGGTGTCACCAGCCAATCGTGGTAACTCAGATTGACTCCAGCCGTTTGCATGAAGATAGTGTTGCCAGCTAATATCGTCGAGGTAGCCAAGCGAGCTTCGCCACTGCTCGATACGTTTTTCGAGTTCAAATGGGGTGAGATAATCCGCCTCAGTGATTGATGCGTGCCGCTCCCGTAAGAGCAGGGCACGTCCTACCAGACGGGCAAACTCGACATCGTATGGTGTCGTGCTCATCGTTGTGTGTAATCTCGTTCACCGAAAAGGGCGCGACCGACGCGGACCATCGTGGCGCCTTCGGCAATTGCTACGTCAACATCGCCACTCATGCCCATTGATAATTCGCGAAATGAGTGATGTGGGAGTAACGCTGCTAAATCATCGCGCAGGTGGCGCAACGAAATAAACACGGGCCGCACCGACTCGGCGTCGTCCGTATATGGTGCGATAGTCATTAAGCCAGCAATGTGTAGATGTGGCAATGCACCGATGCGCTGGACTGTATCGTGCATGTCATTGCGCATGGTAGGAGATGACTCCCATCCCTGCGCATTGAAGCCTTCTTTACTCGCTTCGCCTGATACGTTGTATTGCAACAAAATCTGCTTCGGCGCAAGACCGAGTTCGCCGCAGTGTCGACTCAGCGTCTGTGCCAGTTCGAAACTGTCAACGGAGTGAATGTAGTCAAATAACTGTACGGCACGCTTGGCTTTGTTGCGCTGTAAATGGCCGATTAAGTGCCAGGTCAACTCGTGGCGAATATCGGCGAGCTCGAGGATCTTTTGTTCGGCCTCTTGCACGCGATTTTCACCAAAATCACGTAATCCGGCCTGCCATGCCTCGCGGACAGTGTGGGCTGGATGCGTTTTGCTGACGCCAATGAGGCGTACACTCGTGATGGGGCGTTGTGCTTGATGACATGCGGCGTGCATGCGATGGTGTATGCGAGTAAGAGCGTCGTGCATGGTACTTCATCTTGTGTGAACGAACTGTGCAAATTGTACCATGGAGACCGCCGGATAGGCGAACACTGCGCATATCCGGCGACGTTTGTGTCATCTGACGTGCTTATTGTTTGTTTTGCACTAGCCCAAGCTCGACTAACTCGACGGTAACTTCGCTGGCACCACGTTGACGAGCAAGACCCTCAATCAACATTTGGAGTTGACGTGAGGCCGAAATGCGAGGGAGGTACGGCAGTTTCTCTAACTCTCGATCAAGCAACAATCGTGCATCGTTGCTCCACGGCAGATTGCCCTTGCTCTCGACTGCAGCCGGATTCGCCGCTGGCGAACGCTGCGCTGCGTAAGCACCGTCCACAGGCAAGAAGTTGAGCAGTCCGTCGTAGAGTCGGTTCACGATCTCTTGTACTAAATAGACGCTCCCACGATATCCCACAAACGGTGTACCCACGGCGCGTCGTACGGCTGGTCCGGGGAAGGCGGCGGCGAGATAGTTAGTATGACGAGCACCGGCCTCGCGTAGGTAGATGCGTTCATTCATCGAACCGAACAAGAAGGCCGGGGCACGTTTGTGGATGTGCTGGCGAATGCCCTCGTTGTCATAATCGCCGGGGCGCCGTGGTCGTGCCGCTGCAAAGCTGATTTTCATGCCCAGTTCATCGCCCAAGAAGCGTACCAAGCCCTCTGTGTGCGATAAGCCGGCTACGATACCTACATCAATCGTGCTGAACCAGTCGCCTTGTGGGCCCCGCCACAAGTCCCAGACCGCCTGCAGGGTTGTCTTCTTCTCGTGGGCAATGAAGGCCTCGGCTTTGGCACTGGTGCCGAGAAGTCTGCCGAGCTCGCGCACAAATGCTGTGGTGTCACGCATGCCGAATGGCGCCGTGAGTACCGGCTTACCGAGTTCGTTGGCCAACCCCATGCCGAACTCTTTGTAGAGTACGACATTGACGGCACCGGCAGCCAGCTGCGGTGTTTGTTCGAGGGTGGTCGCATACGGGTAGACGAGATTGATGCTCCCACCGGCTCCTTCAATAAGGCGCTTTAACTCTTCGAGCTCGGATGGTGCATTGAAGCACCCGTACGTTGGGCCGATGATGTTGACTGCCAGCGGTTTGACGGCAATTCCCGCTGCATGCGGTTCTCCGTATTCGGCCCACAACCAGCGCAAGACGCGGTCGCGCCCAGCCCATTCATCTTCGGCAAGGGAATTACTGTAATAAAAGCGCGTGCCCACACCCAAGTGTTTGACGAGTGATGAGTGGTCGGAGCCGATCATCTCTGACTCGGCGGTTGACACAACAATCACTTTTTTACCGTCAAGCACACCACTGGCTGCAAGATTGTCGTACGTCCACTTGACTTTGTCGGCGGTGCCCTTCCCACCGACTTCTTGTTCGGTCATGGTGGCTGGCGTCAAGTTTTCGATGTGTGGGACTGCGTCCGTATAGTCGGGTACGGCTGTGCCAACCAAGTTGAAACAACCGACCGGGGCATCACAGATGACGTGGACATCGGGCATCGGGCACATGGTCCAAATTGCTGCCCAGTAGCCGCTCGTATCTGATAAATCGCGAATGATGGTTGGTGGCATCGTTTGCTCCTTTGGGTACCAAGTGCGATGAACTACTCCGCAAAAAACTCTTGCATCCAACGATAGTGGTCGCCCTTTGTCAGGACTCCTGCAACAAATTCAATGGTTGCCGCCATGCCACTACTCAAGAAGAATGGGCGAGATGCGAGTTGATTGGTAAAGTACATCGCCGGGATGCCACGATCTTTGGCGACACTTGCAAACGGCGTGGTGCCGAAGACCAAATCGGGCTGGTAGCGATCAAGTGCCGAGACATCCTCTTCGAGTGCCTTGCGGTAGACGACTTCTTTGGTGCCGTGTGCTTTGAGCCACAATTCGTCGGGGAGTACCAAGGGGTCTTGGCCAATGCTGGTTGAGACATACGGCACTTCGGCGCCGGCCTCGACGAGCATGCGCGCATAGGCCAGTTCGGTGCCCTCATACCCAGTCACAAGCACGCGTCCACTCAGCGGACGTGCCGCCACAATGGCTTGCGCTTTTTCGCGTTCTTCGTCGATGACCTGTTGTACTAATTCAGGGTTGAGTTTGAGTGCATTACCGACGCTCTTGAGCCATGCCGCCGTACCGGTGATACCCACCGGCGCTCCGCCGACGACTGGCATACCCCAGGTGCGGGCTACATTCATGCTCTCTTTATAAAACGGATGGAGTGGTGCGAGCGCCCCTGCCCGGCCTGCCCGTCTGAAGTCTTCGAGTGAGCGTCCTGGCAAAAAGATCGTCTCGCTGACGCCCATGCGGCGTAAGACGGCGTCGATGGCTAGAGGGTCAGCGGGGAAGACCTCGCCGAGCAACACGACGCTCTTTTCGTTTACGGCACCTTCGCGCTCGGCCAAGCGGTTGAGCAGCGCGGCCACGGCGATGTCTTTGGCCTCAGGATGCGAATGAATCGCATAGGCGGGGACACGTACGAGCACGACTTCTGCATCACCGACTTTGCGCGGCAAGAGCTCTTCGGGCATTCCGGCCGTCTCTGCCACACACAGTGATACCACGGGAATGAGTTTGGCACCAGGTTCTTTGGCGGCCACATCAATTGCTGCGCGTGTGCCCTCCACAACTTGACCGCTCATCAGTTCGGCTGTACCGAGGGTGGGTGCAACGATGGATTTACTGGCCCCATAAAAGTGGGTCACGAAGGTTAGTCCGTAGAGACATCCCGTGTCAGTGGCCATCACTGGGTGAGATCCCTCGATGCGGGTTAATATTCGTAGTGAGCCGAAGGCGGGACACATCGACTGTGGATGAAGCTTGCAAGGTGCGCTCTGTGATGGAGCATTGCTACCGTTCAATGGAATAATTTCTGCCATAATCTATAGGCTCCTTTGCCGTCGTACAGAGACCACACTACAGGCACAACACAAGACGGGGCCATCGTGTGCCCCGCGTTGTGTGGGTGGACGAGTTATTCTGCGTCGTCGCTTGGCTCTACGCGCAAATAGGTCCCCGTGGCTTGCTTATTGGTAAAATAGCTAGCCACAATGAAACCAATGATTACGAGCGCCAAGGGGACGAAACAGAGAATTAACCCTGATGTTGACGTGCCCATAGTGTTCACTCCTTTGACTACATATCGCTACACGTGCTATCACGTGAAAGCTTCAATCGTGTGCAGCTCCTGCTACACCTGCTGCTGCGGCAGCCGCATGCGAGGGCATGATGAGCTCGCGCATTTTGGCCGGATCGAAACGAAAATTTGCCACCAAGTCCAAGACATGTTGAAAGTGATGTGCCGGGATGGTCACGAACAACTCACCCGGTGCCAATCGATTGTGCATGCGCCCGCCCCCGTCACCCGTGGCAAAGACGCTGTTGCGCTTATTGATGGGTGTTGCAAAGATAGACGCACACGCAGATGGACCAACTTCACCGATGGGGAATGTACCTTCGCGCACTGAGGCGGCTCCTGCCAGCTGCATGGCATGCAAGGCGTCAGTCACCACAATCACCGAGTCAATCGTGACGCCCTCAGGAACATCGTTGAGTGGCGCTGCCGCTAGTGCAATGATGCTCCCGTCAGGCAACCGCTCACTCTGGGCCTTGTTGCGCTTGGCCGCCTCTGGTGTGAAGAATCCTTGTGCCATCGTCAAGTACTCACCCTCGGTGATGAGTTTTTGGGCGTTGGGCAATAACCCCAAGTGCCACAAGCCAACATAGCAATCGTGGTGCTGTGCGTCCACATAGACACGTCGTCCGCTCTCAGCCTCGCGCACGATCCCACAGGCTACAACCTGCGCTGGCTCATACCCTGCCGGAATAGTGTCACGACAGTAGGTTATTGCCACTGGTGGACGCTTGACTTTCATCTGCTCAGTGAGTACCTGATGCAGCTGTTTCGGATCGACACTCATGGCCCATCTCCTAACGGTATGCGGGCGCGTCCATTTCGCGCAAGTCGACATAACTAAAGGTTTGCCCTGATCGGCGCAACGCCGACAAGAACGCTGCCTTGCTGTCAAGATCGTCAATTGAGCCGATGCGAATCTCAACTGCGCCAGACGTGACTGTCACGCCATCACGGTCAGTGCGACTCAAATCGGTCACGTACAGCCCAATCGACTCCATCACGTTTTTGACGCGTAGCTGGATGGGGTCATCGGTCTGGACTTGTGGGATGCTCGATGGTGTCAGTGATAGCATCGGGATACCCTTTTTGGCGTTGACTGTGCCCGCAAATAACTCGTTCTCGCTGGCCGAATCCGGCTTGCCCCCGGGCTCCTCGGCACCAAAGACACGCAAGAAGTCGTGATACTCGAGTGGCTCGTAATCATCGCACGGTGGGATTTCGTTGTTGGCGATGCGCTTCGACAAATCACTGAAGATGGCGTCAAACGTCTCGTCTTCAAGGGCCAAACGACAGGCATCTGCCAATTCGCGTACCCGCCGACTCAAGGGGATACGTGTCAAGATGGGCAAGCCGACCGCCTTGGCGTATTGGTCAGCCACATCACTGCCGTCGTCGCGGTTGACAATTAAGCCGAGGACAGAAGTTGTTCCACCCATTGAGCGGAAGTACTTCGCCGCCTTGGCGATGTTGTTGGCCGCATACAACGATTGACGGTCGTGTCCGACCACGATAATCACTTGCTCGGCCAGTGAACGTGCCAGTGGCGTGGCAAATCCACCACACACCACGTCACCGAGGAAGTCCATCACGACATAGTCGAGATTCCACTTGCTTAGCCCTAGGCCTTCGAGCGTCTTGAAGCCCGATGAGATGCCTTGGCCACCACACCCACGCCCAACTTCGGGCCCGCCAAGTTCGCATCCGTAGAGCACCGAACCAGGTTTGAGTTCGGAGCGATAAATGACATCGCCCACTGCGAGTTCGTCTTCACGCCCTTGTTCCTTGAAGATGCGCCACTGTTCACCGAGTGTCGGGAGTGAGCGCCCACCAAAGACCGTATTGCATGAGTCGTGTTTGGGGTCACATCCGAGTTGTAAGACGCGATATCCATCAAACGTGAGACGAGACGTCAAATTTGAGGTGAAGAAGCTTTTGCCCATTCCCCCCTTACCATAAATTGCCAACATGCGTGGAGCCATGTGTTGCTCCTCTTTCTAGGCTGATTGAGACCAAGTCAGCAATACCTTGAGGCAATCTTGGTCGAACAATGCCGTTTGATAGGCCGCGACCACGTTGTCGATGGGCTGGCGGTGCGTAATCAACGCGGAGACATCAAGGGCTCCGCTAACGATTAAATCGCGACACCGTTGTAAATCACCCTGTGCCCATTCTTTGGCAGTCAACAATTGTGCCTGTTTGAGAAAGAGCGGCATATAGGGTAGATGAAGTTCGTCGTAATAACCAAGCAGCACGATACGTCCGTTGGGTGCAAGTGATGCAATGGCACCGGTCAGCGCAGACATACTGCCACTGGCCTCGATAATCACATCACACGCTGCGATCTGATAATCGGCCAGCGCGCGTTCGGCAACATTGATGACATGGTGCGCGGTCGCACGTTGGAGACGCTCAGGCACTCGGTCAACCACGGTGACGTCGGCCCCGCGTAACATGGCAATACGTGCGGCTAATTGACCAACTGGACCCTGACCGATAACCAAAACACGTTGCCCGGAGATTTCACCAGCGATGTCAACTCCGTGATGCGCCGTGGCTGCGAGCGCCAATAAGACGCCGTATTCGGGGCGCATGCCATCAAGCGTGACTACCCGCTGATGGTCGATATGGAGATGACTGGATTGCCCGCCCCAGGCTGGGTTGACATCGGTGTAACATCGAGCCCCACCGACATAGACCCATTTGCCGAGCAGATCGTGCGCACTGCTGGGTGCATCAATGATGCGACCGACCGTCTCATAGCCCGGCACAACCGGAAACTGCAGCATCGGGTGTGGCATACGCCCGTCGTACAACATGCGCTCCGTACCTGCACTTATTGAGGTGTATACCGTCTCAATCACCACGTCGCCGGATGCCGCAGGAGTGAGTCCTACGGTACGCAATTCGATGTGTTTGGCTGATGGTATTACGACTGCACGTGCCTGCTGCATGACTAACTCTCTTGTGTGGCGCGACGCCGTTGTTGGGCGGCCATGATGCCGCGCCGGATAAATTGTGCGCAGTTGATGAGATACGTGGCATAGGCAATCAGCATGGTTGCCATGATTGCGTTGTCGTCCCACCCTAACCAGCGCACTACAAAATAGATATTGTGCGTGACAATGGCAACGAAGTTACCGATGTCCTCCCAGAAAAATTCTTTGGCAAGAAAGTAATGCCCAAAGATCTCTTTCTCCCAGAGCATACCCGTCAGTGTAATCGCCCATAAGAGGGAGATTTTGAGCAGGATACTGGCATTCGCGATTGCATATCCTTCGTTGTGTTGCCAGGCGTTGTATACGAGTACTACGCTGATGATAAACACGACGAACTGAATTGGAGCCAAGATCCCTTGGACAGTTGTCCAGCCGCTTTTGTTGCGACGTTCTAGCTGGTCAGCGGTATACATGGCAGTCATGGATATGCCTAATCAATGAGAATGAGTTCTTATTAACGATTATATTGCCTGCAATTTTCATCGAAAGTCTACAAAAGGTACACAAACATTCTATCTTTGCGGTATATGTGACAACCCAGCCATCGGCTGGGTTGTCTCGGTGCAGAATTGTGCTGGTATGTCAATTAGCGCGGGCTGAGTAGGTAGTGTTTGGCTTGGACACGGATCATGTCGCTGGTCATGCGCATTTGGCGTATCCATGGGAGCGGCGTGTAGCGTTTGTGCATGTACGATTCAAAGGTATAGCGTTGCACATCAAGATTGCGACACATGTCCGTGAAGACTTCCATTTGTCGATTGCTTCCATAGCCCCACTTTTCGAGCCAGCGGAGGAACTTGTACATGGTGCCATACTGGCGCCAGTACGCTTGTTCGTAGCGACGCAAGGCACGCTCTGAGGTGTCAGGGAGGGCATCAATCAGCGTTTGCGCTGCCATTTGGCCAGATTTCATGGCCCAGTAGATCCCTTCACCCGATGTATTGACGACCAGCCCTGCGGCGTCACCAATCAGCATGGCACGGTTGAATGCCATATGTGGGCGCGGTGTCATTGGGAGGGCGTGCGCTTCTTCGAGATACATCTCGCCGTGTGTCAAATCCGCTCCGATGCGTTGTTTGAGGTTATTGAGCAACTCACGGGCTCGTTTGGAGTGTGCTGGGCCGGTACCGATGCCAATGGTAATGTGATCCGCTTTGGGGAAGGCCCAGGCGTACAAATCCGGGCTGACTTCGTCGCCCAAAAAGAGATCCGCGGTATCGCGCCATCGACCAAGGTGTGCTTCGGGGATGCGCCATCGCTCCTGGATGGCCGTACATCGCGGCAGATTGGGTAGTCCGAGGAATTTCGCAGTCGGCGAGTATGCGCCATCTGCGCCAATCACCACGCTAGCGCGCATGGATTGAAGTTGGCCGCTGGCGCGTTCGCGAAAATGGACATCAACGCCATCTGCGTCAATGTGAATGTCGCTCAGCGCTCCTTCGATTAACGACGCTCCGGCATAGACCGCGCGTCTGCGCAGATAGCCATCGAAGTCTTCGCGGCAGACCATGGCGATGTAGTCGTCGGCTGAGTGGTCAAGGCCAACCACATCAATATTGACGCGTCGACCACTTGGAGAGTGAATCAGCGCTTTGGAGATTTTGCGTGAGATAAGGGATTGAGGGATGGCGAATTCTGTGAATGCAACGGGCGGAACTGCGCCGCCACACGGTTTAATCCGGCTGATGTCCTTTTCGAGCATGACAACTGGTATGCCCGCTTTGGCGAGCGTTTCAGCGGTAATTGAGCCACCTACCGACGCACCGACGACCACAACAGGGTGCATATGACCCTCCTTTTGTGCAGAGCAAATAGGATCCCGCTTGGGATTGGGGCAAGCAGGTGACGCAGGTGCAAAACGGAGGGTTGAATGAAGAGGTCTGCGTGCAGGACGTAAAGACAGGGTGATTACGAACGGATACCAACTGCGGATACAACCATGCACCAGACAAAAATCATCACGCCACTGGCATTATAAAAAATAGCCCGTGCCCGAGGATCGGTCATGCGCAAGAACTTGCGTTGGGTAGGAATTTGACCGAGCCCCAAGACAACCATGATTGCGGCCGAGATATAGTTGCCGGTGCCGAGCATATAAATGGCGGCAGCGAGGAGTGCGGCGTTGATGGTGATGACAGCGCTCATAGCAGCCCAATCGGCGCCCATTTGCGCAGGGATGGATTTGATGCCCATGAGTCGGTCGCCTTCAATGCTTTTGAAGTCATTGATGGTCATGATGCCGTGAGCGCCGACTGAATAGAGCATCGCGAGTACAAAACTTTCCTGGGTGATAGGGGCAAATGCCATGTGGCCGGCAAGCCATGGCAATCCTTCATATGAAACGGCGACAATGGCATTGCCAATCCAGCCAAGTTTTTTGGCACGGAACGGTTCGGCGCTATAGACGACAGCCAAAATCATGCCGAGGATGGTCAAATACACAACCGACATGTTAAATGCGAGTGATAATCCGATGCCGAGGATGGTCAAGACGGCAATGGTGACATAGACCTGGCGAAAGGTTACCCGACCCGATGGGATGGGGCGTTGTGGTTCATTGATGGCGTCAACGTGGCGATCACAGTATTCGTTGATAACCTGTGATAGGCCACACAAAATGGGGCCAGACATGAGTGCGCCGAGCGCAATCAGTGCGACCGTCACGAAGTCAAACTGGGTCACCCCTGAGGCTATCGTACCGCAGATAAACGCGAGCACCGGTGGAAACCAGGTGACGGGTTTCATGAGTGCGATTGAGCCACTAAGGAGTTCTTTGAGGGTGACTGGGTTTGAAATGTGGGCAGGTGGTTGAACGCTCGGTTCAGCTGCCATAGGAGTGCTCCTCGCACACTGGGCAAATGCCACGGTGCATTTGCAAACGGTACAAAATAGATAGCCCCAAGGTTGCCGTGTGCCCCTATTATACGGGCGAACGACAACCTTGGTGAAGTAGCAAATCGGTACTGCTTATGGTGCCTTTGATGTGGTGTTTAACATCTCGGGTACTTGGCCAGGTTTGGCGGCACCTGGAGGAATAACATTCCCTTGGTGACACATCCAACATGACGGAGTCTTGCCAGCCATGATTGCTTTGCTGTAGTTCTCGTTGATGTACTTGCTCATTTGGAGCATCCAGATGGCATGTTGCTTCTGATCAACACCACCGTTTGCCTTGCCAGTAGCAGGGAAGTAGCGGGCGTTGTGACAGAAGGTACATCCTTGACCCAAGCTGACATTCATGTGGTACATGGCGTATTGATTCTCTTCGGCGCTGTCGAGTGATTTGCTCTTGTCGCCGGTGAGGACCAACCCACCTGGGTATTCGCGGTCAAGGGGCAAGCGGTAGTCGTTGGGCAACGTGTTCTGGATTTCGACGGGGTATGTACCCTTGGTCAAAATCGGCTGACCGTTGTGACAGGTGGCACAGGTGATTTCGTAGCCACCAACTGATACTGGCAACTTGCTCACCCATGAACGATTGAGGTCACCTGACATTAACAACATGGCGCGGGCCGTCTTTTTCTTGGCTGCCCAGGTTGCATTGGGATCGCTGGGATCTTCGTCCAAGTAGAACTGCGGTACGCCATTGGCATCGGGAGCGATGTTATGACAGTAGCTACAGTCTACTTTGAGACCACCAGCAACCTGTGCCGTCATGTACGCTGCGATCTTTGCAGTGTTCCACCCTTTGAGCACCAGGACGTTCTTCGGCTCTGGGCTGGCCTCGGTATAGGCCTGCATGGCAGCCAATGATTCGGGCTTCAAATTCGGGTTGGATGGATCGTAGTTCACATAAATCGGCGATGAAGGGATGGGCTTGGCCGCGGGTGGCTGCACCAAGGCCCAGATCCACCAGAATGCGACGATGCTAGCGACCATCGTGACACCGGCAACTGCTGCGGCCACGAGATTAAACTTGGCATCCTCGTTCATTGGTGGGAAGACGCTCGGAGTCTGAGACATATGCGTTCCTCTCTTGCAGTAACTTCTTGGTGTGGGCTGGCGCACTGCCCACGGACGAACAGCGCGCCCTACTCACTACTTGTTGAAGATGTACTGCGACCAATCTTCTGTGGACATTGGTGCCACAATGTTGGCAGCCTGTGCCCATGCATACCAGTCGTCTACTAGCGTGCCACTAATCAAGATGCCCAGTGCACCGGTGATACCACAGAGTGCAGCAAACCACCATGCCCACAAGTGGATGTTGTACGAGTTGGCGTTGAAGCCCATCGTCCAGCGCCAGAAGAGCTGTGAACGATGCGTACCCGCACCCTCTACGATCATTTCGTCGATTTCGGCCTCAGCACCCCACTTTGAGGCGGCTACGATGGTCGCACCGTGCATCGCCAACAAGAGCACTGAACCGAGCAAGAAGAAGATCGAAATCATGTGAAGCGGATTGTAGTAGATGTTGCCAACTTGAATGTTGACGTAGTTGGTCCAGTCCAAAATGGCGCGGAACCCGTGGCCAGGTGCATCTGCCCAGAACCCACGCCATACCGGTCGGAACAGGTAGATGACGAAGTACAGGAATAATGCTGCCCAGAACCCAGCGGCCAATTGTGGGCTCAAACCGGTCTTGCGTGCACGATTGTAGAGGCGTGCAAACCAGGCAAGCACGGAGACATGCAAGAAGAATGTGGCAACCAAGTAATCGCCACCCTCGTACCATGGCACGTTCCATGACAAACCGTGTGAGGCAACCGGTGGCATGACTGCCAAATTCCAAAACTCGCGGAGGAACGAAATTGGATTGTAACCGACTTCGTACATGTAACTCTGCAAGATGATGAATGAGGCAACTACACCGGCCGTTATCGAAATGATGCCCCATACGCCCAAGTAAATCGGGAGTACGCGCCCGTTGCCGAAGAGCCGATCCATGAAGTTGATGTAGCCAGGCTGACCGATAACGCCCTCGAGTCCCTCTTCGAACTCCTCTTTGTGCAGGTCTGGCTCTGGATTGAGCTTGTCACTGCGCTTTGAGAAGACCAAACCAAGACCAATGAGGACAATACCTGCACCGGCACCACTCCAGACTGGGATGCGATCCCAGAAGGCCCAGAAGGCGTTCCAGTCATACACTAATGTGCCTGACAAGAAGATACAGACGTTGGCAAATAACACTGAGGCCGCACCTGCCCAGAAGGCAAGACGGTGAATGCCGATTTCGCCGATACTGTAACCGAGTATGTTGCGCCAAAATACGTCAACATTGTGCTCTGTTACTGGTCGTCGAGCTGCACTCAAAATCGCCGCACCGTGCATGTGCAAAAACAGCGTCGCCGCAAAGAGTAAGGTTACACCTATCGCATGGAACGGGTTGTAGAAGAAGTTGTAGTATTGATAACCGATGTTGCTCAACCAGTCGAGATGGTGCGTGATACCCAAGGGGAATCCATGACCCCATGCACCCATCGCCACCGGTCGCAAAATCTGCAACGTCACCCATGACGTTACCACCGCTCCAAAGGCAATCGGAATCTCCAACCCCATCCGCAACTTTAAGCTGATGTCGATCTGTCGCAACAACCAACTTACAAATGCGATGGTGGCAAAAATCACTGTCCACTGCCAGGCAAATCCTGGCTCGCTATAACCAACTAAGTGCAACCCCGCACTGATTGGGGGTGGCTCTAGGGCAACAGCCAAAAGGTTATAACGCTGCTCAACAAATACCGCTTGATAGAGGTAGGTCAATACACCCATCACAATACCAAGAATTGCGGTACCACCAAAGAACCCGACGTAAAAGTTGCCAACCCAGAAGTCTAACGGGTCATGCCCGAACATCTTCGCGGCTAGCGTCCCACCTGGTCGCTTATATCGTGCTTCCATCGCTTCAAATGAAAGCTCGCCGGCGCGTGGGCCTGCGCCTGCCGAGCTCGCTGAAGCCATTGAAGCGCGATACTCGCCATCGGGTTGCAACAGTGGCTTTTGTGGCGCATCAGACATCGCAGACACTCGCTTTCTAGCGTGTGGCAGAGATCAACTAAGCACCTGCCATCTCACCACGGGCTAATCCAAAATTCCTGTCTCTAACATTGCAGCGGGCCGAACGGGTTGCCGCTCGACCCGCTGGGCTCTGTCGTACCAACGACATGAGCCGTCCAACTAACCGAAGATGCTGCTGTACTTGTCTGAGCTCAATACCACGAAGTGGTTCAACAAGCCCATTACGACTCCCAGCAACGTCCCCAATACGACGGCCGTGCGGAAATCAAGTGGCCGATTTGGCAACATATGCTCCCTCGCTTCGCTCTCTGCTTGGCTCATAGCTCGAACCAAGAATCAAATACTAACCGATCCAAGGCTTCCATGACCACACCAAGATGTGAGCCACAACCGCGATTGCCAACATTCCATACATGGAACGTACGACAATGCCATGTACCAACCACTCCTCATTGGTGAACAGCGACTTCCATTGTGCTGGTACCAGATCGTTGTTTGGTTTGTCTGCCATCGTAGTCACCCCCTTTCATCGGCGGTTCCTGCGGGTGTTACCCCGCTACTGGTCTGCCCTGCCTTCACCCATGTACCCCATTGTCAACGGCTGCTGGCGATGTTGGCTGTTGTATCTGCAGGACTTGACAAGATTATAGACGCGCTGTAAATCAATAGTCAATCTCAAAAAGCTATACATCTCCTTGAATATGACTATGCAAATCTTGCGCATAGTCCGTGTGCTACTTCTGTGTATGTGTTGTGTATTAAATGTACACACTGTGGCTGTTGATCGGTGTATGAGCGCTCAATTGGTGATTAGATTGCTGAATAAAATGGTCGGTGAGTAATATGTCTGCACTACACTATAGTTCAGAAACAATACTACATTGGGCAAAATTGACTATCGTGACTGCCCAGCGAATACCTGTGTGTGATTGTGAGTATGGGCTGTGTATGAGATGTGATTTAAATGATAATTATTTACAAATATTCAATTCTAGAATTAATATATACAAAACAATCATTCGAGTGTGCTGGTACGCGGCAGATGATGTACGCAGTGTGGGCATGCATGTGATTGACAAGTACTTGACAGAGGTTATACAATTCAAGTAATGACATAACTGATATATTGATAGGAGTAGATATATCGTCAGTGATTTCGGGTAACATCATATTCCAATAATGAGTCGATGTAAACCCAACAATGTAGGAGGTGGTCGATGATTGACAAAATTCGACACCTACTGGCCTTCTCTGACACTCCACGTTATAACATCAAGGCAGTAGTGCAACAGACACAAGTGAATGTGTCGACGTTGCGGGCATGGGAGCAGCGCTACGGGGTACCACAACCAACGCGCACCGAGCATGGACATCGGTTGTACTCCCAGCGAGATGTAGAAATTATCAAATGGTTGAAGCAGGCAACCGAAGATGGGATTGCGATTAGCCAAGCGGTTGTCATGTTACGGTCAGATCCTGAGGAGAGCATTCACGAATCGTCTTCACCCCTCCCCACTCAGGCACAACTTCACATTAGTGATGCTGGTTGGCCGGATTTACGGCGTCAACTGTTTGATGCGTTAGTGAACACCAACCTACGTCAGGCGCACGTGCTGATGAACACCGCAGTCACGTTGTTCCCAACGAGTACGTTGGTATACGATGTCATTCTGCCGATTCTCAGCGACTTTGATAAGCGCTGGGTAGACGAGACTGGCTGTATCGCTGACGAACAAATTGCCGTGCAGTTTATTCGACAGCGCTTGATGAGTTTGCTCCAGATTCATGCGCCGTTCACCAATGGGCCGCGACTCATCTGCGGATCCACCAACGGAGACTTTCACGATCTTGGCTCATTAATCTATGCGGTATTAATGGAGCAACAAGGGTGGGAGGTGTTGTATCTTGGGCCGAACCTGGGCTTAACAGGACTTACGGAGTTCTTGACACGCCAGGCGCCAGCCCTTGTGGTGCTTACCGCAAGCATGGCCGAACATGTTGTTTCGTTGCAACAGGTCGGACAAATGGTGATGGGTCTTCATCATCATGGTCTGCACTTTGCGTATGCCGGTCGTGTTTTTGTCACCCATCCTGAGCTCCGGCAACGGATGCCAGGGATGTATTTAGGCGATGACTTCGTTTCTGCTATCGACCAAGCTCATGTCATCAGCACTGAGAATGAGATGACTCCGTGGGCAAGTGCACATGCACCCCGCAACGGCGTCCACGGGCGTGCTCGTTTGGGTCTGCAATGATGCAACCACAAATAGGCGCCAAGGAGTTGCACCATGCGTGCACTTGAGGGTTGGTTGAATAGCAGTGGGAATCGTGTGGCTGCGGAACTTGAAGAGCGTGGTGAGCAGATTTGCAAATTGGTCAGCGAACAGATGATGCGCAGTTTTGCGAGTGTCTGCGATGCGCCTGACCGTGTTGATAATGAGAGCATGCAGCGAGCTGCGTTCATTGAATCACCCAAACGGGTGCATCGTCTGACTCAAACTGCATTGCGTCTTCGTGCAGTAGAAATCATCGAACGTGAGTGTCGTTGGACGCTTGAAGTCCTGCCTCGCTACGGGGTGACACGTCAGCATATGCATGCCATGGTGCATTGGTATTTTGAGGCGGCACGTACCCTCACCAATATTGATTCGGCAGACCGTCGCTCCCTCGATATCATCGAACAACTCTACATGACTGGACTTGAGTACAAACCGGTCCATCGGTAGCCTGTAGTGACAAAAGCGCCTTGTGCAAGAATTGCACAAGGCGCTTTTGTTGTGGTGTGTCGCTGAGTATAATAGACACAATATGCGACAAATAGTGGTGAGTGTGACATGCAACGGTTGATTTGTTTTGGCGATAGTATTACCCAAGGAGCGATTGGCTCAGCCTATGTGGATCGTTTAGCTACGGCACTCCCTGATGTCGAAGTCATTAATGCAGGGATAGACGGCGATACAACGCTTAATCTTGCACGCCGCATTGATGCTGATGTCATCGCCCGTAATCCAACGCTGGTCAGCATTATGGTCGGTCTCAATGACTTTGGTACCGCCTACGGTGAACGCCTGAGCCGTGCCTACTACCGTACCCTCAAAAAAGTCCCGATTGCCATCGATATCCCCACGTTTGAAACACTCTACTCAGGTCTCATTACTCGCTTGCAACGCGCCCAAATTCCCGTGGTGTTGATGACACCGACGACACTTGGCGAGGTACCCGACACGCCGGGACAGATGATTCTGGATGGGTACGTACAATCCATTCATACGCTTGCAATGCGTTGGCATGTGCCGGTGATTGATGTGCGCTCTGCCTTTGTGCAGGCAATGCGCAATAACCCACGCCCTGGCCCTGAGTATCATCTGTGGATGGTCCCACTGGATCGTTGGCGTATTAGCCGTGGTAGTTCGTACCAACAAATCTCTCAGCGACGTGGCTTTGAGTTGCTCGTCGATGGTGTGCATTTGAGCGCTCAAGGTGCTGAATTGGTCGCCCAAACTGCCTTGCCAACCTTGCGTCAACTTCTCACCATGAATGCATCAATGCGCTAGCTATCAAGGAATCGTCATGCCAACTTTTGCCGACGCGATTATACATGTCCCCGATCAACTGTATCAGAGCGGTGCGCGTGATACCGTGGTCACCAGCGTTGTCTATGATTCGCGGCAGGTGCGCCCTGGTGCTATCTTTGTGGCCTATCAGGGATTTCATAGCGATGGCCACGACTACATTGCCAGTGCCATCACCAATGGTGCAACCGCAATTATCTACGAACATGCACATCTCGATAATACCTTGCCGGTGCCCGCCTTGCGCGTGGCCAATGCTCGACCCGCCTTGGGATATGTGGCTGCGGCCATTGCTGGCTACCCGGGTGAGAAATTACGCGTTGTCGGTATCACCGGCACCGACGGCAAAACGACGACAACGTATCTGACCGCGCTCGCCCTCGATGTTGGTGGTCGGTCGTCGGGCCTGGTCGGTACCGCTGATTTCAAAGTGGCTGACCGCATCTGGGCCAACAAGAGCCGTCAGAGTACCCCTGAAGCGCCCGAAATTCAGCAGATGCTCAACGACATGCTGGCGGCTGGCTGTACCCACGCCGTGCTTGAGTCAACCTCGCATGCATTGTCGGCGCGCTGGCAACGATTGGCCGGCAGTGGCTTTGATGTGGCGGTATTGACCAACGTGACCAGCGAGCATCTTGACTTTCATGGCACCGTCGAACAATATCGTCGCGACAAAATGCGCTTGTTCGAGATGCTCGGGGAGCCAAGTGCTGCCCCCCACAAACAGCGCAAAGTGGCGATTGTCAACGCCAACGACCCGCACCACAAACAATTCTTGGCGTCGGCACCACTACGTGCCGATCGTCTGACCTATGGCGTCAACGTGGCTGCCGATGTACAGGCGTGCA
This sequence comes from uncultured Klebsiella sp., assembly GCA_964482795.1. GTDB lineage: Bacteria > Chloroflexota > Chloroflexia > Chloroflexales > Roseiflexaceae > UBA965. The sequence continues at coordinate 56,210 of CAYZZI010000012.1, forward strand.
ATGTGGTCAGTAGCATGAACGGCCTTGACTTTGAATTGCTGTCGCATTGGGGTAATCGCCAGGTGCATCTCGAGCTGACTGGCGACTTTAATGTGTGGAATAGCCTCGCCGCCCTGACCGTTGCCTTGAGCGAAGGGGTGCCACTTGATGACGCATTGGCCGTGTTGAGCGCTGTCGACGGCGTGCGTGGGCGCATGCAACGCATCAACATGGGGCAGTCGTTTGCGGTGCTGGTCGATTATGCCCATACGCCGGCCTCTTTTGAGAAAGTGATGGGGCTGGTGCGACCGATTACGCCCGGGCGCTTGATTGTCGTGTTCGGCTCAGCCGGTGAACGTGACCGCGAAAAGCGCCCCCAACAAGGCGCCATTGCCGCCCAGTTCTGTGATGTGCTCTACATCAGCGACGAAGACCCGCGTGGCGAGGATCGCATGACCATTCTCGAAGAAATCGCCGTTGGCGCACGTCAATACGGCCGCCGCGATGGCGTTGACCTATTCTTGGTGCCCGATCGGGCGCAGGCCATCGCCGCCGCATTGGCCACTGCCGGCCCGGGTGATATGGTGTTGCTGTTGGGCAAAGGGCATGAGGGCAGCATCATCTACGCCGATGGCCCGATGGTCTGGGACGAGGCGGCCGTGGCGCGTGCCGAGTTGACCAAATTACGCGGGTAGCTGGATGGTGGTGCCGTCGAGGTGGATTAGACCATCGCGCGCCAGCCCGGCGATGATGGCGGTGAGTTTGGTCTCGTCGAGTGACAACCCGAGTGTGGCAAGATGTGTTGCAAGCGCCGACTGGTCGATGCCAGTCGGCGTTTGGCGTAAGTGGTCGATGATGCGCCCACGGATGTAGCGGTTTGAACCGACAAAGGGAGCATCTTTGCGCTCGGCCACACGTCGCGCCGGGCGGGTGGGTAATGGGGCCAGCGCTTGATCGGCTGCCAGGCGTGCGGCGTAGTCGTTGCAGAATCCGCGGAGCGGGCAGATGGGGCACTTGGGCTTGTTGGCGGTGCAGGTGACTGCCCCGAGCTCCATGATGGCCTGGTTCCACCACCAGCCGTGGCCAGCAGGCACCTGCTGTGATGCAAGCGAGCGTAACGCTTTCTCATTAGGCATATCGTCGTGCGGATCGCTCCACAACCGCAACACCACGCGCCGAATATTGGTATCAAGGAACGCCACATCTTGCTCGAAGGCAAAACAGGCAATCGCCCCCGACGTATAATCGCCGATGCCCGGCAAGGCGCGCAGGGCGGCCACATCACGCGGGAACTCACCGTTGTACTGCGTTACCACCGCCTGCGCCGTGCGCTGGAGATAAATCGCGCGCCGGTTGTAGCCGAGCCCCTGCCACGCGGTAATCACGGCACTTGTTGGTGCAGTGGCCAGGGCATGCACATCGGGGAACAGCGCCAAAAATGCGTGGTACTTGGGAATGACTCGCTCAACCTGCGTTTGCTGGAGCATCAGCTCCGAGACCAAGATGCGATACGGGTCGCGCGTGTGGCGCCACGGCAAATCACGACCGTGCTGGCGGAACCATTCGATTAACGTGGTGGCAATGGCGTCAGACATGGATTAGGCACTTGTGGTTGGCTCATCAACGACCTTGAACCCGGTGGTAGGTGCGTCAATCCCCATGCCGAGCGTGGTGTCATATGAGTCGGGCAGCACCTTGTCGGCGGCGAGTACCGGCAATAACGCCGCAATCGCCACCGCTACCATGGCATCGTCGGGCTCACGCGTAGTCAGGCGTTGGAGCGCCAACGATGGTGCAACTAGCCAGCGCACCCAGGCACGGTGGTAGTTGGCGGCCGTGATGCGCAATAACTCGTACGACAACCCGGCGATGACGGGGATGAGGACAAGCCGTGAGGCGATTTTGATGATGAGCGTCTGATCTTGGAAGATGGCGAAAATCGGAATGCTGATGATCATCACGACGAGCAGAAAGCTCGTGCCACACCGCGGGTGAATCAGCGTTTGACGGCTGACTGTCGGGACGTCGAGCGGTAATCCTGCCTCATAGGCGTTGATGGCCTTGTGCTCTGCACCGTGATAGCCATATACGCGCTGAATCTCGGGGATACGACCAACCACGAGCAAGTAGCCAATAAAAATTACGAGCTGCAGGACGTTTTCGATGACAATCACACTAAAATTATCGACGCCGACATACGTCAAAGCGTTGGCGATAATCAGGGGGAGCGCAAAAAAGATCAAGAAGGCGAAGAGCAGCGAGACGGCCAAACCGCCAGTTGATTCACCCTCGCTGGGGCGCTCTTCGGCCGGCAGACTGGCTGCCGCCGAGATGTTGAGGGCGCGGATGCCGAGATTGAGTGAATCCCACAGCAACAGCACGCCGCGTACCATTGGCAGTGACTCAAGGAGTGAGCGCCGCGCATAGTTGAGCTCTTCGTGGAAGGTGGCAATCGTGCCGTCTTCGCGGCGCACGGCTACCGTGGCGCGCTTGAGGCCGCGCATCATCACACCCTCGATGACCGCTTGGCCACCGTAGTTAATCTTGCTCATCGGATTTATCTTTCGTTGGAGGTGTGGCGGCTGAGGCGATGCGCTGACCGAGTACGCTGATGGCGGCCTTGAGCCCGGTCACATAACTACTAACCTGAATGGCCGGCTTGACGACCTGCTCTGAGATGATGGTGACGGTGGTGGCCACCGAGGCGCTGGTCTTTTTGACGTCGTCGGTGACGCTTGATGTCTTGACCAATAATTCGTCGACCTTGAGACTCAGCTCCTCGAGTTTGGGGATAAGCGTGCCCCGCGCCGTGTTATCAATGGCTTTGACGGCAAACAACAATGCCACGGCCACGAGCGCCATGATGATGGCGCCGATGAGTTGGAACAAGGCCAATAAGATAATCGCCAAATCGCGGACAGCCTCGCGGAAGCCGGGGTAGATGACCGACAATACGATGAATCCGAGGCTGATGACGACAAAAACGATGCCGCCAATCGCCAACCAGCGATTCATGTTGCTGGGGGGTGGCGTCGGAGTGGAATCGGGCATGTCGTACATTCGGGCCTCCTTAGTCGTGTTTATGCGGTTTGTTTGGTGAATCGAATGGCCATAAACAAGCCAATCCACGCACCAATCGATGTCTCAATCAGATGGACGGTTGCCGGAGCCGGTAGCGCACTGCTAAACTCAAGCCCGGTGGCGTGAATAATCACCACGCCGATGAATGCGGCTAGCCAGTAGACCGGCAACTGCAACAAGACGCGCCCGGCCCAAATGTGGGCAATCGTGGCATGAAAGGTCGCAATCATGATCAAAAGCACTGGCACTGGTGACATGGCTTATTGAGCGAGAATTCGCCCACCTCCGATGACTTCATCGTCGCGATACATGACTGCCGATTGCCCCGGTGAAATGCCGTCTTGTGGCTCATCAAAGACAAGCTCGACGCACCCCTCGCCAGTCACGTAGGCGGTGGCCGGCGCGGTAGGCGCATGCGAACGACTCTGGACCGCACAGCGGAACTCGTTGTCGAACGGAACCCCCGCCACGTACGTCACCCGGTCGACGTTGATGCGCGCCTTGCGCAAATCAGCTTGAGGCCCGACTACTACCGTGTTGGTGGTTGCATCGATGTGCGTCACAAACAACGGCGATCCGACCGCAATCCCCAAGCCACGACGTTGCCCCACGGTGTAAAGCGGGATCCCCTGATGCTCGCCGAGTTTGTTGCCCGCAGTATCAACGATGTCGCCACCGGTGAAGGCATCGGGGCGCTGACTGCGCACAAATGAGCGGTAGTCGCGATCCGGCACAAAACAGATATCTTGACTCTCAGGGCGCTCGGCCGTGGCCAACTCGAGTTGACTGGCAAGCGCACGCACCTCGGGCTTGGTCATGCCGCCAAGGGGGAACATCAAGTGCGACAGCTCCTTTTGGCCGAGCATGTGCAACACATACGACTGGTCTTTGCGCATATCGGCGCTCCGGTACATGCGCCACTGCTGGCCGTCGTACTCGTTGCGCACGTAGTGCCCAGTGGCCAGCGCATCAAAGCCGAGCATCTCGGCACGTTCGAGTAAGACGCGAAACTTGAGGTCGCGGTTGCAGGCCAAACACGGATTAGGCGTCATGCCGTGCGCATACTCATCAGCAAAATAGTTGATAACGTGCTTTTTGAAGTCTTTTTGGTAGTTAAAGACATAATATGGGATGCCCAACTGCGCACAGACACGACGCGCCCCCGAGACCATCTCCATCGAACAACAGCGACTCTCGACCATCTTGTCGCCATCGCCCTCCCAGAGGTGCATAGTGACACCGGTCACATCGTGACCTGCTTGCTGCATCAAGGCAGCCACAACCGAACTATCGACACCGCCACTCATGGCGACCATTACTCGAGCCATTGTTTGCCCTCAAAAAAGATGTACGACATGTACGACGCAAAACCACACATCTCTATTATACCTGTGTGGTCAACGAAAATGAAAATGTGAAATTACCAAACGCCTATTTGGCCGATTGATACGGCTGTAACTGCGTGGTAAACGTCTTGATTGCCCCGACACCCATTAGCGCCTGCTGAATGATGGCACTGCGATCAGGTGGACAGACGGCAAACATCACTCCACCAACCCCAGCCCCCGAAAGTTTGGCGCCATAGGCGCCGGCATTGAGTGCCGCGGTGACAAGTGCATCAAGGGTGGATGTCGAGACGCCAATCTGCTGGAGCAGGGTGTGGTTCTGCCGACATACAGCCCCCAACAACGGTGCATCGCCAGCGGCGAGTGCCTGCTCAGCAACCAGGGTGACGGCACCAATCGCATCAAACAACGCATCGTAGTGCGCGGTGGCTTGCTCACGCCGTTGACGCACCCCGCCGACGGCAAGATGGGTTGGGCTACGCTCGCCGCTATCGGCAATCACGAGCGTGATTGGTGCACCAATCTCGAGGGGCACGATGCGCGGCGGTTGGGTGGTGCCGTCGGCAAGGGGTGCTTGTCGACAAAACGAAATCGGTTGGTCGTAGGCAATCACCGTGTTGTCGATGCCGCTCGGCGTGCCGTGGAGGCGTTGCTCGCTGCGGTAGACAAACGCGCCGAGCTCGTCGCGACTTAGCGATTTGTGGCACCATGCGGCAAACGCCCGTACGAGCGCAGTGGCAACCGCTGCGCCACTGCCCATGCCGCTCGCAATCGGGATAGTCGAGTGAATGGTGACGATGACATCGGGCGTCGGCAGATGCCATGCCATGAGGAGGTCGGTAATCAAATCAATCAGCGGGTGGGCATCGACGCCGACGCGCCCGCGTTGTTCGAGGTCAGGGGCCTCGAGCCAACAGCCATGCCCGTGCGGCGCTGTGGTGATGTGGGCCGTGGCTGTGATATCAGGGAGTGGCACGGCGAGGGCTGGGCGGCGGTAGACGACCGCATGCTCGCCGGCGATGATGAGTTTGGCTACGGCACTTGCGCTGATTGACGACGACATAGGCTAGCCACTTACTCCCATTCAATGGTGGCGGGTGGCTTGGAGGAGATGTCGTAGACGACGCGATTGACGCCGGCGACTTCGTTGACGATGCGGTTGCTGACATGCGCCAAGAACTCGTAGGGCAGGTGCGCCCAATCGGCCGTCATGAAGTCCTCAGTCGTGATGGCGCGCAAGGCAATCACGTCGGCATAGGTGCGCCCATCGCCCATCACGCCGACGCTTTGGACGGGCAAGAGCACGGCAAACGCTTGTTGGGTCTGGCGGTACAACCCGGCGGCGCGCAACTCGCTGATGAAGATGTTGTCGGCGAGACGCAAGATGTCGGCGCGCTCGCGCGTGATTGGCCCTAAGATGCGCACGGCCAAACCAGGCCCGGGGAACGGATGGCGCCATACCCAATCCTCGGCCAACCCGAGCTCGATGCCGGCGGCGCGCACCTCGTCTTTGAAGAGATAGCGTAGGGGCTCGACCAACGTCAACGTCATATCCTCGGGCAGACCACCGACGTTGTGGTGGGTCTTGATGGTGACACCCTTCTGGCGATCGGGCGCTTTGCTCTCGATGACGTCGGGGTAGAGGGTACCTTGCGCAAGGAAGGTGGCGCCGTCGATCTTGTTGGCCTCGCGCTCGAAGACGCGGACGAACTTTTCGCCGATAATTTTGCGCTTGCGCTCGGGGTC
>CAYZZI010000012.1:62461-72699 GCA_964482795.1 uncultured Klebsiella sp.
TGGCGCAAAATATCGCGCCCATGGGGCGTATGGACGACCTCAGGGTGGAACTGGATGCCGTACCAGCGTTTGGCGTCGTTGGCCATAGCAGCAAACGGCGTGCTCGGGTTGCTCGCAAGCGGCGTGAATCCGCTGGGCAGACGCTCAATGTGGTCGCCGTGACTCATCCACACCTGTTGCGTGGTCTCGAGCCCAGCAAAGAGCGGGTGGGTGCAGTTGGCGGTGATGCTGGCGTTGCCGTACTCGCGTTGGGCGGCACGCACCACGCGGCCACCGAGTGCGTGGCTCTGGAGCTGCATGCCGTAGCAGATGCCCAAGACGGGAACGCTACTCTGCAACACCCACTCGGGCATCTGCGGTGCGCCATCGTCGTAGACGCTGGCAGGGCCACCCGACAGGACGATGCCAGCGAGTTGATCGTGGGGGATTGCACTGGCTGGAGCATCATGGGGAATGAGTTCAGAGTAGACGCCAATCTCACGGAGCCGGCGCACGATGAGCTGGGCTGTTTGTGAACCAAAATCGAGTACCGGTATCATCTGCGTCATGCGTATTCGTCCATCTTACTGCGTATTGTTATCTCTCTATGCGATTATACCAATCTCGCTGTCGTTCGGTATCGTGATTTATGGTATATTCACGCTAATGTTGATTATTACAATATGTCGTATATGCGAAAGGTGTGATGAGCGCCTGTTTTGGATGATGGTGAGGCACGTATGGAGATTTATCTGCTCAGACATGGTATTGCCGAGGATCACAGTGGATCGGGGCATGATGCACACCGAGTATTGACGGCAGATGGTATTCGCCAAATTAACCACACTGCACTTGTCATGCAGACGCTCAATGTGCAACTCGATGTCATTGTCACGAGTCCACTATACCGCACGCGCCAAACGGCTGACATTATCGGGCACACGTATCAGTTACAGCCCATCGTTGATGACCGGGTTGGTCCGGGATTCGAAGTGAACGTGATGCAGCTGATTGTGCAACAAATTCGGCGACCACGCATCTTGTTTGTGGGGCATGAGCCAGACCTCGGTTGGTTGGTTCTGGCAACGACCAATCAACGCATTAACGTGGCTCGGTCATCGCTCATCAGACTAGACGGGGAGCCAGGTCGTTGGCAGTTGGGATTTCATCTGTCACCGCAAGCACAAGCTGCACTCGTCAAATTTTCCTGATTCTGGTGAAATGATGAGGGGGCATACTGCGTACGCCCCCTCGTCATCTGTTCGTCAGGGGATGAAGTGAATTGGCGATCCGAGTTCGACGCCGGTTGTTACCAGTGTGGCCGGCAAATCGTTAATCGGCCAGAGCCAGAGTTCACCGGGTTCGTTCATGCGCTCATACGGTTCGTTCATGGTGATACCTGGCGCCCAATCGGGTGGCAGGACCACATAGGCCTGCGTGTTATCAATCCAGGCGAAGTGTTGACCCATGAAGAGTGGGATACTGATGGACTGACCGACGGCCATGAATGTTCCTTCGGGGAGATACATCTCACGTTCGCCGACAAAATCAAAGACCTCGCTCCGCCAAATATCCCATCCACCAAACCCGCGTGCATCGCCGCTATTTTGCGTGCTGTAGCCGTACATGGTGCCGTCTGGACTGAGGGTGAGTTGACGTCCCCAGCCAGCAAAGGTGCCGAGCATGGTGTAGGTGGCGTCATAGGCATCAACCATGTTAATGAGATTGACATCAGTTTCGACGCGCATGCCGATAAAGGTCAAGTAGAGCAGCCGTTTGCTATCGGTACTCCACGTGGGGCGGTAGGCAACAAGCCCAGCGTCGGTTGCGCCTGGTTCACCGCCACCAGCGGTGACTGGATTCCAGCCGTTTTCGCCTTTCATGTTGATGAGACGAATATGGTTACCCGCTGTGTTTTCGGGGTCTGGTGATTGTGCATCACTACGTGTGGGACGTGTGGCATAGGCGATGCGCTTGCCATCGGGTGAGACGGCGGGATCACACCCCTCACCCATGATTTGGCTTTGCTGATCGGCAAGGGTGAGCAGCACGACAGATGATTGGCGACAAAACGCGCTCCATTCGAGCCACGTACTAGGCTGGGCTACGTCGGCGTCGCTGGCAGCAAAGATGATGCCACTACTATCGGGTAGCCACTGGAGTGCATCAAGGCTCCGTCGATCATCGGTGAGTTGACTCGCTTCGTTGCCATCGCGTGATACAATCCACAATTCTCCCGAGGCACCCTGACCACTAATCAAGGCAATCATGGTACCATCGGGCGAGACTACAAAGTCCGAAACATCGGCGAATATGGGGCGTGTTGTTCCGGCTTGAATGCCGTAGCCGACCAATTCACCCTGCTGAATGTAGATGAGTTCGCCGCCATCAGGAACTTGGTTGGTTGGTGTGACAGGGGTGGCTGTCGCCTCAGATGCGACGATTTCTACTGTTGCGGTTGCATCAGGGACGGGGATTGCGGTTGGATTGGTGTCGGGAACGGCAGTTGGTGCTGTTATCGGCGTCGATGTACACGATACGAGGAACATCAGGCCAACGAGCATCATACAAAATGTGCGCATGCGCGAACTCCTTGTGTAGATTCGGTTACCGCGACGTGCGCATGCGTCGCAAAGTGCGCCAGACAATAATGACGCTGAGCATCCACGAGTAGCAGACGGACAAAATCCACGCCGCAGGAACAACGAGCGATTGACCGTTAATGCTGAACTCTTGTCCCCACACCTGTTGAGTACGGAGCGCAGAATCAGTCAAAAAAATAACCACAAATGGGTGAATCGAAAGCACCATATGAAAGACGAATTCGCTGATGCTAGAGCTGACAGAGGTCGAAAAAATAATCTCTGGTAGCGTTAACACCAGTAGTGGAATTGCAAGCAAGATGAACATCACTGTTGCAAGAGTGAATCCTGTGGCGCTCAACGGTGTCGATGCGCGCACAGACCAGTAGACGCCGATACAGGTGAGAAGGACAACATTTGAACAGATGACTGCCAACATAATCACGAGTTGTGTCACATCAACACTGCCAATCAAAAACACCATGCCCATCAGTGGCGTCATTGCCGCCAGCAGGAGCATGCAATAACTCAGACTTGCGATGATCTTGCCAAGAATAATCTGGCGAATCTGAAGTTGGGTGGTGAGGAGCAAATCGAATGTTTGACGTTCACGTTCGCCAGCTATGCTTCCAGCGGCGAGTACCGGTGCAACAAGCGATAGGGCGATCAAGGCCGTCACAATCAACACCAAGAAAACGCTACGCCCGATGTCACTGTCGCCGACGATTTGTCCTGGATTGCTCGCATAATTCGATGTGTAAATCAGGAGTGCCGTACCAGCCACCATGACCAAAAAGCCACTCAGGAGCCAAAATGAGCGTGCGTTGCGCATGCGCCCTCTGAGCTCACGCAGGAGGATTGGATTGATTTGATACTGTGTCATGGACCTGCTCCTGCCTAGATTACACCCTCGGTGACCTGCAAAAATGTGCGTTCGAGCGAGTTGCGTTCACTGGCGAATGAATGGATGGGGATACCTGCGTGGATGCATGCCGTTAACAGGTGTGCATGGGTAGCATCGTCGCCAGACCCCGTCAGCACGTAGCGCAACGGTTGTTCATCGTCGCTGATGCACGTATAGCCATGACGTTGTGCGACCTCCGCGAGTTCCGTAGTCGGTGCAAGTGTGTGAATGACGATGCGTCGTTGTGTTTGACGATTAATCAGATTGTCGAGCGTATCAAACGCCACCAACGTACCACGCTCAAGAATGAGCAGGTGCGTGCACAAATCAGCAAGGTCAGAGAGAATGTGCGAGCTAATTAAGATGGTTTTGCCCTGGTTGCGTAGCTCGTTGAGTAATGCGCGTAGTTCGACGCGTGCACGTGGGTCTAGGCCACTGGCTGGCTCATCGAGTACCAGAATCTCTGGGTCGTGGAGCAAGGCGCGCGCCAGGCTGAGGCGTTGTGCCATACCGCGCGAGAGGCTCATCACAAGCGCGTCTTTTTTGTGAGAGAGATCAACTAACCCGAGCATATCATCGATTAACGACGCACGTGCAGCCGGTGACACACCGTTACAGCGTGCATAGAAATCAAGATATTCGAAGGCTGTCATCGCTTCGTAGACGCCGAACACATCAGGCATGAAGCCGATTCGTCGACGAATTTGTTCGGGATATTGGGTCACAGAAGTGCCATCCACCGTGATTTCGCCACTACTTGCCTTGATGAGTGTGGTAAGGATGCGCATTGTGGTGGTTTTGCCGGCCCCGTTTGGCCCGATTAATCCGACAGTGGCACCACGCGGGATACGACACGTCAAACCCTCAAGTGCCACAAAGTCGCCGTATGTTTTGCGGACATTCGTGAATTCAATCATGTGGACGTTCCTCCACTCGTTGACGAACTAGAGTGATTCATTGCGCATGAGGACGTAGACGCCTAAATCACAAATGCCACTCAATATCGTCTTGCTACGCTTAATCGTAAAGTACGGCTCGAGTAGTCGTTGGTAGTGTGCCACACTTCTGATGTTGTCGCCGCGGTCAAGCCAATGCATGGCTCGTCCCAGCAGATTCCATCGATTTTGCGCGGGAATATCCTCGACCATGAGGACGGTACTTTGTGGCCGTAGGACACGGTAGAGCTCCTTGACCGAGGCGCTGACCGTCGCATCATCAAGATGATGAAACACACCCATAATCAACGCCGCATCAAAACTACCATCGCCGAATCCAACGGCTGCACCGTCCATGACGCATACATCACGTTGATGTCGATGACGCGCGTATCGGACGTAGTGTGGTGCAATGTCGAATCCAACATACCGGTCTTTGGGGAAGCATCGTGCAAACTGCCCAGTGCCACAGCCGAAATCAAGAAAGCGCCGACGCTGATCCCCCTGAAACGGTTGAAGCTCTTGTTCGATGAGCGCATAATCGGCATGAAAGCCAAACTCTGCAATTGCTCGAAACGTGTTCCAAATCACCGGTTGCCGTGCGACTGTGTCAAGCAACTGCTGCACCATGCCAATCTCCCCATCTCCCTAATCTGCTCCCTGTGGTCGCTGTGCGATACACAGCAATGATACCCCAACCGGCCATCTCATGCCAATTGATAACCCGACTGCTTCACACCCGAGAGCAAATCGCCCGACCGCGTTAATCAGCGGCGTCGGCATCTTTAGATCTGAATCTGTCTCCGCCGTAGCTTCGGCGCGCTCACGCCAGCGCTGCCAGAGTGCCATCGGTAATAGCAGTGAATTGACATAACTAATTTTCTGTACCACCAAACCAGCAGATGTAAGCATGTGGTGGAGTTGATTACTCGTGTAACGCCGTTGGCCATGCACACGGTCATCGTGGTGACCGCGAAGCCATTCAAAGGCGGGGACGCGGATGAGCAAAAAGCCGCCGGGTGTGAGTACACGTGCACATTCACGCAGGGCGGCGACATCATCAGTGACGCCGCGATGGTAAATGACTTCGAAGCTTGTCACGAGATCAACGCTTGCATCAGCGATGGGGATTGATTCAATGCTGGCGCGACAAAGGGGATACGCATAGTGTTGTGCGGCTGCGAGGGCCACTGGTGAGAAGTCAAAGCCAATTGGGCTGCCATAGTGTGAGAGCCACTGAAGATTGCCACCGGTACCGCAGCCGGCATCAAGAATGCGACGTGGTGCTGGTGAGGTGGGGAGTTGGCGGAGCCATGCGTCAGCGATGCGACGCATCCCTACGTACCACCAGTGTTCTTGCTCAACACGAGCCATGACTTGATATTCACCAAATTCCATCATGCACGTCCTTTGGCATGTGACGATTGACGAAGCATAGATTACCACATACACTAAAGATATGGAAAACGAGTAAACGAGCGCACTTGGAGGGCAGATTATGCGACTTTCACCTGCCAAAGTGGCAATATACGCCGAGCAGTTGGTGGACATTTTGGCTGACACTGACGGCGTCCTGTTTGATTGTTCCGATGCTGACTTACGTGTAGCCATCTCCGACATTATCACCGATGAATTGATGGTTGAGGAGCGCTTAGATACGGAGTTACACGATTTGCTCCAGAAAAACTTCCGCTATGAAATTTCTATGGGGCGTATCAACTACGACGAGTTGTTTCGCAAGGCCAAAATGCAGAAAGTCCGCGAGCGCAACATCATCTTGTAGGGTGAAATTGCCATCATAACAGCTCATGGATGTCATACCACGGCCCCGTTTGGCACGCCAAACGTGGGCCGTGGCGTGTTTGGATGCGGCACTGCTGACATGATTGACTCACGCACGGGAGTTGGCCGGTCACATGCACGAATGTGATAGATCGTCCTGCACGCAGACGTGTTTGACGCAGCAGTTGTCGGATGGTGTGGATGATGGGTATTGTCGCAGCGACATAAATGGTATCGGCCCAGCGCAGGAGTTCGGGTAGGCGTTTTTCAGCGATGCGGAGCACATTTTCGCTACCGGCTAGATATTCGACATCAGTGGGCACGAGTTGGGTGGGGATTTGCCAGGCCGGTTGGATGTCGCCTGCGATAAACGTCGTATTGACATTCCGTTGATGGAGTGCCGAGACAATACCGAGAAGGCGCAATCCGGCCTCACCTTGGCCAATGCACAGGGCGGTGCCACGCTCAGCAAGAGGCTGGGGGAGTTTACCTTGCGGTCCATAACAGACAATTTGTGTGTCAAGTGGTTGGCGCGCCAACCAAGCCCACCCATCATCGGCAAGTATAGGGACGGCGATGCCAATACGACCAAGTCGTACATCAACATGGACAGGGAAGGTTGCTCGGAGCAATACGCGCTGAGTCCGTTCAATATCATCACAGATGATTTGCAAGAATTGACCTGCCTGCCAGTGGGCAGCTACCTGTGGCGCAGTAAAGGCCACCCACTGCAGGTTGCCAATTGGGCGTGATTCGCAGATGGTCAGCGTGTGCTGGCGCAGCATTAGCGGCGTCCGCGCATATGGTCGTAGAGCGCGGCGGCGCCGAGCAGACCGATACGGTCGCCGAGCTCGGTCATGACCACGGGCACGTCGCGATAGACGGCGAGTGCGCGTTCGGCGATGACCGTACGGGCACGATCAACTAGTTGAGGGTTATTGATGACGACACCGCCACCGAGGACGATTTTGGCTGGACTGTAGAGGTGGAGCATATTGACAAGACCGGCACCGATGGCCTCACCCTCATCGTCCATCAGCTTGATGGCTAACGCATCACCGCGTGTCGCGGCGGTGGCAATGTGATGCCCTTGGACATCAGCTGCGGTTGTCAGTGTATGCAAAAGTGACCCGGGATGCTCTGCCATGGCCGCAGCGGCACGGCGTGCAAAGCCGGGCCCGGCAGCGGTATCCTCCCACGACATGCGGGTATGCCAGTCGATGATGTGGTGGCCTACTTCTCCGGCAGAGCCACGGTGGCCGAGTAACAGATGACCACCAATAATTACGCCGCCACCGATGCCGGTACTCACGGTGATGTAGACAAGGTCGTTGAGCCCTTTGCCAGCTCCGAACATCCACTCGCCTACGGCGGCTGCGTTGGCGTCGTTGCCGAGCTCAATATCGAGACCGGTGGCATCTTTGAGCATGGCACGGAGTGGTGTGTTCTCAAAGCCGGGAATGTTCGGCATGGCGAAGACAAACCCTGCAAATGGATCAAGTGGCCCTGGTACGCCAATGCCGACGCCATCGAGTGTTGCGCCAGCCGGAAGTTGGGCGTGAACGTGTTTGATGAGGGTGACAATCCGACCGATAATGGCCTGTGGCCCTTCTTCGACGCGCGTATCAACTTTGGTGTCGTAGACAATGACGCCGTTGGAATCGACTAATCCGGCCCGCAAGTTGGTGCCGCCGAGGTCTACACCGATGGTATATTGCATGGGGTGCTCCTGCTCATATGATGATGCATACACTCACTATTATGTTGCTACTCAATAGTATAATGTGTTATACTACACATTAACGTAGGATTACAAAATGTCTGGATGCGCCATGAAGTGTAGCCACAGTGCTCGTACCGATGTCGGACGACATCGTGATCACAACGAAGATGATTACGGCCTTGGCGAGGGCGCGCACATTGAAAAACACGGTCAACTTTTTGTGGTTTGCGATGGCATGGGTGGGCATGAGGCAGGCGAGGTGGCAAGTCGGCTTGCTGTTGCTAATATTCTTTCAAGCTACTACGACAACGAAGACGAAGATCGCGCATTGGCGTTAAGTGTTGCGTTTGATACCGCAAACACTGTCATCTTCAACGAGGGCAATCAGGGTGGTGTCTCGATGGGAACCACCGGCGTAGCTGCGGTTCTCTACCGTGATGAATGCGTGGTTGCCAACGTAGGCGATAGCCGTGCCTATCTCATTCGGCGCGGTGCAATCCGTCAGATTACTCGCGATCACTCGTTGATAAACGAGCAAATTGCTGCGGGCATGATTACTGCTGCCGATGCTGAGAACATGCTCTTCAAACACGTTATTACTCGCGCACTGGGTCATCAGCCCGATGTGCGCGTTGATTTATTTCGTTTTGCGCTACTTCCGACCGACATCATCGTACTCACGTCGGATGGGCTGATTAATCATGTCAATGACGACGAAATTCTGGCTGTTCTGCACGAAGATTCATTGGTCGATGGTGTCGATCATCTTGTCGATCTCGCCAATGCGCGTGGTGGTAGTGACAATATTACCGTGCTGGTTGTGCGCGTTGATGCACTCGAAGGAACAGCACCACTCCCCATTCCGGTAGATGCAATGCCAGTAATGATGAGTGAGTATAACGGCCAACGAGTGGCTTCGACGCATAATACCAGTTCAATGCGATTGATGATTTCGCCACAAATCAGTTGGCAGGGTGCAGGATTATCATTGGCGTTGCTCATGTTGCTGCTGTTAATCATCGCCTTGGGGATTATTGGGGTATGGCCGTTTGCCTCGGCCACATGAGTGTCGAGTACTGCAACATGCCCCCATGGCAATCGCCATGGGGGCATGTTGCATGGTTCACGGTGTCTGCGTGAACATGGTTTTGGTAGAGCAGTCCGTTCGTACGGTTGGTGATACTCACAGTCTCCATCGCACGCAATGATGAAGATGCATTCATAATCGCATCCCCCTGCGCACTGATATATCGCGCACAGGGGGGCGATGGTTGAACGTTACGGCGTCACTGTTGGTGTGCGTGAGACCAAGGCGCTGAGCTTGGAGTCGCCCCAGGCGAGTACTTCACCATTGCGGAAGCCGATGATGGAGTGTGAGTAGCCGGCCGAGATGGCTCCAGCCGGATTGAGTCCGTTAGGTACCTTCGACTGACCGAACTCAACGGTGCCCCACCCCCAGACCTTACCGTTGCGATCCAAGGCCAGTGAGTAGTAGCGCCCTGCACTGATTTGAATGACATCTTTCAGACCACGTGGCACACTGCATTGTCCGGTGTGGTTGCTGCCCCAACAGACGACCGTGCCGTCGCTCTTGAGCGCCAGTGAGTGGTCGAATCCTGCTGATACTGCCGTCACGCCGGTCAAGTTGGCTGGCACATTAATCTGCCCCCAGGTGTTGCGCCCCCAGGCCTGCACACGCCCATTCTTGACGACGAGTGAGTGCGAGTGGCCGGCTGCTATGGCGCTTAAGCCGGTCAGTGCCGTGCTTGGTGCTTGTCGCTGTAAGAAATCGTTGCGCCCCCAGATCAAGAGTGACCCGTCGGTCTTGATGGCCATGACATGGCCGAGACTGGCCGAGATGGTGCGCACACCGCTCAAGGCGCCAGCAGGGATACCGGTGCCCGGCACACACTTGGTGGTACACCCGGCCGGGAACTTGCCGAGGGTGCCGAAGTCATCTTGCCCCCATCCGAAGACGCGTCCACTGGTACTGAGGACGACGGCGTAGTTCGAGCCGGTCTCGACTTCAGCGACCGGGCGACCGTTCA
Source organism: uncultured Klebsiella sp. (assembly GCA_964482795.1). GTDB lineage: Bacteria > Chloroflexota > Chloroflexia > Chloroflexales > Roseiflexaceae > UBA965. The sequence continues at coordinate 72,415 of CAYZZI010000012.1, forward strand.
TCCACGACGGCAATGATGCTTGACCCTCGCGGTTGAAGCCCCAGGTGGCCAGTGTGTTGTTGTTGAGTACGGCCAAGGTGAAAGCCGAACCGACGGCTACGTCGCGAATAGCGAATGGATGTGGCGTGGGTGTGAAGGTATTGGTCGGCGTAAACGTGTTGGTTGGTGTAAAGGTATTGGTCGGTGTAAACGTGTTGGTCGGGGTACTAGTAAACGTACGCGTGGGTGTGAAGGTGCGTGTTGGCGTAAAGGTATTGGTCGGCGTCAACGTGTTGGTTGGCGTAA
>CAYZZI010000013.1:0-67285 GCA_964482795.1 uncultured Klebsiella sp.
CATCCGTCTGCTGTATGGCCACATGCATCACCAAATGCCGCACCAGCGTTTTGGGGACGCCCGCATTCACATGATAATGACTCATGTGGTCACCATTGAACGTACACCACCCCAGTGCAATCTCGCTCAAATCACCCGTTCCAAGCACCATGCCACCGTGCAAATTCGCCTTATTAAACAAAATACTCGTACGCAAGCGCGCCTGCACATTCTCGTATGTCACATCTTGCGTCACGCCATCGTGCCCGATGGCAATCAACTGTTGACGCACCAGTTCACCAATCGCAATCACCTGATTGGGCACGCCGTAGAGCTGCGACAACGTCACCGAGTTCGATTGGGTGCGCTCCGAGCTCGCCGCCGCCGGCATGGTATAGGTGCGCAGCATCTCATGCACTGGTCGGTCGATAATCTCGGCCGTTTTGCAGGCCACCACAAACGCCAACGTCGAGTCAAGCCCACCCGACAGACCGAGATGCAGCAACGGCGTACGCGTGGCCAGCATGCGTTGCGCCAAGCCGTGCGCTTGAATGTTGAGGATATGGCTGAGGCGCTCTGCCCGCGCCGTTTCGCTTTCGCCCTGCGGCAAAAAGGGGTGTGCAACCACGGCTGGTTGTGGCGCAATCGCCGGCCGCATCGTCGTCGCCACAATCACGTCGTAGCCCGTCGTGCCGCCACGGTTGCTGTCTTTGCGTCGATCAAAGCGCAAGTGCTCGATATCAATGTCAGCCACCGTCAGGCGCGTATCACGCGCAAACGGTGGGCGCTCGGCAGCAATACGCCCGTTTTCGCAGATGAGCTGATGGCCACTCATCACCACGTCAATCGTCGATTCGCTCCAGTCACAACCGGCATACACGTACCCGGCAATCAACTTGGCCGACTGCACACTCACCAACTGCCGGCGATAGGCGGCTTTGGCGACCAACTCGGGCGAGGCCGATGGATTGGCGATGAGTAAGGCACCGTGATCGACCAAGGCCGCACTGGGCGATTGATGCACCCACAGGTCTTCGCAGATTTCGACGCCACAGCGTACGCCGGCGACATCGAACACCAATTGCGTGCCGAACGGCACCGGCGTCGTACCAATCATGGTGGTTGTGTTGGTGTGTGGCCAGTGTTGATACCAGCGCTTCTCATAAAATTCGCCGTAGCTGGGCAAAAACTGCTTCGGCACAATGCCTTTGATGGCCCCCTCAGCAATGACCACTGCCACGTTATACAGGGCATCCTGATGCGCCAACGGCAAGCCGACAATCATCGCCGTCACATGGCCAGCAGTGTGATGCGCCAGGGTGAGCAAGGCGTCGTGTGCCTGGCGTAACAAGCGCGGTTGCAACACCAAATCACCGAGTGAATAACCGGTGACACACAGCTCAGGGTAGACAACGAGCGCTACACCTTGCGCCACTGCTGCGTCGTAGAGGTGCTGAATTTGGGCCACGTTGTGGGCCACATCGGCGACATGCACGACAGGGCATGCCGTTGCCACTCGCAGATACGCATCGCTGAATTGATATGCCATGATTGCGCCTCGCCACTGATTTTTATTGCCTTCATACTATCACCATTGGTGCGATTGTGCGATGGACGATTGCACTGGCATATGTCCGTAATGCCGTTGATGCGTGTGGTATGATGACAGCAATCACCCATGGTCAAGGAGATACCATCATGCCCCGATACAAAGTAGGTGTGCAGTTACAGAACCAGCACACGAGCTACGCCGAGTATGCTGATGCCATTTTGCGTGCTGAGGCAGCTGGCGTCGATTCGCTGTGGAACTGGGATCACTTCTACCCGCTCTACGGTGACCCCGACGGCAACCACTTCGAGGGCTGGACGCTCCTCACCGCCATGGCTACCCTCACCACCCGCGTCGAAATCGGTTGTCTGGTGCTGTGTAACAGCTATCGCAACACTCGCCTGTTGGCCCACATGAGCAAGACCCTCGACCACATCAGCAACGGGCGCTACATCCTCGGCATCGGCGCCGGCTGGTTCGAGCGCGATTATGTCGAGTATGGTTACGAATTCGGCACCGCCGGCGACCGCTTGCGCGCCCTCGGCAAGAGTCTGCCCCTCTTCCGCGAGTACTGGGCCAAAGAGGTCCCCAAGCCGATGCGCGACATCCCGATTTTGGTCGGTGGTGGCGGCGAGAAGGTCACACTCAAGTTGACTGCCCAATACGCCACCATGTGGAACGGCTTTGGGCCGCCCGAGACCTACGCCCGCAAAAACGCCATCCTCACCGATTGGTGCAACGAGGTCGGCCGCAATCCAGACGAGATTGAGCGCACTGCCTCGCTCAGCCCCGATCAACTCGATACGCTCGACGATTTGGCCGCGGCCGGTGCAACACACATGATCATGATGACCGGGCACCCCTACAGCCAAGATGCCATCGAGAAGTTGGTCGCGTGGCGCGATGCGCGCAACGCCGGTTAAGCGGACAAGTAGGGCATACCCATGATTGCGGTCTACGACAGCGGCATTGGTGGCACCAGCGTGCTCAAGGCAATCCGCGCGCTCGACAGCCACGTCGACATCATCTATCTCGCTGACCAGGCACGGTGCCCATACGGCGACCGTTCAGCCAGCGAGATACGCCAGATTGCTCTCGGCTGTGCTCACTGGCTGATTCGCCAAGGCGCAGCACCAGTCGTCGTCGCCTGTAACACGGCCAGTGCTGCTGCGCTGCATGATATGCGTCAGCGCCACCCCGAGACACCGTTTGTCGGCATGGTGCCGGCAGTCAAACCCGCCGTCCAGCTCACCCGCAGTGGCGTCGTCGGCGTCATGGCAACGGCGGCCACGCTCAACGGCGCACTCTACCACGAGGTCACCCAGCGCTTCGCCCACGATGTTGCGGTGGTCGGTCAAGCCTGCCACGGGCTGGTTGATTTGGTCGAGGCCGGACAAGTGAGTGGCAGTGCCACCGATACCGCAGTAGCCGCACACGTTACACCACTCGTGCAGGCAGGTGCCGACGTGATTGTACTCGGATGTACGCATTATCCGTTTTTGCGTGAAAGCATCAGCCGCGCTGCCCCCCATGTCAGCATCATCGATCCTGCCCCCGCCGTGGCCCGTCACGCGCTCAACGTCACATCGCACACAGCACAACCCCAACAACACGGTCGAACCATCTACTACACCACCGGTTCGGCGAGTCATCTCGCCTGGCAAATCAGTGCCCTTGGCCTCCCGTCCGGTGAGGCCACGCATGTCGCAGTAGAGGAGCTCATATGATGAACAATTGGATCGGATTACTCATCTCGTACCTGTACGCAGGGGGCCTCCTCATCATTGGTGAGGTGTTGCATCGGCAATTTCACATCTCCAATGACTTGACTCGCAAGGTGGTGCACGTCGGCGCGGGTATGTGGATTTTTGGCGTCTTGTCGCTCTTCGATTCGTGGCAATTCGGCGTTGTCCCGTTTGCCACATTTATTGTGCTCAACTACGTCTTTTTTCGGATGAAGCTCTTCAAAGGAATTGACAGCGATAACGCCAGCATGGGTACCGTCTACTTCGCCATCTCGATTACCATTCTGAGTATCGCACTGTGGCGACCTGAGGGGCCCATTGACCATGCCCCGGCCGTGGTGGCCGGTATCATGGCCATGACCTGGGGCGATGCGCTCGCTGCCCTCATCGGCAAGCGCTATGGGCGCCATACCTATACCATCAACGGCGGTACCCGCAGTTACGAGGGGAGCGCCGTCATGTTCGTGGTATCGTTGATTGTAATTGGCCTGTCACTCACGCTGTTACCTGGTTCAGAACTCACCCCATACGCCGATTTGCCCAATACCAGTGCCCTCATCATTGCGACCATTCTCGGCGCCACCGTCGCCACCGTAGTCGAGGCCGTCTCACCCCATGGGACCGACAATTTGACGGTGCCGATATGTGTCACCTTGGTGGCAATGATTGCTGGTTAACTCATGCCACCACGGGGGCCGGCCTAGGCGTGCGCACGAACCACTGCATTGTGACGGCCCCCAACAACCCAAATACAGCAAGAACGACAAACAAGACCGGAAAGCCGAACTGGTCGGCGATGACTCCGGCAACCAACGGGGCACCCGCTGCCACCGGCACGTTGAACGTGTTGGCGATGGCAATATACGCAGCCCGCGATTCAGGCGTAGCAAAGCCAAATACCATGGCAAAGCTCGCCGGCATGTTGCCACCAAGTGCAATCCCACCCAAGGCAAATACGAGATAAAACCACTCAACGGCTGGGGCAAACCACGCCACGAGCAACCCAGTCGAGACCATCACCGCCGTAAGCACCATGATGCGCTTGTGGCCCCAACGATCTGACAACGCCCCAAGACCAAAGTTACCCACCGCTTGTGCCGATAACAACACGATGGTGAAGGTTCCTACCGTACTCCCACTCACATCAAACTTGCTCAACGCCGCCGCCGTCACAAAGCTCTGCCCCATCATGCCGATGCCAATCAACACCACCGCAATCAGGTAACGGGTAAATTCTTGATTGGTACGCAATAACGTCGGCGCCTGCTGAATCAAATGCCAGAACGGCTGACGCGCCTGTGGTGGATGTGGCGGCTCGACACTGATAATCACAAACACATATGAGATGGCCATACAGACAAAACAGGTTAGCGCCAAAAACCCCACGTTATTGGGGAATGGCATGGCCGGAACAATCTCCCACGCCCCCACGGCCACCGATTTGTTGGCCAAGACCTGCGTGGCCAAACTCGCCCCAGCCACACCGAGGAGACTCCCAAGGCCACTTTGCATACCGAAAAATGTTCCCCACAATTTGTTGGGGATAATCCGACTAATAAAGTCCTGCCACGGTACCGCCGTTGCACCTGCACTAAATGTGTGCAACGAGTACAACGCAAAGAAGACCGCAAGGGTCGTAGTCGCATCAAACGGATTGCCCATGAACAACCACAAACCGATAATTAACCACGGGATACGCTCAAAAAACGTCAACACCAACATGGGCGCTTTGCGCGTCCACATATGGGCAATCAGTGGCGCCACAAATAACCCGGGCAAGAGCCAACCGGTACTGCCAATCGCCGGAATCAACCCCTGCACCCAACTTTCTTGCGTATACTGCTGCACAAAATACGGCAACACGGTGTAGTTCGACACCATGTTATAGCCGAACATGAAAACGCCACCCTCAAAGACATTCAAAATAAAATTCCGCCGCGCATAGCGCTCTACGACCTGCTCAACCGAATTCCCCTCGGTCATGATGCACCTATGTCCTTCTGATGGCTATGCGGCTCGCGCATGATTCGGCAATTGTACCCGCGCATACAAAATATAGACCCCGACGAACCCGAGTACGGCCAACACGACAAATAACCCGATGTAGCCGTACTGCCCGGCGAGCCATCCAGCCGCCAACGGCGCAATCGCCGAGACGGGCACATTAAACGTGTTGGCCACCGCGATGTAGATTGGCCGCGTTTCGGTCGTGGCAAAGTTCATCACCATAGTAAAACCCGAGAGTTGATAGCCACCCAGCGCAATCCCACCCAAAATAAAAATCGGGAAGAACCAGAGCGCATTCGGTGCAACCCACGCCAATAACAGCGACGCCGACCCCAAAAATCCCGACAACATCAACACCTGCCGATGCCCCCAACGATCCGATAATGCACCGAGCCCAAAGTTGCCCACCGCCTGTGCTGCGAGCAAGGCTACCGTGAAAGCTCCTACCATGCTCCCGTCAACTTCAAATTTTGATAGTGCAGCGGCCGTCACAAAACTATGCCCTAACATGCCCAACGACAAACAGACACGCGCAATCAGGTATGTGGTAAAGCCCGGGTCGTCACGCAATACCTGTGGCATGTTTTTGATGAGTATCCAAAACGGCTGCTTCGCCTGGGTCGGCGCAATCACCGGCTCAACCGTTAACGCCAAAAAGATGTACGAGATCATCATGCAACCAAAACAGGCCAACGACAAAAAGCCAATGCTAAACGGGAACGCTTGCGTACCGAGAATCTGCCACTCACCAATCACCAATGGCGTACCCGCTAATACCTGCGTCGCCACTGTGGCACCTGCGACACCGAGCAAACTCCCAAACCCACTCTGCATGCCGAAAAATGTCCCCCACCGATGCTCGGGAATCACCCGCCCGATGAAGTCCTGCCACGGCACCGAGGTCGCCCCCGCACTAAACATGTGCATCGAATACAACCCAAAGAAGACCAACAACGTGGTTGATGCATCAAACGTGTTGCCACCAATCAACCAGATACCGATAATCAACCACGGCAAACGCTCAAGGAACGTGCCAATCAACATGACCGGCTTGCGTCGCCACAACTGTGCAATCAACGGTGCAATAAATAATCCAGGTAACAGCCAGCCAGTGTTGGCAATCGTCGGTATAAGCCCCTGTAACCAGCTTTCCTGCGAATACTGCTCAACGAAGTATGGCAATACGGTGAAGCGTGACACCATGCTGATGCCAAACATGAACAGACCGCCCTCGATTACGTTTAACCAAAAATTGCGCCGCGCGTGGCGCGCCACAAATGCCGCTGTGGCCTCTGTCATGAGATCGCCTCTTGTTTCTTCCTGTGTTTGACAGCCGTATCTACCTCAGGTATGCTTATGGTAATTGTGAACTTCGTCGCAAACTAAGCGGGCATCATGCGTTCAACTGACAAGCACACCCAACCACACCTTGATGCCATCGATGCATTAATTACCGCACGTGTTGCACCCAATGCACTCCCTATTGCGAATGAGGCCCTGCAAAGCGACGCAATTGCACTTCCACGCCATGTGGTCGCCAATGTGCTTGTAGGTGTGGCGCACCTAGGCACCGCCGACATGCCGCGCACGCACCACGCCGCCGCCGCCCTCGAACTCATTCGAGCCGGCGCTGCCATGCATCGACGTCTAATTGAACCACCACACGATAATCATACCACGCCAACGCTGCTCCACGGCCCAACCCTGATGCTCGGCGATTACTTCTATGCCCTTGCTGCCAGCGAAATGGCCGAGGCACCACACGCCAAAATCATCGCCGGATTCTCAACCTGCGTCATCCAACTCGCCGAAGCGTTCTTAGTCACCATACCACTTGATGCACCCAACATTGTTGCTGCGGCCTATGCCCAAATTGACGATGTCGAAAGCGTTGTGCTCCAACACGCCATCAAAGCCGGCGCTGTGTGTGGCACCATCGATGAACAATCACTCCCCACGCACCAACTTGCCCAAGCGCTAGCACGCTACCACGCGCTTGCGCGTCACATCCATGAGGCCCAATACGAACCGTTACGTTCGTTTGGACGCAATGCACTTATTTTGCCGCTCGCATATGCCTTGGCACACGATCGCACGCATACCGCCCACCTCATTCATAATCACGCCAGCGCCGAGTTAATCGAATATCTGGCACAGACTGGTATCATCGCAACCTGTCAGACCCACCTCGACCAAGCGCGACAACAGGCCCTATCGTTGATTGCCACACTCAAACCAGGCATCGGCCGCGATATGCTCGCTACATCGTTATAACCACCACATCCGCACGACCTCAACCACGAGCATGCCTATGGCAACCACGGTCATCCGTTGAGCAATCGTGTGGCGTGACCACAACACCATTGCACCCACTAGACCAACGAGCACGCCCCATTGCGCTGGCGATGTACACGTCGTCGCTCTCGTCAGGATCAACGTGCCGCACCCCTGAGCTAATGCATAAGCCGCACCAATCCACGCGCCGAGCGCCACCCACCGCCACGACCAGCAATCGCTCCAGGTCTGGCTGGCGAGCACCGCTAACAACAACAGCCACGCCATATCGCTTTCGCCAACACGTACCACATCAGAAATCGGCACAAAGACCAGCAACAACCACGCCGGCATAAGTGTGCGTGCCGCAAGGCGAGGCCACCCGAGTGCTGGTGCAGCGATGATACTGACCAGCAAAAACACTCCTGCCGGATACAACAATACCCGCTCCCAGGCGTAGACGACGCTAACCACACTACTCCACATGGCGCTCCTCGTCTCTCCACTGCACCGCCACACTGCCCAGCACCACCAACGTGGCCACCAGCCCCAACCACGGGATTGTCGCCACCGCCTGTTGCCCGGCATTGACCATTGTTACTGCACCATCGCCCCACATGCGACCAAACGCCGAAAGACTTGTCTGTAACCGCGCCTCGGTCGCCGTAACCGGCACCAACGCCCATATTAGCCACACCGCCACAATTCGCCACGGAATCGGCCAGGTCAAGTGTGGCACTACCATGATGAGCGCAATCAGTCCACCAATCACCGCCACGGCACTCCCGGCCGCCACCAGCGCCGTCATCGTCGCCCATACCACCACCACCAGCAACCACGGAGCACCAACAACCGCTGCCACCATGGCCCACGGAGTGATCGCAAGGCCGGCTCCCGTGTTGAGCGCCAACACGAGCATCACCACGCTCCACCGCACCCAATCGAGGCGGCGTTGCCACAGCGCCACGCCAGCAATACTCAGACTAATGACGACAACGCCCACATCCCACCACGGTGGCCAGGCATGCAACGCCGCTAACTGCACCCACGGCACATACCAACGCCAGGCATCGCGTTGGTGTGGCGTATAGAGACTCATCCCAGCAACAGCAGTCACAACGAGCCACTGCAATTCGGGCCACACCGGTGCCCACACGACTGCCAGTGCGCCGCTCAGTATCGCTCGCTGCCACCAGCGATGATCGGCAAAGAGCGGCGCCACGATAGTCACAGGTGTCGGCAAGGCACTCAACAGCGCCGCCATACTGTTACGCCGCGTCGGCGTCTGGCCCATCAACACCTGACTGGCCATGACCACACCAAATAATGCACTTACCCCCAACGATGGAATCATCGTGGGGGTAAGCAAACAAACAAGGATCATCACCGTGTGAATCACACGATGCATCTTAGGCACCAACGGGCTCGTTTTGTGAGGCCAAACTGCGCAACACGTAGTGCAAGATGCCACCGTTGCGGTAGTAGTTCAGTTCGCCCTCTGAGTTGATGCGCACTTTGGCCGCAAAGCTGGTCACCTTGCCGTCCAACGTGGCTTTGACCGTCAAGGTCTGGCCGGGTTGGAGCGTCTCGATGCCCTCAATCTCAAAGGTCTCACGGCCGGTCAAGCCCAGTGATGCAGCGTTCTGCCCATCCTCGAAGGTCAGCGGCAACACGCCCATGCCGACCAGGTTTGAGCGGTGGATGCGCTCGAAGCTCTCGGCAATCACCGCGCGCACGCCCAACAAGAATGTCCCCTTGGCCGCCCAGTCACGCGACGAGCCCATGCCGTACTCTTTGCCGGCCAACACCACCAACGGCGTCTGCTCTTTTTCGTACTGCATGGCTGCGTCATAAATCGACATCTGCGTGCCGGTCGGGATATGAACGGTATAACCGCCCTCAACACCCGGCACCATGGCGTTCTTGAGGCGAATGTTGGCAAACGTACCGCGCATCATCACCTCGTGGTTGCCACGGCGGGCCCCGTATGAGTTGAAGTCAGCCGGCGCCACATCGTGCTCCTCGAGATAGATACCCGCCGGTGAGTTCTTGGGGATGTCGCCGGCTGGTGAGATGTGGTCCGTCGTCACGTTGTCGCCCAACACGGCCAAGGCTCGCGCCTGACGAATCGACTGCATCTTGGGTAGTTCTTTGGTCATGCCGCGGAAGTACGGCGGGTTCTGCACATACGTTGACTGGTTGTTCCACGTGTACAAATCACCCTGTGGTACCGGCAACTCGTTCCACGTCTTGTTACTGGTGAAGACGTTGGCGTACTGCGCGCGGAACAAATCAGCGCTCAACGCCCGATGCAATGCCTCAGCAATCTCAGCCTCTGATGGCCAAATATCAGCCAAGTAGACCGGCTTGCCGTCCGAACCCACGCCTAACGGCTCGTTGTTCATGTCAATGTCAACCGTGCCAGCGATGGCAAACGCCACCACCAACGGCGGCGACATCAGGTAATTCGCCTTGACGATTGGGTGGATGCGCCCCTCGAAGTTGCGGTTGCCGCTCAACACCGCCGAAACCACCAAATCACCCTGCTTGGCCGCAGCGCTCACCGCCGCATCGACCGGGCCCGAGTTACCGATACAGGTGGTACACCCGTAGCCGATGACGTTAAAGCCGAGTTGGTCGAGGTACTTCTGCACATCGGCCTTCTTCAGGTATTCGCTGACCACGCGTGAGCCGGGTGCCAACGAGGTCTTGACGTACGGCTTGCGCGTCAACCCACGGGCGACGGCCTTCTGGGCCAACAAACCAGCCGCCATCATCACCGACGGATTCGAGGTGTTGGTGCACGACGTAATCGCCGCAATCACGGCCGAGCCGTGTGTCATGCTGGTCTGCGCACCGCCGACCGTCAACGCCACACGCGCATCGGCATAGGTGTCGCTGTGGGCGCCGGCTGTCAGTGATACGGCCGCACTCGGCTTATTAAACACCTTGCCCATGGCGTCGTTGAACGACGCCTTGAGGCTCTTGAGTGCCACGCGATCCTGCGGGCGGCGTGGACCGGCCACGCTGGGCTCGATGGTTGACAGGTCCAACTCGAGCAACGAGTTGAAGGCCGGCACCGGCATGCCGTCGACGCGGAACATGCCTTGGGCCTTGGCGTAGGCCTCGACCAACGCCACTTCGTCCTCAGTACGACCCGTACCGCGCAAGTACTTGAGCGTCTCGTCGTCAATCGGGAAGAAGCCACACGTTGCACCATATTCTGGCGCCATATTGGCAATCGTGGCACGATCGGCCAAGCTCAATGCGCTCAAGCCGTCACCACAGAACTCAACAAACTTATCGACCACACCGTGCTTGCGCAACATCTCGGTGACGCGCAACACCAGGTCGGTCGCGGTGGCACCAGGTGCCAACTTGCCCGTCAAGCGCATGCCGACCACCTCAGGCGTCAACATGGCCAGTGGCTGACCCAACAACACCGCCTCGGCCTCGATACCGCCGACGCCCCACCCCAACACGCCTAGGCCGTTAATCATGGTGGTATGGCTATCGGTGCCGACCAAGCTGTCTGGCATGGCCACCGACTCACCGTCGATCTGCTTGACGAGTACGCCCTTGGCCAAGTACTCGAGATTCACCTGGTGACAAATGCCGGTCTCGGGAGGCACCACTGAGAAGTTGGTGAAGCTCTGTTGGCCCCAGCGCAAGAACTCGTAGCGCTCGCGGTTGCGGCTGAACTCGAGGTCGGCGTTCATCTGCAACGCCATGCCGTGCCCGAACGCATCAACCTGCACCGAGTGGTCGATCACCAAGTCGGCCTGTGCCAACGGGTTAATCCGTGATGGATCACCACCCAACTGCTTCATGGCGTCACGCATGGCGGCTAAGTCGACGACGGCTGGTACGCCGGTGAAGTCTTGCATCAAGACGCGAGCCGGCTTGAAGGCCACTTCGCGCGACCCAGCGCTGGCGGGTGTCCACTTGGCCAATGCCTCGACATCCTCTTGGCTGGTAAAGCCGTCGCCAATATTGCGCAACAGCGCCTCGAGCACGACTTTCACCGAAAACGGCAACGAGGCTAATGTATGACCGGCTATCTTCTGTAAGGCATCAAGTCGATACATTACATACTGCTTGTTGCCGACCTTGAGTGGCGCACGTGCCCCAAATACATCAATCGAACCATCACTCATGGAAACAACCCTTTCCGCTTTACGCACCGTGCATATCAACAATGGCGCGTCTGATTGTGTCCATTATAAAGTGATTTTGCAAATCTGATGCAATCATGAGTATTTCAAATATATTTCAAATATTCAAATATTTTTGAAATAATTTTTGGACATGTAATAGAGTGGATTCACCCTGCGACCCATACTAAGTTCCACATTTAGGCCACCCCGTAATGGAAGAATACAGAAAACACGGCGCACCTCCGCCATCGTATGTGTCGTTCCTATCTGGGTGGCCTCTTTTTTTCACTCTTCACTCTTCACTCTTCACTCTTCACTTACAAAAAAACGGAACGGCGCATATCACTGCACCGCTCCGCTCCTCAACAGATGATTTACGCAAATGAGACTTCAATGGGAGCCAAATCAAAGCCTTCGACCTCGGCACGAATCACGTCACCAGCAGCAACAGTAGGCGGCGGGGTCAACGTACCGCTACTGATGATTTCACCGGCGGCCAACGGGGCAAATTGTGGTTGATTGGCGGTAATCACGGCGAGTGCCGCCAAGGCGCGCACCGGGTTACCGAGTACAATTTGTCCACTTCCTTCGCCAGCCAGAGCGCCGTTTTTATAGATACGCCCCTTCACCGTGGCCAGGCGTGTCACGATATCGGCCAAATCGTCATTAGCCGTCAGCATACGCTTGGCACCGACATACAAGGCGCGGTGCAACCCGAAGGCAGACACAGCATCAACGCCTTTGAACTGCCAATCGAGGTACGGGCACGAGACCACTTCGTAGCCGAGGGCAATCCACTCAACCGACTCAAGTGCTTTGACAGGGTCAATTGCACCGAGCACATTTGCCTTGAGACCGAACATGATTTCGGGCTCGATTTTGGGTTGAAGTGCTGTGGTCACGTCGTGGGTGGTATGCCCCGCCGTGGTATCGAATACGGTATGCGCATAGACATAGCCCCACACTGCGGTATTCAGGTTCATGCTGGTCCAGGCAGCCGGGTTCGTGAAGCCGATTTTACGCCCAACCGGCGTATGCCCGGCGGCCACTGCATGATCAAAGTGGATTTTGGCCACGGCATAGGCATCGTGGAGCGTGTAGCCTGGATTGTTCGAGGGTGGGGTTAGTAGCGTGCGATTCGTACGTGAGTCGATGAACGACTGCGCGATAGCGGCATGATTAATCACGAACGGGTTCCTTTCATCTCATATGCCTGTTGCGATTATACGGGTGAATTACTCTGGCCATGTTACCTCAACGACATGTGATACACCCGGGATATCGGCACTTGTAGCCACTACCACGTGCGGCAGACCATCGAGTCGTTGTTTGAGATCATCGCGACGCACACCGTTTAGCATCACCTGTGCCGTATCAAATGTGCCCACCTGCATGGGGAGATTGAGCGTACTAAACTGACTTGAGCTGGTTACTTCGATGCGTATAAAGCCAGGGCGCTTTTGCCAGCGATAGGCCACATAGCCGTCACCAGCCGCATACCGTGCAACCACATAGGCCTCATTCACGCCGCCGTATTGCCAACGCGGAGTAATCCGGCTCACCTGATAGGCGATACTCGAATCATTAATCCCAGCCGCTCCCTCCATCAGTGCACCGAGCATGGCTGCCGCCCCCCAGCCATCCGTGGCAATGGTGTCGGGACCAGAGATACCCGGTTCGCCGTTGGGGTAGTACCACAAATACGTGCCATTATGCCGGTTGATTAGCACGTGATAGTGACGGAGCGTGTCGAATCCAAACGTCTCCGCCCGAATGGCAAACGCACCGCGCGCCAATTCACCACCCACAACCGGCATGATGCCACCATTGACATACTCGCCGGGGAGCTCACCCTTGCGTCCAGCCATGCCATAGGCATACGGTGGAAAGGGTGGATCAATGCTGAACCACGGCAAGAGTATGTTAGGATTTTGGGCGCCCCGCTCGTAGTAGATACCGAGTACTTCTGCGGCTTGTACCGGTGTAAAGATTCCACGATTAAGCGCATATGCATTCGAGATACTCAACTGCGCTTCCATGTCAACGCCCACAGGACGAAAGTCAGTATCTTCGGGGACAAAGTGACGCAAGAATCGGCCATTCCAGTGTAATTCCATCATGCGGCGTTGCATGTCATCGGCTTGCGTACGATAGGCAGTAGCTTGCGTGTCATTGCCCGCTCTTGTCTCCATTGTGGCCAACATCCGCAACGCCTGAATCAACCCGGTGTTATCACCGTGAAATGATCCCCAGATTGTTTTGTCGTCAATCCAATGGCGTGGTGCCGGTGCCCCGGTCTCAGGATTGGTCGTAGTCGGACCATACTCAAAATCCCACATGTCAATCGTGTATGGGCGACGAATCAATCCACGCGCATTGTTCCAACGCAGTGGATCGCTGGTAATGTACGTGATGGCCTGACGCGCCGACGGCAGCATATCAATCATCCAGGCGTCGTCGCCGGTCATCTGCCATGCTTCGTAGATTCCCTGCACATACAAAAACTCCAAATCGGACTCAACTTCTTTGCGACCCGCAGTCACTCCTAACGCTGGTGCATCCACCCAATCAGGCAGACTACCATCGGGGCGCTGGGCATCGCGGAACGCGTTGATGAGGCTCACCACGTCCTTTTCGAAATAGCGGAATCCACGCCCTTGATAGACATGGTCTCGGAGCCACAATAACGGATTGTCGGGCGAACGATACCCGCGAATATCCGTCCCATTCAGCGCATAACTGCGCATGCTTCCCTGAATATACGTGACTGTTTTTTGGAAAAGATCGCCAAACACCGGGTCATCGGTGACCAGCATACTGACTGGATCAAGGGTGTACACGGCATCACCAAGCGGTACAACGCCGGTAGTGTTACGCCATTGTGCCTGTGCCGGACCAATGGCGCCGCGGGGCGTCACCGTCACCGCTGTCGTATCCGCAGTAATTGTGAACGGCACACGGTCGGCTACCATGCCCGTTGCATCAAGAATTTCGATCGTGCCATCACCGCGTAACCCCGTTGTATCGAGCTGAAGCACAATCGGTTGTAATGGTTGCACACCAGTACTGCGTTGCGGCTCAGGAGTGGCGGGCATAGTCGGCGCAATCGGTTCTTCGGGAGTTTGCGGAGTAGAAGAGGGCGTTGGCACCGTTGCTGCGGGTAACGTACAACTGACCAACAGCCCAACAACCATCACCATACATAGCATCCGAGACATCACCAATCCTCCATGCTCCAGCGTACAGTACCAAGTGGACCCGCATCAATGATGACGTCATCTCCCGGTACTAGCCACGTTCCTTCGTTCACACTCAGACTGGTGAGAACACCACTGCTAAATACACTCCCCGCAGGAATTAGACATCCATCGCTGGCATGGGCCGTCACCTCGGCCATGGTGTAGTGCACATCACGCAGATTTATCTGGGCTACGCGCACATCATTTACGAGGAGCTGCACGGTGATACGCAACCGTCCATCCGGCAACATGAACTCTGATAATTCATCGAGTGTGGTAATCATCGGCCCCATGACCACGCCGTTCGGTCGCGCCCAGAGCCCATGGAGCACATCGTCGTCAGCCCGATCACGGGCCACCACGTGCCCGACAATCCACATGCCCAAAATCGCATTCTGGGCATCTCCGATATCAGCATTCTGCAGATCGCTCATCGTAATCCAGGCAATCTCACACTCCACATCACACATGGTCGTAGTAGGAAACGGCAGCATGGCCCGATCACCGTACAACGATGGTGCCATGGCCGCCCAGAGCGGCGCTCGTTCATACCAATGCAGCGGAATATGTGCGCCTTGGCGACGGAGCAACGTTTCGTAGACCTGCACGTGTTGTGCCGTACGCCGCCACGCTACAAGATCCGGGAGTGGCGGCATTAACTGCACATCGTTCCGCCGCACCAACATCTCCACACCACCAAACCATTGCGCAACGTCAAGCCCTGACTGCTGTTGACTTGCAACAATCTCCTCGAGTAACACCACACTCCCCAAATGCGTACTCTCGTGACTCCCACGGATAATTGTTGTAAGCGATAAGGCCTCTGATGGCCGTTCGTCGCTAATTAACGCCATACCCTCATGAATATCAATAATGCCGTGCTCGACCATGACTCCCGCACGCACGCGATCACTTGCCCGTCGAAAACTGACTAAACGCATCGTACCCCTCACCCTCTATCTCGCCTCAAATCATCATATCTGAAATATGCAATCTACGACAGGAGAGCACCATCCGTAGCAATACGTACCATATCTTCATCATTGACACACGATCGTCCTGATGAATCACAAATATGGGTATATGTTGAATTCATCGATGCATGATTAATCGTGATTTATTGCATCAGAATCACGCATTCATATAATTATACACGACCAAAATTCCTGATTGACCAACGATGTCTCATTTGTTATACTATAACTTATAGTAAACCTGTATAAAGTTATGTAATAGTGTTGCCGCATGGGAACTGGAGCAGAACGATGGCTGACGCAAACGAGATACTCGCACTAGGCATGGATGCCGCCCGAGACGGTAATCGCGAAGAGGCGCGTAATTTGTTTACGTTGCTAACGCGCCAAGATCCCGACAACATTCAGGCATGGTTGTGGTTAGCGGGTGTATCAGATGACCCACGACAGCGCCGTGCCGCCCTTGAGCGTGCCCTAGAGATTGATCCACAAAACGACATGGCATTGCGTGGATTACGTGCGCTAAACGGTGTACAGGGGGGTGAGCGACGGAGCATTGTCGAGGCAGTCAAGCAGACCACCAGCAACCTGTTTGGGCGCCGTGGGCGACCGGTACGGCCGAGCCGTCCACTTTCGCAGTACGAAGAGGAATTAACGCGCGAGCTTGAGTCGGTTGATTCGAACTTATACGACGACGAGGATGACGAACCGCGTGGTCCTAGTCCGGTCATGTGGGGCATTCTTGGCGTACTCGTTCTCGTACTCGGCTACTTTTTGGCCAGTCAATTTCTGGGGACAGGTAGTGAAGAGAGTGCGGACACGGGTGGCAGTTTGACGGATGGTCTCTTGACCGGCATCATCAGCACACCTACGCTCGAGGTACCGACCAGTGAGCCTGTGCCGACTGCTGAGCCAACCACGGCACCAACGCCCATCACGGTCGTCCTGCTCAACACCGAAAACACTGCTAAGACGGCCGAGGGTTGGGAGTACGGTGTACGCAGCCCGGTCATCGCCGGGGTCCGCACAGCGCGATTCCCCAATACAGCACCACAAAATGGAGCATATTACGTGGTAGTCGTGGTAGCACGCAATGGCACGGGCACCGACCAACCGATTCCTGCCGACTTCTTTGTGCTCCAAGATGATCAAGGTCGTACCTACAACGTCAACGTTGAGCGCACCAAAGAGTTGCTCAACATCGGTGGCGGTCGTGGGGTGGTCTCTGACATTGATATTGGCGATGTACTGTATAACGGTGGCGCACTCCAGAGCATCGCACTCATCTTTGACATTCACACTGATTCAACTAATCTCCGTCTCTATGGCGGGAGCAACCGAAGCGAGGGTTGGTTGATTGCCGAGACGGTGCAATAATGCGTAATTCCGAATGTGAGGCACTCCTGAAGATTGCCAACCGGCTCTACCAGCAGGGCGATTATCGCCGTGTACGTACGCTACTGGAGATTATGAGCGAAGTCTACCCACGTGAAGTCCAGGTGTGGACGACATTAGCCATGGTTGCCCACAACGATACCGAAAAGACCGAATATCTGGCGCGAGCCTCACACCTGCAACGGCAAGCGCACGCATAATCACTGATAGTGCGAAACACCGAGGCCTGGCACAATGCCAGGCCTCGGTCTATGTACAGATGGCACGACACGACGTGATGCAACTTATGCCATGGCTCGCAAGACGGGCAGTACCTCACGCCCCAGCACGGTAATCGCCTCGTGTGGATTGGGACCGAGCGGTGGTCCAAAACTAATATGTCGCGCACCAGCGGCAACCAGTGCCTCAAGGCGCGGGAGCAAATCGGCACCCGTACCAGTAATGCCGATGTTCAGCATTGCAGGAGTAACCATGGCGCAGGCGCGCGCCTCGTCGTGATCGTGCTGAATTGCATGATTAATTGGAATAAACTCGTCGCGCGACACACCGAGGTTGGCCAAGATGGTATCACTCAGCGCATGGCCGTAGTAGGCGATTTTTTGACGCAAGACAGCCTCAGCCGCTTGCGCATCATCACCCACCGATACCCAAATACAGGCAGCCATGTCAACGGCATCTGGGGTTCGCCCGGCGAGGGCTAACCCACGATCAACGTGCATGCGGACCTGGTGGTAATGTTCTGGTGGGAAGAGCAGGGGTAGACCACCATCGGCATATTGCCCGATGGCCTCGAGCATTTTGGGGCTCATGGCACCCAGATATATCGGAATGGGTCGACTCGGCGTCCGTAGATATGCCTCAGCACTCCAGCTCCCGAGTTCACTCCCCTGGTGTGTCACACGTTCGCCTGCAAACAGCGCACGCAACACCTGCATACTTTCGATCATACGCGTCAACGGGCGCTGCTGTGGCATACCCACCCACCCCAAAAAGTCCCCGGCACCGGCACCGATACCCAACAACGCCCGCCCACCAGAGAGTTCATCAAGCGCGACCGCCTGCATGGCCATCTCAGCCGGATGCATCGTGTAGGGATTTACGATACAGGTACCCAGATGAATGCGATTCGTGACAGTGGCACAACTTGCAAGGATTGGCCAGACCCCGTACAAAAATAAATCGTCACTCACCCAGAACTGATCGAATCCTGCCAGCTCGGCTGCACGTGCCAATTCCATATACTCACGCACGGGGCGATCGTTATTAAATCGAATCGAAAAACGCATAGAACCTCATCTTGCGCACATGATTGCATGTACGTATTGTGACACAAATTATCGCCTATCATATCACCGTGCACCCGTACTTGGCATCGGTCATCAACGCCCACATTCGTGCAAGTGTATTTGACAAACCCCCAGCGAGCATGCTACTATTCTGCTTGCGGGCGATTAGCTCAGTTGGTTAGAGCGCAACGTTGACATCGTTGAGGTCGGTGGTTCGAATCCACTATCGCCCACCACTCCCCCCCTCCTACACCCAATCCAGTTGCCCATACACCAACACCATGTGAGGTCATCAGTGGTACGGATTATTCATGTGCTGTGGCTTACGCTGTGTTTGCGTTGTCCAGCCTGTCAACGTGGGCACATGTTCCGCAGTTTGTTTCGCATGAATGTGCGTTGCCCAGTATGCGGAGTCATTTTCGAACGCGATCACGGTGAAATCACCGGCGGAATGGCCATTAACACCGTAATGGTTCTGACTATTGCCATTGCAGGTGCCGTACTTTCCGTCGTCACGACATATCCCACGTGGCTCATTATTGGTGCCACGGCACTCATCATGACGATTGTGGGCATATTGTTCTATCGGCATGCACGTGCGATGTGGATTGGGATCGTGTATCTCACTGGTTCCATGTTTGAAGATATTTAGGACGCATCATGCCATCATCATTTATGGATCGTCTCTTTGGGTTTGCCGCACACTTATTGTTTGAAAGACCCGGCCGCACGCTTGACTACGCCGCACATATCACCGATCTACGCGAGAGTGGTGACACGCTTGTGACACGATTCCGGACTGCGCGCGACGATCAACACAACCGCACTCTGCTACGCCATATCATCGGGATTGAGCATTGGGCACAAGCGCGATTGCGTGAATTACTCGGCGCAGCGCCATTCCGTGAGGAATACGACAAATATCAACCATCAGCCCAACTTACTGTCTCAGAATTAGCGCAAGTGTTGCAACAAACCCGACAGCAGAGTTGTGCCATCACACAGCAGCTCGCTGATGCCCATGTCGACTTACAACAGCGCGTTACACACAACCAGTTTGGCCCATTGTCAGTCAGTGGGTGGTTGGTCTATATCCGTTCTCATGGCATGCTAGAGAGCAAAAAACTGCACAAATAACTGACAACTTATTGACACAAAATGAACAACAGAAAATAGTATTACAGATAATAGGTATTATCTTGACAGAAAGTATTATCAACGAGTAATATAAGCAAACAGACTTTACATGCACAATTTTTGTGTGGGTAGTACCCGCGTCATTTGGTGCTACACTTATGCTGTTTATGATGTTGTTTATGGAGGCAAGCAAGTGGGGGATGTACTTTTACCAGTCCTCATGTTGCTCATCGGCGGTTCAATTGGCTTTGGAGTAGCGCTATTCATATATAGAACGAGTACGCAAAACCAAATCAGTCGGCTAGAGGCTGAGTGGCAACTTAAAGTAGAGGCAATCAGGACTGAGCACAAAGAATTGCGCATCCAGGCGTCAGATGAGGCGTTGCGGATTCGCAGTGAGGCAGAGGTCCAAATTCGTGAGGCACGTCAGACAATTCGTCAGCAGGAAGAGCGTCTCAATCGCAAAGAAGAGGTGCTTGATCGCAAAGTTGACGGTGTTGAGCGCCGTGAACGGCAAATTCAACAGCGTGAACGGGCCGTTGAGCAACACGCACTTGAGGCCGAGCAATTCAAGCAACAGCAGCGCCAAGAGCTCGAGCGTATTTCTGGGTTGAGTGAGGAGCAAGCTCGCGAGATCATCTTACAGCGTGTCGAAGTTGAGGCACGTGATGAGTCGGCACGGCGCATTCGCGAGATTGAGCGTGTCACCCAAGATGAAGCTGACAAGACGGCGCGCAAGATTATCAGCATGGCAATTCAACGCTGTGCCTCTGATTATGTGGCCGAAGTCACGGTATCAACGGTGCCATTGCCGTCTGAAGAGATCAAGGGACGCATTATTGGTCGTGAGGGGCGCAACATTCGCGCATTCGAGCAGATTACTGGTGTTGACATCATCGTCGACGATACACCAGATGCCGTGACGTTGTCATGTCACGATCCGGTACGCCGTGAGGTTGCACGTCTTTCATTGGGCAAGTTGCTCAAGGATGGACGTATCCACCCGACGCGTATCGAAGAAGTCGTGGCCAAGACGCAACAAGAGCTCGATGTGGTCATGCGTGAAGAGGGCGAGCGCGTTGCCTATGAGGCGAACGTACAGGGGTTACACCCGGACCTCATCAAACTGCTTGGGCGCCTCAAGTTCCGTACCAGTTACGGGCAGAACGTGTTACAACACTCACTCGAGTGTGCCTTGTTGGCAGCCCACATGGCAGCCGAGTTGGGGGCAAATATCACAATTGCGAAGACAGCGGCGTTGTTGCACGACATCGGCAAAGCTGTTGACCACGAGGTTCAGGGGCCACACGCCGTTATTGGCGCAGATATAGCAAAGCGGTTGGGTCGGTCACCGGCCATTGTGCACGCGATTGCCGCGCACCACAATGACGAAGAACCACAGACCGTTGAGGCATTCTTGGTACAGGCGGTTGATGCGATATCGGGTGGTCGACCAGGTGCACGGCGTGAGACGCTTGATTTGTACATCAAACGATTAGAAGCCCTCGAAGGTGTGGCAACATCGTTTGAAGGGGTGCAGCGAGCGTTTGCAGTGCAAGCAGGGCGTGAAGTACGAATTATGGTCATTCCTGAGGCAATCGACGATTTAGGGAGCATTCACCTTGCCCGTGATGTCGCCAAAAAAATCGAAGAGAGTTTGCAGTACCCAGGCCAAATCAAGGTTACCGTGATTCGTGAGACACGCACAACAGAGTATGCACGGTAGCACGCTTGGTGCGCCGGGCTCGTTAATTCAATACACATGGACGACGACGCATCTCGAACATCACCTTTTGGTCGTCTGTGTCACAGACCAAACACACATTGAAGTGAAGGGGTGTGTACTATGGATTCACAGTATACCAGTGATGTCCTGAGTGGCGGGGTAACAAATGATACGTCTACGCCCAAAGTCGAAATCTTGAAGGTCTCGACCCGGTCACGACCGAGTGCAGTGGCAGGAGCAATTGCCGGTGTCATTCGTGATCAGCGCAGTGCCGAGATTCAGACGATTGGGGCAGGTGCGACAAGCCAAGCCGTCAAGGCGATAGCGATTGCACATAATTATCTTGCCGCAGAGCAAATTGAAATTGTGTGTGTACCTGCATTCATGGATGTTGTCATCGAAAACGAAGAACGGACGGCAATTCGCCTACTCGTCACACGACGATAATGTGGATAGCACCGGAAGAGCACGCGCACGTCGGCAATAGTTGCCGGCGTGCGCGTGGTTCTTTGTGCACACCCCGCATACATAAGGCTATCTAATACGGTGTATAATCACTGAGAAGCCAGTTTGTCAATGGGAGCATTGTGGCGTGAGTTATTCCCTGACACTTGGACCCTTTCACCCTGGGTGGCGCGGTCCACAACGCTACATCTTAGAACTTGACGGAGAGACCGTCACTGCGGTCGATTTGCATAGTGGCATGACCGAACGTGGTTGTGCCGATCGCATGCAACGCCTATCTCTCGTCCAAAGCCTTCAATTCGTCCCGCGCATCTGTGGGAGTTGTAGTCATGCGCACATGCTAGCGTACTGCCGTGCCATTGAGCAGCTCACCGCATTGACTGTGCCGATTCGTGCGCAGTATATTCGTATGATTGTCGCTGAACTTGAACGGATTGTCATGCACCTCGCAGGAGCTACCAACGTTTGTGCCATGCTCGGTGCGGATAACTACCATCATGCGCTCCACACACTCCATGTCGCCGCACACACGTTGTTGCGCGATTTCATCGGTCGTCCAAGTAATGACAACATCATCATGCCAGGCGGACTAGCGTTTGAGCCATCCAAGAGCGCATTTGTATCGCTCCAATCAGGTATCAACCAACTCCTTCAATCGCTCTATCGCACTATTGATCATGTGATTGATGATCGGCGCCTACTGGCACGTACCGTGAATGTCGGCGTGTTGAGTCATCAGGCGGCAAGTCAACTTGAAGTAGGTGGGGTTATCGGTCGCGCATCCGGGGTGAGCACGGATTTGCGTTTTGTTGCACCATACGAAGCATATGAACGTCTCGATGCCAACATGGTTGTCCAAGAGAGTGGCGACGTATATGCCCGACTCATGCTGATGTTGCTTGAAGCGCATATGAGTGCAAAAATGGTTGAGCAGGCACAACGATTACTCAAATCCGGGCCCAGTGAAGGGTCATTACCGCTCCTTACACCAGGGGGTGCACAATCAAGTGTTGAGGGGCCGCGTGGCACAATCACCTACACACTGCGAAGCGATGGTGTCCGCATCACTGAATGTGCCATACAGGTTCAACGTCAATTAGATCGCTTATTGACGCGTACGTTGTTGCTCAATGCACAACTTGACGACGTCGTGCCGATTATTGCCTCAACAGATACCTGTATCGCCTGTGCCGAAGGTTAAGCAAGGGATTTTTTATGTTATTTGTGGCACTTCTACTTCCATTATTTGCGGCCTTTACTGCATGGGCACTTGATCGTGTGGTGCCGACACGACACATCGGATATTTGGCCATCAGCGCATTGTTTGTGAGTGCCGTACTGATTATCATCGCCAATCCAATTATCGGCTTGCCCATTCAACTGCTGAATATTGAGTGGATCAAAATTGAAACCTACGTGGTACTACTGACGCTCCGGCTTGATTTATTCACCTGGGCGTTGTCAATTATGGTGCTCTTCATTGCCGTAGCCGGCATGATTGGCTTGATTTATTCACTGCCCTACCAACTGCGAAATTACGGCAGTCTTTTGGCGTTGATTCTCGTGCATGTATCAATCATCTTGTTTGGGGTTATCGCACAAGAATCGGTATTGCGCATATTTATGTGGGGTATTGCCGCAATCATCGGTGGCATTTTGATGCGGGTGAGTGGTGCGCTCCCCGGTAGTAATGCGCCACTTGTCAGTATTGTGGGGGGGTTAAGCGGCGCTATTATGTTGATGGTCGCCGTGTTATGGCGCAATTATTTGCCGGTCGGCGCGCTACCGGGCGCACTGGTGATGGCATGGAGTTTTGCGGCGTTGCTCGGGATGGGGCTCGTGCCGTTTCATAGTTATGTAGCCGGTCTCAGCAGTGCACCAGCGATTCTGACGCTCTTCTTGGTTCCGCTAGGCATTCCACTACTTGGTGCGCTCAGCTTCGTTGAGATGATGGCCACACAGGGGCCACTTGTGAGTGATACATGGCGCAACATACTCATGGTACTGGCGATTATCAGTGCGGTTGGGACAGCGGTGGGCGCGGTGAGTGCAACCCGGCTGCGGTCGCTGTTAGGGTGGCATGCGAGCAATCAATATTCACTGATTATTTTGGCAGCAGTCAGCGATACGCAAGTCATGGTGTTGGGCGTGCCGATTTTGTTGTTGAGTAGCATGTTAACGACCAGTGTTATCGCTTTGGCTGTTGGTTTCATCGAGTCAAGCAGTAACAGCGACGAACTGACGCAACTGCGTCCACGCCTGCCGATTGGCGTAGCTGGTGTGATGATTTTGGTAGCGGTGGCCGCATCAATTGGCATCCCAGGTACCGTCGGTTTTGTGGCGCGCTGGTGGATGGCCGAGATTCTCCTCGTCCGTGCCCCATGGACCATTATCGCCATGTTGGTAAGTGGGTCATTACTTGGCCTGGCGTGGTCCGTGGCCTTGGCTAGTATTTGGCGGCGCATGCCACGGAGTATGACCGCCACCGGCATGCTCAAATCTGCGATTCCTATATGGGGCACCTGGATTGGGCCAATCGCATTCGGGGGCATCCTATTGCTATTTGGCATCTTCCCACAATATGTGTGGTCAGCGTGGCTAGTGCCACTGCAAGGACGGTTGAGTGGTGATGCAGCGTTAATTGTGCCGAGTATGCCGTCGCTGTTTCAACAGCTTGGATTAGTCGTCATGGCGTTGGCAATTCTCGTTATTCCGATGATTGCGGGGCGCCTCCAACAAAAAGCTAGTGTCGGCGCCGATCAAGGTGCAGTGACCATTCCACCACAAGCCACCGCAGAAAGCCTCGGTGTGTTTATGAACATGGTGCAGGCCAACTGGTTATTAAACAGTCTATGGGGATTTTTGATTCGCTTTGGGAATGCGTTGCAGTGGATCTTTCGTCTCGGTGAGGATCGCTACTACGTGGCCGGGGTGGTTCTCGGGTTTATTTTGGTGGTATTGCTGCTTATCTAAGAGGTCTGTGTATGGGTGAATTTTTGGGTGTCTACTGGCCATTAATTGGGATTTCGGTGTCAGCGGCAATCATTTTGATGGCACAGCAACGGCGCACGACCCTCATCAGCCTACTCTTCAACTACTTGTTTGTGGCGGCTTTTTTGTCACAACAACAATTCATCAAACCAGATCTTGATTTGTTCGGCATCATGGTAAGCACCACGGTACTGGTCAAGATTATCGCCGGGTTATCGGCTGTGACAATTTTGGCGATTACGGCGCTGACCTTTTCACGCGATTACGAGGCAAGCGCGCTTGATGAATTTTCGTTGGCGGAGTTGCGTCGCGCAGCGCGTCAGGCGCGCCGACTCGAAATTGTCTCACCACGGCGCTTTGCGGATGTTGTGGTGCCGATGTGGGCGATGGTGCTCGTAGCCATTGCAAGTTTTATTTTGCCACGACTCTATCCGATCGGCAGTGAAGAGGTTGATTTTGCGTGGTACTGGTTGACATTGACTGGATTCTTTACTATTGTAACAGCGAGTGATGTACTCAAACTCGGGCTCGGGTTATTGTTATGTGTCAGTAGTATTGACTTACTCTATACGGCAATTGCCAGCACCGTGCAAGTATTTCCATTAGCGTTGTTAGGGTTAACCACAATTGTGCTGTCGCTCGCAGTGTCGTATTTGAGCGGTCTGATGTTTGGGCGACTCAAGACACTCGAATTAAATGAATTGTATAAACGCTGATGCTCTACCTACTGACAATTTCGTTTCCAATTGCCATGGCAGCGGGATTATTCTTGCTCCGGGCACGACAAATACCTGCAATTACCGGTGCCATCTTGACCGTATTGGTGCAGATGCTCTTGGTTATTCAGTTGCCGGTTGATGCACCCGTTCGACTGCTTGGGTTAACACTTGCGATTGATCCGCTTGGTCGGCTCATCATGTTGACTATTTTGGGCATTGCATTATTTGCCTACACGGTGAACTTTTTTATTGCACACGGTGAGCACTTTATCCCGATTAGTTTGCTCTTACTTGGCTTCACCCATACGACCATCATCTTGATGCAAGAGCCATTTGTGGCGACGTTGTTGTTAGTCAGCAGTGGCTTTTTGGCCATCTTAGCGATTGTAGACCTGCCAATTGGCAGTAGTGTCTTGGTTGAACGATCGCCGCTGATTACTGCCTTGCACTATTTGGTTCTCGTCTTGTTATCTGGGTTTGCCATGTATATGGCGTATGTCCTGCTCACCATCTACTGGCCGACCGAACAATCAAGTCAATCCTCGCCAGCACAGTTGATTATGTCGCTCATCATCGTAGGGTTTGGCATGCGTCTTGCCATCTTCCCTTTTCATTCATGGCTTGTCGAACTTGCTGAATACACGACGCCGATGGTCACCGTCATCGTCATCACGGCACTGAACAGCACAAGTCTGCTCTTCTTGATTAGTACGTTCCAATTCTTCCCGATTATCGTCGCCGAAAACGCTCGTGGCATGCAGGTCTTGATGTTTTTGGGGGCGATCACCATGATCGTGGCAGCGTTGTTTGGGCTTGCCACAGCGCATTTACGCCGCACGCCAAGCTATCTCGTGGTTGCAAACAGTGGATTCATGGTGTTTGGGGTGGCCAGTGCCACGAGTAACGGGTTGGCAGGTTCTATTCTTGACCTGTTTAACCACATGATTGCTGTACTGGTCATTTATGTGTCAATTGCGCTCCTTGAGCGCCCTGATGGACGTCCGGTGGTCACACTTCGTAGCGATTTGTTATGGCGTTGGCCGTTAGCAGGGAGTGGATTCATTGGTGGATGCTTGCTCTTGCTGGGTGCTCCACCGTTTAGTTCGTTCACCAGTAAACTGCTCGTCTACAACGCCGCCGCCGAGTCGGGAGCACATTTTGTGGTGCTCCTGGGTATCGGGAGTTTGTTGATGCTTGCCGCTGTTGCGCGGTTGCTCTACGAACGCTTGCTTGGTGCGGCCGAAGAGTTGCCGACCGAGCAAATGCCCATTTTGCTGGCAACCCAAGAGATGTCACGACAAAGCGATCGAAAGCTCATTGGAGAGCCAGTGGGACTCAGCATTGTGATCTTTTTGTTGTTGGGCGTCAGTGCCGTCATCGGTCTCTACCCACAACTAATCTTGGTCACCATTGAAGATGTCATTCGTGGTTTAACGTTTGTACGCGTCACATCGTAGATGCAGAGGAGACACCCATGACCGTGCGCGTCTTTCATGCAAATAGTGGTTCATGCGGCGGGTGTGACAACGAAATCAGGCTTGCACTCTATCGACAGCCGCGCATTGAGATGGTCATCACGCCGGCTGATGCCGATGTCTGGTTAATCACGGGTATTCTCAACACATTTATCCGCAATTATCTGACACAGGTGTTGTTGAGCACGCCGCAACGTCCATACATCATTGCCACCGGACTCTGTGCCGTCAACGGGCAACCATTTGGACGTGGTGGTCTTGCTGATGCGCCTGAAATCCCGGTGAGTTTGCGCTTACTCGGTTGTCCGGTACGCCCGGATGACATCATCAGCGCAATTTATAATGCGCGTAGTATTCGGAACTGATGACGTCATTGTCTATCATTTTGCGTATAATAATGAGCAGATAACACGCAATGAGTCGTTGTACTGGCAACCAGCAATAAGGAGTGACGGTGGATCTTATTTTTGCATTACTCGTATATCCTGGACTCATTCCCGCATTGCTCCTGACGTTGCTCTTCAACTTCTTAGTATCACAGCGCCGTTTGGTGCTCCCACCTGATTTTGCGAAGGCAATCCTCAGCACCGATGGGCTAGGTGCTATTGTGAGCATCGTCCTCGCAGTGAGCTCCATGGTGTTCATGCCTTGGCCATTCAATGGTGCATATAGCAACGTTGCTGGTCCACTCTTGATGTGGGCTGCGCTTGAGGCTGCATTTTTGATACCGTCGCTTGTGGCCCAAACGTCGTCATCGCCGATGGTCGTACGCGGCGCTGCCCGTTCGCTCCAGATTGGGCTGGCTGGTCGTATTGTAATTTGGTGTGCGTTTGGTGTGCTGTACTGGGCCAATCAAACCTGGAGTTGGAGTGCCACACCCGCCATTGTCCTAGCGTGGGTCTCCGGGTTACTCGCACTTCCGGCAGCCATCGGCGTCGGCATGTTCCGCAACGACACAGCACTCACCGGCGTCATCACCACGGGTCTCAATATTTCGACGGTGGCCCTAATGCAAATTGCAGCTGACGTACGCGCCACCGCACTTGTGGTGATGATTACGTCGAGTCTCATCCCCTTTGAAATCGGCAGTGATTTTGTGCGCCTTATCGGCATTCTGCTGAGTACCGTGCTCTCGATGGTAATTATCCGGGTAATGATTCGCAACCAGCCATTTGTCACTCTGGCATCGGCGTTACGATGGTGTTGGTGGCGAGCGTTGCCACCGTCATTAGTTGCCCTGGTCTATCTACAGTTTTTTGTGTCGTAACGTAAAGCGGTAGGTGATATGCATCTGGTTCGCATCAAACAGCTCAGCGTTGCCGATACACCGATTCGTTCGGTATCGTTGCATATTCCTGCGCATCGGTGTTACGGCATTATCGGCGCGAGTGGGAGTGGCAAAAGTACGTTACTCAACATCATCGCTGGGCTCGACGGCCTTGCATCACGCCATGTGTCGATTGATGGACTTTCTGCAAATCAGATGACCCGGCAGATTGGCATGGTTTCACCACGCATTCAATTTGCTCCCGATATACGCGTTGAAGAGCTCTTACTGCAGCATGCCAGCCTGTATCACTCGAGTAACGACGACATCCAACAGCACTTTCAACTGGTTGTACGGTTGTGTGCGCTTAGCACGATTGTGCTGCAACCGATTCGTGCGCTTTCAGTATTCAATCAACGTCGTGTGGCGTTTGCGGTGGCACTCATCCAACAGCCAACACTCTTGCTCGTTGACGAGCCTACGATTGGGTTAACGGCAAGCGAGCAAAAAGTCATGATTGACTTAATCGAGGGCTTGCGCGATCGCAACATGACGATTGTGATTGCCACCCGCGGGGATGCACCACTTGATCCACTCTTTGATATGATTGGGGTGCTTGCCGATGGTCGCATCGTAGCCGAATTGGACCACAGTCACATTCGAGCGCTACCGCGCACCATTGTGATTCGCACCGATGGCATTCCAACCGCTGCGTACGAACATATTGTGGCGCTGGATAACGGCATTGTGGTGACCCGACGCAATATTGTCCTGACCGGCGATGGGGTGCGGGCGCTGGCACAGATTTTGCAAGTCCTACTCCACTACAACGTGCATATTTTCGCAATAGAACCGCTCAATCACCCGCTTGCGGATCTGGTTAATCAGGCCAAACAACCACAGGTCTTGGCTCATCGATACCCCGTACGCATCATCACATCACCGATTGTCGAGCCAGAGTCACCGCAGGAGAGCAACGCATGACGCCGCTATTTCGCATTATCCTGATGGAGCATATACGCAGTCAGCGCATTCTGATTGAACTCATCATCGGCGCAGTCATGGCATTTTTTGTGTTGCGGAACTTGAGCGATGCACAGGCCGTTCATGCGTCACTCGTGCTCTACGCCTTTTTGGTATCGCTCTACACCACATCAGTCATCGCCGATAGTAGCGAACAACCGCATGCCATTCAACGCATTCTCGCATTGCCCACACGCCACCTACTCTTGCAGGCCATAGGTGTGAGTGTGACCACCATCACTATTGCCTCCTACGTGGTACTCGTGGGCGTTGGCATGCTGCTCAATCCACTAGCGATGCCGGCACTACTGACCCTGCTTTTGGGGCTCCCAAGTCTCTTGCTGTTAATTGTGACAGCAATCGTACTGATGCTCCTGATGACGCCACTCGTTGCCTCAACCACACAACGCATCATCATCCTTGCCATCATCACCGTTCCCATGGCGTGGAATATCGTCGTATCGACCGTAAGCCTGTCAATGCCATTCGTTGACGGCACCATCGTCGCTGCCATAACAACAGTGTGGGGTATACTGTTGTGGCCGAGTTTTGCGGTCTATAATCATGCAATTCACCCTGACTACAATATCCTCACGATACTTTTGCATCTCATCCATGTATGCCTTCTTGTGGGCATGGCGCGCGTTGGCAGGCACTGGTTTGCGCACAAATCACTGACCATCGCCTAATACACACAGCATGAGCCCGCGACCTGTGTATGCAGGTCGCGGGCTCATGTGCATACCGTCAACTATGCTGGTGATCCTTGTGCGGGTGGTGCAGTTTTGGCAAATCCAAGCCCAATTAACACCACAAAGGCAATCCAGATAATGTCAGACAACAACAGATGGAAAATCTGCAGCGGAATCGGGGCCAGCAGCATCATGTTGACAGTCCCAAGTACGAGCTGCGCCACGTAGGCGCCAATCACGATATTCGCAGTCCGTGCGATCTGGGGTGTGGGGAAGGTGTTGCGAAACAGCTGTGCAATGATGACCATCAAAAATCCCGTTCCGACAGCGATGGCCGGGTGTGCAACACGCAAGCGCAGTAAGAGATTGGCTGTCGGATCAAGGTCTTTGTAGAGTCCATCCACAAAACTCGTATCCGGAAATAATGTATCACCGAGTGCGGCAATGCCACCACTCGCACCGAGTAACATCATCATGAGCGCCCCAATCACCGTCCACGCCACAAGACGCTTGTGTGTATGGAAGACGGGTGCTGCGACACCACGCGCCCACAACCCCGTCAAGGTGATGGCGGCGAGGAGTAATAGGGTGTTTACGAGATGCGCTGCCATGGAGAAGGCACGCGTCAGCGATGCATTGTGTGCCACCAGCTCAAAGATGACAAGCATTGCACCAATTAACGCTTCGATAATCACAAAAATTAACGTGGCTACTGCCCCTTTGCGCACAATGTCACCCTTGGGGTACAGCACGAAGGCTCTGTAGGTCATCCAGCCAATCATGAACAACAACAATCCACTCGTAAGGCGATGCGATAGTTCAATGATGGTCTCTACCTCAGGGGCACGTGGGACGACTTCGCCATTACACAACGGCCAATGGTCACCACATCCTGCGCCAGAACCGGTCGCACGGACCACGGCTCCCCACAAAATAACGACTATCGTATACAACAGAACGATCCAAATATAGCGTTCATATCGCTTTCGTGCATCCATTTGTTACCCCTATCACAAGCTCAACCCGCACGCTATTGTAGCCGAGAGCCGAAAAACGTGCAACTACCATGCTACACGCAGCCCCAAGCGACTGAAGGTTCTTCAACAGCGTATACCAACATGTTAGAATGCGTAGTATGAATACACAATCGGCATTCCAGATTACCACCTCTTCGGTGCAACAAACAATCGCATTCGGTACACTCCTCGGACAACACCTGCAGCGAGGCGACATGGTCCTCCTCTCTGGCGATTTGGGTGCCGGCAAAACCCATCTTACCAAGGGAATTGTCGCCGGTACCGGCAGCAACGACCAGGTCACGAGTCCGACGTTCGTCTTTATCAACGAGTACCGCACGCCATTACGTATCACCCTCTATCATGTCGACTTGTATCGCATTACCATGAGTGCAGAACTGGACAGTATCGGCCTTGCTGATGCAACCGCTGGCCACGGTATTGCCCTGATTGAATGGCCAGAACGCGACCCAGGTCTCTTTGAAATGCCACATCTTGCGGTGCACATAGACCACCTCACGCCAAATACACGTACAATCAACTGCACTGCCCGTGGTATACGCGCACAAACGCTTATCGGGTTATTGGCATTGGCATGGTCACCGACAAAGGACGATACGCATGCTCGTAGCAATTGATACCAGTGGTGCCATGAGTGGATTAGCACTGATGCGTGATGGAGAACTCCTCGCAGAGATTGCGTGGCAGAGTGAACGTCGGCATAGTGAACAACTCCTACCACAACTTGATGCGTTATGCAGATTAGTCGGTGTCGCACCAACTGACCTGACCCACGTAGCCGTGAGTATTGGCCCAGGGAGCTGGAGCGGTATTCGCGTAGGCATAAGTGTCGCCAAAGGTCTCGCACTGGCGAATACGGCACACGTCATCGGCATCAATGCCCTTGATGTTTTGGCATGGCCAATGCGGCATCGCGCGCCAATCACCGCCTGTATCAGTCTAGGTCGTGGGCGATTCGCCACGGCAGAATATCTGCATCCATCCTGGCTGATAGGGGCGATTACTCCGACCAATTGTCATGTCTCGGAGATGCACGTACCAGCAGATCATTTGCTGGTCTACGAGCCACATATACGGACACTGCTCCCAGACCACATGGCCCACCACCCGCACCATCATGCGGCATTCCCACAACCACGTACGCTGGCCGATATCGCCACACACCGACTGCACACATCACCTACTCAGTCAGACACCATCATCGAACCACTCTACCTAGGCGAACCAGTGCAACTCAAACCATGAACAAACAACTCTTGTGGTTCGGTCTCGTCATCATGACCGTCTTCAGCGCATGTCAATACACCGACAGAGAACGGCTGTCCACGGTCACACCGGTACCAGTCATGCGTACGACCCTGCCAGTGACTACCACCGTGCAACTAACCACCACTGCAGTTCCGACCACGACTCCAGCACCTGACAACAGTGGTCTCGACGCACACACACCGCGTCAATCGTACCTGACACAGATACAGGCTGACACCGACTGGGCGCGTGATACTGCTGATGGTGCACCCGTACGCGTTGCCGTCATTGATACGGGCATTGACCCAACACACCCTGACCTGGCTCACCAAATCAGCGCAATGATTGATATTTTTGCAGCGCCATATATGCGCGATCGCCAAGGACATGGTACCCACACCGCTGGCATCATCGCCGCCCTCCCAAATGCCACCATGCGGACACGCGGTATATGCCATACATGTCAGATTGTTGCTATCAAGGCCATCAACGACGATGGATACGGGAGCGATGTGACTGTGGCACAAGGCATCAATCATGCGATTGATGCACGTGCCCTCGTCATCAATTTGAGCGTCGGGAGCAGTAATGATGCGCCGGTAATTCGCACAGCCATCGAACGTGCCGTAGCGGCTGACATTGTGGTCGTGGCAGCAGCCGGGAACACCACCAACACCACTGAACAGGGTGAAACGACCACGTTCCCTGCCGCTTATCCGGGCGTCATAGCCGTGGGTGCGGTCGATGCCAAGAACCAGATTGCGGCGTTTGCGCACAGCGGTACCGCTGTTGATATCGTAGCACCTGGCGTAGATATTTTGAACACGTCGCCATTTGGCGCAGGATATAGCCTCGAACAAGGCACGAGTACTGCGGCACCACAAGTCAGTGCCACAGCAGCACTGATACGCGCCCGACGCCCCGACTTGAGTGCGCAACAAACCCAAGAACTCATATTGGCACACGCAGTTGATCTCGGCGCACCAGGGTACGATGCGGTATTTGGTCACGGACTATTAAATGTGGATGGCGTCATGCGCGCGCTATCATCACCCGATGTGCTCCAACGCGGGCATATACGTGGACGTGTTATTGGCGCAGAGAGCGCTCAGATACGTCTGCAACTCGACGACGAGATAATCACGCTCGACCCAAACGCCCAATTTAGTCGCACCCAACTCCCCGCCGGTTCTGCCAAACTCATCATTACGATCGCCGACCAACAGACGGTGGTACCACTGACACTAACCGGTGTCGGTCTCTTTGTGGTTGACATCAATATCTGGATACGCAACGGCACCATCACCCCAGAAGTGCGCGAACAACTGCCTTAGCGGCTTTTTCGCCACTTATCATCGCCGCATTGATACTGCTTGCTTCGGTATACTCGCCCGCCAAAAAGAGCCCAGGTTGATGGGTGACATTGTCGGGGAGTGTCGGGTGAATTCCCGCTGGTTGGCGAAATTGTGCAAATGGAATCCGGTAGATGCGCAGACGTCGGTAATCTGCTAACGGTGCCGATTCTCCCAACATGGTCACCAAGTCACGCTCCGCCCGACGATATATTTCATCGTCACTCATATCAGGAATACCAAGGAGCGTGGCACTCAACAGGTGTTCTCCATCCGGCGCATAACTCGGAGCCACCGTTGTCAACTGAACAGCATTGTTCACGAATGCATCAGGATTTGCATTGAGCCAGATTTTTTTGTGGTGGGCAATGGGGTGCGTGCCATGCCAGTAAATCGTCACTGTATCGAGACCATCAGTAGGCAGGGCAATGCCAGAAAGTTGCTGTGCCACCGGCGCAGCGACCGCCAGAATTACCGCATCTGCCAACAACACCTGATCATCGCGCAAGCGCACGCCGACGACACGTGCATCTTCACGCACTAATCCGGCCACCGTGGTGTGCAACCGTAGGTGGGTGTCGTTGTTTAGACCAGCTGCCAGGTGCGCACTAATGGTGCCCATACCGTGTTTTGGCAGTACGGTTCGCCCCTCAGCCAACATCTTAAAGTCAAACAAAAAACACTTGGCACTCGTACGCAGTTGGCGATCAAGAAATATGCCACCGTAGAATGGCGCAAAAAACCGCTCAATGGTATGTGGCGCAAATCCATAGCGTTGTAGGTACTCTATGGTTGGCATATCCGGTTGCTGACGAATCTGACGAATCGTCTGTTGCCGCACCTCCATGCTCAACTTCAACACACGCAACTTATCAAGGGTCGTGGCTGCATCTGACCATATGGCCGGCCACGCTGAGGCCCAGTCACGCAACGGATCCGTCAAAATGGTCTGACGCCCTGCGCGACAAATCACCGCCCCAGGATCAAATGCCTGCAACTCAAGATCAGCAAGTGACAACCAACGTTGTACTGCAGGGTAGGCATCAAATAAGACTTGGAATCCACGATCAAGGATGCACCCATCAACAGAATCGCTACGCACACGTCCGCCGACGGCATCGCTAGCCTCAAGTAGTGTGATGCCTATGCCCCGCGACTGAAGTGCACGTGCAGCCGTGAGCCCAGCTAGTCCTGCACCGACAATGATTACTCGCATATGATTCACCTAATGGATACACGCTCCTCTTATATCATACTTGGATTACTGCTATGATTGTGGCGTATGTCGAAAAAGCAGTGGTATGATGTCAGAGATACGCCGTACTCGCTGCGTAATGGAGGAATGTCATGGCACAACCCATTTGTTTGCAACTCTATACTGTTCGTGATGCAATGGCTGCTGATTGGAAAGCAACGCTCGCACGTGTTGCACAGATTGGATATGCCGGTGTCGAAGCCGTCTATACCGACAAAATTCCTGCTGCAACCTTCAAAGCCGAGCTCGACCGCCATAAACTGCTCGTCTCGGGCGCCCATGTCGGGATTGACTATCTCCGCGGCCAACTCGACCAAGTGATTGCTGATCTCAAACTTTTTGGTGCCAAATATATCATTTGCCCGTGGATGTCACCCGATCAACGCGGTGATGCGGCTAAATGGCGTGCGTTTATGCACGAATTCGAAGTAATCGGCGACAAATGCCGCGCCGCTGGCATGCAGTTCCTCTATCATCATCATGACTTCGAACTCGCCCCACTCGGTACCACCAATGCGCTGAGCATTTTGCTTGACGAAAGCAAGCCAGGTACCATTGACGCCGAAATTGACATCTACTGGGTTGCGTATGCCGGTCTGAATCCGGTCGAGATGATTAACAAGTATCATGGGCGCGTACCGTGTGTACACCTCAAAGATATGGCCGCTGGTAGTCGCACCTTCGCTGAAGTCGGCCACGGCACCCTAGACATCGCCGCTGTGCTCAAGGCAGCTGATGCCGCTGGCACACAATGGCTCATCGTCGAACAAGATAGTTGCCAACGTGACCCATTCGAAAGTGTCACCATGAGCTACGAATGGCTCAAGCGCCACGGTCGCGCCTAGTCCTCCTTTTCTACCATAGCCCAAACGCTCTAGTCGTGCAGACTAGGGCGTTTGGGCTACTTACCTACCATTCGTTAAGCAAACTCTCATCTAGGACATGACCCATTCACACCACAAATCACAGTATAGTTAATGAAGAGTTTGCGTCGTGGCACACTGCGTCATTCATTTGAATGATACGTCATTCGTGCACACGATGGACATACGCAGTACACCATCTTGATACACTCTCATTGAGAGTCGTTGGTTGCAGGCACGACGTTTTCGACAGATAACTGTGGCCTGTCATTTTTTGAAATAGCTTGGTGTGAAAATCATCACAACAACAGGAGTTTTGCATGGCGCAACGCCCACCTCGTGAACAACTCAACGGCATGTCCATTTCGGACACGTCGATACGGCAGCCGGTCTTCATCACCATGCTCATGCTATTGGCGGTAACATTCGGTGTATTGGCGTTCAATCGAATGCCAGTCAATCTTTTGCCCGAAATCAACCTGCCAATCGTGGCGGTCACTGTCGCCTACCCGGGTGCTGGGCCGTCAAGTGTCGTTGACCAAGTCACCGAGCCGATTGAGCAGGCCGTAAATACCATCAACGGTATCAAGCACATCACTTCGAACTCGAGTGAGGGTTTGTCATTGCTCATTCTCGAGTTCAATGAAGGTACCGATATCAATCAGGCAGAGCAGGATGTCCGACAAAAGATCAACGGCATTCGCAACGCATTGCCGCGCGATATTCGCGAACCCATCTACCAGCGTTTTGACCCCAACCAAGCGCCAATTATGTCAATCGCAATTGCACCAAAAACAGCCATTGATCCCCTTGTATTGCGTGACATTATCGAAGACCAAATTACCCCGCGCCTGCAGCGTGCTGCTGGTGTCGGCTCAATTACCGTACTCGGTGGACAAACGCGTCAAATCAATGTGTGGATGCAGCTTGACAAGCTCCAAGCGTATGGTTTGATACCCGCACAACTCACACGTTCTCTGCAATCAGCAAATGCAAATCTGGGCCTCGGCTCAATCAACGCAGGCACCCAAGACATCAACTTACGTGCACCGAGCATGTTGACGAGTATTGATGATATTGCCAACATACAAATTACCGGGACGCCATACAAAATATCCGATGTGGCAACGGTCGAAGAGGGTGTAGCTGATGCGACTAGTTACACACGACTTGACGGTGCCAATGCCATCATTCTTGATGTACGCAAGCAGTCGGGCACAAATACCGTGCAGGTAGCCGATGCCGTCAAGGTCGAGCTCGAAAATGTCTTTGCGAACCGCACTGACATGAGTTATATCGTACCGCGTGACCAATCGGTATCGGTGCGTGAATCCGTGATTAGCTCACTCGAGGAGTTAATCTTTGCGACCATCGCGGCCCTCATCGTGGTCTTTCTCTTCTTCCGCGATATTCGCAACACGCTCATCACCATGGCAGGTTTGCCCATCATCTTGATTGCGACATTCATTGCGATGTCACTCTTCGGCTTGACCATCAACTTGATTACCTTGTTGGCGCTCTCGTTGTGTGTCGGTCTTGTGATTGACGATGCCATCGTAGTCCGTGAGAACATTTTCAGGCATACCCTACGTGGCAAATCAGCTCGCGTAGCATCGAGTGTTGGCACCGCCGAAGTATCGCTCTCTGTCATTGCCATGACGTTGACGATTGTCGCCGTGTTCGTACCGGTGACATTCACCACCGGCACCGTAGGGATCATCTTTAAGTCGTTCGGCATCACGGTGGCAGTGGCCATGTTGCTCTCATTAATCGAGGCATTCACCTTCGCTCCTATGCTTTCGGCGAACGCCTTCCGTACCAAAAATAAACAGGCCAAAGATGATCACAATCATCACTCTGCGCATGCGGTGGCCATTGACGAAAACGACCCGAATGCATCATTGCTCCACGAAGCGAACGAATCACCGGGCAAACTCGGCGACTTTTATGGCAATCTGCTCAAGCGTAGTCTGCGCACACGCCTCAACCGTGTCATGATTATGGTGGTGGCCGTTGTGGTACTTGGGCTGAGTGTCCTCGTAGCCGGACAACTCAAGTTCACCTTCTTCCCTGCTGAAGATCCACACGAGTATGTGATGGGCTTCGAAATGCCACCAGGCACAACCCTAGCTGAGACCGATCGTGTGGCCCGTGAGGTAGAACAGGTGCTCCTCAACGAAGAGACCACGGTATCCGTGATTAGTACGGTGGGTTTCACCGGCAATCCTGAGCGTGCCGAATTTAGTGTCAAGCTCAAAGGCAAGACACCCACCCAGGCTGCGCAAGATGCAGTGCGTCCAAAGTTGAGCTTTGCTCCAAATCTAGCCTTCGCGGTGCCGAGCTTCCAAGGGTCGAGCACCGGCGTGACGGGTCGCACACTGCAGCTCAGTTTGCAGACCAATCGTGCGCCAGAAGAGATTACTCCGCTCGTTGACCAAATCATCCAGACCATGCGTCAGACGCCAGGCATGGTTGACGTAGCCACCAACTACGTGCCGGGCAAGCCGGAGTTACGCCTGTTGGCAGATCCGAACCGTATCGGCGATCTAGGTCTTACCAATGAAGAAATTGCCTCTTCAGTGCGCGCACTCATCAATGGTGAACGGGCCACCGTGTTGCGCCGTGACGGCATTGACACTGACATCGTAGTACGGCTGGCACCAGCTGATCGAAGCGATGCTGCCGCACTCGGGAACATCATCATTCCTACTCGGAGCGGTTCAGTTGCACTGAGTTCACTCGGTCAGTTCGAGTTGACGAGTAGTGCAGTCACTATTCGCCGTTATGACCGTCTCAATCAGGTGTTGATCGGGGCAAATCTCCAGGATCTCAACATCGGTGATGCCCAGACCAAAGTCCGTGGCATCATGCAATCGCTCAACGTCCCCAGCGATGTGGTCTGGAGCTTCACCGGGCAGTCACAACAACAGACCGAGGGCTTCTCGTCATTGTTGATTGCCATGGCGCTCTCCGTGCTTTTCGTATACATGGTGCTGGCATCACAGTTCGGTTCATTCACGCAACCGCTGGTCATCATGCTTGCCATGCCGTTTAGTTTCATCGGCGCGTTTCTCGGCCTTATTCTGACCAACACGGATCTCGACATTACCGGCATGATTGGTCTCATCATGCTCCTCGGTCTTGTCACCAAAAACTCCATCTTGCTGGTCGACTTCACCAATCGTCTGCGCCAAGCAGGCCTCGAAAAGCACGAAGCACTGCGCGTCGCAGGTGCGGTGCGCCTCCGCCCAATTTTGATGACGACATTTGCAATTATTGCAGGTGCCTTGCCAGTTGCCATGGGTATCCACATCTTCGGCACCGGTCAGGGTGGCGAGTTCCGTCGTGGTCTAGCAACCGTCCTCATCGGCGGTCTGACGACATCGATGCTACTCACGTTGTTCGTCGTCCCTGCCGCATATAGCTTGCTTGACTCACTCACAAGTCGTCTACGCCGGTCAGAGCCGACTGATGACGAAGTCGTGACACCCATCTCCGCCGGCGGATTACCCAGCCGTGCCCCAGGACGTAATCAAGAATAGTAGTCCCATAACATGCCGGAGGGACGTGTACCCTCCGGCACACCAAAAGGAAGTATGACTCGCATGCGTAACAAGTTCATTCGTACTCTGCTGATTAGTGGCATTGCAACCGGGTTGATGGCCTGTACAACCACAGCACAAATCACCCCACAAACCACCCCTCAAGCTGATACCGCAAATGCGCTGGTGGCAACACCACAGCCGAGCCTAGATCTAGGGAGTCTGCTGCCCACCGCTACGACGAACACCAGTGCAATTGCCACGGCTCTGGTCAGCGGGACGGGCGAAGTGACCACGCGCAACGACAGCCAACTCAACTTTTTGGTGAGTGGCACGGTGGCCGATGTACGGGCCAGCGAGGGTCAACAAGTCAAAAAGGGCGACCTCTTAGCAATCCTTGATACGACGCTCTATGACCAACAGGTGGTTCAAGCCGAGGCAAATCTGGCCAGCGCCAAAGCAACGTTGGCAGCACTCCAGGGCAGTGGTGCGGATGCACAAGCCGCTCGCGCGCAACTCGCTCAAGCACAGGCCGCACTTGATGCGACCAAACCAGACAGCACCAGTGCCGATGTACGTGCCGCCCAACTGAACCTGAAGACGGCTCAATATAATCTGCAGAGCACCAAAGATCGTCTCTCGCTCGCCAAGACGCAAGCACAAGTCCAGCTTGAACTCGCCAATCAGAATCTTGCTCAGGCGCAGTCACAGT
This sequence comes from uncultured Klebsiella sp., assembly GCA_964482795.1. GTDB lineage: Bacteria > Chloroflexota > Chloroflexia > Chloroflexales > Roseiflexaceae > UBA965. The sequence goes on from CAYZZI010000013.1 coordinate 40,110, forward strand.
TTGATTTTGATCGCTACAACTGGGAGTGGATTCTCGAAAACGGCACTGATCCGGCAATGCCCACCATACGTGGTCGTGAGAACAAGTTGGGTGACCAGGCCATCAAACGCTATCAAGTTGCCTATGAAGTCTCTATGTCACGCCGCGATGCAGCAAAAATATCCTTCCGCAACGCAGAAATTGGCTTCGAACAAGCCAAACAAGCCGAGACAGTCGGTGTTGCCACTGCAGAGTTCCAAGTTCAACAAGCCGAACTTGCCCTCGAGCGGATAACGAATCCTACGGGCAAAGATCGTGCCACGCTCGAAGCCGCAGTGGCCGGTGCACAGGCAACGGTCAATCGCCTGGCAACCCAACAAATCCAGGCTCAAGCGGGTGTTGCTCAGGCCGAAGCAGCCCTCACCCTCGCCAAGTTGAATCGTGACCGTGCGGAAATTCGTGCTCCATTTAATGGTGTGGTTGCCCTGGTCGACATCAACACCGGTGATGCAGCCAATCCAGCGGGACGTCCAGTAATCCGCGTCGTTGACACCACCAATCTGCGTGTCGATGTCCAAATTAGTGACGCTGATATCGCGAACGTCACCCTCAATCAACGCGTCACCGTGAGTGTGGATGCCCTGGCGGGTCAACAATTTGATGGCACCGTCTCGTTTATTGCGCCAATCGCAAATGTCGTCGGTAATGTGCGTTCATTTACCGTGCACATCACTCTCGATGACGTGACCAACCTCCGCGCCGGCATGAGCGCACGTGTCAATTTGTTGGGCGACAATTAACGACCGCTTCGTTCTCCATGCGATCATGTACACCCCATACCACCCTTCGTCTGCACCACGCAAGTACGAAGGGTGGCACTTATTGCGCCAACCAATCATAGGTCATGCAGTAGTGCCACCAATCTCCCCAGACGCCATCAACCAACTGCGGTGAACGTGGCAGATGTTGGAGCCACCAAACGTGATGTGCACGCATATCGCCGTTCCCCCACTCACTGCAATCGACCATTCGTGCAGGAGCATGTCGCGTATGTGGAAAATCACGCCAGCGGTCGCAGTACGACAACACGGGAGCGTGGTGGCCCCAATCGTAGTCGCGCCGACTATTCGGCGCAAAATGGACATTACCACAGCCAGCACGTTGTGGAGCGATGGCATCATACTGACTAAATTCGCGCCAATGATTGTGTAGATGGGGAGCACGCTGATAGACGGCGTTCATCATCGACTCAACACGATGACCGAAATTTTCTAACATGCAACCGACATCACGTTCAACATTGAACCCCATCATGACAAAATTATGCGTGGCACTCGGCAATACAATCGGTGGCGCATTACACCAAATCGCCTGTGGTCCTATCATAATTGACTCGTACTCACCCGCATACGGGAACGAAAAGAACCACACCTCATCAAACTCAGCGGCAGTACGACGCTCAATCAGTTGAAACTGTGCCAATCGTGCATGATAATCGAGGCCATCAGGATGATGCATATCGCGACGTGGCCAGCGGTGGAGATAACTTGTTGCATCATAGCGAAATCCATCGGTCTTCACGGGGAACCACGGAGCATCGATGGTTTTGATGACCTGATACTGCACGCGCCCATGACTCGCACGCTTCATATCAGCAATATACTGCGTTGCTAAGGTGTACGGATTATTCCAGCGCATGTGCTGATGTAGGCGCGTGCCACGGTCATCTACGAATGGGTCATGGACAATCATCAGAACACGTGGTGTGTATATCATTGCTCACTCTTCTTTGTTCAATATCTTCATCCTACTATGACACTGACGACATATCAATACAATGGATGCATATTGTACACATGCAGTGAACGATGTTGATTATCAGCATACCTGCTCCCATAGACATGATACGTTGGCACTCACGCATCCCCACAAACACATGACAGCGCGAAAAAGCAGTATGGATACTACAACAATTGCGGTTATGCTGATTGTATTCTGTACAATACGTGGTATAATAAAAAGGTACAATTTTTGTGTGTAAGTGTTTGTCTGTTCCTTCCGTATGCTCTTGAGCCATGTATACGGCACCCTCAGCTCATCTGTGACACCTCAAGTGCGCCCTGCACACATTGTTGGAGCCCCTGTCAAAGCTGAAGCCACCATAAACGGTCCAAGTGCAACTGAATAGTGTGTCCAGCGACAGCTGCAATTTCCGCAATAGATATTCAAGGAGTTCAGTGTGCCACGCATTCGTAGCAAACTGCCAAATGCCGGTGCAAGTGCGCCGGTCCCCCCTCCGGAGCAAGCCCCAATGCTCACCACGAGTGATGTCGAGTATGAGACGCCAAAGCAGGCAGCAGTGCGTTCAATTCCGGTTGCATCAGCGAGTAACACGCCTATTTCAACGGATCCACGCCCCGTGCTACCGGTTGAATTTGATGGGTTGACCATTCAAGAGTTGCGTGACATGGCCAAAAGCAGTGGGCATCTCGTCACTCCACAAATGAAGAAGCAAGACATCATCAAGTTGTTGATGAGTACACCGCCGGTTGCTGAGGAGAGTACAAACACCAGCATCACCAGTGAGGGTATTCTCGATATCGTCCAGGAGGGATTTGGCTTCTTGCGCGGAGAGCGCATGCTGGCAAGTCCAAATGATGTGTACGTGTCACAATCTCAGATTCGCCGCTTTGCGTTACGCACCGGCGATAAAGTGGTTGGTCAGGTACGTCCACCCAAAGAGAACGAGCGGTACCTCTCACTATTGCGCGTTGAGTTGATTAATGGCATGGATCCCGACACTGCGCGCAAGCGTCCATCAGCCGATCAGCTAACGCCTATTTTTCCTAACCAGCAAATCAAACTTGAGACCGAGCCACATATTTTGTCAACGCGTTTGGTTGATTTGGTTGCCCCGATTGGTCGTGGTCAACGTGGTTTGATTGTGTCACCGCCCAAAGCCGGTAAGACGCTCTTACTCAAGACGATCGCGAACGGCATTGCAGTCAATCATCCTGACATTCACTTGATGGTCTTGCTCATTGGTGAACGCCCCGAAGAAGTGACTGACATGCGCCGTTCGGTACAGGGTGAAGTCATCTCGAGCACGTTCGATGAACCAGTCGAAGATCACGTCAAAGTCGCTGAAATGACGCTTGAGCGTGCCAAGCGCTTAGTCGAGATCGGCCAAGATGTCGTCATTTTGATGGATTCCATCACGCGTCTGGCGCGTGCGTACAACCTCGAGATACCACCGAGCGGGCGTACGCTCTCCGGCGGTATTGATCCGATTGCGCTCTACCCACCCAAGCGTTTCTTTGGTGCGGCCCGTAACATCGAAAACGGCGGTTCACTGACCATCATCGCCACCTGTTTGGTCGATACAGGCAGCCGCATGGATGACGTCATTTACGAAGAGTTCAAAGGTACCGGCAACATGGAGTTGCACCTTGACCGTAAACTCGCCGAAAAACGCGTCTTCCCGGCCATTGATATTACGCGTAGTGGCACACGACGTGAAGAACTGCTCCTCGGCCCAGAAGTTATCAAGCAAGTCTGGACGATGCGGCGTATGGTCACCATGCTCGGTGAAAATGAAGGCACGGAGCTCGTACTGGCACGTATGACCAAGACACGCACAAACTCCGATTTCCTCCTCTCACTGGCCAAACCCAGTTAATTACACGCACCGCACCGTCAAGCGCACACACACGTCACCGTTGGTGACGTGTGTGTGCGTCTCTGCCCGTCAGCACCTCAACAGAAAATGCTACAATGACGACAATTGCTTATGCGGATCTAGAACGACATGTCATCACCGATTGCACGCTTTGAGGCGTTCATGGAGCGCCTGCTCGAAACTTCGATTGCACGCATTCTTGATAGCCGACTTGACGAGTCGGTCATCATGCGCCGACTCGAACGTGTGATGGAATCGAATCAAACCATGGTCAACGCTGAGATCTATGTGCCTCACATGTACTACGCATATGTTAACCCGGTTGACTATAATGCACTCATCAGCAAAAACAAACAAATCAATACTGTACTCAGTCAATACTTGACCAATCTCGTGAGTAACCGCCAATTCAAAACGTACGCACGCATATCCAGTCAACGCCCAGTTGTCGGCGTCCAACTGGTGAGTGATCCTGCATGCGATTTAGCCACAATTCGTATTGAGTTTGAGCACATGCCTACCGCAAATAGTGAGTCAACCGACAATTTTCAAGCAGTGCAAGACACATTCAGTGACTCCTTGCTCCCGACGATGCTACACACGCGCCAAGAGACATTTAAACATATCTCATCGGTCTACCATCTTCATATCACCATACAAGAGCAAGAGTATGTAAAAGTTGTAGTCATCTCTAAAACCGAGCTCACACTTGGTCGAGAAAACTGGAATGACATCATGCTGTCAGATCATATGGTCTCACGCGATCATGCACGTATCAACTACAATAATCAGCGCTTCTACATCACTGATTTGCAGTCGAGTAACGGCACAACGATTAACGGCAAAAAAGTCACGACACCCGACACGCCGATTCAGGTCGATGATGTGATTCATATCGGAAATTATGTCATCCAACTCAAGCGGATATTCAACGATGAATGATTTAGCCAATCTATCAATTGAATTTATAATTTGGATTCTGCGCCTGATTTTGGTGGGGTTGGTCTACCTCTTTATCTGGCGGATTATGCGCACCATGACGCGTGGAGTGCAACACGGTCGCATTATCGGCGATTTAGGGGCCTACTTAATTGTCAACGATCCCGGCAAAAGCCAACTACAACGTGGGCAGGCCATCATGTTGGACATTCATTCCACCATAGGTCGTAACAAAGCAAATCTCGTCGTGTTAGAAGACCCCTTGGTAAGCGAACGTCATGCGCTGATTCAACTCATTGATGAACGTTGGATTATTCGTGACCTTGGTAGCACCAACAAGACCTACATCAATAATCTGCAGGTTGTGAGCGCCGTCAAATTATCGCACAACGACGTCATTACTATCGGTCGTGTTATCTTGCGCGTGTTTATCCAAAAAGACGACGACAAGAAACAAGCAGAACTCTAAAGGGAAACCCGCATGCCTGTACCAATCATTCGTCTTCAGCGCCGCCTCGAACGCCGTTTATGGGGTGGCAATCAACTTGCACACTGGCTCAACCTGGCACATGCTCCAGAGCAACTCGCCGAGACGTGGGAGATTTATAACGACAACGTAATCGTCAACGGCCCGCTTCAAGGACTCACCTTGCGCCAGGCGGTAGCACACTACGGTACGCATTTGGTGGGCCGGGCATCATTCGCACGGTACGGTGCGGAGTTCCCCCTTCTGGCCAAATTCATCGACGCCGCCCAACCGCTCTCAGTCCAAGTGCACCCAGATGACGCCTATGCCCACACGCACGAGGCACATACCGGATTCCATGGCAAAACAGAGGCATGGTACATGCTCGACTGTCAGCCTGACAGCGACATCATCCACGACTTCGTACACGCCATTGATCGACATCACTATGCCGAGGCCATCAACAACGGCACCCTTGACAGATTATTGCGACACGTCCCCGTTAAATCCGGTGATACGGTATTTGTGCCAGCTGGTACGGTGCATGCAATTAATGCGGGGATTATGCTCTTTGAGATTCAACAAACCTCTGATTTGACCTACCGGGTCTATGATTACCATCGTCGTGATGCCCAGGGCAATTTGCGCGACCTGCATATCACACAAGCGTTAGACGTCTCGTACCTCGGGCACCCACGCCAGGCCCTCACGACACCAATTGACCACGGTAACGGCATGCGTGAGCTAGTACGGTCGGAATTTTTCGTGATGGAGCACATCCAGCAGACCCAGCAGTCAACGTGGGCGCGGCCAGGCGATAGCTTTCAAATACTCACGCTCATCAACGGCACGCTCACCATCACTGCAGACAGCGAATCGCATCATCTGACGCGCGGCGACTCGCTGATTATCCCGGCTGACATGCCCACATACCAGAGTACGCCTGACGGCGATGCCACCTGGTTGCGTTGCTGGGTGCCCGGTTAACTGAGCTGATTGCGAATCATGGCCCGGATTTCGGCGATTTCGTCGTCGAGATGTCGGGCATAATCATTTGCCTGCTCAAGTCGGTCCACCTCGGCAGCCACAAGGCGTGTATACGGACCGATGGCATCGGTGATGCGCCCCTGCATGCGGGCAAGTTCGGATTCAAACTGTTGGTCGAGCTTGGCCAACAACGCCTGGCGCACCTCAGCCATACGTTGTTGGAGTTGGTTTTTGAGGGCGGTGCGGCGGGCAGGGATGACATACAATCCACCAATCGCAATCACGCTGGCCGCGATCACACCAGTCGTATCAAAGACTGCACCTTTGAGGGCAGTGGCAATGATTGCGCCGACACCGACGGCACCAACCTGGATGACGGCTGTGGTCGCAAGCGCTTGTCGCAACTCGTGAGCTACATGGGCTGCCTCGGCACTCCGATCGTAGCTCGCTACGATCTCGTTGGCCGTCGCCACGATATCGGTGATGAGCGCTTGCCGACGATACTGAAACATCGCCGCACCCTCGGGCAACAGCGACTCTGTGGTGCGGGCACGCCGATAGACGTACTCGCTCACCTGTTGCCACAACTGCAGGTTGCGCTCAATCAGCCAATCAACCATCACCTGCGTGCGCTCCTCGACCTGATCAGCCAAATCTGCCGCCACCTCGCGGGCAAACAACTGCTCGAGCTCGTCGCCTTTGAGCAGGCGATGCAGATGCCGAAAGCGGATGTATTCATCAAAAAAGCGCATCCCACGCACTTCGGTATCGCTCAGAATCGCATGCACTGCCGCCTGGTGCCCTTTGACATCGCGGCGCAAATCATTGGCAAACTGCTGAATTTGCCCTTGTAAGTACGCTACGGCTTGGACATCATCATTGACGCTCTGGCGTTGCGTTTGAATTGCCTGGCGCGCCTGTTTGACCACTTGATCGCTAATACCTAACGGCGACTCAAGTCTGATGCGCATGCGCATACGATCATCGAGGCGTTGGTTGAGGTACTCCCACAACACCGTAAAGCCAGATGCAACCTCGTCGCCGGCGCGCCAACGGCGTACCGAAATCGGCAAGACCAACGGCGATTCGCCGAACAACGCAATCGCTTGGTCGCGAACAAACGTCAACACCTCAGTTTGTTCGGTCTCATTGAGCAAATCGATTTTGTTGACCACAATCACCACTTGACGACGCCAATCTTTGAGCATCGCCAAAAACGCCCGCTCAGTCTCACTGAACGGCCGATCGGCTGACGTGATGAACAAGACTACGTCAGCACGGGGCACAATCTCACGCGTGAGTACCTCGTGGTGGCGCAACACTGCATTGGTACCCGGTGTATCAACGATGGACATGCGTTGGAGCAATGGCACGGGCAAGGCCCGCACCACCCAACCCGGGCGTTCGGAGATGGCCAATTCTTGGGGGGCATAGCGCAACATGGTGACGGCATCGGTGGTCGGTGTCGCCCCCTCGGTCATCACCTCGCTGCCGACAATGGCATTGAGGAGGCTCGACTTACCAGCATTGAACTCACCGGCAATCACCACCAAAAACGCATCTTCGAGATGATCGCGCGTCTCGACAAGTACTTGGCGTTCAGCGCCGTCACGTTGCCCTTGATGCACGTCATCCCACAGCCGGAGCACGCCTTCGAGGAGCGTTTTGGTGCGCATGCGCAGTGATTCAATCCCATCCATCATTGCAGTTCCTTTGTCCACCATGCGGCACCTGTCGATATATCAACAGATGCCGCGGTGCAATCGTTTAGGCCAAATACCGCGCAAACCAGGCAATCGTGCGTTGCATGTGATCAACCTGGTGGGCCGGCTCACCACTGCGGGTCAACTCATGCCCCTCACGCGGGTAGCGTACAAGCTCCACAGTACGACCTAGACGACGCAACATGGTATAAAGTTGCTCGGCTTCGCCGATTGGCACGCGAAAGTCGAGTTCGCTGTGGATAATCAGCAACGGTGCATGCATATCGGCCACTGCCGCAATCGGCGAGGCCTGCCACAGGCGCTCAGCATCGTGCCACGGATTCATCTCAAACGAATACTCGACCAACTCATACGCATCGCTCATGCTGTGCTCGGTAATCAGGTTGTAGACACCACGCACACCAACAGCCGCCGCAAATCGGGTGCTATGCCCGATCAACCACGCCGTCATGAATCCGCCATATGAGCCCCCGGTGACGCCGATGCGGGCTGGATCGATTGGCAAGCCTTTGGCGAGGACTGCATCAATGCCTGCCTCAAAATCGGGCTGATCGGCATGTCCCCAGCGCGCCTTGCTGCCAGCTTGCCACGCGGCGCCGTATCCCTCTGAACCACGCGGATTACAGAAAAAGACGTAGAAGCCGGCACCGGCCGTTGCTTGCCACTCAAGCCACATCGAGCGCGTCCCTGGGCTCCACATGGCATGTGGGCCACCGTGGATGTGCAATACCAGGCCGTATTGCTTGCCTGGCTCGATCTGTGCCGGTGGCAATAACCAGCCCTGCACCATCTGGCCATCAGCCGACGGATACCACAGCTCCTCGAACGGGACCGTGATACGATTAGGGCGCACGCGTTCGAGCAAATTGGTCACACGCGTGACGCCACTCTGCGTGGCCACAAACAAATCACTCGGCCCCTCGGGGCCACCGTGGGTATATGCCACGCGCCCATCGGCGTGGATGGCAAACTCATCAATCACCACACTCGTACCGACGATGGGGTGCGCAATTGCCATTACCGTCCGCCCTGGGAGCGCCGCAGTGCGCACCATACCCTGACCATGCCATTCGGCCACATAGGCGATGCCCGAGCTATCGGGGAGCCACTCCCAGTTGCCGATGGTCACGTCGTTGACGTTGATTTGATGCCATGTAGTGCCGTCAACCGGGCGCACCAAGATGGCTGATCCGCCGTAAAACGGCGCAGCGTTGCGTTGTGCCGTCACCGCCAGCCACGTGCCATCGGGTGAGATTTGTGGGCTGTAGACCGACCACACGTCGTCTTCGATGAGCGTTACATCCTTTGGAGCATCTGCAACTGGTACGTTGGCGATACAGCGCCCAATGAAGTAACTTGTCGATTGGGGGTCACGTTTGGCCTCGGCATAGACTGCACTCCCGTCAGCGGCCCAGGTTGGTACGCCGTAATCGCGTTGATCGTCAGTGATGCGGGTGAGTGAACTTGCACCGTGGTCTACATCAACCACATACAACTGCCCACGACGCCCCTCGATGTAATCGGTGCCAGTGCGAAACGGCAACTCATCGATGACGCGTGGGTCAATGCGCTGTTGCGCGGCATACTCTTTGGCGGCTTTTTGTTGGTCGGCCTCGAACTTTGAAGTCGGTGCCGGAGCCGGATTAGCCTCGGCAACCAGATCCGCAGGGAGCGGATAGCTGACCAACGCGATGCGTTGACTGTCAGGGCTCCAGGCAAAGCCACGCACACCAGCGGGGAGCGATGCAACAGGCGTGGCCTCGCCGCCATCAGTGGGGATTATGTAGAGTTGCATACCGTCGCCACCGCGGCTTGACACAAACGCCAACCAACGCCCATCGGGGCTCCAGGTCGGCAGGCGATCGCTGTGAGTGCCAGCACTAAAGCGTCGTGGATCAGCACCATTGCGTTGAATCCAGATGACCCGTTTAAAGGAATTGCGCACACGATCCGGTGTAGCGCGGACATAGGCCAATGATTGACCGTCGGGGCTCCAGGTAGGGTTTTCGACGTATTCAATCTCAAAGACATCATCACTGCGCCATGGTTGGGGAGTACTCATAAAGGTTATCCTTTGTTATCAACCAAACATCAATACCGTATCACAAAAATAGGCATCATGTTGCTCAAAAAGCAATGCGCTAGGGCACCATGTGGCACCCTAGCGCAGGCATCTACGAGGAGCGAGAGTTACTCGGTTGCCCCATCCTGCCAATCTGCAATATCAAACGGCTTAGCTTTGGCACGCGTCGCACGCACTTGGCTATCGGGAACGGCCATTTCACCACGATAGTGCTGTATGTCGTTGTGGAGGTCATAGGCAAAGCGTTGAATGACCCAGGTCCCCTTTGCACCTTGACGAAGCAAATCAAACAACCAGAGTTGCGCATAGTCATCGTAGGTGGCATTGACCAACCAGACGAGCTCACCGCGACGCAATGTATGAGCCAAACGACGCAACCCATCAACACGGGCGCTACTCGAAGAACGGACAGGAATTGTCGACATGATGATACTCCTCACACCACACACATAGTAGACGATAGCGCCTATTATACTCGCATTTTGCGAATCAGCGTACAATAGAACGAGGCTATCTTGTATAATTTCTGTGGGTCGTTCAGATAGACAGTGAGTCTCCTCATGCGCGTAACACTCCTCGGCACTGGCACATCCACTGGTGTGCCCATGATTGGCTGTGAGTGTAGCGTCTGTACCTCAGCAGATCCTCGTGATCGACGCCTACGCACCTCGGCATTAATTGAGACATCAACCGGCAACATATTAATTGATGCGGGACCAGATATGCGCCATCAGTTGCTCAACGCTGGTGTACAGTCGTTACATGGTGTGTTAATCACGCATGAGCATCAAGACCACATCGGTGGAATTGATGATTTACGTCCACTCAACTACCGTATGCAAACCTCAGTAGCCCTCTATAGCGAAGAGCACACGTTAAACATTCTGCGCAAACGATATCACTATGCCTTTGAGGCACAGAGCGGTGGTTCATCGCGCCCCAACATCGACTTAATTGCCATACAACCGTGGCAACCATTTCAGCTCGCCGATCAGACGATTATTCCACTCCCGATAACTCATGGGCCAATGCGCATCTTGGGATATCGAATTGGACAACTCGCCTACATCACGGATGCAAGTCATATCGATGATGATGTTGTCGAGGCCATCCGCGGAGTAGATGTGCTGATCATCAACGCGCTCCGTGACCAACCACACCCGATGCATTTATCGTTTGCGCAGGCGCAACAGTACGTGGAGCGTATTGGCCCACGCCGTGCCTACTTTGTGCATCTATCGCATGATTTGCACCATGCTGATTTACTCCACCGTTTGCCCGAATACATGCAACCCGGATATGACGGTCAGATGATTGAGGTGGCCGAATGAGCATTGTAATTGACGCACGCCTCAACGCCTATCGCACTGGCGGCATCCCCAAATACACGCGCGAACTCACGAGTGCCATGGCGCAGATTGCGCCCCAACAGGAGTTTGTGGTTCTTCAACATCGACGACAACCGGAGCGCATTGTCAGTGCACCCAACGTAACACGGCGTGTCATTTATACGCCTCCGCACCACCGTCTTGAGCAATTCACCTTGCCCATCGAGATTGGCGCAATTCGCCCATCAGTGGCATTGTTCCCCGATTTCATTGCGCCACTCTATCGCACATTTCCTGCCGTTGTCACCATTCATGATTTGGCGTTTTTGCATTTTGATGATTTGCTCGACGACAACGCCAAGGCGTTTTATGGGCGCGTGGGGGTGAGCGCCCAACGTGCTCAAGGTATTATTGCTGTCTCAGAGTCTACCAAACGTGATATTGTCGAGCGTCTCGATATCTCGGCAGACCGCGTCAGCGTGATCTACGAGGCCGCTTCAGCACATTTTGTACCGCTCGAACAGATTCCACACGAGCGGAAGCGCATCAACGGATTCGATGTTGCCTCAAACAGTTATATCTTGTTTGTCAGCACCATAGAACCCCGCAAAAATCTACCGCTCCTGCTGCATGCACTACGCATTTGTCGCGATCGCCATCCTGATCGCAACTACCAACTCGTGGCCGCCGGATCGCGTGGGTGGCGTGAAAAACCCATCATCGAACAAATCGAGCACTTACGTCTCGGCGATGCCGTCACACTTCTTGGCAACGTGAACGACGACGAATTACACTGGCTCTACGCCAACACGCGCGTCTATGCCAATCCATCACGCTACGAAGGATTTGGGCTACCACTCCTCGAAGCGCTGGCGTGTGGCGCACCAAGTATCGCCAGCGACACCTCGAGCCTACCTGAGGTCGGCGGAAAGGCAGTACAGTATCTCCCTGTTGATGATCCCGGTGCCTGGGCCGATGCCATAGAGCTCATCTGGAGCGATGATGTACTTCGTCGCGAGATGGGCACACGTGGTCCCATCCAAGCCGCACAATTCTCATGGTATGCTGCCGCCCAACAAACGCTCGATGTTCTCACCATGGTTACATCTGCGAAAGGATAATGCATATGTCTGTTGCATCACTCGTCGATTGTCAATGGCTCAAGGTACATCTCAACGACCCACATGTGGTGGTAGTTGACACACGCTGGTATCTGCTCAACCCGGCGCAGGGACAGGAAGAATACGTTACAGAGCACATTGCTGGTGCCCTATATCTCTCCATCGATACTGATTTATCGGCCCAGGCTTGGGACGGTCCCGGTCGGCATCCGTTACCCAAACCTGATCGATTCGTGGCGACCATGAGCCAAGCAGGTATCGACCACACCTGTCACGTGGTCATTTATGACAGCGCCGGCGGGTCGATTGCCACACGTCTCTGGTGGTTATTGCGGTACTACGGCCATACCAATGTCTCGATTCTTGATGGTGGGTGGCAAGCCTGGGTAGCAAGTGGTGGTGCGGTGCGGAGTGGGAACGAAACGCGCGCAGCCCGACAGTTTGTTGGCACCCCTAATCATTCGATGACGGTTGACGCCGATCAGGTTGATCGGCTTCGTCACGACCAGCAGGTGCTGATTCTTGATGCGCGTGCCTACGAACGCTATACCGGTGCAGTCGAGCCGTTTGGACCGCGTGCAGGGCACATCCCGGGTGCCATATCAGCACCATTCGCCGGCAATTTGACTCCCGACGGCACACTGAAGTCAGCCACCGACCTCACCGCTCGCTATCACGATCTCGGTGCACATCAAGCCCAACAAGTCGTCTGCTATTGTGGATCGGGGGTCACTGCGACGCACGACATCTTCGCACTGCACCTGGCCGGCATCGATGCAACGCTCTATCCAGGATCGTGGAGCGACTGGAGTAGTCAAGAGGCGCGACAGATTGCCACCGGTGAGCAGCCCTAATACGACGAGGCACGCATGATTGATACGACGCGCATTCTGCTTGGGCTGTTGATTAGCAGTAGTATCGGTGCTGTGGCCTACCGTCGTGGCTCACTCAGCAAAAGTGGCTGGCTCGGTGCCATCATTACTGGCACCGCCACATTTGGATTTGGAGGATGGGCCCACGGGTTAACGCTGGTAGCATTCTTTGTCAGCTCGACGCTTTTGTCGCGCTGGCGCAAGCGGCAAAAGCAACAACTTGAGCAAACGGTATTTGAAAAAGGTTCGCAACGTGATATTTGGCAGGCATTAGCTAACGGCGGATTGGGGAGTGTGTTCTGTCTTTTGATGCCGTTCTTCCCTGATGCCGTTGACATCCTCAATGCGCTCTATGTCGGCGCCATGGCCACTGTAGCAGCTGACACCTGGGCCACCGAGTTAGGCGTGCTCTCACGCAATCCACCGCGCCTTATCACCACCTTCGCCACGGTGCCTCGTGGCACCTCAGGAGCGATTAGTCTAGCCGGTACATTGGCAACTGTAGCCGGTGCACTCGCCATGGGCGTCGTTTTTGCACTGACATTGCCAGTCATCACACCAGTGTTGGTTGCAGCAGGCGCGATTGGTGGTTTAATAGGGAGCATGAGTGATAGTCTCATGGGCGCCACTGTACAACGGCTCTTCGCCACCGTGCACGGGCCCAGCGAGCAACGCTTTGCTATTGACGGCAGCGAGCACACACGCATCCGTGGGTGGATGTGGCTCAACAACGATATGGTGAATTTTCTCAGTTCGTTATGTGGTGCCGGTGTCGCACTACTGATTTGGCTCTTGTAGCGGTTGTTCGTGATACGACTCAAGATGAATGGGACCAAAGAGTTCATCCTGATGCGCCACAATAGTACGGCGTTTGACCATTTCAAGGACCGCCCACAACGAGACGACGACATCGACACGCGTCGTTTTTTGTCGCGGTAACAAATCGAAGAACGAGATTCGACGCAGACGTTGTAGCCGTTCACGCACTGATTGCACCACATCTGCCACCGTCAAGACTTTGGGTGCCGGGAGCGGAATAGACGGCGGAGGCACGTCAATCAGACGCATGCGTTGTTGCCACACCGACAATAGTTCATCGAGTGTCATCATCAATGGCATGTGTTGTACCGACGCAGTTGGTAGTGAGGGTGGTTTGGCCATATGTTGCCACCCCAACTGCTCGCGTTGTCGCAACCATTCAGCAGCCGCCTTGTACTGTTGGTACTCGCGCAGTTGCTTCACCAGGTCAATGCTATCATCAACCTCATCCGTACTGGTCGGTATAGTCGGTAGTAGGGCGCGCGATTTGATGACGAGCAGGCGAGCTGCTAGTACCACAAACGACGATATTTGCCCAGCATCGCGCTCCTGAAGCTGGCGCACATGCGACAGGTACTGGTCAGCCACGCGTGCGAGTGCAATCGTGGTAATATCGAGTTCGGCTTTTTCGATGAGATGTAACAACAGGTCAAGTGGCCCTTCAAACTGATCAAGGCGCACCGTATACATGCTTTGGTCGTCAATTAGCATTGGTCATCTGCCCACTGAAAAAGGCGAATCTCTGGCAAGTCATCCCCATCTGCCACAGCGCGAAGCAGGGCACATACTGCGGGGCGCACGCCGGTCTGTTGCGCTATTGTAGCACTCCGACGCTCATGGTGTGCGTGGCGCATCATTGGCTCTAACCATGTTGCCATCCACTGATAGAGACGCGGCACACGGCGACAGAGCACAGCAACCCCATACCAGAGCAAGCCCAACGGCCGACCATCATCGCGCACCTTACCAATATCGTGTAACAACGCCAGCACGTAGATGTCATCGGCAACGGCGGGTGAGTGGGTGCGCAGGACGGCCACAATATCGAGGGCATGACGTTGATCATACCGTGGCAAACGCACAAAAAGGCGCTGCTCATCCGGCGTCAGCAGCGCCCGTACAAATGCTTGCTCATCCGGTTGCACCACCCCGGTCAAGGCGCGCCAGAGTTGCCACAACCGATACCGCACCATGATGCCATGTCCTACTCAATAAATCCCCGCAACTTTTTGCCGCGATGGGGGTGCCGTAACTTACGCAAGGCCACGGCTTCAATTTGGCGGATGCGCTCACGTGTAATGCCAAACTTGTCACCGACCTCTTCGAGCGTACGATATTGGCCATCACTCAACCCATAACGCAACTGAATGATGAGACGTTCACGCTCTGGCAGACTAGCCAAGACCTCGTCGAGTTCACGGCGGAGCATCAAAGTAGACGCCGCCTCAGCCGGGCCGGCGATTCGTTCGTCTTCGATAAAATCGCCCATGCGCCCCTCGCCCTCTTGACCGACAGGCATTTCGAGAGAGAGTGGTTGCATGGCCGCTTCGAGCGTGCGACGCACCTTGGCGGGCGTCATACCCATCTTCTCGGCAATTTCTTCGGGAGTTGGTTCACGTTGCATGACCTGTTGGAGCTTGTGCGCAGTCCGTTTGACCTGACTAATCGCCTCGCCCATGTGTACAGGCAAGCGAATAGTGCGACTCTGGTCGGCAATTGAGCGGGTAATTGCCTGACGAATCCACCAGGTTGCATAGGTTGAGAACTTATGCCCTTTGGTGTAGTCAAACTTCTCGACGGCACGCATCAGACCAATGTTGCCCTCTTGGACAAGATCCATCATCGTCAACCCGTACGAGGTGTATTTTTTGGCAATGGAGACGACCAAGCGCAAATTCGCTTGAATCAAATCTTGACGCGCCATGTCGGCTGCTTCAACGATGCTGTTGAGGGGCTTCTCATCGCTAATGTGCCCCATCATGTCGTTGTTCCCCGCGCAGACCACGTACAACGACTGCACGGTATCGACCATGTCTGGCCATTTATGCAGAGAGCGCAAGTTCTCCTTGGTTGTCATGCGACTCGTCACGTAGACACACGTAATCTCGACAAGACAGTGCTCAATGTCCGACGACACGTCGTGGCGCATATCTGCACCAATGAGGCCTGAGAGCAAGCGCCATGACTCACGATCATGCACTTGAAAGGTTCGTACGACGCGTTGTGCTTTGAGTATTTCGTAGGCACGCCACAGCATGCTATCACGGGCTACAAGCCATTGAGCCGCAACTTGCTCAACCTCACGGCGCTCCAATCCCGCATAGTGGGCACGATCGAACTCTCTGCGCTCGTTGTCATCATGCAACCACTGGTGCAACTGAGCGGCCACATCCATGATATCAACCGACGCATTGGCATCCGTCAACAACGGCAATATACGGGTGGCACTGTCGGATGGTTTGTCGCTCCACGTGCTACACAACAACGCACTCCATCCCAACGCATGAATGGTTTTGTGGATGAGTGCACGTGCATCGCCAACCGGCATGCTCATCACCAAACGCTGTGAGCGCACACGCACGGCCTTGAGCCCCATCTCAATGCGATGTGCCAACATGACCTCATCAGCTGCACGCAACAATCGGACTTTGCCGATTTCTTGCAGGTACATGCGGACCGGATCATCGAGTGAGATATCGCTGATAGGCGTGTCAATAAGTTCTTCTTCGGCAGGGAGGGAATCGTCACCAACAATACCAAACTGTGTGCTCGCAAAATCATGTGTACCGAGCACATCATCAGATTTCAGGAAAATATCGAGCTCGCCGCGGCCATCTTGTGGATAATCTGCACTGCCCATCACAGTGCCCCCTTAATAACGTGCATACCCACAGCAAATTGACTAGAATTCAGTGGCATCATCTGCCATGCATGCACCTTTGATGTATCACTTACCACGTCGTTGACTGATTGATGTACTGTTTCCATCAGGTATCCCTTAGCGTTACGCACAATCTCTGTTGTACGCTAACGTGGTTGCAACACTCGCATATCAAGAGCAACTGAGTTGTTACTACAATCTACACCAATATTGTGCAAACTATATGCGAAGTTGATGCATATCAGTAATTACTATATCATTTATGGGGGTTAAACGTCAATGCTTTTGTGGTGTCATAAGGAGAATCACCTGTGAATTTTAATCAACGACTAAACACTGCCATCGAGCACCATCATAGTCTGTTGTGTATTGGATTGGATCCAGATGTTACGCGTCTCCCATCCAGCATGCGTCATGATGCTGATGCCGTATATACCTTTTGTCACGAAATCATTGCCGCAACTCACGACGTGGCCGTGGCCTACAAGCCAAATATTGCGTTTTTTGAGGCAATGGGCGTAGCCGGCATCGAGACGCTGATGCGGCTCATGCACCACACCCGACAAAACATCTGGATTCTCGATGCCAAACGCGGTGATATCGGTAACACGGCGAGTGCATACGCACATGCCGCCTTTGTGCACTTTCAAGCCGA
Organism: uncultured Klebsiella sp.; assembly: GCA_964482795.1. Taxonomy (GTDB): domain Bacteria; phylum Chloroflexota; class Chloroflexia; order Chloroflexales; family Roseiflexaceae; genus UBA965. The sequence continues at coordinate 57,643 of CAYZZI010000013.1, forward strand.
TGCAATTACACTTAACCCCTACATGGGTGGTGATACACTTGAACCATTCTTAACTCATGCCGATCGTGGAGCATTTTTACTTTGTCGTACATCGAACCCTGGTAGTCGTGATATTCAGGAACTCCGTCTCGCTGATGGGCGCCCACTGTATCTTGCCGTGGCTGAACTCGCAGCGCAACAGTGGAACACCAACCAGAACGTCGGATTGGTCGTTGGGGCAACCCAGCCCGATGCGCTCAAAGCAGTGCGCACCATCTGCCCAGACCTCCCATTCCTCTTGCCTGGCATTGGCGCACAAGGTGGCGATCTGGTTGAGGCACTCAACGCTGGGCTTGATGCACACCGAAGCGGCCTACTCATTAACGCATCGCGTAGCATCCTCTATGCCAGCAGCGATGAAAACTACGCCCGCGCTGCACGTGCCGAAGCCATTCGTACGCGTGACGCCATCAACGACGTCCGCTACGCACGCTAGGTGTGGCACCTACAACATCGATGCTACTAGGGTTGAATATCGCCGCTAATTTCGCGTGAACGCGAGACATACCAATAGACCACATTACGGAAGCGCGATTCACGCCCAAACAGCAGATTCATCATACCGGGCATGTCGCTTTTGTGGGTAATCGCTGTCCCACCCAAATCAGCAACGGTTGCATAGACTTCGTACGGTTGGTACATGATGATACTCGGCGCCAAATCAATCCAGCGTTGCTGGAATTCAGCGTACAATTCGGCGCGCGTATCGCGACTACGCTCAATACGCGCCAACGAGAGCGCATCGTCAATTAATGCGTCCTGCAGACCAGCGTAGTTACGGCCGATGCCCACTTGCGTAGAATGCCACAACTCATACACGTCAGGATCACTGCCAAGGCGTTGCCACCCATGCAATGCCATCTGAAATTCTCCGGTCTCGAGGCGTTGGCGCAACACGTCTCCGTCCAGTGGTGTCACGATGACACTGATACCCACTTGCTGTAGTTGATTCACGATATCGGCAGCAGCAAGATTACGGTCAACGGCACCATCAACAAGTAATTCGAACTCAAGACGCTGGCCATCCGCATTGACACGCACGCCATCATTGCCAAGCGTGTAACCCAAACTATCGAGTCCGGCGGCAGCGCGCTCTTTGCTCGGGATATACCAGACTGCCGCTGGGTCATACGCCCACCAACCCGGCAGAATCGGCGTATCAATGCGCGCAACTTGCCCTGAGAACACGCGATTAATCATGTCATCACGATCGATGGCCTGTGCCAACTGACGACGGAACCCGACATCATTAAATGGCGCCTGTTGTATGTTAAACGTTAAAATCGTATAGGCATCAATCGGCACCACTCGACGCGTCACCCCGCGCGGCACGTTATAGCTCCCTAGATTGCCAGTACCCAGGTATGCCATGCCATTAATTTCACCACGCGTCAATGCCGCAAATGCCGTTGCCTCATCAGGATAGAAGCGCAACGTGATGTTCTCGATGAGCGGGCGACCTTGGTAGTAATCAGCATTTGCGCGCAGCACTATCCCCTCGGAACTGAGTTCTTCGAGACGATATGGGCCAGTACCAACCGGCTTCACGCTAAATTGAGAACTTGCCCACTCTTCGGGTGGCACCGTACTCAACAAATGTGCCGGCACAATAGGAACGGTGGCAAACTTCAAAAACGGTGCAAACGGAGCTTGTAACTGACATCGAATGCTTCGATCGCCGGCGCGTTCAACCAGTACGGTGCGCCACACGGTCGCAACGCTGGGTGAACCGGTAAATGCCGGTCCTTGAATCGAGCGCAACGTGAACAGCACATCTTCGACGTCAAGTTGCTCGCCATCATGCCACTGCACATCGCTCCGCAACGTGAACGTGTACACTAACCCAGATTCATCAATCTCCCACGATTCGGCCAATCCGGGGCCAGGTGTACCATCCAGATTGATGCGCACCAACCCATCAAAGATTAGCGACTGTACATCCGCTGCCGCCAAGTCACGCCCGGTATCGCCGATCAATGGGTTTAACGATGTGGGCAGTCCGACCACACCCTCGATGTAACTCCCACCCGCCGATGGCCGTGAGACTACCGCACGCGACAACGCCAAGTAGGCCATCAGTCCGAGGACGACGACCGAACTCACGACGGCTATGACAATTTGAAAGCGAATGCGCCGTGACATGCAACCTTACCAGACCAACAAACCAGCAGCAGGTGCTGATCCGAAAATCGGCAGACTGGCAACTAATGCCAAAATCAAAAACAGCACGCCCAAAATGATTGTCAATTGAAAAATCGTCTTCTCAAGACCGCGCTTGGTCTGATAAATGCTTGACGCATCGCGTGACTGCAAGCCCGCATTCCGCCCCTGCAACACAACCAGAAAGGTCAATGCCGTCCCTAGTGCAATCAACGCAATTGATAATGCCGTCTCCATCGCATGCTACTCCCTAATACGTGCCGTATACCACAGTCACAACAAATCATTTATTTGTGCACGAACCCGTGCATACTGTGTTGGATTATAGCACATGCACATGCCTATCAATAGATGAGATAGGCAAATTCGCCAAATATCACTCAACCTGCATGAACCCGTGAATACGCGCAAGCAACTGCCGCACCACCAGTTGGAGCGTTTGTGCATCCGGCAGTTCGATGGGCACACCTCGGCGCATGGCCAACATCTGCGTTACTACCGTAGCTGCTGGTTCGTTTAGTTCAGGGAGCATGGCGATGCCACCGGTGCTTTTGGAGTGCACTTCACCGTGCGCCAACCAACGTATGGTCCGGCATAAATTCAAGATGACGTAGTCCGGAGTCTCGTGTACTTGTGTCTCAGCCTCTGCGATGTCATACCAGACTGCAGCCAATGCGTGGTGTGGCAACGGTAGTGGCACACGTGCATCACCGTGCACCATGATGCCGTGGTGGTGTGCGATTACCATGTGCGCTGACACATCGGGATCAGTGCGTATCACATCCCAGCGATGTGCCGGGTTTATCACAGCAGCGTGGGTCGCATCGCGCCATGCTTCGCTGTAATGAAAGAAAAAGGGTGCCGGATGCACCCAGTGCGTGAGCAACGTCGCATCAAGCACGGATATTTCGATGGGCGCAGGTGCCGCCGAAATCCGCAGTAATGCCATGGCTAGTTGGTGATATTGGGCAGTCGTTGGTGCGCCATCACAAAAGACCAACACATCAAGATCGCTCCGACCCGGGTGATAATCGCCTAGGGCAACTGACCCATGAATGAGGACCACAATAGCATCACCAAGAATGGCACGCAACGCATCCGTGAGCAGTGCAACTTGGTCATGTACGTGATCAGGGAGCGCGCGCATCTACTGACTCCACATAGCGATGTATCCAGGTAGCAGGGTTGGCTAATTCATCAACGGTAGGGAGGTGGTGTGGCGTCTGCCATAATCGGCGTACTAGTGCATCGCCTCCATGCGCTGCAAGTGCATTGACAAATGCCTCACCATCCCGATATTGTGCCATCTTCATCTGCATGCCCGTCACACGCATGATTACTGCGTCCAGGGTGGGGCGTTCTTGCTGACGCGCTTCCATACGTTGCTGAAGCACACCAAATTGCGGGATGCGGTATGCACCAATCTGATTCATCACGTAGTTGGAGTGCCCCTCAATGAGCGACATGAGCACTTGCATTTCATTGAAAATAGTACGTTGTTCAGGATTCAATGCCCATTCCACCCAGCTTTGTGCCTTCGGTTGTTGTGCAATGCGTCGCACCATATCAAAAAACCCATCTTGTGGTGTGGCAAGTTGATCTGCTAACGTGCGCATAAAGCGATCAAGGAGCATGCGTAGATGCGGACGAAGCCAGGCAATCCCCTCAAACTGAAAGACATGCGACACTTCGTGAATGACAATCCACTGCCGCAGATCAGCCACATGCACTCCTTGCTCCGCAGCAATACGTGCAATATTTGACTCTACAAGAAGCAGTTCGTTGGGCGCATCATCGTCATGTAAGAGTGCCGTGTCGTATTGGCCGAGCACGCGTGTTGCCATCCAACTCAACATGGCTCCGCTCTGGATGCCTGCAACACGACCATTCATACGGCGACTAGCCAACCCCCAGTCAGTATGGTCGTGTTGTGCCAGCCACAGAGGTTCAAGCGGTGCCATCAATCGTGCAAACGAACGCACATTCGCCGTCAACCAGGCGTGCTGGTCAACTACCCGTACGCGCAATGCATGAGGTGGCACATGCAATCCAGTGAAGGCCCCCACATCAACACCTGCAGCATCAACTAATGATTGATAGTTGTGTGCGGGTGGTTGATGGGCTTCAGGGAGCATGCGTTGAGCAAGTTGTAACGCCGCCGGCCAATCAACCATGGCAGTAGGGCGATTCCGCTCACGGTCTGCAACCACCTTGATACCAATGCGCATCATCACGGCCGTTGCAATTACCCCCATAATCACATGCCATGGAGAAAGGCGTTTTGCTGGCTTCATCGAATCTATCCTTTATCAGTGTCGTATGTCGCTCTGCTAGGTGCGATAGCGCACACGTACATCATCCTGGCGTCGTGTTACACGTTTGGCATCCAAATATTCGAGGACTGCAAGCGCGTATTTACGCGTCGTCTGAAATCGATCGCGCAATTGCGCCACACTCACACTCCCCGACTGATCAATGGTCTGAATAATCCACTGATACAGGTCGTGCCATGCCGTTGCATCAAAGATGACTCCATCATTGACCTCAACCACTTGACCAGTCATCACCATGTACAACAACAGCTCGCGTTCGATGGCGACATCAGGCGGATTGAACGGCGCCGCACGCAATTGCGTGAGCGTAGCCTGCACATCGCGCTGCTGCTGATTGGTGAGCGCAACACAATAGCCGACACGCCGCAATAATCCGTCACCTACTCGTTCGATGTCGCGTTGCCACTCATGCAGTAGCACATCGAATATCGGTATGCTCACATCGAGTCGCCGACGCAACTCCTCACTTGGCATGCCAATGCGCAATGGGTAACGCTGTGTATACCCGTGCAACGCCTTCTCGGCCTTGGTAAACAACGCATTGAGTAGGTCGCCATCGATGGCCCACTCGCCGAGCAATACCACCTTCGATGAAGTGGACATCGTCTGCATGACCACCTCATGGGTGAGATGCGTCTGTCGTTGAATATCATGAATATGCACTACCTGACCACGCACAACCGCCCAACACACATCCGCAGGTGTTGCACGCTCGAGCGCCGTCAACGCCTCAATCACGTCACGTCGATGGCGTCGATGACGTGCCGGATGTGGGTCAATAACCCGCCCACCACCCAGCGTGATACTCGGTGATGCCTGACGCAGAATCAACCGATCACCACGCCACAACGGAATTGGATGCACCAGATGTAGCTGGGCAAACCCACTCGCACCTGGTGCAATTTCATCGCCATCAAGAATGGTCACGCGGCATGCGCTCTCCGCAGCACCAACGAACACGTCGAGGTGCATCCCCTGTCGAATCGGTCGTGGCGCAATGTGCGTGGCCCGCAAGCGCACATCAATACGCTGAGTGGTTGTCATGCGTTGTGGTAAGACAACCAAATCTCCACGACGCAGGTCGTTATGCGAGATCCCCGCAAGATTCAATGCCACACGAGTCCCCGGTTGCCCTACCTCGAGGCGCTGTCGATGCATCTGAATGCCACGAATCCGCGCTGCTAATCCACGTGGCAATATTGCAACTTCATCACCAACGCGCAACGAATCAGCCAACAATGTACCCGTCACCACCGCGCCAAATCCGTCGACACTAAACACCCGATCAACCCACAAGCGGGCTGGCTCATCACGTCGTTGTGGTGGGGGTAATTGCCTTACAAGATGATCCATCGCACCCCGTAATTCGTCCATGCCTTGCCCTGTCCGCGCCGATACAACCACCAATGGTGCCTGGGCCAGGCGGCTTTCGCTGAGTTGACGGCGCACATCCTCGACAACGAGTGGCAACCACTCGGCATCGACCATGTCCGCTTTGGTAATCACAACGAGTCCATGATTGATTTCGAGCAAGTCAAGAATCGCCAAGTGCTCACGCGTTTGTGGCATCACTGATTCATCGGCGGCAATGACCAGCATGGCCGCATCAAAGCCCCCCACACCCGCAAGCATATGCTTGATGAATCGTTCGTGGCCTGGCACATCAACCAGACTTACTTCGGCTCCTGACGGCAACGTCAACCAGGCAAAGCCAAGTTCAATGGTCATGCCACGTTTTTGCTCTTCGGCGAGGCGATCAGGATTTATGCCAGTTAACGCCTGTACAAGCGTTGATTTCCCGTGGTCAACATGTCCTGCAGTACCAATGACATACATAGTGGTGGATTCTCTGGGTCAGAGCGTGGTGTGTGTTCCATCTATTCTATCTGAATTTATCTGACATGGCGTGATGCATCAGGCTAGACACACAAGATGCACACCGAATCTACCGGGCATTTCGTAGTGCATGTGGTATCATACCTGCAATATCACCTCATTTGTGTATGTGACGGAGGATTTATCCATGAAGGAGCGTCGTGTTGTCATTACTGGCATAGGCGCCATCAGTCCGCTCGGGCTTGACACGCAGAGTTTATGGGAGGGCATTCGCACAGCGCAGAGTGGCATTGGTCCCATTACTCTCTTTGATGCGAGCAATTTTGAGACGCGATTTGCTGGTGAAGTCAAAGGCTTTGATGCCAACAACTACATGGACCGCAAAGACGTCCGGCGCAATGACCGATTCATTCACTTCGCCATTGCGGCTGCCCGTGAAGCTATCACCATGGCTGACGTAAATACCTCCACCGTTGACGCCGAAGAGATTGGTGTCATCATTGGTAGTGGCATGGGCGGCTTAACTACCCTCGCTGAGAACATGCAAATCATGGCAGAAAAGGGTCCAGGTCGCGTCAGTCCATTCATGGTACCGGCCATGATTACCAACATGGCAGCCGGTCAAGTATCAATGATGCATGGATTTAAGGGGCCAAACTTCTGTCCAACCTCGGCATGTGCGACTGCCGCCCACGCCATCGGTGAAGCTGCGGAGATGATTCGTCGCGGAGTGGCCACCATCATGATTGCTGGTGGTAGCGAGGCAGTTATTACCCCGATTAGCGTGGCTGGATTTAACGCAAATAAGGCCCTTTCTACGCGCAATGAGTCACCTGAAACCGCCTCACGTCCATTTGATGTGAGCCGCGACGGCTTTGTCATGGCTGAGGGTGGTGCCATTCTGGTACTCGAAGCACTCGAATCAGCGCAACGCCGTGGTGCAACCATTTATGCTGAACTCATCGGCTATGGTCTCTCTGCGGACGCCCACCATATCACGGCTCCTGCACCTGGTGGCGAAGGCGCTGGTCGTGCCATGAAAATGGCCCTCAAGCAGGCAGGAATTACCCCCCAAGCCGTTGACTACATCAATGCACACGGGACAAGCACCGGTGCCGGCGACATCGCAGAGACCATGGCCATCAAAAGCGTCTTTGGCGACCATGCATACACCGTAGCAGTCAGTTCCTCGAAATCACAAATTGGGCATCTCATCGGTGCTGCGGGTGCCATCGAAGCAGTCATTTGTGTGCTTGCCATGCAACACCAAGTCCTGCCACCCACGATAAACCTCGTTACCCCAGACCCCGAGTGTAACCTCGACTATGTTGCCAACGCAGCACGCCCCAGCAAAATCGACATTGCCATCAGCAATTCGTTCGGCTTTGGTGGTCACAACGTATCCTTAGCACTCCGTCGTTGGAGTGTCTAAATCATGCAACGACCTGTGACGGATCTCCCCGCTGTGCTCGGCGTATCGTTCAACGACATGTCGCTCCTGCGGGGAGCGGTCATGCATACCTCGTACCGCTACGAACACCCCGATGATGCACAACATGCTCCCGATACACAACGCATGGAGTTTTTGGGGGATAGCGTCGTCAACATCATTGCAACCCAACTGGTCTACACCACATTTTCCGCTGCCGATGAAGGAAGTATGACTCGCCTACGGAGTGCCTTAATTCGTACCGAAAATTTGGCCTCAATTGCCCAACACTACCAGCTCGGTGACTTTGTCATTCTCACCAAGGGCGAGGAGCTTGCTGGGGCGCGCAAACGCATTACACTTCTCGCTGATGTCTGTGAATCGGTGGTGGCAGCCATCTATCTTGATCAAGGTCTTGAGCGTGCGCAAGCATTTTTGGCACCACACTTTCGTCAACAATTAGCCATGCTCCAACAACAAGGTACCCCAACCGACCCACGGAGTGCCCTCCAAGAAGAGAGTCAACGACGATACAACATCACGCCGACGTACCGTACAGTTGATATACGTGGACCCGATCATCAACGGCATTTTGTGGTAGAAGTCATCATCGGGCAACAAGTCGTTGGGCGTGGTACAGGGCACAGTCAACCAGCAGCACGACGTGATGCAGCCCAACAGGCGCTACTTTTTTTGACACAACAACCGGATTTCATCCCATCCCAACCATGAATGTACGTTGTCATCGTGTAATTTAGGGTGCACTGATGGCACGTCCTCCATACAACTTGAGAGAGTATTAATTAATAGGTGACATATGCGACTCTACATCACCGGTGGCTCAGGCTACCTTGGCTCTATGTTGGTCCAACTAGCAACCGCTCATGGCTGGAATGTCCGCTATAGTGTCTGCCGCCAGCACAGCACCGATGATCGTGCTGACACCATCGATTTGCGCAAACGCGGTAATCTCAGCGATGCGCTCTCCGCATTCAAACCGGACGCGGTCATTCATACCGCATATGTGCAACACGATCCCGATCTGCATGCAATTACCGTATTGGGTGCCATCGAAGCCGCTGCCGCCAGCGCTCGCTTACGTGCACGTCACATTCATATGTCAAGCGATATGGTCTTTGCGGGGACTGCCAGCGAATATGACGAAATAGACATGCCCACGCCCATTTTGCCTTATGGTACCGCCAAAGCAATTGCCGAAGCAGGAGTAACCCAAGCCCATCCTGAAGCCAGCATTGTGCGCACATCGCTCATCTACAGCCCATTGCATATGCCGCCGAGTCGCCATGAACAAATTGCCCTCGATGCGGCCAGTGGGCAAAACGATATGGCGTTCTTTGTTGACGAACTACGTTGCCCAGTCCTCGTTGATGAGCTCGCGCACGCACTCCTCATCTTACTCGGTCAAAAACACCGTGGTCCACTCCACTTGGTCGGCGCACATGCAATTAGTCGCTATGACTTTGCCACCAAAATCGTCGCTGCCCGTGGTGGCGATGCCACCAAAATCAACGCATCATCACTGACAACCATACAGGTGCAACGTCCGGCACGTCTGGTGCTAAAAAGCAGTTATCCACATCCTGCCTGGCGCTTACGTGGCGTACATGAAGTGCTTGCATAAACCTACGCCCACAGCAGAGAGATGCGTATCTCTTAAGGAACTGCTCCGACGCTTTTCAAGAGATGTTCATTCGCCACGAATTTCAAATTCCGTTTGACATCTCCTGTACTGCCACGTATAATACAAAACGTTGTCCGCAATGACGACGCGTGTGGGTCGATACCGAAGTGGCCAACCGGGGCAGACTGTAAATCTGCTGGCTTA
>CAYZZI010000014.1:0-67074 GCA_964482795.1 uncultured Klebsiella sp.
GCCACACCGGAGCCGACCGCAACCCCGTCGGCCACACCGGAGCCGACCGCAACCCCGTCAGCCACACCGGAGCCGACCGCAACCCCATCAGAGACGCCATAACCAAAGACAACGCACGCCCGCTCCATCATCACATGATGGAGCGGGCGTGTTTTGTGTATCAGCGGTGTGCGTAGCCATTGCACCCTGATGCCGCTGGACAGATGAGTTTATGCGTGATTGAGGAGGTGTTGTGGTGTATGCACGAAGAGGCGATGTGCGTATGCAGCACCGTAGGCATTTGTCACCCAATCAAATGCCGTATCCATGGCGGTAATGCGATAGGTATCACTATGCGCATCACTGGCAATCACGTCCACCATCTGTAGATCAAACAGGGTGCGACTGTTGTGTTCGGTGACCGCCGCAGCAGTCACTTGAAAGAGGACGCCCGTCTCATGGATGCGGCGCAAATCGTCAATGTCTTTCTGGTTGTAGATGTACCGCTCAGGGTGGGCCAAAATGACGTGATACCCGTTTGCCATTAACTCTTTGGCTGTCGGCAAAAAGCGCATGTCAACTGCGAATACCGGCATCTCAATCAAGACGGTACGACTCCCACCAAGAGTCAACAGTTCCTTGTTATCGAGGCGTTGACGCGCATGCGCAATATAGCTTATCTCGGTACCAGGTTTGAGGGTGATGTCGTACCCAGCAGCCTGCGCTAATTCTTGGATTTCGTGGGCGCGTTCTGCAATCAGTTGCGGGCTGTAGTGGCGTGAGGCACTCGATTCCGGGCTGTGTGGCGTACAAATCACCGTGCGTACCCCTGCGGCATACGCTTGGCGCGCCATGTTCACCGATACCTCACGCTTGCGCGGGCCATCATCCAGATCGTAGAGGAGGTGGCAGTGTAGGTCAATCATTATGCGTAGTATCCTGATGCTTGTGTGAGCTCAGCACCATTGAGTACGACGCCCACAATATTGGCTTTGGCTTTTTCCAAAATGGCACGCGCTTGCTTGGCGTGTTCACGACGCGTACGACCAGCCTGGAGGACCAACATTACGCCATCCACGCGCGGTGCGAGCACGACGGCATCGCTGACCGCCAGAATGGGCGGCGTATCAATGATGATTACATCAGCACTTGCCCGCAGGCTCTGCAGGATTTCACCCATACGACGTGAACCCAAGATATCTGCAGGCCGGGGCGGGAGTGGACCACTTGCGAGTAACTGTAGCCCAGGAACGCCGGTATCTTGCAGAGGTGCTGGCGTACCATCACTGGCAAACAACATGCTCGTCAAGCCTTGCTCATTGCCCAACCCGAATAACGTGTGTAGCGCTGGTCGGCGCAAATCACCATCCACCAAAATCACGCGTTGTTCGGCCTGTGCCATGGTCACCGCAAGATTGGCGGCAACCAACGACTTCCCCTCATCAATACCAGCGCTGGTAATTGTCAGCAGGTGCAGTGAGTTGTCGAGACTGGCGAATTGAATATTGGTACGAAGTGTGCGAAATGCCTCAGCCGCGGCCGACTGCGCATCACTGAGCACAACTAATTGGGGGGCATTTGTCATGCTGGTTTCCTCGCATTCGTGCGGCGCTCACTGGTGGTGTTGGACGCCGGAATGGCACCCAAAATAGTCAACCCGACATGGCGCTCAACGTCTTCAGTATTTTTGAGGGTATCGTCAATAGCGTCAAGCACAAACGCCAGCAACAGGCCAATAATGAACCCCAGGAACGCACCTGCCAAGACGTTAATGCGGGTTTGGGGTCGATATAATTGCGGCGGTGTGGCCGGGGTGGTGATACGCATGTTAATTTTATCGGTTCCCTCCAGCCCATCGTTCAATGAGCTCACCAGGGCGGCCATATTTTCTCCGACCGCATTGGCCAGACGTGGTGCCATATCAATGTCGGGATAATCGACTTGCACAATCATCTTGCGATCATCAGCATTCGCCTGAATCGAAATATGTTCGAGCAACCATTCGGGACTACGGTCGAGTTGCAGTTGAGCGCTGATTTTTTCGATTTGGGGACGTGCCAAGGCCAGCTGTTTGTAACTGTTCATGTTGTTGGTCAACACAATCGACAACCCGTTATCGTTGCGGTTTGGCACGACCAAATAACTTGCCTCAGAGCGATATAACGGCTCCTGGAGCTTGCTAAAGACATACGCCGCCACAGCCGTCACCATCACAGCGAGCACAATAACCCAGATACGTCGGCGGATAATACGAATATATTCAGAAAGACGCATACATTCACCCTCACGCTATCGTCGATAAAGGACCACGACCATCCCAAGCACGGCTCCCGCACCTGCGCGCAACATGATGGACATGAGTGCATCAAACCACGGTTGCTCGCGCACCGGCACATCTTCACGACGCAACACGGCAATATTCACCGCCGTATCGCCAGATTTGCCCCATAGCAGTGTACCATCCTGCGTCAAGACTGCAAGTGCAGCATCACGCACCGGCACGAGGGTGGCTGGATTCGCGCCGCGTGCAGTAATGGTTACTTCGCGTGCGTTGTTGCGCACATCGAGGAGGGCGTCGACCTCGTCTGCCGTCACCACCCCACCCACCTGGGCACTGACTCGGGTCCGAAAGTCCACGCCGCGACTCACCGCAGGGAAGTCGTATGCTAGTGTGTCGCCAGTGTCATTCATCGGTGCCCGACTCGTCAACAAAAACGTCACCGATACGCGGTAGTGTGGCGTCATTTGCACCAACGGCCACACACCAGTCAGCGCCAACACCACTGCAGGCACTGCGATGTACCACCACCGCCGGCGTATCACCACAAAGAGGCGTCGCAGATCATTCATGACGCAGTGCCTCACTCCCCGGTACATGCGCGTCGATGAATGCGCGCATACGCGCAACGAAGCGCGCCCGACTAAATTGCTCCGCATGCGCACGAATTGCATACGCATCCCATGGGTGTTGTTGCATGGCCACTAACCCTGCGGTGACAGCAGCTACATCTTGGGCATCAAAGAACAACCCCGTCGTGCCGTCAATGACAGTATCCAACGCTCCACCGGCGCGATAGGCCAGCACAGGGCGACCAGCCGCCATCGCCTCGAGCGGCGTAATGCCAAAATCCTCTTCACCAGGGAAGAGAAATCCACGACACTCGGCGAACAATTTCAGCCGCTCCGCATCGCTGACGCGCCCGACAAAACGCACACTCGGCCCTGCATTGGCCATGAGTTCAGCTTTGTCACGACCATCACCAAAGACGACCAACGGAACATTGAGTGCCGTACACGCCTTGACTGCCAAATCAATGCGCTTATAGGGCACCAATCGCCCACCTGTCAAGAAGTAATCCCTCGGTGGTACATCTTCAAAAGGCGCCAAATCGACCGGTGGTGGAATGACCACTGCATCGCGTGCGTAGTACTGCTTGATACGTGCCGCAACCACCTGCGAATTGGCAATATAGTGCGTCACACGACGCGCACTCCGCACATCCCATGCCCGTACAAAGCGTAACAGGAACTGCATCACCACTTTGGCAAGCCCACGAATATGTTCGCGAGCAATGTATTGGTCGGTCTGCCAGGCAAAGCGCATCGGCGTGTGGCAGTAACAGATGTGCACGGCGCCTGGACGTGGGCGTACTCCTTTGGCAAACGCACTACTACTACTAACGATGACGTCGTATGCCTGGAGATTCATCTGTTCGAACGCAAATGGATAACACATGAAGTAATGACGAAACAATCGTCGCCAGTACGGCAAACGCTGGATCCACGATACACGGATATCCCACGATTGATAAAACGCCGGCATCGCCTGAACATCATAGATGGACGTATACACCGGCGCGTCAGGCATGATATCGTGAATCGCCTCAAGCACACGCTCAGCACCACCATATTGATTCAAATAATCATGCACAACAGCTATTTGCACCAAAATTCCTCAAATTGCCTATTCACAGAATCACATATTGTTATTATAGTATGTAGGCGCAATGATGCGGTCACGATTACTGTCGCTGATTTGGTTGGGAGTCCACCAATGAGTATGTCCGAACAAGAGTTGCGTCAACTCTTTACGAGTGCCAGCATGGGGCAAGTCGCCTATCGTGCCTGGGCCACCCAAGCACGCCGTGAACGGCGCTTCAACATTGCCCGTCTTTTTGATGCCCTATGCGAAGCGCGTGGTGCGCGTGCCATGCGTGCCTTCATGCAAACGGGTGGCGTGGGTCACACCTCCGCCAACGTGCATGCTGCACTCAACGGGAATGAACCCGAAGCGGTTATTATGCAACGCATCACCGGTACCTCCGAACGATCGCGCGAATTACTTGGTCGTGCTGCCACGGCCCTCGCGCAACACCGTGATTTGTATGCGAGCGAAATCGGCGACCTGTTTGTCTGCACAACCTGCGGTGAAACACGCGAAGGCGAACTTGTGGGCGCGTGCCCTCAATGTGGTGCCGTGCCCGAATCACACAAACGCTTCTTGACCATTGAGGCGATGGGCACGCTGGGTCCACACGCCATCATGCATGCACTCGAACATACCGAAGCCACGTTACGTGCGATGCTCGAAGCCGTGGATGATGCCATCCTCTCGGCTCCCGGACCCAATGATGCTCCGTCACTCAAGGAGGTGCTCGGTCATCTGAACGACATGAACTTTGTCTTCTGTGAGCGTGCACGCCTCATCCTTGATACCGATCATCCCGAACTCCCATCAGCACACCCTCCCAAGTTGATGGCAGCGTCGCATTACCGCAAGCGCGATATACGCGCCATCTTGAACGCCTTCCATGAATCGCGCATTGAGTGTCTGTTAATGTTGCGCGGACTCACAAGTGCCGCATGGCATCGCACTGCGTCACACGTGATTTATGGCGAAATTAATCTGCTTCACCAAGGCAATTGGATGGTCAATCACGAACGCACGCATTTAATTGAAATGGCCCAACTCCGCCACGACTTACATGTTGCCTGTGGCAAAGGACAAATTGATGATAATCGCGAAGACCTGATTGGTGAACGACTCAATGAAGGGGAATAATTCGCCCGTAGCCTTTGAAGAACTCACTCCGAACATCTTCGTCGTGCACGACATCCGAGTAACGCCTTTTCTGCGTGGTGAGGGTGAACTGGTGGGGAACCGGTTTACCCTCACTTCGTGGCGGCGTGACGGGTTATTTGCCCGCATCCGCCAACGCGGCTTATCCGTTGCGAGTCTCGATGACCAAATCGCCGATTTGCCCCGACTCCCCCATCCACCGCCCCTTGGTGACCCACACTGGCACCCCAGCACCACACACGAACGCTGGAGCATGTACGCCCCAGCACAACGCATGCTCGTACCACTTGAACCAACACCGCGCAATGATCAGCACGGTGTGATGATGCCACTCGGTGCCGTGGTGCGGCGTCGACATGGCCGCGGAATCCCCGAATGGTTTGGATGCCATGCCCTCAAGGGATATCAGCTCGACCTCGTACCACTCGACGAAGATACCGCATTGTTGTATGCGCTTGCCCAGGCTGCTCCAATAGCACCCGCACTACGCTGGGAACGCATCGATACCTTCGCACATCTCGCCATTCCACAGCTCCCACGGCCGCACATGAACCTGCTTGGACGGCTTGCACGCTTTGATCAACAACGCCAGACATGGGCAACCGAAATTACCCATCTCACTTTTGTGAGTCAATTCTTACATCGTGTCGGTATTACCCTGACACCGACCGTACCGCCAACACGACTCTCACGCAAAGGATAAAATCAAATGCCCGATTATCGTGAAATCTACCAAGATGCGCAACACGCAGAGCGCTACCATCAACTCGTCAGTCGCGAAGACTACCTCGGCAACATCCGCAAAGAAATCATGCGCCACGTCGACCTTTCTCACGCCGATGTGCTTGATATGGGGAGTGGCACCGGTCGCGTAGCCGCCCTCATGGCACCATCTGCCCGCTCACTTACGATCAGCGACCGTGCACCTGCCATGCTCGCCGTTGCTCAACGCCTGCTCGGGTCAACGGTGCGTAGTATTACCGCCGACAATCGCCATATCCCGCTGCCCGATGCACAATTTGATCTGGTCACTGCCGGCTGGAGCTTCGGACATACCACCGAGTGGGTCCCAGGTGCGTGGCAGGCCGATGTACGTGCGGCTGTCAGCGAGATGCTCCGGCTCCTCAAGCCCGGCGGTAGTGCGATTATCTTCGAGACACTCGGATCGGGGAGTACGGTTCCTCACCCACCCACACACGCACTCGCTGATTGTTACGCGTTATTTGAGCACGAGTTTGGCTTTGTGCGTACACCGATTCAAACTGACTATCGTTTTGTGTCAGCAGATGAGTGTCACGAGCTCACCGGTTTTTTCTTTGGGAATGTTATGACCGGCACGCTACAACCCGATGGCACGATGATTCTGCCCGAATGGACGGGCGCATGGCATCGCCGCAATGCGTAGCTCATCGATGAATCAACATGACACGCATCCGGTGGCAATTGTATAATGTGCATAACATCTTCCACCTAATGGCGGTGACAACACCATGCGTGAACAACTGGCAATTTGGCTCGGCAGAGGCGCCGGCATGCTCAGCCGCTGGCTGGGGCGTGGTGGTGGGACCACTCTGCCGGGGGTTGTGGCGCGCCGGATTGCTCCGAACCTGCTCCACTACCTGAGTGCACAACTCCCACGTGGTGTCATTCTCGTGGCAGGCACCAACGGCAAGACGACCACCACGCGCATGCTGGCTGACGTGATCACACATGCCGGATGGCGCGTCGTCCACAACCGTTCAGGGGCAAATCTCGTTTCTGGGGTGAGCGCAGTCATGTTGGCGTATGCCGATTGGCGTGGGCGCATGCACCATGACATTGCGTTGCTTGAATGCGATGAAGCAGCGCTACCACACATCATCCACGAGACCCAACCGCGTATTGTCGTGCTCCACAACCTCTTTCGCGATCAGCTCGACCGCTACGGCGAGGTTGATACGATTGCGCAACACTGGTTGACCGCACTCGCCGCACTACCCAATACTGCTACCGTGTGCATTCAAGGCGATGATCCGTCGCTCGCACGTCTTGCACAGTCACTGACGTGTCGCGTCGTGGTGTACGGCAACGACGACCTGAAGAGCGCACGCAATAGCGTGGCACATCTCGCCGATGCCGGGTTTTGTCGGTGCGGGCATGCACTCACCTACACGACCCGTTTTTTTGCGCATATTGGCCACTACACCTGCCCACAATGCGGATTTACCCGTCCCACGCCCGACTACG
The DNA here is from genome assembly GCA_964482795.1 of uncultured Klebsiella sp. Lineage (GTDB taxonomy): Bacteria > Chloroflexota > Chloroflexia > Chloroflexales > Roseiflexaceae > UBA965. The sequence continues at coordinate 7,286 of CAYZZI010000014.1, forward strand.
CCATAACTCAGCTCCGGGCAGACGGACTGACGGGGAGTACAATCACAATTAACCAGACGGAGCGATGCGTGGTACCACTGCCTGGTAGTTACAACGCCATCAATGCGCTGGCCGCCTATACCGTGGCCGATGTACTAGGCATCGCTGCTGCGGTGGCTCCTGCAATAGCACAAATGCAACCCGCCTTCGGTCGATATGAGGTGGTACAAACACCACACCATGCGCTCGTCATGGCTCTCATCAAAAACCCCGTCGGCGCCAGTGAGACCATCCGCATGTTTGTGGAGGCGTGGGAGCAACCGGCCAATCTCCTGATTGTCATCAACGACCGCGACGCCGATGGCACCGATGTGTCATGGCTGTGGGATGCGGATTTTGAACATCTCGTGCCACACGTGAACCTGGTTTTTGTGAGTGGCACACGTGCCGCTGATATGCGCGTGCGCATGCAGTACGCCGGCACGCCAACGATGCACATTCATTATCACGAATCGCTGGTGCAAGCGCTTGATGCTGGTCTCGCACAGACACCAGTCGGCCAGACGCTCTCCGTCTTACCCACCTATACCGCCATGCTCGATCTACGCGAGATTCTGGTCGAGCGTGGGTGGAGCAAACCATTTTGGCAAGATTAACGCTTTTGGTATATGGTATCAACAGACACACAAGACGTGGATGATGCACACAGGGTACGCCATGTCACAGAAAGGATTGACACTGCGTGGAATACACACTCGATCGGTTTATTCGCCAAGCACATGATGCGATTATCGCCAGTGGGTTAGCGCGTGCCGAGCACATTGAGCTTGTTGCACCAAAGCCCAATATTCCGGCTGATTTGGCTTTTCCTACCTTCAAAGCAGCACGCGACCAGGCCTTACCACCACCACAACTCGCCAATCAGTTAGCGAGCCAGATTACTGTTGCGCATGATTCATTGGTCGGCAGTGCAGTTGCCGCTGGGCCATTCCTCAACTTTGCCATCCGTACCGACGCCTATGTGGCAAGCGTTCTTGCCGATGTGGCCCGCCTATCACACCAATACGGCAGCGATGATCTCGGTGCCAACAAACGTGTCGTGATTGACTATTCATCGGTCAATATCGCCAAACTGATGCACGTCGGGCATATTCGCTCAACCATCATCGGCCAAGCGCTTTATAACATCTTCAAGTATCTCGGGTACCAGGTCGTCGGTGATAATCACCTCGGCGACTGGGGCAAGCAATTCGGCATGAACATCGCCGCAATTCTCCACTTCGGCAAGCCCGAGGGTGACGACGAAGAGGCGATTGCGCAGCTCGACAAGTTGTATGCGCAGTTCAGTCGTATGGCCAAAGAAGACGCCAAGTACGACGAAGAAGCGCGCATCTGGTCACTCAAGCTCGAGCAAGGAGATCCCACCGCCGTTGAGCTCTGGCAGTGGATGGTCAACCTGACTCTCACCGCCAATCAGTACAACTACGACCGCTTAGGTGTGCGGTTTGATCATGCCTATGGCGAAAGCTTCTACGCGCCCATGAACGAAGGCGTCATCAAGGATGCCTTGGCCAGCGGCTATGCTGTTCGTGACGAAGGTGGCGCCGTGGTGGTCAGCGAACTCGAAGAAAACATGCCCACCTTCTTGCTCCAACGCAGCGACTCCGGCACGCTCTACCACACCCGCGACATGGCCACCATCAAGTACCGCATGGCCGAGTTTGCGCCGAGCCAGATTATTTATGTGGTGGATGCACGCCAAGAACTGCACTTCCGGCAACTCTTCGCCCTGGCACGTGCTATGGGGTACGCCACCACCGATACCGATTTGATTCACGTCAAATTCGGCACTATCTTTGATCAACATGGCAAACCGCTCTCAACCCGCGCCGGCAACATGATTTATCTCACCGATTTGCTCAACGACGCCCGCGACCGTGCCCGTGCAGTTGTCGATGCCTCGAGCCCAGATCTGCCCGAAGATGAGCGTGCCAACGTGGCCGAGATGGTCGGCGTCGGCGCCGTCATCTACAACGACCTCTACCAAGATCCACGCCGCAATATTACCCTCGACTGGGATCGTATGTTGGCGATTGAAGGCAACAGCGCACCGTATATTCAGTACATGTATGCGCGCTGTCGTTCCATTATTCGCCGTGTGGCGGGCGAGCAAGCCGGCATGCAGGTACCCACCTGCAATGCAGCCGTGTTGACACACCCTTCGGAGCTCGATTTGGTCCGTCAAATCGCCAAGATGCCCAGTGCCGTGCGCGCCGCCGCCGAGCGTTATGCCACATTTGTCTTGGCCGAATGGTGCTATGACACCGCACGCGCCTTTTCGGCGTTTTATCGTGATTGTCCTGTTGTCAAGGCCGACGACGCTGAACTTCGTCAGGCCCGTTTAGCTCTCACCGCCGCCACCGCCCAAGCATTGCACAACGGCCTCGCCCTCCTCGGCGTGCGTGCACCTGAGCGCATGTAGGACATGTAGGAGAATTTCATGGATTTGCGTCACTACAATACCCTGCTCCTCGACATGGATGGTGTCTTATACCGCGGGCACGAACGCCTCGCCGGTGCCGATACGCTGATTCAGTTTTGTCGACAACATGGCATCAAGACAGCGTGTATCACTAACAATGCCACGATGACGCCCGAGCAGTTTGCACAGAAGCTGGCCGGCATGGGCATTGAGTTCCCCGCTGCCCACATCATCAACTCACCAGTCGCCACACGGCGATACCTTGAGGGGGTAGTCCCACAAGGCACCAAGATATTTTGTATTGGTATGAACGGCCTACGTACGGCATTGTTTAGCGATGGCTACTTCGTGGAGGACGACCAGCACCCCGCCTACGTCATTGTCGGACTCGACACCGAGGTCACTTACGCCAAACTGCGCCAAGCCACCCTGCTGATTAGCGCCGGCGCCAAGTTCATCGGCACCAATCCGGATGTCTCGTTACCAGTACCTGAGGGGCTCGTGCCAGGATGTGGTGCACTGTTGGCGTTGTTATCGGCGGCGAGTGGTGTCCAGCCATTCATCATCGGCAAACCAGGCCCAACCATGTTCCATATTGCCACCGATGTCCTCAAGGCCGACCCACGCAAGACATTGACTATTGGCGATCGCCTCGACACCGACATCGCCGGCTCACTTGCAGCCGGGATGACCGCCGGGTTAGTCCTTACCGGCGTCGTCACGCGCGACGATGTGGCTACATCATCCATCAAGCCCGACGTCGTCTACACTGATCTGCCCGAGTTGGTTCATCAATGGCAAGCCGCACTGTCCAACGGTTAGAATACACCACCGCTCTGCAGTTGTTCTGCAGAGCGGTGGTTTTTGTCTTTTCTTAGCCACGACGCGTCAGGTACAGGCCCAAGACGATGGCGATTGTGCCGATTATTTCACGTACAGTGATTGGATCACCCAGAATCAAGTACGCAGAGATTACCCCACCAGCCGGTAGCAAACTCGTATAAATACCAGTGCGTGTGGCACCGACTTTGACGACACCGTTGTACCACAAAATATACGCCAGAATAATCGAGAGCAACACCGAGTAGGCCATGCCACCCCACCCCTGTAGCGACACGGCTCCCCAATTGACCGTCAATGCCTCAGGGATACCCACCAGCATAATCGGGATACTGCCGACGCTCAACGTCAATGCAGTCACCTTCAGCGGTGAGTATTTGGCAAGCACTGGGCGCGCACCGATGGTGTAATACGCCCAACACATGGCCGATATAATTGCCAAGACATCGCCAATGATACTCTCGTTGGTCATTGCCTCGCCATTGAACAAAATCGTAAATACACCAACAAAAGAGAGCACGATGCCAACCCAGCCAATCGTCGAGAGTGTGTCAGTGCCACGTAGCTGCCCAATCAGCGCTACCCAGATGGGAGTCGTGGCAACCAGCAATGCGGTATTTGCGGCACTCGTGAGATTGAGTCCTATCACAAAGAATATCTGGTATCCACTGTTGCCGATTAATCCGACCAAAATGACGTTCCGCCATAATGCACGATCGATACGCAGGTCTTTTTCGATGAGCCAAACAATCAGCAGCATCAAGAGTGGCGTAAACATGAAGCGCACCGCATTAAATGCGAGTGGCGGCATGCTATCGAAGGCTGACTTCACAATCGACATATTCGCCGACCAAATCACGATGGTGGCCAACAGTCCAAAATCACTCCACGTAAACCGTTGCGGCGCAGTACTCACAAAGCCACTACTTTCTTCATACGTCCATGAAACGTAAGCATCATACACGAATCACGCCCCACATGCATATACGTGCACATGGAGCGTGATGTGATGAGACGTCATCCACCAAGTAACTAGCGACGACCCTCTTGCTTAATGGCATTCATGAAGCCTTGCACCGACAAGAAGCCGGGACGTGGACTCCAGTCCGGGTTAAGAATGCCGAACGAGGCCTGCTCGTGCAACGGCTGGTCTTGGGCCCCCCACAGTACGGCGAAGTTCATGTTCCACAAGAACATGTTGCCCAACCATGGATCTCCATTCGGCTCACGATAGTTGAAGTAGGCGTACTTGAGTGCACCCAGAATATACTCGCCTTGCTCCTCAAGTGAGACCTGATTACCGAACTCATACCCAGGCGTCACATTCTCTGTGGCCCAGCCGTACTCGGTAATCCAAATCTGATGATCACCGACACCCTCTTCAATCATGAACTTACGCACATTTTCTACGTGACGGAAGTAGAAGGTCGGATGGTCGGTCCACCCTTCGGCAGTGCTCGGGTTATCTGGCCACATCGTCTCTGGTGGATTTGCCGAACCACCAGGATGCACAGCTTGCACATCGAAGTAGTCTTTGATGAGTCCATCCTTATAGCGATACATCTCACGGAAGTAGACTTCGTCGGCAACGGCCAAACTTGGATCCGTGATACCGGATGATGACGGTGCGCCTGACAACACAATGGTTGACGGCTCAACTGCCTTAATCCGCTTATACGACTCCACGAGTAATTCCACGTACCGACCCGCATCTTCTGGTACCACACGACCGCCGTTTTCGTGGGCCAAGTTTTGTTCGTTCCAGATTTCTACGGCTTTGATTTTGGTGCCGTACCGCTGCATCATCGCTTCAACAAAGTTGCCCAGTGCCACAGGATCTTCCGGCATGCCGTTGTTTTCGCTGTAGAACGTCGGTGCTTGCACAATGCTGATGAGCAACTTCAGGTTGTGTACATTCACATCCTCAACGATGCCATCAAGCTCACCCCACTTGTAGTCACCAGGTTCTGGACCTTCAATGTCTTTCCAGACGATTTGTTGCCGCACCCAGTCGAACCCGGCAATGTTTGTGAGTGCCAATACGCGCTCACGGTCGGTATAGTAGAGGTGATTCACAATACCGAATTCCATGATGTCAGTGCGAAGTGGAACTTTACCGGTTGTCGGCACCGCGGTCGCCGTTGGTTCAACAACCGCTGTGGGCTCGACCACAGCCGTCGGTTCCGGTGCTTTGGTGGCATCAGCAACGACCGTCGCTGTTGCAAAGTCAACAACCGGCTCAGGCGTGGGCTCCGTGGCTGCCTCACCACCACACGCCACCAAGAGTGGCACAATCAAACTCAGTACCAGCCATCGATGCAAATTACCCAATCGCTTCATACATATACTCCAGCATGCTGGGACAACAAAATACTTCCCGTACACGAGGGCACGCATGGCGTGCCCTCCCCAAAAAGGTACTTGCATAGTAACACAAGTTTATGGCACTATCGCTTCAGATATGCCTTAATTGCGTTATATGCCGGACGTGGACTGTAATCTGCATTGATGATGCTATACGCATAGAAGGGATCATCGCCGTAACGACCAGTCTTCTTCTTGGCGATTTCATCAGAGACCGAATAGTTCAGATTCCACAAGAACAATCCCGTTAACCACGGGCTATACTTGGTGTTGGCCAATTCCATCGACTGCACGATGTACTGGGCCTGTTCTTCGTACGAGGTCTGATTACCGAAGCGGTAGTTCTCCGTGTGGTTTGGCGTGGCCCACCCATACTCGGTTGCCCACATCGGTTTGTTGATGCCGTATTTGTCCATGCGCGCTTTGATATCTTCAACACGACAGAAGAAGAACTCACTGTTGTTCGTCCAACCCACGGCCGGACTGGGCTTGCCGCCTGGGCAGGTGTCAGCTGGATTAGCAGCACCACCTGGATGCGCACCAACAATGTCGACATGCTGCTTAAAGCGCGGATCACTGAACATCTGCTCAAAGTACACCAAATCTGACATGGCAACCGTTGACAAGTTGGTCTCGGTCGATGATGGACCTGCCGACACGACATATGCTGCCGGGTCAGCCGCCTTAATCGCTTGTGACGCCCCTACCAACAAGTCCATGTAGTAGGCGGCACCTGCCACACGACCACCATTCTCGTGCGCTAAGTTCGGCTCATTCCAGACTTCATACGCGTTGATCTTACCCTTGTAGCGGGTTGCCACTTGCGACAAGAAACTGTTGAAATCACCGAAATTCTCACGCCGTGGCATTCCATCACTGCCGTTGGCCGTCGCCCAGGCTGGTGACTTGGCAACCGTGACCAATATCTTGATGCCCGCTGCATGCGCATCGTTGACTTTGGCATCCAGCTCACCCCACTTGACCTCGCGTGAAATGTCTTGCTGGAACTTCCAGTACACCATAAAGCGCACCCAGCCCAGCCCAGCATCACGCGTTAGTTGCAACGAACGCTTGCGGTCAATGCCGCTGTCTTGCTCCGACAAGTTGATGTTGACACCGTATGCAATGCCACCCGTGTTCACCGGCTTCGGTGGTGCAACCGCACCACCATTGTTGGCACCCGACAATTCAGGTGGCAATGCGGCACCAGCCGTAAAGGCCGGGTTGCTCTTGTGGTTGATGTCGCGATACTCATTGCCCAACAACCCCAACAAAATACGGTATTGCGGATTCGGCTGATCAGGGTGCCACTCCATGCGCTGACGCTCAAAGTACTGCACCCAATAGGTCTTACCATCTGCCTTGTTGACCTCTTGGAACTGCTCCGATAATGGGCGCCCAAACACCGTCAACCCACCGTTGTTGTTATAAAACGTGCGGAATGGCGCCGGTGAGTCGCGCAACGTGTGCTTGCTCACACCGTCATATGTCCCATCCTTGGGATCTGCTACCGGCTTAAATGGTGTCTCCGCTTGGCGTGACGCCACCAGCCGACTGCCCATCAATCGCCCCTGAATGTAGTACTGCGCCGTATTATCTGGATGCTCCTCTAACACCGCACGCTCAAAGTACTGCACCCGATAGAACTCCCCAGGATTCGTGAAGCTCTCTTCGATGAATGGCTGTGAAATAGGCATACCGTATACAAACAACGCATTCGGCGTTGATGTCCACTTCTGGTAGAAATAGTTTGAAATCGTATGCCCAGTCTCACTAAAAGTGCGTGATCCTGCAAAGGTGCGTGATGGCGGTACTTCATTCGGACTGTGTGGTACCGCTTGCGTTACACCAGGCAAAATGGTGCCAGCAATAATCACCACCATCAACGTGATTGATGATAATAATCGTCGAAACAAGATGCAATCTCCTTGACTAGTTACACTATTGGCGAATGTGTTGAGAGGGTGCTTCTAACCAATTCCTATTCTATCATACAACATGGTTGTTTGTAACCTTATTGTAATCTGAAATTTAACTGATATCACGCCGAACTTCTTTCATTACGAGAAGATTACGGCAATATCAGTAGGCCGGGATGGGTCATGACAGTAGTACTGTTCCGGGAGCATGCTATGCCGAGACAAGCGCCCATTCATCGTAGAGCGTCTGTAGTTCTCGCTCTAGTACACTGTATCGTGCCGCCAGATCCGCGATACGCTTTGGATCGGTTTCTTGTCCGGACAGGGCCAGTGTGATGATACCGCGCTCGCTCTCAAGCACGGCAATTTGTTGTTCGAGTTGTTCACTACGGCGCTGGCGTTTGCGCGCCTCACGTTCTGCTTCTTTCGAAATTGACGGTTGCGCAGGAGCCGGACGACTTGCGGTGGGAGTCGACTTGGGCACGTTCGGAGTTGCCGGCGTCACAAGCGTCGTCGCTTTTTTGTCGCGCTGTTCCTGCGATTCACGATATTCACTGTAATTGCCATCAAACACGGTAACAACCCCGTTGTCAACAATCCACAGCGTATCAGCAACTGCATCAATGAAGTAGCGGTCGTGCGACACGAACAGCATGGTACCGTCGTATTCGTTCAACACGTCTTCGAGTGCTTCACGCGCGCCAATATCGAGGTGGTTCGTCGGTTCGTCAAGAATCAGCAAATTACCACCAATCAGCGTCAACTGCGCCAATGCGACACGACCGCGTTCACCACCCGACAAATCACCGATACGTTTGAAGACGTCATCGCCACTAAACAAGAACCGTCCCAAAAACGTACGCGCTTCGGTCTCTTTGATGGCCGGGCGCACGCGCCGCATCTCATCAAGCACCGTGTTATGCATTTGCAGGCCTTCGTGCGCCTGTGCATAGTAATTAATCTGCACGTTACTTCCAAGGCGCGCATGACCGCGCAGTGGCGGCAACTCTCCGACCAAGGTTCGCAACAACGTCGTCTTACCGGCGCCATTTGGCCCCATTAGCGCAACACGTTGTTGTCGGCGTAACTCGAGTTCAGGAATCGTAATTAACGTGATGTGTTGGGTGTTAGGCAAAATATAGCCGACTTCGAGTCGTTCAAAATCGAATACCAAATCGCCACCACGTTGATTCGCCTGAAGCGCAAGCGACAATTTGCGCTGTTGCTCCGGGCGAGTCATCATGCTTTCACTCTTACCACTCCCGCCTGTCCACCCCTCTTTGAGACGTTGTAATCGGCGCTCACGACCACGCGCCTGCGTGCTCAATGTGCTGTTTTTGTAACGCCGAATAAACGACTCCATGCGCGCAATTTCTTCTTGCTGGGCTTGATACTGCTTCCACATCTGCTCCATGCGCTCAGCCTTGAGTTGCTGATACTTCATGTAGCCACCCGGATAGTCGCCATCAAGGCGCCCATGGGCGATTTCGAGCGTCCGGGTTGTAACGCGATCAAGGAAGTAGCGGTCATGTGAGACCACCATCAGCGTCCCATCCCACTGTTTCAAGAAATATTCAAGCCACTCGAGTGCGGCCAAATCAAGATGGTTCGTCGGCTCGTCAAGCAGGAGAATATCGGGGCTCGACAACAAAATCGCCGCGAGCGCAGCCCGCGTTTTCATGCCACCTGAGAATTGTGCCAATGCCATCGGCCCATGGTAGGCCGGGTCAAACCCCAAGCCGGTCAAGATGCGCTCTATGGTGCGCTCTATGTCGTACCCGCCAGCGTGTTCGTAGCGTGACAACAAATCGCCGTAGCGCTCCATGCGGTCAGACCACTCGGGATGATTGGTGTCAGCAATCGCACTCTCAAGTGTGGTCATCTCGCGGTGCATGTGGTAGAGATGTTCAAGCGCCTCGTCAAGCAGTCCCCGCAGAGTCTGCCCCTCATCAAAGCGTGATTCTTGTGCCAAATACGCCATCCGCACACCGCGCGCTGGTACTACCGCACCCGTGGTGGCACTTTCTTCACCAGCGATAATCCGCAGGAGCGTGCTTTTGCCCGCACCATTAACGCCCACGATAGCCACACGGTCGCCGCGCGCCACATTAAACGACACACCCGAAAAAATATGCTCAGCACCAAAGTACTTGCTCAGGGTATGCACTTGTAAAATCGACATAGCTGTGTTTCTTCTGCAATGAACTGACTACGCCAGCGGCGTAGTGGTTGCGGATGCCGGCGGTGGTTGTTCATCGCGGTTAGCGAGCATTGCACCTAGCAATCCACCTAATACCGAGAACGCCAGCGCAATCAAGCCCAAAAAAATACCAACTCCGGCCATCACAAATGAGATAATCCCCATGATGGACGTCATCATGCCCCGATCAATATCAGCATCTGGTTGCATGCGCTCCATCTGGCGAAATGCCTCATTCATGGTCACTGCATCGAGCGAGTTACTGATAACGAGCCCCATGATGACCCAAAACAACGTGACTCCGGCCAACGCGCCTGCACCAGAAATCAATCCGGCCATGAGTGCTTGATGGCGCGCTCCACTCCCATCGTGCCAGTATGAAGCAAAAAACCCTGCCACGACAGAAATAATCAGGGCGGCGAATGGCGCCGCACAACACCCAATAATTGCAACCGGAGAACCACCCAAAAATATGAATGGCACAAAGCCAAGGAGTGTGGCAATAACCACGGTAATCAACTGCGGCAACATGAACAACAGTCCAGATTTGCTTCCTGCGCTCATACGTAACCCTCGTACAATACACTTCTTCTGTATTATAACGAATTGTCGCATATCAACGCATCACAGCCATACCACACTCATGAACCCCTTACCTACTCGAAACTCCTACTCCCGGACATGTCACGTCGTGCTTCGATGACATCAGGCAAACGATTGAGTCGGTCTATCAAGCGCGTCAACTGTTCAACACTTTGAATGCGCACAATCACGCGCAACATCGAAATATTCGCCCGCCGCGTCGGTACCTGCTCAACCACATCAATGTTGATGCCCGCATCAGCAATCGTACTTGAAATATCGCGCCACAAACCGACACGATCCCACGATTCAATTTGGAGCGGTACCAAGAATCCGAGTTTGGGGACGGAGCCACCCCACGTCACCGCCACAATGCGATTCGTATCAGGCTCGTTCAAAATATTATGACAATCAGCCCGATGGACCGTCACCCCGCGCCCCCGTGTCACATAGCCGGCAATAGGCTCACCAACCACTGGACTACAACAGCGCGCCATACGCGTCAACATGCCATCTAGGCCACGCACACGGATGTCTGCGCTATCGAGCGTACTCTTGCTCGGTGTTGAGGGCATGGGTGGATCAATCGGTTCTTCGTCGCGCATCTGCGTGGCGAGGATTTTTTGTGCCAACATGCGCGCCGATAGTTCGCCGTTGCCGATTTGCACGAGCATGTCATCCACTGGTTTGATTCCGGCAATGGTCGCAGCATCGTCGAGTGATACGACTAGCCCTAGGCGCTTGAACTCTTTCTCGAGCATCTCACGGCCGGCTGTCAAGTTGTCGCCACGGTCTGCACGCTTGAAGAAGCGGCGGATATGCGCCCGCGCACTGACCGTCTTAACAAAATTCATCCAATCACGACTCGGTCCCGTTGCATTGCGCTTGGTCATGATTTCGACCATGTCACCGGTTGCGAGTTGGTGGTCAAGTTGCACCATACGATTGTTGACTTTGGCACCCACGCAACTATTGCCCACATCAGAGTGAATGCGATAGGCGAAGTCTACAGGTGTCGAACCAAGAGGCAAATCAATAATCTTGCCCCGCGGCGTAAAAACGAAGACCTGTTCTTCGAGAAAATCACTCTTGAGACGCTCCACAAACTCCGTGGCATCAGCGACTTCGTTGCGCCACGACATCAAGCCACGTAACCAGGCGATTTTGGCATCAAATGTTTGATCAGAACGCTTATACCCGTCTTTGTAACGCCAGTGCGCCGCTATGCCATGTTCGGCCACTTCGTGCATGTCGTGCGTACGAATCTGCACTTCACACGGTTGTCCACCTGGGATCAATACAGTGGTGTGCAGTGACCGATAGAGGCTCTCCTTGGGATTCGCAATATAGTCATCAAACTCACCGGGTACAGGGGGCCATGTCGTGTGTACTAATCCGAGCACTTGATAGCATTCGGGAATGGAATTGACGATAACACGTACCGCCAACTGATCATAAATCTGCTCAATGCGCACCCCTTTACGCTTCATTTTGCGATAAATGGAGTGAATATTCTTGGGGCGACCCGTAATTTCTGCGACGATTTTTTCGTGTGTGACGAGCTCGTTGAGGCGCTCCATCACGCGCTGGACGGTTTTTTCACGCACATCACGACGCATCGCCAACTGCCGACTAATCTCCTGATAGCGCTCCGGCTCAAGAATGGCAAACGAACGATCTTCGATCTCCCACTTAAGTTGACCGATACCAAGACGGTGCGCCAGTGGCACATAAATTTCCATGGTTTCGTGTGCAATACGTCGTTGTTTATCAGGATGCGTTGCATGTATGGTACGCATGTTGTGCAGTCGGTCAGCCAACTTCACCAAGACGACGCGCGGATCATTCGCCATCGAGACGAACATTTTGCGGTAGTTCTCAGCTTGGGCCTCTTCTTTGGGACGAATCTCAAGTTCCGAGAGTTTGGTCACACCATCAACCAATGTCGCAATTTGGAGCCCAAAGTACGCTTCGACCTGTTCGTAGGTAATCGTCGTATCTTCGATGACATCATGGAGCAGTGCGGCAATAATCGTTTCGGCATCAATATGTAAATCAATTAATACGGTTGCCACCGCAACTGGATGCGTAATATATGGCTCTCCTGAGGCACGTTTTTGATTCGCATGCGCCATAAACGCAACCGCATATGCTGCCCGAATGAGGTGAATGAAATGATCAATATTCGGGTCATTCTGCGCAATTTCGCGGAAGCGCACACACAAATCATTGGCCGTCACCGAGTACATCAATGATTCATCAGGATGCAACGCTGGGGTGTTGGCCACCATACTTCCCGATGGTTGAATTGTGTCATCACTCATGGCCGACCTCCGTGTCCCTTCGGTTCCCCGTTACGATGTTTCAACGTCATCAAATATACCACCGGCTGCTGCATCAAATGTCTCGACATACAATGCCGGCACTCCGGAGTTCAACCCTGGCGATGGAAACGTCGCGACCACACTCCCATTGACCACAAAGGTGTAGACGTCATTTTGTACGTCAAACGAAATTTGATTGGGGGCATCAAGCCGAATCGCTGTGTTTGTCGTGATATCGTGCACAACGCTCCACTGATCACCATCCGAACGAAAGCATCCAACGTGCTGTTGTGGGCTTATCCAACAGGCCACGTAATCGCGTGTTTCGTCTGCGCGATAGTGAAAGCGCAATGCCACTCCCACACGGGCATCGCCATCAAACGTTACTTCCGTTTGAAGGCGCTGGTTCAATCGCGGTGTTTCGGCAGGTGCACTCAAATAATAGCTTTCTGCCATCCGCAAATACAACCGATATACGCCATCTTGAATGGTAATCGCACGGCGCAAGTCATCGCCAATAAACCAACGCCCATCATCACGATCAAACGCATCTCGCGTGTATGGCGCAGGAGTTGCCGATGGCACTGGCGTCACCGTGGCGAGTGGAATCACCGCTAATGACGACTGCATTGCGGCCACTGATGGCATGACCATCGCCTTATCGCTCTCGGGTACGCTGATCACAATAATTGCCACGCCATCAGCAAAACGATGGGCACTCACCCACAACCACATGGGAATCTGCGTGCCTTCGCGATTGACCCCTTGTCCTTGTGCCTCGCCACGAATCATCCCCGCATCAATACGTTGAATGTCGCCGACGAGTTGTGCATCAAGTTGCACGAGTGCGTCGCGCAACAACTGCGTGTGTGCCTCGTCGTTGATGTATGTAGGGCTCCCAATGAGCATCAAAGAAAGCAAACCGCGCTGCCCGGGCGCATTCCATATCCACAGGCCACGACCTGCATCAATATGGCTTTCTGATGCCCAATCCGTTGGCACCTCAAGGCCAATTCGACCATCAGGTGTGTGCCACCGTACCAGGCGAATCGGTTGCAGGGTGGCCACAGCGGGTGCCCCAATGACATCTGCCGCCACCATCGGTGTCGGTGTCGCAACGCGCGGTGCAACGACCGTTGTTGCACAGCTACAAAGGAGCACCACGCTACAGATTAATTGTCCAAGTCGCAACCACGTCATCGTTTTCACATGCACATTATACGGGTGAACGCCAACATGCACATGCGGGCTCGATTACAAAATCATCTCTTCGAGTTGTGCTACGATAGACACAATGTTTCCACTCAGACAAGACCGAGCACCTATGCAGAGCCGTTGGAACGATAGCGACACACAACAATTCACCACCCTACTAGACTTCCGTATCTACACTTCGCGACTCCTCGGTGCGGACACATCGTTGGTATTGCATGGTGGCGGCAACACATCCGTCAAGGCGCAACACACAACCCTGTTTGGCGACCACGAGATGATACTCTACATCAAGGGGAGTGGTCATGATTTGGGGACCATCGATCAGCGCGGCTTTGCACCAGTCCGTCTCAACGAACTCGTGCGTATGGCGCAGTTGCCCACACTGAGCGACGCCGACATGGTCAACGCCATGCGGTGCGCCATGATTGACAGCAGTGCACCGACGCCATCGGTTGAAGCCATCTTGCATGCCATCATCCCCGCCACGTTTGTCGATCATACCCATGCAGACGCCGTGTTAACCATTCTTGATACACCGCATGCCGAGCAATACGTACGCGACATCTACGGCGATCGACTCCTCGTCATCCCCTACGTCATGCCCGGATTTGCCTTGGCACGACAGTGTGCGATACAAATCGCCAGCGAACTCAAACCGCACCACGAGGGGCTGATACTTCTCAATCACGGCATCTTTACGTGGGGCGATGACGCACGAATCAGCTACGAGCGCATGATTCACTATGTCGATTTGGCCGAACAATTCGTCAATGCACGCATCAATCGGCATATCCCACCAGCTCAACCACTCCCAGCAATGCGCCACGCACGTGCCGAGTTACGCACCGCCATCTCACAAGCCATGGGCGCCCCAGTGGTTACGGTGCCACGACATACCGACACAACCGCAGCCTTTGTGGCGCGCCCTGATTTGGCCGATATCGCCCAGCGCGGTTGTGTCACGCCTGATCACATCATCCGCACCCGCCAGGTCCCCCTAGTGGGACGCGATGTGACTGCCTATGTCAATCGCTACCATGCATGGTTTGAGCGCTACAAAGAGAGTATCAATGCACCGCTCACCATGCTCGACCCGGCACCACGGATCGTACTTGACCCCGAGCTCGGCATGCTGACCATCGGTCGCCGCGTGCGTGAGGCGGCTATTGCGGCAGACGTGTACAGCCAGAGCATACCAGTCATCACCGCAGCTGAACAACTCGGTGGGTATACACCACTCGGCGACGTCGATTTGTTTGCAATAGAGTACTGGGAACTCGAGCAAGTCAAACTCAAGCTCCTCGGCACGCCGCCGCGCTTGAGCGGCGAGATTGCCCTTGTCACCGGCGCCGCCTCGGGGATTGGTCGGGCCTGTGTCGAAGCGCTACTCGCCCAAGGTGCAGCAGTTATCGCCCTCGACATCAATCCCAACTTGCCAGCCATCTTTAACCGACCCGACGTATGCACGATTGTGTGCGACATCGGCGATGAGCAGGCGCTGATTGACGCGGTGGATACGGGAGTCACGGCGTTTGGTGGGATCGACATGCTCGTACTCAATGCTGGCATATTCCCCAAAAGCCGGATGCTGAACGCCATGCCCAGTGCCGAATGGCGACAGACGATGGCCATCAATCTCGATGCCAACGTGGTCTTGATGCGTGAGTGTTATGGCATGCTCAAACTCGCACCTAAGGGTGGACGGGTGGTCGTCATCGGCTCCAAGAACGTTCCGGCACCCGGCCCAGGAGCTGCAGCCTACTCAGCCTCAAAAGCAGCCATCACGCAGTTATCGCGTGTAGCCGCACTTGAGTGGGGCAACGATAACATTCGGGTGAATGTCGTGCACCCCAATCAAGTCTTCGACACGGGCATCTGGAGCGACGATGTCTTGACCAATCGCGCAGCGAGTTATGGGCTGAGCGTCGACGAATACAAAAAGAACAACATCTTGCACACCACCATCACCAGCCATGATGTGGCACGGCTCGTGGTAGAGTTATGTGGCGATGTATTTGCCCGCACAACCGGCGCCCAAATTCCCATCGATGGTGGTAATGACCGGGTTATTTGATTCGTTTGAGATCCTCCAAAGGAGGTTGGTGTGAAGCTGATTGTGCAAATTCCTGCGCTCAACGAAGAAGAACATATCGCCGAGGTCATTCAACATGTGCCTCGGTCAATCCCTGGCATTGATGTCATCGAAGTGCTCGTCATTGATGACGGGAGTATTGATAATACCGTCGCCGTTGCCAAAGCTGCCGGCGCAGACCATGTCGTCAGTCATACCGCTCGCCGCGGTCTTGCTTATGCCTACCAAACCGGCATCGATACCTGTTTGCGCCTTGGTGCCGATATCATCGTCAACACCGACGCCGATCATCAATATCCCGGTGACGAAATTCCACGGCTCGTTGCCCCAATTTTAGCCAAAAAAGCTGACATGGTAGTCGGCGATCGTCAAGTCCAACAGCTCGAACACTTCTCACCAATTAAAAAGTTTTTGCAGTATGTGGGGAGTGGAGTTGTCCGTTGGGCCTCTGGCACTGATGTGCCAGACACGGTCAGCGGATTCCGCGCGCTATCACGCGAGGCAGCCCTGCGCACCTTTGTGACGAGTGACTTTTCGTATACCATTGAGGTCTTGATTCAAGCGGGCAAGCGCAAATTGGCGATTCACCATGTGCCGATTCGCACCAACATTGTCACGCGCCAATCACGCTTATTTACCAATAACTGGAACTTCATCAAGCGCCAAGCAGCCACCATCGCGCGGACCTACGCCACCTACGAGCCACTCAAGAGCTTCTCGTACTTGGCAACGCCCTTCTTGTTAGCAGGACTTATCTTGCTTGGTCGTGCCGCCTATGTCTATATCGGGCGCAACTTCTTTGGGCTCGAAGCTACCAACGATCAAGCCTTGAGCGTCGGCAGTACCTCCTTGATTATCGGCTTTATCATCTTTTTGTTTGGCGTAATTGCCGACCGCATCGGCGGGCTGCGTCGTGTCGAAGAAGAAGTCCTCTATCGCCTACGTCGGGCTGAGATTGAACGCATCACCAGCACACAACAATCCAACGACCAATAAATGCATCGCGCGGCGCTTCGCAAACGAAGCGCCGCGCCGTCGTGTGCACCATATCATTGCAACGACTATCTACTACCACTCGTACACAATGTGCACCCTCTTATGGTGTAGCAGATGGTTCATCATCGTGTTCTGAGCTGTGCGCAGTATCACACACGGCGCTCGCACTCCCACAGCCCATCGCATGCATACGCTCAGTGAGCTGTACACAAACCGACAAAAACACCTCGCGCTGCGCCTCAGATACACCATCAAGAATCATCGCGGTCTGCGCCACATAATGCGCCCAAACCTGTTCGGCAAACTCAATACCTTCGGTCGTTAATGATAATTGACTCGCACGCCGATCATGTATATCAAGCGTCCGCACAACCAAACCTGACTGCGTGCACTCATCAACGAGCGTGGTCATATGCGCTTTTGAGATGCCTAGTAGACGTGCATAGTAGCGCATCTGCATGTGCGGCGTATGCAAAAGCATGACCAACAGCCGGGTTTTGACCCCTTGGTGCCCTGCTGATAATTGCATTTCAATCCACCCACGGTAGAGTGGCGCAAACACAAGTAACGCCTTCGTGATGTGTTCTGTTTGCTGTGACATTTGCGCTCCACCAACACTCACTACTGCATATGTTTTTATTGTGGCACAGCGTAACACATTTGACAATAATAGTAAATTCCTGTACTATTTTGTATATAGTTCATTATCGAACTAAATAGTATGGAGTGCATATGAAAGATCTCGTTCGTCGAGTGGCAATTGCGTCACTCATCGCTGCAGTACTCAACACCATTGTGTTCTTCGTGGCCACACAGGTAAGCGGGGCATTAATCGTCACCATGCCTGATGCAATGGAACTCACTATTGCGCAACCATTGATTTTCACGCTATTGTTGGGTGTGATTGGTGGGAGTGCTGTCGGCTATCTTGCGCTCCGCACCGCACAACCCAAGCGCACGTGGGTCATCGTGTCAATTGTGGCATTAGTGTTGTACGGCATTCCGCCTTTTGCATCGGCTGGTCTGGTAACAGCGCTGTGGTTTAATGTGATGCACGCCGTCGCAGGCCTTATACTCATCCCTGCGGTCGCATCAGCCTTACCCGAAAACAGCCAAAAATAACTACAAAAATCCCCGGTCCCCAATATGGGGACCGGGGATCATTATTATTACACTGCGGCCGATGCAGCGGTCATGTACGGCTCAAAAAACGCCTCAATATGCGCCCGAGCTACATCGGAGTTCTCCGAGCGGTGCACTGACTCACGCAACTTGGCAGCCCCTGGCAGCCCCACGCCAAACTGGCCAATCAACTGTTTGATCTTGTTGAGGGCCATACGTTCACCAATCTCGGTGCGCATCAATTCAAGGTAGCGCACCAAGAATTCGCATTTGTCAGCAGGTTGGGGCACAAACGGTGTCTCACCACGGCGCAACTGGGCGATTTGCATGAACAACCACGGATTCTCCATGGCGCCACGCCCAATCATGATGCCACTGGCGTGATACACCTCAAGTCGGCGCAGGGCCTCGTGGGCGTCTTTGACGTCACCTGATCCAATGACAGGGATTGACACTACTTGGCGCACCTCGGCAACACGACTCCAATCGGCCAAACCGGTATACAACTGGGCTCGGGTACGTGGGTGCAACGCCAAGGCTTTGACGCCGGCAGCCTCGGCCATGCGCGCAGTATCGAGATAGTTGAGGCTATTGTCATCCCAACCAGCACGGTATTTGAGTGTGACCGGGATTTGTACGGCGGCGATGACGGCCTTGATGAGGGCTTCCATCTTGCACAAATCTTTGAGCAATGCTGAGCCGTGCCCACCGCCAGTCACTTTGGGCGATGGACAGCCACAATTGATGTCGAGGATATCGGCACCAATCTGCTCAACTTGCTTGGCCGCATTGGCCACAAGGTCAGGATCATTACCGCTCAGCTGAATGGTAATCGGTCGTTCCTCAGGCAAAAACTCGAGTTGGTTGTGCCGCGCGCGCGCTTTGGGGCTCACGCTGGCCGCATTGGTCATCTCGCTCGAGACGAGGCCACAGCCACCGAGGCTCAGAATCGTACGGCGAAAGATACTATCAGTCACACCGACCATCGGCGCAAGCACGATGTTGGGGTGGATTCGTATATGCCCAACGTAGTATTCATTGGGTAACTGATCATAGGTCACGGTCATGTACTACCACTCCGTTACGCATCATAATTAAGCACGCATTGTGTATCAGTATACCAAACCTGGCATGCGCGGTGTACATCGTCTCAGTCATACCTGCCACACAACGGAGAGGCCGATGTACGGTGGTATAATCGACTACACACGCTGATTTGAGATTGACATGCCCACACATTCCACCCAACAACAACAACAAATGATCGACATTGCCCGGCAGTTGGCGTACTCCTTTGCACCACGTGCCGATGCATTTGACCGCACGGGCACCTTCCCGTATGAGTTTTATCGTGAACTCCACCAATCCGGCTATCTCGGCTTTGTGGTGCCCCAAGAATTCGGCGGGCGTGGTGCATCGTTGTATGACATGGTCTTATGCCAAGAGGAGCTGGCCAAGGGGTGCGGCTCAACCGCCATGGCCGTTGATATGACCATCCATGTGATTGGGCGCATCGGTGAAGTACGCAATTACCCCGCAGCAATCTATGCACACATCTGTCACGATATCGTCACCAACGGCGCATTGCTGAATGCCGTTGCCAGCGAAAAAGACCTCGGCAGTCCCTCGCGTGGCGGATTACCGGCCACCACCGCGACGTGGGACGGTGTGCAATGGCGCATCAACGGCCACAAGTTGTTTGTCAGCATGGCACCTGCCCTCAACTACCTGATTACCGCTGTGGCTCTCCCACCAAGCGATACTATGCCCAATGGAGGGACCGCCAATGCGATTGTCCGTGGCGAAAGCAGCGGGCTCGAAATCGTCGATACCTGGAGCGATGCGCTCGCATTGCGCAGTAGCGGCAGTGGCGACATCATCTATCGCGACGTCGCCGTCGATGATGCCTGGGTCATCGACCGCAAAGCACTCGGCACGCCTGCACCCATAGAGCCACCGACCGGCATGGCGTGGTTTGCCCTGACGCTCGCAGCCGTCTATCTCGGCATCGGTCAAGCCGCCCTCGATAGCGTGGTCAATTACGCCAAAACGCGCATCCCCACGGCCCTCGGCAAACCAATTGCAACGCTACCGCTCATTCAACGACGCCTCGGCGAAGCGAGTATTCCGCTCCAGGCCGCCCGTGCCCTGTTGCACGATGTGGCCGCCACCTGGAGCAACGACCCAACCGCGCGTATGCAGCTCGGGCCACGGATTGCGGCTGCCAAATACGCCGCCACCAATGCGGCCGTGGTGGCGACCGATCACGCGATGCGGGCGGCTGGTGGGTTTGGAATTACGCGCGATTTGCCACTTGAGCGCTTCTTCCGCGACGTACGGGCCGGATTGACACACCCACCCAACGATGATGCGGCGCTTGAGCTGGTTGGCAAAAATCTGTAAATCACCACATACATAGAAGGGCGCCGCACACGCGTGTGCGGCGCCCTTCTTCAGCTTTGGCGTTTAGCGATATGCCCCTTGCACCGGTTGCCCACTCACGGTCGGTGGCGTCGCCATCACGGCCCGTACCATCTCGAGCGTTTGTTCGATGTGGTTGCCGTCGATCCCATAATGGGTAACCGCACGAATTTTGGCAGGCCCGAATGCACCCACCAACACCCCTTTGGCTTTCATTGCAGCCACAAAATCACCAGCTGACCGGCCATCGCTCAAGCCAAACACGACAATATCAGTCTCAATCTGATTGGGATCGATGCTAATCCCCGGAATCGAGGCCAATCCGTGTGCCAAGACCTTGGCATTGACGTGATCCTCGGCCAGGCGATCGACCATCTCAGTCAGCGCCACTATCCCAGCCGCCGCAATCACACCGGCTTGGCGCATGCCCCCACCGACCATCTTGCGCAGCCGGCGTGCTTTGCGAATCACCTCGGCACTGCCGGCGAGAATCGATCCAATCGGAGCAGATAGCCCTTTGGACATACAAAACTGCACGCTATCGACGTGCTGTGTAATTTCTTTGACGTCGACACCCAAGGCCACCGCCGCATTGAACACGCGCGCACCGTCGAGGTGTACCTGCAAGTCGTTGGCATGGGCCCATGCCTTGACCTCGGCCATGTAACTTGGGGCAACTACCACGCCACCACACCCACCGTGCGTATTCTCAAGACACACAAGCCGGGTGTAGGCTGAGTGCGGATCCTCGCGATTGCGCACCGCCATAGCCAAATCAGCAAGTGGTAACTCACCTTTGGCGGTGGTATGCACCGTGTGCATCGCGACGCCACCGAGCACTGACACACCTCCGGCCTCATAGTTGTAAATATGACATTTGTCGCCGACAATCACCTCATCACCACGCTGACAATGCGACAGTACGCCACACAGATTGCCCATGGTACCACTCGTCACCAGCAAGGCCGCCTCTTTGCCCACCTTGGCCGCTGCGAGGCGCTCGAGTTCGTTGACAGTGGGGTCGTCGCCGTAGACATCATCGCCTACTGCGGCGTGAAACATCGCCTCGCGCATCGCCGGCGACGGCTGGGTGACGGTATCGCTCCGCAAATCAATCACGTTCGTCATCGTGGTACTCCTCATGTACGCTGTGTACTGCTATTCTAGCCTGAAAAACACACCACGCCGCAGTTGACAACTTTTCACTTCAGCGGTATTATCTAGTTAAACGGTTAACTAACAGAGTGAAACCTGAACGCCCATGGCCACAATCCGTCAGGTTGCTGCACATGCAGGGGTCTCCATTGCCACTGTGTCATATGTGCTTAATGGACAGGGCTCAATCCCCGCCGACACCCAAGCGCGGGTCTGGCAGGCGGTTCATGCGTTAGACTACCAACCGCGTCATGCAGCCCGGTCAATGCGCGGTCGTAGCCATACACTCGGAGTGTCCATGGCAAGTGGATTTGACCGTTTGGCCGATCCTGCCACCGCCGAGATGCTCGCCGGCATGGCGCACGAAGCATCGCAACGTGGTCTTGGGCTTTTGCTCATCCCGATGCGCGATGACGCCAGCACGCAGTGTGTGGCCGTTGCCCGTAGTGGACAGGTCGATGGGATTGTGGTGTGCGACCCGGAGTACCGTGATGCACGACTCGCCGCATTGGCACACGCGCGTATTCCACGCGTCAGCCTAGGGCCACAAGGTGATGTCTGGGTTGCCAGCGATGTAATGCACGGCATGCAACTGGCGCTGACGCACCTCCACACACTCGGACATCAGCGCATAGCCCTGATTGCCCCTGACCCTGATCTGGCGAGTAGTGATTGGTATGTCGACGGATTTCTCAGTGCACTCGCCGAGATTGGCCTTGCGCTCATTGAAGGAGGAGTCTTAGCCGGAGGACGGCGTGAAGCAGATGGCGAGGCGGTCATGTCTGAGCTCCTCGCACTCCCTGAACGACCCACGGCTGTGATTGCCGCCAGTGACGAGTTAGCGTACGGCGCCATGCGCGCCATCCGCGATACCGGATTACAGGTGGGGCGTGATATCGCGGTCATCGGCTTCGATGATCTCCCACCTGCCGCATATTTGCAACCACCACTGACCGCTGTCCGCCAACCACGATTTGCCATGGGAGTCAGTGCAATTCAGTTGCTCGAAGAGCAAATCAGTGGGAGTCCTGCGCCATCGCCGCGCTTATTGGCCCCCAAGCTCATCATTCGTGGGAGTAGTGCTCCCCATCGTACGTAACCTGGGCGGAGGATGCGTCCTCCGAATATATTGACCGCGTTGCTGTAGCTCATAGAGGAGATGTACACCATGGCTGGAATCAAGTTCGATCACGTATGGAAGCGCTTCGGCGACTTCGCCGCCCTCAAGGACCTCAACATCGAAATCAACGACCAAGAATTCTTGGTATTGGTCGGCCCGTCAGGGTGTGGTAAGACCACGGCCTTGCGTTGTTTGGCCGGTCTCGAAGAGATTACCGATGGTCACATCTACATCGGCGACCGCGACGTCACCGACGTGCCCCCCAAAGACCGCGACATCGCCATGGTCTTCCAGAGCTATGCCTTGTACCCGCACATGTCGGTCTACGAGAACATGGCCTTCGGCCTCAAGTTGCGCAAGACCCCCAAAGACGAAATCGACCGCCGCGTCAAAGAGTCAGCCGAAATGCTCGCCATCGGTCACTTGCTCGACCGCAAGCCCAAGGCGCTCTCAGGCGGTCAGCGCCAACGCGTGGCCCTCGGTCGCGCCATTGTGCGTAACCCCGCCGTCTTCTTGATGGACGAGCCGCTCTCAAACCTCGATGCCAAGTTGCGCGTCCAGACGCGTGCTGAGATCTCGAAGTTGCACCAGCGCCTCAAGACCACCTTCATCTACGTGACTCACGACCAAACCGAGGCTATGACCATGGGTACGCGCATCGCCGTCATGAAGGATGGTGTGTTGCAACAGCTCGATACCCCACAAAACTTGTACGATAACCCAGCTAACATGTTTGTGGCCGGCTTCATCGGCTCACCGTCCATGAACTTCTTCGAAGCCAACGTCGGTCGCGGCAGTAGTGGCTTGGTCGTCGACATGGGCGCATTTGCCTTGCCAGTTCCTGCCGATAAGGCCAGTAAACTGGAGTCGTACATCGGCAAGTCTGTCTACTTCGGTATTCGTCCCGAAAACATCCACGACGAGAATTATGTGCCACGTGGCGTCGAAGAGAGCGCCCGCCTTAATGCGCGCGTCACGGTGCGTGAACCACTTGGGAGCGAAGTCTACGCCTTCGTCGAAAACGGCGGCAAAGAAATGGTCTCCCGCCTTGACCCACGTACCACGGCCTCAATCAACAACAACATTGCGTTGGTCGTTGATATGTCCAAAATGCACGCCTTCGATCGCGACAGCGAAAAAGCCATCGTCTAGTCTGCACCACACAGACCAACAACGTGCCCCACAGCCACATGGCTGTGGGGCACGTTGTATTACACGCCTCGTATACGCCGCTTATGGCACTTTTTCGATGACTGGGGCAATCACGACCGCAATAATACGTTCATCAACGCGTACACCTTCAACAAGTACCTCGGCTCCCTCCACCATGCGAAGTGGCGCCATATCACCAACCCACGCCGGCCAAAACCCGCGACTCTGATCCGGCTGATATTGATCGTGGATGTAGGTACCGTCCGGGTGTGAGTGAAGATGCCCCACCAGACGAATCATCCGGTGCATCTCGTGGTTTACCACCGTCTGTTCACGCATGTCGGTATCAACACCACTTACATTCTCTATGCGCCCATTGCGAAATTCACCGGTCACGATGGCGGGTACGTAGCGCACAGCACCATCGTCGCGCCACGGGAGCAACTGTTGCTGCACCCACGATAATTCCAATGCGTACTGCGTAGTACCAAACTGTACCGGTACATCGGGCATCGTAACCACGTGTGACACCAACAACAGTCGATCTGCTTGTGCCACAATGGCACCCGCTACCGTAACCTGACGACCTTCAAACGCTGGGAGCTGCGAAACAGGAATGGGTGCTTGCGCGCTACAACTTGTCACGCTCATGGCGACCCACACCATCAACCACATCAGTCGCCTGCCCCCAAAGATACTCATACAGACTCCGTGGTTGCATGATGAAGGCGCCGACTCCGCTGCCATATGACCATGATGATGGGCGACATGGTAATCACGATAGCAATAACATTTAGTACCGTAAAGCCGAGCCCTGCCAAAATAAAACCGCTACTCAAACTGCCGACCGCAGACGAGAGATTCACGGTCAACTCCACAGCTCCTTGATAGCGTCCTCGTTCGCTTGGAACGAGATTATCCGCCAATAAGGACGAACCACCGATGTAACACATGTTCCACCCCAAACCGACCAAAAACAACCCTATGGCAATCGGTAATGTATCGGTCCAAATAGGCGCAACGACGTTCCCCGCAATCATGATGAAGGCACCAAGTACCACCACGGTGTTCCGCCCAAATCGATCGGCAATCGTTCCTGTTACAAATGACAAACCATACATGCCCAACGTGTGCCCCATGATCACCAACGAGATATCAGCCAGTGGATGATTGTTATGGTTCATGTGTAACGACGTGACCGTCATCACCAACACCATCATCGCCTGACCAATTAACATGGAGAGCGCGGCAAGTTGCACCCCAGGCAAACGAATAATCTCACCCCATGCGCGTGCAGCGGCGGGAGGTGGATCATCGTCTTTTTTCAACGCATCAGCAATAATACGCCCGACATCGCGTGGATCAGGACGCAAAAAGAGCCAGATCAAAATGCCCGACAACAAGAAGAGTACCGCGCCACCAATCATCGGACCTGCGAGCATGTCAAACCCGAACATCGATTGGACTAAGACGCCGAGTGGCGCCACAAGCAATGGCCCTCCAACCGCACCCACCGTCCCTGCAAAGACCACCGTACTAATTGCACGTGCCCGCGCCTCAGGGAGATTCGCATCTGCGGCCGCATAGCGACTCTGGTCAACCGCACCACGCGCACCACCGATGAACAACAACCCAAGCAAAAAGAGCATAAATGACTGCATCACAATCGCATAGCCGCCAATCGCCATGCCAACGCTCCCCAAGAAGAATCCGAGCGCTAATCCTGGCCGACGACCGATTTTTTGCATGAGCATACCAGCCGGATACGATGCGAGTGCAGCACCTATTAATAGGAGCGTCCCTGGGACGCCAGCGAGCACATCACTCCCGCCGAGTTTTGATCCGATAATCGGATTCACTGTTGCATTTGAGATAAGTGCAGCCGAGCCAAAACTTTGCGTAATAAACAACATGGTCGAGATGCGCTGACCAATCTTCGGATCGACGATAGGGGTGGTATTCATGACCTCAGTGACCTTCGTGCTATGGTGAATCTACTGCTCGTCTGCAACAGGAACAATCCAATACGTTCCCTCATTGTCGTGTTCTGCACTCCATCCGGTGCCTTCTTCGTTTTTGATTTGCCACCATACATATCCATCTGCCAAAATCGGTCCCTCAACAACCTCAACAATCTGATTATCACGTACGTAGGCAATCACTTGTGCGTTCGTTGATGGCGAAATGCGTACACGTAATGGATTTCCCTCGGTGTTTTGTACTCGGGCATTTTTTCCTTTCGTCAATACGAGTGGCTCTGGGGTCGGCGGAATAGGCGTATTGGTCGCAAACACCATCACACTTGCCGCTGGCAAGGTAGGCAGTACTACCGGCGTTGGCTTCGGCAATACCGGTTGAATAACTGTTGTTGTCGTAAAATAATAGATAACGAATCCAATTGCTCCAATTCCAACCACAAATAACGCATTAAAGACAATTCGACGCACATCGATGACCGGAATAGCGCCGGTCTTGCGCATGCGCCGACGTGTCTGGTCATACCCCTGTCGATATGGTTCGTAATGACGATAATAGAAAGGGTGCGGATCGCCCGTGTAGGCATCCGCCACACCCCGTTCAAACATCTCATCAGTATCCATATTACCCCTCCATACTCGCCCTCATTATAGCAGTGGTCCTGATTCGTTGTAACCGCATCAAATCACCCCATATACGTATATGCACGCCATAAGCGGAGCAACTCTCGTTGCGGATGATAAAGATAGCGCTCGCGATCAAAGTCGTCAGTATACTCCCCGCACTGTTGCCATTGACGCATACATACATCAATCTCTCCCTGTACCGATACCGAGACACGTGGCCACACTGCATGCCCATCATCGCGGTCATTGTCGTAACCACCATGCCACCCAATTGGATACATGACGCCAGCCACCGCGTACTTTTGAAGCCATGCCACATACACCTGCCACTGATCCACGAGTTGGAGCGGCGTCATCACCGGTACGAGCACCCGACGATCGTACCACGACACCGTGCGCCACCCAGTCTGATGATCGCTCCCCAAAGGATGCATCCCAACCACTGTGGGCCGTTGCGTTAATCCGGCTACGAGATGCTGCAAAAACTGCATCGGCACCCACGGCGCACGCTGATGACGTTGGGGCAAGATGGGCATCGCCGTATCCACGCACACCACATCAACGTCGCGACTCATGGTTACCACATCAAATCCATGCCCAAGCAACTGTGGCGCATCAACGTGCGCCATAATCACTGCACCTGCATGCACCCGTCGTGCCAATCCAACTAACTCCTGCCACCACGCCGCTGCTACCTGCGGTGGTGTATCAGCCAAATAGCTCCATCCTGGTGCAAACAACCAATGCCGTGCCGCGTGATGCCCAGCAAAATAGCCCATCACCACACGGATCAACTCACGCTGTCCTACACCATAGGTATCTGTGCGATAGGGATCTGCTAACTGCAATGGACGCACCACTCCATTAATCCTCACCCTCCCACCACGCCGATATATCGGCGTGGTGGTGCGCCCTTGCAACCATCCCACCACATCGGCTTCATGATGCCAATCGGGCAACTCCAAGCTCCCAGCATACGCGGCCGTGAGCATGGTCGTCACTGCACCAATCCGCGCCTGCAACGCCGCATCATAACATACCTCGAGTGTGGCCATGACCACGCGGTCTATCTGTTGTGGCCGCGGTTGTATTCTGAACCACGGCGGACTGAGAAGCACATAGTTCACGCCACGGTCGGCAAGTTGCGCTAACTCCTCACGCATGCGCCCATAATCGGCCGTCATCCAGTTCACATGGTACGGAATAGCTTTGATTGGCACCTTGGTCATCACGTCATTTCCTCACGTTCATGCATGGCGTACGTCGGGTCGTGCGTGGATGGCCCATCATCAACAAAAAACCAGTGGCGACATGCATGTGTCACCACTGGCGCATCCACCACGCCTCGCTCATGGCGTGGTCTCTTTGGGGCCAGTGCCACGTAAATACACATCCGGCCACGGTTTGAAGGTAGTGGCAAATTCTTCCATCGGCAACGTCTTGCCATCTTTGCTGATTGTCCGATACACCACAACGTTCTTGCCCTCTTTGGCCCTGTCCGATTGCTTGACGGTGCCGGTCGGCAAAGTCGGGTCGTCCACATATACCGGATCCTTCGGCGCAGGGGTCGTTCCTACAATCGTAGGCCCACTCACCGTCACACTCCGTCCCGTTGCAACTCCACGCAACTGAACGTCCAAAATCTGTTGCTGCTCGTCAATGGTGGCATCAACCAACATCCAATGCGCTGTATCGTTCACAAAGCGCAAATCTAACTCACCCGTGAATATTGCCGCATCCAGTCCCGGTCCGTTTGTATCCGGAAAGGCGTATGCATCATACCAACTAATATAAAACGGGTGTGCATGCCACTCCTTAAACGGGAGCCCCGCATAAAACGCTGCTCGAAACAGCGACGTTGAGACCTGACAGACGCCTCCACCCCACTCAAGCTGCGTGCGATTGCCAATCACCGCATACCCCTGCACAAATCCGTTGGCCTCGTTTATTTCACCGACTTCTGTATTAAACGAAAACTCAGCACCCGGGGCAATCAACACCCCGTTGATGCGTGCAACTCCCGCCTTGATATTGGTGATGCGATAATCGGCCGATCCCACAAAGCTGCTCCGCCCCGTACTCAACACATCCACAAATGTCAGCGCTCGTAATGCTGCATCGTTGAGTTGGGGCTCCACTGCTATCGTTGGTAGCTCAATCTCACGCGTTGTGCCGTATAACGCATCACCGATTGCCTGTACTGCCGCCACACGATCAAGCCGCACGCCACGTTGTCCTGGTACGACAATCTCCGTCGTGCCGTTACGCCATCGCACACGTGGTTCAACACTCGGACTATCTACGCGTTGCGCCAAGCGGTCAACTTCGAGTGCAATTGCCTGTGCATTCGGGCGAACCTGCGTGACCCCGTTTGCATCTTTTTCGCTGATAATCAACGATGCGAGACGATCACGCTCCCAGATCCACTGTGTTGCTCCATGACGCACCACTAGCGGCTTCCCCAAAAATCGCTCAACATCTTTGGCACTCTTATCAAGCACTGCCGCATCAACACTCGGTGCAATCTCGCGCGAACGCAACGTTACCGTCATCGGCGTTGTGGCCGCCAGCGCGTTGTATATATCTACCATCGTCTCATCAACCAGAATTTGACGACCCGTTTGTGCGGGGACCGTCATGGTAGCGCCCGTCTGCGCATCAATCAGCAGATCAGCAGGGCGTACCGGCTGGTCAACTTGACTACTTATCGTCATCAGGTACTGTTGCATGCGCGCCCCGTTGATGACCAAATGTGGCCCCACATCCAAGATGCCCTGCTGGCGCGCCCACCAGTTGCGTAACCATCGTTCGAGATTCACATCTGTGGTAAGTCCGAGTAACTCGTTGCTCGTCTGCCGGATATTGAGCGATACACCGAGATCGCTTGCACTCGGATTCCAGACTCGCTCCTTGTACACGAGCGTTACCGGCCGCGCCAAAAACGCCTCGTACCGCGTTGCCACGGCCTCGTCAAGCATTTCACGCGTCATCCCCTCCATCGTCTGACCCTGTAATGTCACCCCGATGTCCACAGCGCGCTCCGATGCGGGGAACACATACGGCGTGATAAACGCCAACACCACGACTATTAGCCCAATCCATATGGACGGCTGCGTAATCGTCGGCAACATGATGGTGGCCGTGCCTGGCTCAGGTGCTTTGGGCACCCCAATCACCACATTCTCAATATTGCTCGGCTTCTGATTCTGCGGCGGCGTATACCCGCGGCGCCGCCGATCAATCGGCCCGTACTTGTTGATGTATCGCTCTGGCATCGCTGTGTCGGTACGGCATCTCAGTATCGCTTGTTTCTACTACATATCGTAGCATTTTTATGACAAGATTGTCAATATTATTGAGGTACTCGTTCTACCTTACATTTCTCCTGCGAGAATGATCTGCGGCGATACCGTCGCCGTATCGCCAGCGTGTAGTTTTTTATCCAAAAAATAAATATACATTGTTTAATTAATTGTAATTTGCACCAAGAAATAATTAAACAATGTATAATTTAGTAGGTTACCCAACAATTTCAACGAACTGACCATCAGGAGCACGGCGCATTGAGCGCACGGCCACAATCGCATCGTGGTTGATGGGGCCATAGATATGCGGGAAAAGTGGCGCCAGCGTATCACCGGGTGTCGGTGACTCCCACTTCAACGGGCTAGTAAGGCGCTCGGTATCAATGACCAGCAGTCCAAAATCGCCGGGCACCGTTGTGTAGAAGTGATTTGCGACCTTGAGCATCAACGCATCACCCGCAGTACAGTGCACAAAACCATCTTTGTCATACTCTGCCGGCAGATACGGTGTGTCGCTCGACCACGACTGCCAGCGGGTCATCAAGACCATATGATAAATCAGTGCCATCTCGACTCCTTTCAAAGAAATACCAACAGGGGTGGCAATAATGCCACCCCTGCCCAACAACACCAAAATTAGAACTCACCCATGACGCGTGCGAAGGACTCGCGGCTGGGGCGTAGCTGTGCATCGTCTTGATAGGCCAACGGCGTGTCAATCAGCTGCATCGTTTGTTGCAACGTAGGACGACTTTCGTTGATATAGATCAGGCCGGTCACAAATTCATTCTTATGGCGTGCTTCTTCCATGAGTTGAATGGCCTGCCAGCGGTTCGTCGGGTCATAGTCGCGGTCAATTTTGCGCAACTTAATCATCGGACCATCATGGAGTTTGACCATCTGCTCACTGCCCGGCTCATAATCGACCTGTACTTCTTCGTAGCTCTGGATGAAGGTGATATCCTGAATGCGCTCTTCGTTCTGTTTGCCATAGCCGTAGCTCTTCGTCGAGTCATCCTGATTATTGAACGTGACACACGGACTAATGATGTCAATCACTGCCGTCCCCTCAAAGCTCATGGCCGCCTTAAGCAACTCACGTACCTGCTTTGCATCGCCCGCAAATGAGCGTGCCACGAAGCCACAGTCGGCGGCGATTGCCTCAACACAAATGTCGATAGGCGGCAACTCATTCGTGCCAGCATATTTCAAGTTTTGGCCGATGTCAGCAGTCGCCGAGTGCTGACCTTTGGTCAACCCATAGACGCCGTTGTTTTCGACGATATAGACAATCGGCACATTCCGGCGCATCATGTGCTTGAACTGCCCGAGGCCGATACTGCCGGTATCGCCGTCACCACTAATGCCGATAGGCAAGACGGTGCGGTTGGCTAGTGCAACACCCGTGCTGACCGACGGCATGCGCCCATGCAGTGTATTAAAGCCGAACGACCGATTGAGGAAGTAGGCTGGCGTCTTGCTCGAACAGCCGATACCGCTCATCTTAACCACCTGACGTGGATCAAGTGACAAATCGTAACAGGCCGCAATAATCTGACTGGTCACCGAGTTGTGACCACAACCGGCACACAGCGTCGAGGTGCCACCTTGGTAATCTTGGGTCGTCAAGCCAATACGGTTGGTTGGACGATTCGTTGTGGTTGTCATATGTTTCTACCTCGTTGATCTGTATTACAGTGCATTACGATGCTGGAGAATGCGATTCAACACAAATACGGCCGTCAACGGCAACCCATCACACAAATTGACTGGACGCATCTTACCGGCATGGACTGGAGCATGAGCGGCCAAAAGTTGCATCATCTGACAGTCTTGGTTCATCTCGACTACATACACGTCATCATACTGCGCCATAAACGCCGTCACATCGTCATTCAGTGGCAAGGCACGCAGACGCATATACGAACTCTCCACCCCGTGCGCCCGCAGATAATCGCGCGCCTCGCGCACTGCGTCATGCGTTGAGCCGTAGGCGATTATCCCGACTCGTGCACCGGGCAGATGCTCTACTAGCGGTGCGGGTACCAGCGTACGCGCCGTGTTATGCTTGCGCGTCAAACGATCCATGTTGCGTTGCCAGTCATCGTTGCGCTCACTGTAGACGGCATTTTCGTTATGGCCCGTACCACGACCAAGCCATGCTGCACGCGGATGTTGGTTCCCCAGAATGGTTCGATAGGTAATGCCATCGCCATCAATATCGCGATAGCGCCCCCAACTTCCTTTTTCTGCCAAAAAGGCCTCGAATGCCTCAGTGTGGAGCACCTTACCACGGTCAAGTGGTTGCTCCGGGTATTCGAAGGGGTTCGTCATCCAGTTGTTCATGCCCAAGTCTAAGTCACTGAGTACCATGACCGGGGTTTGCAAGCGTTCGGCCAAATCAAACGCCGTCCCGGCGAATTCAAAGCACTCGCTCATGGAGCCAGGCAACAAACAGATGTGCTGACTATCGCCGTGACCGAGATAGTAGGCCGACAAAATATCACCTTGTGAGACGCGCGTCGGCAACCCGGTTGACGGGCCCATGCGCATGATGTCCCAGATCACAATCGGGACTTCGGCGAAGTACGCCAAACCACCGAATTCGTTCATCAACGAAATACCAGGTCCAGAGGTGGCCGTCATGGCACGACATCCTGCCCAGCCAGCACCGACGATAATTCCCGCAGCAGCCAGCTCATCCTCTGCTTGCACGATGGCGTAATTGACCTTGTCATCAATGGCAGGGCGCAACTTCGGCGCATACTCGGTAATCGCATCAACGAGGCTCGTCGACGGTGTAATCGGATACCATGCAACCACTGATACACCGCTCACAACGGCGCCGATGCCAGCCGCGGTATTGCCGTCGATCAAGATTTGACCGCTCGTCATATTGAGCGGTGCCACGCTGAACGGGTCTTGTTTGGGCAAATTGGTGCGCGTATACTCCATCGCCAGATCAACCATGGCAAGATTGAGGTCAACCGCTTTGCGCTTGCCCTTGAAATGATGCATCAATGCGGCTTCGATTTGGGCGCGATCAATGCCGAGCAACTCCGTCAATGCCCCCACGTATGCCATATTGGCGAGATAATCACGCAGGTTCTGTGGTGGATTAATCTGCTTAATCAGCTCTTTGACGGGGAGCGGGTAGTAGATGACGTCACTGCGCGGATTGGCGAACTTGAGGTCATCCGGATGGACACAGACACCGCCGCTTGGTAACTTGGTCAGGTCCTCTTCCGATGTGCGCGGATTAAACGCCACTAGAATTTCGGCCTGTTCACGACGCGCCGTATACCCTTGATGGCTGACACGAATGGTGTACCACGTGGGGAGACCCTGAATATTCGAGGGGAAGAGATTTTTGCCGCTCACCGAGATGCCCATCTTAAAGATGGCGCGAATGAGTGTATTATTGGCAGTCTGACTGCCTGAGCCGTTTTCAGTGGCTGCCACAATTGAAAAGTCATTGACAATTGGCACCCGTGGATCAATCGTTGATTGGTTGACGCCGGTGTCGGTGGTGGTCATGCCAAACTCCCGTTACAGAGCAAAATTGCGCTTGCAATTATAGCATATGCCGACAGGGTGTCTAATTGGCGAGTACCACCATCAAAACGCTCGTTCCACATGGTGGAACGAGCGTTGTAATCGTCGGGTCACGATGCCACTGATTTATTCGTCGTCGTTGCCGAGTACCAAGGTAAAGCCGAAGCGATGACGCCGAGATAGAATCTTGTACTGGTCAAGGGTATCAGGCCCGCAGCTCCCCGTACCAACACCGCGATGTTGATGGTCAACAATCACCGTTATGTAGTTGTTTGGCACCAAATCAACCGTATGCGTGGCCGCAAAGATTTGATCGGGAGTAAATCGACTTGCCGAGAATTGGAACGGCTCATCGCCGATAATCTGTAGCCGACTGCCCCGGTTATTGTCGAACTGCACGTGTGTCACATCACATCGCAAGCCATGCTCTTGGGGCATGATGTATGGCACATAGAAGTCGTCTACATCCTGTTCGTAGCGCCCAATCATGGCACTCGCCTTGCGATCAGGGTAGTTCTCCCACGGTCCTCGTCCCATCCAACTGACCGTGCGATACTGCAGTGGAATGTCCATGGCAATACCGACCCGTGGCACATCGATGACATCCTCGCCGAGTTTGATGTAGTGTTCTATGTGCAAACTCCCATCACCATTCATGGTGAATGTCTGCGTATGGCGCACATCACTACTCTGACCACGACCACTACCACGATACGTAAAGCTCAGCCGTGCACCAATTTGATCGATGTCGGTCAATGCCATTTGTACTGCATCAAGTCCGAGCAGTCGCCAGTTCGGTAACACCTTAGAGGGGTGATTCGGCCACAACTTCAGTCCGTCGTTGTCGAGGGCTGCACGCCACAGTTGAATCATCGGGCCGCGTGCAATGAAGTTACGCCGTGGCGTCCCGTACGAGAGTAATTTGCCACTCTTGGCATCAAAGCGCGCTTTGACACGCCCTACCTGAAGCAGAATCTCATCGTCATCGCGCTTTATACGCCCACCACGTGTGCGCGGATGCCCTTGTACCGTCGCCATTTGCAGTTGATGTTGATCCCACGCAACGTCATGACGAATCGGACTATGGGCATTTGACCGTCGACGACGGAAGCGGAATGTAATGGTAATCAGCGCATCAGGATACGCCGCTTGTATAGCGCTCAAATGCGAAACCTGCACTTCGCGCACACTCTGTGGTTCTAATCCGCGGATATTGATGTTGCCTTCGGCCACCTCGGCACCATCAGCCTCAACTACATACTCACCACTTAAATCATCGATATCCGTGAAGTAGCGTCGATTATGGACACGATACAAGCCAACGACCCCTTCAACAGGTGTTACTTTGACGGGGCGTGCCAAATATTTGTACTCGTACAAGGCAGGATGGGGTGTACGGTCTGGCCAGACCATCCCATCAGCACAGAAGTTTGCGTCGTTCGGTGTATCGCCAAAGTCGCCGCCGTAGGCCCAATACGTCTGACCATCGGCAGTCTCTTGGCGAATGCCGTGATCGATCCACTCCCAGATAAACCCACCCTGCAACCCTGGTAACGCCTCAAACGCCGCAAAGTGCTCAGCAAGCGTACCGTTGCTGTTGCCCATGGCGTGCGAATACTCGCAGAGAATGAGTGGGCGATGGTCGTGTGCACCATCTTTGGACCAGGCAATGATGCTCTCCAAGGACGGGTACATCGGACAAATCAAATCCGTGGCGAGATGCCCTTCATCCCAATCACAGCCAAATTCGCGGGCGATGGCGCCTTCGTAGTGCAAGACACGACTCGGATCGGCGTGGCGCACCCAGCCTGCAGCCGCATCATGATTGGGGCCATAACCGCTTTCGTTGCCCAGTGACCACGCAATAATCGACGGATGATTTTTGTCGCGCTCAACCATGTTCCGCACCCGATCAACAAATGCCTCGGTATAACGCGGATCACGACACATATCCAGAATAAAGCCATGTGACTCAATGTTGGCCTCATCAATCACATACAGACCATACTCGTCACACAAATCATAAAAGACCGGATCGTTCGGGTAGTGGGAGCAGCGCACCGCATTGATGTTGAATTGCTTCATCAACTGCACATCATGCTCCATCAAATCACGACTGATGGCTCGCCCATGCCGATCATCGTGGTCATGACGATTCACCCCATTGATTTGTACGGCCTGTCCGTTTATGAGGAGCTGACGATTGTGCACTTTGACATCACGAAAACCGGTACGTACGCGATAATACTCGTTGCCCGTCGCAGTGTGGAAAGTCACAATCACCGTATAAAGATTCGGCGTCTCATGACTCCAGCACTCAACGCGTTTGAGGCCGGTTTGCATGACCACCTGGTCAACCGCATTCGTGCGTGCTCCCCATTTGTCAAAAACGATGTTCGGTGCCACTTCAATCGGCATACCGAGGCACGGCTTTTCGTCGGGGTCGTAGAGTTGCATTGACACGTGCCAATCGGTTCGAATATCACCTGGGGTATTTGCGTTCACTTTGACCGTTAACGTGCCGCCACGATACTCACTATCCGGCTCGGCAAGCACTTGGATGTCACGGAGATACGGTGTGCTGGTGCTGTACAACCAGATATCGCGTGGGATACCTGCATGCCACCATTGATCCTGATCCTCAATGTAGGTGGCATCCGACCATCGCACCACGATGACCATTAGCTCATGCGTTGATCCGGGAGTCACAAATTGTGTCAGATCAAACTCTGCTGGCGTGCGGGAGTCTTTGTTCATGCCGACTGCCCGCCCATCAACGTAGACACACAACATGCCCTCAACCCCAGCAAAGTGAATAATCACACGCCGGCGTTGCCAAGTGTCTGGGATGCTCATCTGACGACGATAAACACCCACCGGATTATCTGCCGGCACCTCGGGGGGCGTATTGTCGAACGGCATACGAATATTCAGATAATGCGGTCGCTCGAACCCGAGCATTGTCCAAAGACTTGGTACGTGCACTTCATGCCACACCGCTGCCGCAATTGATGCAGGCGTAGTAGAAGCGGGATCAGCCTGCAAACTAAACTGCCATGTGCCATTCAACGATGTGACCCACGGCGACGCGCTCACATCGCCATGATACGCACTTTGTTCATCAGCAAACGGAAAGAGCGTTGCATGCGGTGCCAAACGATTAATGCCCGTCAACGACGGATTTTGCCAGGTTGGAGAATTGCCCAAAAACAACAATTCAAGTGGCACGGTACTGTGTGCTGTCATTCACTACTCACTTCACTCACACGCAATGACGATATCAATCATTGCACTCTCAGTCGTCATACACGCGCTCGCACATTTAAGCCCAAAATACTCAAAAACAGACTGGTAAATCCAACTTGCCCAGCGAGGATAATCGCAACCGCGCCAATGACCGTTTGTCGGGCACTTTGACTCGGATCAAGTTGTTGGAATCCCCCATCCTGCCACATACCAAACACACGTACCACCATCACGCATCCCAGCATGAGCAACACAAGCCCGACGATTAACCCATACTCCAACGTCAACATGCCACTAAACTTGGCAAAGCGCGAGCTCTGGGGTAACAGACCCGATGAAACCATGTACTTCTTGGCCATCAGCCCGAACAATGCGAGCTGGACACCCGACAGCAAACTAATTGCCGCTACGACCAACGTGTTAATATCGAATGCGACCGTGCCTATCCACTGCGGACCCGGCCACAACCACATCATCGCCACCGCACCCACGACGCTCAGTATCCCGCCCGGCAACAAAAAGACCCAATCTGGTGCGTACGCCAACATGAAGCGAAGATGCCGCCATCCGTCACGCCACGTACGCAGATGCGGCGGTCGTGAACGCCCATCTTTGTACAGCGTGATCGGCACTTCTTCGATGCGCAGACCAAACAGTCCGGCCTTGATGACCATCTCACTGGCATACTCCATGCCACTCGTCTGCAACTGGATGCGTTCCCAGGCCGATTTGCGAAAAGCACGCAAACCACAATGGAAATCACCAACTGCCGAGTCAAATAACACACGCCCTAACCAGCTCAATACCGGATTCCCCAACCACTGATGCAACCATGGCATTGCCCCAGGCATGATGTGACCAGTAAAGCGATTGCCCATCACCATGTCAGCCCCGGCTCGCAACCGTACCAGAAATTCATCAATAGCCCCTAAATCATAGCTGTCATCGGCATCGCCCATCACAATGAACTCTGCCTGCGCCGCACAAATTCCACCATGTAACGCTGCACCGTATCCACGCTGCGGCACCGGTACAACGCGGGCGCCCTCGTCAGCTGCAATCGCTTGTGACCCGTCATTGCTTCCGTTGTCTGCCACGATAATCTCACCGGTGACCCCTAGCCGTTGTAAACCCGCCCGGGCTTTGCGGATCACTTGTGCAAGTGTCTCAGCTTCGTTTAAACAGGGAATTACCACCGAAATTTCGGGTGTTGTCATACCCTCACTCCCACATGCCGCCTTGAAATGAGCATGTGTATAAATGCATTAACCAGTACAGGAAAACAGTTAATCCGGAGCAAAACATCGAGGAGAATTAACGGGTATCACCATCGCCACCAATAGCACCGCGTTCGAGTCGATCGTAGAGTTTTGTGAGATTCGTACTCGCCACGTCCTCAAGCGTGATATCAAGCTCAGTACAAATCTGTGCCAAATACCACAACACATCACCGAGCTCGTGCTTTAGGGCTTCACGATCGGCATCGCTAATTACCCCAGCACGATCGCGAAAAATCTTCTTCACTTTGCCGGCCACCTCACCCGCCTCGTTCGCTAATCCGAGCGTGGGGTAGACAATTGCATGGTCGGTCTTAATCAGACTCCACGTACGTCGCGACGCTTTTTGGTATTCATTCAGTCGCTCGACCTGCATTGGTCAACTCCTTGTCACACAAAACAATCGACGTACACCGGCAAATCAAATGAATTGGCGCGGACGGCGGGACTCGAACCCACGACCAACGGTTTAGAAGACCGCTGCTCTAATCCACTGAGCTACGCCCGCAAGTAACAGCAAATTCAATACGCTAAATATACCATATTCTACCTATTTTTTTATAAATTTTCATTCTATTCTGGCATATTTTTATACGATTTTATGTTCGTCTTTACATACAATTTCTTAACACGTGCGGAGATTAACATTTTTGGTAGATGTCCATCCACATCATCATTGGACACTTCCCCCCATATTGATAGTTTTTGACAGTCATTTGCAGGATATTGGCAGTTGTGATTCGGTACGATATGTAAGAGCACTGTAGACCGTCTATGATTTACAGAGGATAGCAAATGTCCAAACGCGATTCACGCATTGAAGGTTTTTATCGGTTAACACCAACGCAACGGCTTCAGAAGGTACGCGAGTTTGCGCACTTCGATGAGATGCAGGCAGCAGCCATGTACGGGGGGCAACTCGGCATCGAACGTGCCGACAAAATGATTGAGAATGTCGTAGGCACCTACGAATTACCCCTAGGCATCGCCACAAACTTTCGCATCAACGGCCGTGACGTATTAGTGCCAATGGTCGTTGAAGAGCCATCAATTGTTGCAGGAGCGAGTTATGCAGCGCGCATGGCGCGAGAGAGTGGTGGATTCCACGCTTCACACACAGTGCCAATTATGATCGGCCAAATCCAACTCATTCAGGTACCCGACCCAGCACACGCATTTACGGCGATTACCGCGGCTCGGATGCGCTTGCTTGAGCATGCCAATCAACAAAGTCAGAGCATGGTAGCGCGTGGTGGTGGTGCACGTGATATCGAGATACAGCGCTTCGATGATACTCCAATGGGAGCGATGATGGTCATCCACCTTCTGGTTGACTGTCGCGACGCGATGGGTGCTAATGCCATAAACACGATGTGCGAGGCTGTTGCCCCAATACTTGAGGAGTTAAGTGGAGGGCAGGCCATGTTGCGCATTCTGTCAAATCTTACCGATCGGCGGCTCGCCACTGCCACGGTACGGATTGCGCCTACGTCACTCCAACGTGATGGAATCAGTGGTGCCGAGGTCATTGAACGCATCTTGTGGGCGCATGCCTTCGCAGTCGTTGACCCATACCGGGCCACCACCCACAACAAGGGCATCATGAATGGCGTTGACCCTGTCATTCTTGCCACCGGCAACGACTGGCGTGCCATTGAGGCTGGAGCACATGCATGGGCCAGTCGGCATGGGCGCTACACGTCACTCAGTCATTGGTACCGCGACGACGACGGCTTTTTGTGTGGTGAGTTGACCATGCCACTTGCCGTGGGGATTGTCGGCGGAGCAACGCGTGTTCATCCCACGGCACAGAGTGCCTTGGCGTTACTCGACATTCATAGCGCCGGCGAACTCGCTGAGGTGTGTGTTTGTGCTGGATTAGCCTCAAACCTTGCTGCCATGCGGGCCCTCGCCACAGAGGGTATTCAACGCGGTCACATGGCGCTCCACGCTCGCCAAATTGCCATGGCGGCAGGTGCAGAGGGTGACGAAGTTACCGTGGTTGCGCAACGCATGATTCGTGAACAACGCATCAAACCGTCAGCCGCACACGACATTCTCGCAACCATACGCACTGAGTATGCGGATGCAAATCGTCCATAATCCATGTCGTCATTATTGCCCCACACGACACTGCCGTCGTCCGTTGGGTTCACGCGTACGTCATATGTTGCAGGATGAAGGAGTGTCATGAAGCCGAATCGTCCGGTTGGGATTGTAGGGTATGGCGCATATGTGCCACGCTACCGCATTACCGCCAAAGAGATATCACGCGTCTGGACTGATGGACACGGTGGTGTACCTGTGACAGCCAAAAGCGTCCCTGGGCCAGATGAAGATGTAATTACCATGTCCATCGAAGCAGCACGTAACGCCATCAAACGTAGCGACATGCAAGCGCACGATTTGACAGCCGTCTGGATTGGCAGTGAATCCCACCCATACAGCGTAAAGCCGTCAGGCACGATTGTGGCTGATGCATTGGGGGCGACGCCATTTGTGAGTAGCGCCGATTTTGAATTCGCCTGCAAAGCCGGCTCTGAGGCATTAACAGCGGGCATGGGCATGGTCGGCAGTGGCATGGCCAATTATGTCATGGCCATTGGGGCCGATACGGCACAAGGTCGTCCAGGCGATGCACTTGAATACACCGCTGCCGCAGGTGCTGCTGCGCTGATTGTTGGTCCGGCTGAGGATAGCCTTGCCATCATCGAAGAGACAGTCTCTTATGTCACTGATACGCCAGATTTTTTCCGTCGCGCTGATCGCCCATATCCCGTCCATGGGAATCGCTTTACTGGTGAACCGGCCTATTTTATGCAGGTACGCAGTGCCACCCAGGCGCTGTTACACCAACTCGGTGTGAGCCCGAATGACATTACCCATGCCGTTTTTCACCAGCCGAATGCGCGCTTCCCGCAGGCGGTCGCCAAGCAACTGGGGTTCAGCGCTGAGCAAATTCAGACGGGGTTGCTGGCCAATCGCATCGGAAATACCTATTCTGCGGCCGCACTACTCGGTCTCACGGCCGTTTTCGATGTCGCACAGCCAGGCGACACCATCCTGATGGCCAGTTATGGCTCAGGATCAGGATCAGATGCCTACCTGCTCCGCGTCACTGATGCCATTCTGAACCGTCGTGATCGTGCGCCCAAGACGCTCCGTTATGTTGAACGCGAATATTTTGTGGATTATGCTGTCTACGCCAAATGGCGCGACAAATTGGTGATGGGGTAATACATGCGACCCGTATATATTGCTGGCACTGGTATGACCGCTGTTGCCGAACACTGGACACGTACCGCAGTATCACTTGCACATGAAGCCGCACATCTTGCCCTCCAGCAGAGTACGATCGATCGTATTGACGGTGTCTACGTAGCAAATGGCAGTGGCGCACCACTCGGGCTCCATCAAAACATCGCACCCGCAGTGGCACACGCCCTCGAGTTCCATGATGTTGAAGCGATTTCATTCGAATCTGCCGGTGCTGCCGGGGGATTGGCCATCCGGCATGCGGCCACTGCGGTTGGCGCAGGGTTGGCTGATGCCATCCTGGTTGTTGGTGTAGAAAAAGTCAGCGACTTCCTTGACGAACACCGTGAAGAATCAATGGCGCTGACAAGTGACACCGATTGGGAGTCATTGCATGGGGTCACGCTCACGGCACAATGGGCCATGCTGATGCGCAAATACATGCACGATTATGCGGTCACAATGGGTGATTTTGCGCCGTTCCCAGTCAACGCACATGCCAACGCCATTGCCAACAAACGTGCATTGTACCGCTTTGCAATTAGCGCCGACAAACTTGCTGGTGCGGGTATGATTGCCGACCCATTGAGCCTCCTTGATAGTGCAACCATGGCAGACGGGGCGGCAGCAGTCATCATCAGCGCCACTCCGGCCACGTCTGCGCCA
This sequence comes from uncultured Klebsiella sp., assembly GCA_964482795.1. Taxonomy (GTDB): domain Bacteria; phylum Chloroflexota; class Chloroflexia; order Chloroflexales; family Roseiflexaceae; genus UBA965. Next base: position 49,156 of record CAYZZI010000014.1, read on the forward strand.
CCTGTACGCATCAGCGGGAGTGGCGTGGCAAATGCCCCGGTGGCTCTCCACGAGCGTACCGACTTACTCGACTTGAGTGCTGTGCGTCTCTCTAGTCAACGCGCATTGCGGGCGGCCGGCATACCAGCCAACCACATTCAGGCATTTGATCTTCATGACCCACATGGGATAGCCGCAGTCCTGGCCTTCGAAGCCATGGGGTATGCGGCCCGTGGAACGGGCATACAGCTCGGTGCAAGCAATGCCATTCGCCCTGACGGCAGCGTTCCGGTCGCACTCAGCGGCGGATGCAAAGCACGCGGCGACGTATTTGGGGCGCTTGGTGTGTATCAAATCGCCGAACTTACCGCACAACTACGCCACACCGCACCGAACCAGGTACCGAATTGTCATCATGCCATGGCACAGTCCATGGCGGGAATTGCGAATACGGTTGTCACGCACATCCTATCCCGCGATTAATCGCTGCACTAATGGACGCCTGTGGCGATGATGATGGTCGTCGCCCCACCACGTGAGAGTACAAATAATGGAACACGCCCGTATGGAACTTGCGCGCCACTGGCGCCACCGACACGCACGCTATCGCCTACAAGGAAGTCGTCATACCACGACTGGCGCAATTGCCTTCCCACCCCGTGATGGGAGCGAATGGGAACCAACGCTGTTGTCTGGACAAGGCACCGTGGTGACGTACACAGTCATTCATCAACCACCACTCGGACATCATGGCGAAGTCCCGTATGTGTTGGCGATTGTCGCCCTCGTCGAAGGCCCAATGATTACCGCACAGCTCAGTGATTGTCGTGCCAATGAGGTCCAGATTGGTATGCCTGTAGAAATGGTCACGCGCCTCCTCGGGAACGAAGGAGACGATGGACTATTACTCTACGGCTATAAATTTCGCCCACTCTTGACCTAGTAAGCACATCGCACCCTGGCGTGAGTATCACGCCAGGGTGCGATAGATGTCACGACCATCGGCGAACGTAATTACATCATGCTCCGCAAGACACCGACCACACGCCCTTGAATGCGCACATCATTGGCTGCCACATAAATGGGATCCATGGTGATATTTGCAGGTTGGAGACGTACTTTATCGCCTTCGCGATAGAAGCGCTTCAGCGTCACGGCATTCTCGCTGACAATGCGTGCCGCCACCATCTCGCCAGATTCTGCAGTTTCTTGGTAGCGTAATAAAACGATGTCTCCGTCATTAATGAGCGCATCAATCATTGAATACCCGCGTACTTTGAGGGCGTACACGTTGGTAAGCTTTGATGAAGGGACTACATCGGCAGGTACATCGATGAGCTCCGCATTCTCTGATGAGAGTTCCTCCGGATCGGGGAGCGGTTGCCCAGCGGTGATGTATCCAAGCAGTGGCACTTGCGATACCTGAGTACTCAATGCAATAACTTCACTCTTGGCAATCGAGATGCCCCGCGAAACTTTACCTTCACGACGCAACATACCACGCTGCTCGAGCACCTTGAGGTTGTACGCAACCACGGATGTTGACGAAATACTCAGATCTTCTTGAATTTGACGGATAGCCGGTGGGTAATTGTGCTGCTCGACGAATTGCTCAATGTAATCGAGAATTTCACGTTGACGTGCGGATAATGTATCAATTGATTGCACGATACACACCCCTTTCGTGCTATGAGAAGTAGAATATATGTTCGTTAGAACTTATGTTCCATTATAAACAAATGTTCTACTTATTGTCAAGAGGAGATAGCATGTGCTTTGCTGTGCATTCACACGATGCACAACGGGGTATTTTGGATTATGATGAACATAAACAATCTGCGTGAATGGAGCGTCGCATGCCTACCGCGACATTGGTCATTGTTACGTTTAATAGTAGTGATGCATTACCCGCCTGTGCCCAATCATTGCACGCACTCACCGTTGATGGCGGGTACGAACTTATCGTAGTGGACAACGACTCGCACGACGATAGCATAGCCGTCGTACGCCAGCACTTACCGCATGCACAGCTCATCACAAACACGATGAATCGCGGGTTTGCGGCAGCAGTCAATCAAGGCATAGCCGCAGGAAGTGGACGCATCGTTGCCACGCTGAATCCCGATACGGTTGTTGCATCCGATTGGTTGCAATCACTGATTATGGTTCTTGATGCTGATCCGACTATCGGCATAGTTGGGAGTGCCATTCGGGATTTCGCTGGCACACTCACTCACACAGGTGGTGACTATCACCCATTGACCTTTCATACCACGCATCATGATGCGCCCAATGATATGCTCAGCGAAGTTCCATACGTAACCGGAGCTGGAATTGCCATGCGCCGCACCGACTGGCAACAAGTCGAAGGCTTTGATGAAGGATTTTTTCCGGCGTACTTCGAAGACGTTGATCTCTGCATACGCGTCCGTGCACTCGGCTTACGCTGCGTATATCAACCACACGCACAGCTCCATCACCAAGAATCCTCCTCCACGGGCAAGTACAGTGGCCCTTTCTACTTCTTCTACCACCGCAACCGGATTCGCCTGGCGTTGCGTTCGCTAGACACCCATACGCTCCTCCACGACTTTGTCATGGCCGAAGCAGATGCACTCAGTCGCACCGATGTGATAGACCGTCTGATTGCCTTGAGCTGTTATCGCCACGCCATGCCACAAACACACGATGGCGCACCTCGCGCAGCAGCACAACAAGCTATATTGACGATGGCACAACACCTCAAACCGATTCGTGCCGAGCATCGCCATCGGCCGCACACGCTACCAGATGACGTACTCGCGATGCTCGGCGTTGATCGCATGCGCATGGAACTCTACAACCAGGTCTACGGCGCACCGCTCCCTCAACACGAGCCAGATGCGCCACAGGTCAATCAACTCAACCAACCACTCTATCAATTGCTGTATGGCACCGAACGCATGGCCGATGTACGAGTACGCCTTGTAGGCAATGAACTCGTTCAGTTCATTGAGCAACTCATCGCCACCCGCAATACCGATGTCTTCTGGCAAACGCATCACATCAGTCGCCTCACAAGTGAAATCACATATCTACGCCACGTGATTAGTTTGAGCGATGTTGTGACCATCGAAAATACCATCCGGAGTACACTGACAAGTCATCTCCTCAGCGCCACAAGGAGCACCCCATGAACGTCGCAGATATGCGCAAAGAATACACCCAACAAGGGCTGAGCGAGCACGACGTCGCATCCGACCCCATCGAGCAATTCCAACGCTGGTTTGCTCAAGCACTTGCTGCCAATGTACATGAGCCCAATGCAATGACGCTCGCCACCGTCGATGCACGTCAGCGCCCCACCGCCCGCATCGTCTTACTCAAAGGATACGATGCGCGCGGATTTGCCTTCTATACCAACTACGAAAGCCATAAAGCTGCCGCACTCGCAGCCAATCCCTACGCCGCACTCATCTTTTATTGGCCCGAACTCGAACGACAAGTGCGCATCGAGGGCAGTGTCACCAAAGTCGATGCTACCGAGGCTGACACGTACTACCACAGTCGCCCACTCGGCAGTCGACTCGGGGCATGGTCATCACCCCAAAGTCAGGTTATCCCCAATCGCGAATTCTTGGAATACCAGGTTACACAGATGCAAACACAATTTACCATGGGGAATCCACCACGACCACCATTTTGGGGCGGATACCGGGTAATCCCCGATTGCATCGAGTTCTGGCAAGGGCGCCCAAGCCGACTGCACGATCGCATTTGTTATCGACTCGATACCACTGGCTGGCGCTTTGACCGTTTGGCTCCGTAATCAACAATGATGTGGGAGATTTGCTATGAATGCATTACTCGCAAAAATGGGATATGCACCCCATGATCGCGTTGTCATCGTGCACGCTGATGATGTGGGGATGTGTCATGCCTCGACTGCAATTTTACCCTCATTATTTGGCACGGGAGTGGTCACCTCTGCCTCTGTGATGGTGCCATGTGCCTGGTTTGGTGAGGCGGCCTCATGGTGCAAGAGCAATCCGAGTGCCGATGTTGGCGTGCACTTCACGCTGACGAGCGAATGGCAACACTATCGCTGGCGCGCACTAACGACCACCACTCCTGGGAGCGGTCTTGTCGATGATGAGGGATTCTTTCATCGGGGTGTAGAGCCAGTCTTTGCCCAAATCGATACCACCTATGCCACCCGTGAGATTCAGGCACAGTACCAACGTGCCTTAGCGTTTGGTATGAATCCATCGCACTGTGACTCACACATGGGCACCATGTTTGGAGTCAACACGTTTGGGCCGTATATGAGCCTGAGTCAACAATACCGTGTGCCCGTATTTGTGCCACGGCTCAGCGAGGCTGACCTAACACGTCGCGGCTACGACGAAGCCACCCGCACCTATCAACTTGCCACACTCCAGGCCCTCGAAGCACAGGGTGTGCCGGTATGCGACCAAATGCGATTTCTTGACCTCGGCAATCCACAGCAAGGCGTGAGCGACGTCAAACAAATCTTCGCAGAATTACCTGCTGGACTGACCTACTTCATTGGACATCCCGTTATCGACACACCCGAGATTCGCACGATTGCGCCAGATTGGCAAGCGCGTGTCCGTGACTTTGTCATCATGACCGACCCCGACGTACGTGCGTTTGTCGCAGCACAAGGCATCCACCTGATTGGGTGGCGCGACATCCAACCGTACATGTAGATGTGGAGGCCACGAGCGGAGCAATTCACGCCCGTGGCCCGACTGTTTATACGCTACCAAACCCCAACCCGCGCTCACGCAAACTCACCCACTGCCCTTGACCAATAATCAGATGATCGAGCAAGTCAATGTCGAGAAGTTTGCCCGCAGCCGCTACATCGCGCGTCACCTGGATATCATCGGCCGAGGGGCTCGGATCGCCAGATGGATGGTTGTGCACCAAGATGATGGCAGCACTGTTCAGGCGCACGGCCTCTTTGAATACCTCACCAACGCGCAATAACGAAGAATTGAGACTCCCCACGTAGAGCGTTTGTATCTTCTGCACTCGATTTTTCGTATCAAGGCAGATAACGCGCAGGTGCTCCTGGTCAAGATGGCTCATCTCAATCAACATGAGCTGTGCGGCATCACTCGGCGCCCGAATCTGGAACCGCTCGTCAAATCCGGCGAGTACAAGGCGTCTGGTTAACTCTAATGCGGCCTTGATGCGAGCCGCACGCACCACACCAACACCAGGCACCTGTTGTAACTCCTCGATGCTGAGGCGTTGAATGCCAGGTAATCCACCTGCATCAGTGAGCATTTGTTGTGCCAACTGGAGCGTTTGTTCGGCATCACCACCAGCGCCAAACAGCAACGAAACGAGTTCAGCATCGCTTAACGTGTTGGCACCGTGAAGTGTCAACCGTGTGCGCGGGTGATCATCATCGGCTAATTCACGGATGCGCAAGGGAAACGAGAGTGAAAGGGTCATGTGATTGCTCCTTTGTGTACATGGCGTATGTCGCATACGCACAGGTACTACCGTCAATCACACTGCAAAAGGTACGAAACAATACAATGTCCCCCGACACATTGTGTGTGTCGGGGGACGCGCGATTACGCCATTAGAGTGCATGTGCCTCAAGTGCCTCAAAAAACTGCTCTGCGACCTGCCGATCAAAAACAGCCGCATAGGGTTGGAGTGCGTTTGCGCTCCCACAGGCCACACCAAGGCGTAACGCGGTAGCAAGTCCATCACCACGATGTAATGCAACAATCATACCAGCGAGCGTACAATCACCGCTCCCCACTGGACTAATGGCTCGTATCGTCGGTGCGGCCACATACCACGCCTCGTGAGGTGTTACAGCGATGGCACCGTGTGAGCCGAGCGTGACTGCCACAATCTTCGGGCCACGTTGACAAACCTGACGTGCCACCGCAACTGCCTCTTGATGGGTCGTAATCGTTGTACCGGTCGCTTGAGCGAGTTCTTCGGCGTTGACTTTGAGCAGGCCAACCCGCGCATCAAGACAGCGTTGGAGTGGGGCACCACTCGTATCAAGTGCCACCGCACAGGTTGCAGGCACCGCATCAATCAACTGGCGCAACAGTTCAGGTGCAATCGAAGGGGGTAAACTCCCCGAAATAGTCAGCCAGCGTGCATCGCTCCCGCTACACGTGGCCACAACAGCCTGGCGCAACGACTGCCACTCTGATTCCGTCATCGTGGGGCCTTGATCGTTAATCACGAGTTGATCGGGCGTTTCAAGGTCAGTGACTAACAAACACGTGCGCGTCTCGCCATAAATTTGCACAACCTGAATGTTCATTTGTTCGCTACGCGCCAATTGAATGATGTGTTGTCCAGTCATGCCGCCAAGGGGCGCAATCGCCAAGCACGCGGTATCGAGAGCTCGAATAGCGCGCGTCACGTTCAACCCTTTACCACCAGCCGCATCATGGCGCTGACGGACGCGCGTCACATCAGCCTGACGGAAATAGGGCACAATCAAGGTGCGATCAAGCGCGGGATTCGTCGTCAGTGTGATAATCATGTTGTATAGGTAATCTCAATAAAATCCCGACTGTTGATGCCACCATTAACGCGTGCCATCAGGTCGAAGATGCGCTTCATCAGACCGTATTTTTTGTTGAGGAGCTGGTTTACTCGGGCATGGTCAACGGCATCAAGTACGTGTGCGTGTGCAGTCATCCGTTCGCCGAGCGGTGTGCCACGTGCATCACACGGTTCAATAAAAACCTGTGAATTATTGCGAATACGCTTGACTTTACCGGCATTACGCCCTGACATCACATAGAGTCGTTGTTGGTCGTGCACAAACCATACTGGCGTGGCCACCAGCTCTCCAGATTTACGCTGCGTTATCAAATTGATATACTGATGCGCTAGGAGGGGCGTGAACGGACTCATACGTTGCTCCTTCTCAACACGACGCGGCACACGACCACGTACAAACCCCGCACGAAAGGAAAAACCGATAGCAAACCCTACTACCAGCAGAATGAGTAACACTTCCTGCCAGGCTACACGCATATCCACGCCACACTTTTCTAAAGATAGGACACCTCATACCAACTATCCATAGGTATAATACATGTAATTTCGCCAATACATCTACCTTCATCACAAAGGAGTGGGTATATGGTCTACGTATCGCAACACCCCTTGGTTCGCACCAAGTTAACCTTATTGCGCAATCAACAAACCACGCCCAAAATTTTCCGCGAGCTTGTTGGCGAGATTAGTCAATTCTTGATGTATGAGGCGACCAGCGATTTGCCGTTACACCCTGCAACTGTGCAAACACCGCTTGCGCACTACCATGGATACGAGTTACAGGTCCAAATCGGATTGATTCCTATTTTGCGTGCAGGTCTCGGCATGGTCGATCCCATCCTCGACATGATTCCAACAGCCCATGTATGGCATCTCGGACTCTACCGCGACCACGAGACCCTCCAACCGGTCAGTTACTACAACAAACTCCCCCCGCAAGTCGATGTCGATATTTGTCTCGTGCTTGACCCGATGCTCGCCACCGGCGGATCTGCGAGTGCGGCAATCACGGTACTCAAGCGCTGGGGTGTACAACGCATCAAATTCCTCGGATTGATTGCGGCACCCGAAGGTGTTGCTCAAGTCCAACACGATCATCCTGACGTGGATTTGCATCTTGCGGCCATTGATGAGCAACTCAACGATATCGGTTATATTGTGCCCGGCTTAGGCGATGCTGGCGATCGCCAATTTGGCACCCACTAGGAGCATCCATGCAGACACTCATTGCCCTTGCGAGCTTTGTGATAGCGTTCATCGTTAGTGCCGTATGTATGCCGTGGGTCATGCGTCTGTGTATTGCGCGCGGGTGGGTCATCCACCCAGGTGGGCGGCGCACGCACGAAGGTATCATGCCGACCATTGGCGGAATCTCAATCTATATCGGATTTGTAGTGGCCATCCTCTTGATGTGGGGAGTAGGATTCTTTGTACCCGAATTCAAACGTACCGAACGCGACGAACTGCGTCTCTGGTTAATGCTTGCGGGTGCAACATTAACGTTCGTGGTGATGTGGATTGATGACGTCGTTGAACTACACTGGATACCCAAATTCATCGTCAACATCATCGCCGGTTTGATTGCTGTCGGGCCATTTCTTTGGGATCAACAGCTCTATCCTGACGCGCTTGGTGCGTTGACTGAGCCACGCGGCATCGTCTTTATGGGCTTCAATATACCGTTCATGGAGTACTTCAGTTTTTATGCAATCTCACCATGGGTGGCCATCATTATCACCGTTTTTTGGTTGGGCTGGATGGTAAACACCGTAAATTGGGCAGACGGTGTCGATGGTTTAGCCGGTGGCGTCTCGATGATTGCCGGGCTCATGCTGGGCATTCATGCCCTTCTGCTCGACCCGGCCCAATACACAGTGGCAATTGTCCCACTCGCACTCGCCGGAGCAGCAGCCGGGTTTCTACTGTTTAACTTTCCGCCAGCTAAAATTTTCATGGGTGATTCCGGGGCAGAGCTGCTTGGGTTTGTTTTGGGTGTTAGTGCAATTCTTGGCGGTGCCAAGATGGCCACTGTTCTGCTAGTCCTCGGCGTTTGGATTCTTGATGTAGCTTGGTTAATTGTGTCACGTCCACTCGCAGGTCGTTTGCCCACGCGCAGTGGCCGTGACCATTTGCATCAACGGCTTACTGATGGCGGCTTTAGTGCACGACAAATTGCCATCTACTTTTACAGCATTAGCATCATCTTCGGTCTACTCGGTATCGCCGATATCGGTACCACCGGCAAACTTATTTCGCTGATTTTGCTCTTTCTTGTTGGCGCTGGAACAATTGGCTATGCTATGCGCATACAGCCACGGGTGTCGTAGGTTCTTGCGGTTGCATGCTGTGACACCGCGCCGCGCGAACTCCAGTCCTCTTACTTCACATCTCGATCCAGCCGCCGTGCACCGTCTGCACACCATCAATGGTCTCTAGCAACAATCCGCCATCATCTGCCATGCCGAGCGCACGTCCGACCACCATCGTCGAGTTGTGGTGCACGCGGACGTGATGCCCAATCAGACACTGACGTGCATGCCAAGCCGTCTGATAATCGCGCACATCATGGCGCAGGCGCTGATAACACGCCCCAAACGCCTCGAGTTGCGCCAAGAGTAGGGCCGTTCGCGTCATTGAGCCAGGCGCATGCGCCGCCAGACACGTCACCGGCTGATTGACATCATGCGCTGCCGGCGCACCGTGCACATTCACCCCCCAGCCGACACAGATGTACTGCGTGCCCGCCTGGTTGACCTGCCCCTCGCACAACACACCGGCCAGTTTGGCCATGCGTCCATCAACTGCCACCACCACATCGTTGGGCCACTTGATGGCCACCGGCGCCGCAACAAACTGCGCCAACGTATCGGCTAGCGTTGCCACAAAGGCATTCACTAGATGCGGGGTATGCTGTGGGGACAACCACGTCGGCCGCATCAAGAGTGAGCAGAGCAGACCATGCGCTGGCCGATCAATCCAGCTCCGTCCATGCTGACCACGTCCCTGCGTCTGATGATCGGCCACGACCACGAGCCCCTCAGCGTGACCTGCACGGGCATGAGCGTGCACTACGTCGTTGGTCGATGTCGCATGGGTAAGATGCAACACCTCCCACGGCAGATGATGCCGTGGGAGGTGTGTGGTCACATGTGTCGCATCAAAGTCAGTTGACGGTGTTGTCATCCACTGTCACATTCACACGGAGCCACTGACAAAACGGCGTTTCATCAGCGTCCCCATGAATATTCACAATCGCCGTCACGATATCACGATGGGGCAACACCAAGCGATATCCATGCTGATTACACAAATACAACAGCAATAACAGTGCCGTCGTTTCGTTTTGGCTAACAAACGGCTGCCGGCGTACCAATGCATAGACCACCGCCGCAATCTGTTGGATGGGCGTCACAAAACGGAGTTGCCCGAAGTAGATCTGCTGTGGTGTCTCAACTACATGCACAAGTACGTCGTTTGAGATCAGCCCCATACGCCCACCGTATCGTTCGACCATCAGCATGTGCATGTCAAGCAACTGATCTTTGTCAAGCGATATGTAGTGCATCTACTCAAGTCCTGCCAAACGGCGAAACGCCTTGTCGTACTCATCAACCACCGGCTCAGCCCAATCGCGCAGCGCTTGTGAAGCAGGCTTGCGCAACAAGACTTCACGATCGGTGAAGACCAACTCCACCACCTCTTGGTCGCCCAAGTTTGCGGCCTTCAACCATCCCTGTATCACTGGCGGAAGATTTTCGACTTCGATGATGAAGTGCTTCGGCATTGTGCTGCCCCCAGTTTAGCTGTCACGTGGGCGTAAATGTGGGAAGACGACTACGTCACGAATCGTCGACTGATTCGCATAAATCATTGCCATGCGATCTACGCCCATGCCCAACCCACCGGTCGGCGGCATACCGTACATCAAGGCGTTGATATAATCCTCATCGAGTTGATGCGCTTCGTCGTCACCTTCGGCTTGTGTTTTGAGTTGTTGCAAAAAGCGTTGCTCTTGATCGAATGGATCGTTGAGCTCGCTATAGCCGTTACCAATCTCCATACCGGCCACAATCGCCTCAAAGCGCTCGGTAATGGCCGGGTTATCGGCATGCCGCTTAGCTAGCGGCGACAACTCGACCGGATGATTGATGATGAAGGTCGGCTGAATCAACGTCGGTTGGATGATTTCACCGAACAACTCGTCGACCTGCTTGGCCCAACTCGGCTTCGCCTCGACCGGCAACTTGCGCGCCCGAATCTCGCGCAATAGCTCGGGTTGCGTTTTGAACTGCAAAATATCGATGCCCGTATGCTCCAAAATCGCCCCCGGGATTGAGACCTGCTGCCAGGCCGGCCCGAAGTCAATCTGATGCCCTTGGAACTCAACAACAGTCGAGCCGGTCAACTGTAGCGCCGTCTCGCGGCAAATCTGCTCGACGAGATCCATCATGGTGCGATAATCGCCGTAGGCCTGGTAGCACTCCATCATGGTGAACTCGGGGTTGTGCGTGCGATCGACACCTTCGTTGCGGAAGACTTTGCTAATCTCATAAACCCGCTCAAAACCGCCCACAATCATGCGCTTGAGATAGAGCTCAACTGCAATGCGCAAGTACAAGTTCTGATGCAGCTGATTGTGGTACGTGGTAAACGGCCGAGCCGACGCGCCACCATAAATCGGTTGCAACACCGGCGTCTCGACCTCGAGGTAGTCGTGCGTATCAAGCACCTGACGCATGATGTTGACGACCTTGGCACGCGTGCGGAAGTTCTCGCGCACATCGTGATTCACAATCATATCAAGATAGCGCTCGCGCAAACGCGCTTCGGTATCGGTCAGACCGTGCCATTTGTCGGGTGGCGGATTAATGGCCTTGCTCAACAGCGCCATGCCGTCGACAAACACCGAGGCCTCGCCGGACTTGGTGCGCCGGAGCGTGCCGTGCGCCTCGACGATATCAAAGGTATCAATGTCATTGGCAAAGCGATCAAACCACTCGTCACCCAAGTCAGCCCGGCTGAGCCAGAGTTGGATGCGCCCATGTTCGTCTTCGATGTGCGCGAACGCCAATTTGCCCATGATACGCCGTGCACCGACGACACGTCCCACGACAATCACACGCGCACCACGCTCCATCATGCCATCAAAATCAGCCAACACGGCGGTGATGGTATGCGTACGTTGCGTGCGCGCAGGGTAGCCCTCGATGCCCGCAGTCCGCAAACGCGCCAACTTTTCGGCACGCTGTTGTTGCAAATCGTTGAGATCCATGGTCTCACCCTACCTATGTGTGATGCGATGGCACTGCAATAAAAACTCGGCGTGCTGTGTGGCCACGCGCACCACAGCACACCGAAAATTATACGACTACTTGATTGATTTAATCACACACTTCATCGGACCGTTTGGCGTCTGAACCACAACCTTATCCTTCACCCGACGGTCAATCAAGGCACGACCAAGTGGTGATTCGTTGGAGATGCGCCCTTCAGCTGGGTTGGCCTCGGCACTCCCGACAATACGATACTCTTCGTCGGCATCTTCATCCTCAAAGCGGATGACTACGGTCCGACCAACACGTACTTCTTTGACATCACCGATCTCTTCTTCGATGATATGTGCCTTGCGCAAAATATCGTTAATCTCTTTGATGCGCCCCTCCAAAAAGCCGGATGACTTCTTGGCATCTTCGTATTCACCACTCTCTGAGATATCACCAAGCTCTTTGGCCGCATTAATACGCTCAGCAATTTCACGGCGGCCAACAGTTTCGAGTTGCTTTAATTCCGCTTCAAGCTGCTCTTTACCTTCACGAGTTAAATAGGTGATGCGATCTGTCATACAACGTCCCTCTCAATACCACGTACAAGTGCCCAAGCCAGGTATGCCTTGCGAACCCGTGAGAGCCACAAAAATCAACGGCGATACGGCAACCATTCACATGACATGCGTGTATCACCGGACAAAAAGGCGCCTCGTGTGCGCTATCACCGTTGAGCAACAGATGGAATGGGCGAGTAAATAACAACAAAACTGAGAGGAGTTACTCTCAGTTCACGCAGGTCTGAACCATTCCTCCTTCTATTATATGTGATTTGTAATCAATATGCAATTTGTCCACGAATACCAAAATGTGTTTGACGATTACCAATCCAACTCGTACAATACAGGGTATGCGGGAGTGGCGTAGTGGTAACGTAGGAGCCTTCCAAGCTCATGTCGAGAGTTCGATTCTCTCCTCCCGTACCAGGTGAGACCCATAGAGCAGTGACTCTATGGGTCTCGTTTTTTATGCTTTCACGACAATAGACAAGACGATACTGGTACACATGTATAACATGCACGTGCCCGCATACCCGATAAATTCATCACACGCGGACAGACCACAACCCGAACATAGGCACTATCTCTACGCACGATGCTTGTACACTCGGTACACCGCCTTGTACGCTGTACGTTCATCAGAAACATGCAACATACCAACACGTCGAACAATGCGTCCCTAATGATTAATCTGGACATCCATTCGGTCGCCTCTACGATTTGTGTCGCTTCACAATGACCCTGGTGTACTTGAGCGATCGGTACACGACAACCGCTCGTTAATGCACCGCATATTTATACGAGATGACGACTCCTTCACCGAAACCAGTACAACCCAATCGCCCGCGCCATGGCCGGCGCCGCCAACAAAATCAACCCAATCCCGATCATCTGTACGTTGAGCAACAACCGAATCCGCTTGTGCTCATCATCCGGGATGACTAACACCTCATCATCGGCATACTTGCCCCACTTGATGTAGCGCACCGTCGGATAAATCGATATCACCCCAACCACCACCACCAATGTCATCTTGACCCAAAACAACGGATTGCCCACATAAAAGTTCACCCCCTTCTCAAAAAAGACCCGCAACAGACCGGCCACGATCAACACACCGGATGATATGCCGTACCACAAATCGACCTGCTGAATCCGCCGGACCTCGTACCCCATCATGCGCTGCCGAAATCCGACCCACTCGTACACCAAACACGCCACCAACGTGAATGCCGCAATATGGTGCAAACTCGCCAACAATGAATCAACAATAATCATTGCCATCTCCTTTCATTTGTGGGGACCTGCATCATCTGGGCGCCGCAAGCGACGCCCCTACGGTTGGGTTCCACACGTACCGTACTTTGTGCGACTATCCCTTCCCAATTCGCCAAATTCACCTTTTCCAAATCCATACCATAAACACCCTCAAAATTATTTCAAATTCATTTGAATATTTAAAATGAATTTGAAATATTCAAAAACCAGCGGCGCGTTCGTGCATTCAGACGCCGTATCTACACCATCAACGTGTACGCGGCTGTGCGAACGCACGATCCACATGTGTATACGCCAACGGTCCGCCGTGACCGACATACCAGCGCGATGGCGCCAAGGCCAACAGTCGGGTAATACTGCGATTGACATCGTCCCAGTCATCCACAAAGTAGTGATAGTTGGGGTGACGTGGGCGAATGGTGCCGCCGAACCAGCCGCCCATCATCACGTCACCGACAATCGCCTCACCGTTGCCGAGAATGAGTGAGAGTGAGCCTTTGGTGTGCCCAGGCGTGAAGATGACGTGGCCATCCACACCGTATGCATGAAGCGACGTTTCTGCGCTGAGTATGATGTCCGGTGTGACGGGGTCAAAGGGTCTGACCAGCATGGCTGCGACCAAGCGTGCCTCGAAATTGCGTGGAGTGACGATGCCGTTTGTGCCAGTGATGAGATTGTGTGCATCGGCTTGATGGATCATGGTGGGCATGCCGAGCCGGCGTGTGAGTTCTGCGGTAGTACCAGCGTGGTCGATGTGACCATGCGTATGCACGAGGAGTGAAATGTCGCGTGGAGTGATGCCGGCCTGAGTGATCGCTCGCAAGATGCGATCGGTATCACCAGGGAATCCGGCATCGACGAGGATGGCACGCTGATCAATGATTAGATAGGCATTCGAATAGGGTAGTGGAATCCGGATGATGCGCATGGGTGTCTCCTGTAGTGACAAACGGCTTAGGTACGTCCAGTGATTTCAATGAAATCACGATTGGTATAACCGCCATTCAACATATCGACGATGCGCTTGATGATGCCATATTTCTGGTTGAGCAGGCGATCAATACGGGCATGGTCGTTGCTATCGAGCATCCGCGCCTGAGCAAAAAGGCGCGCCCCGAGCGGCTTGCCCCGCGCATCACATGGCTCGATCTCGACGAGTGGGTTATTGCGGATGCGCTTGACTTTGCTGGCGTTCTGACCAGAACGCACAAACAAATGTGGATGCTCAATGACAAACCAGACTGGTGTGGCCACCGTTTCGCCTGATTTACGGTATGTAATCAAGTTGATGTACTGATATGAACGTAGTGCGTCAAATGTGTTCATCGTGAACTCCTTGGTCATGTGGCAAAACTGACGTTATGCGGTCGAGTGTATATGGTGCTGATACCATGCAATGGTTGCAGCAAGAGCCTCGTGCATCGGCGTCGCCCGCATGCCAAATGTTGTTTCAAAACGTTGTGAATCGACGATGAACGGCTTTTCGAATTCGTACATCATCTCGACTGTTTCATGAATTGCTGGCGAAAAAAGCCCAGCAATCCGTAGCATGGTTCGCCCAATCGCGCTATAGCGCACCGGCACATTGAGTATCTGCGCGGCGTGTGACAACATCTGACGCTGCGTGATGGTGGGCATATCATTCGGCACATGCCAGGCCTGTCCATCTGCGCGTTCATCATGACCCAGCACTACCATGGCACGACCAAAATCTGGGATATAGGTTTGGGTATGCGGTATGTCAACATTCCCCAAGAGGTTGGCTTTTTTGCCTTGTATCAGTGGGATGAATACCCGTTCACCCATGGCTGCTCCGAGCCCCCACGGCCCAAAGTAATCCGAGCCACGCGCGCTCGTGACCCGCACACGCCCGGCACGATGAACCGCAAAGGCATCTTGGCTGATGCTACTGCGCACCTGCCCTTTGCGCGTCTGCGCAAGGTGGGGCAACTCTTCGTGTAACGGCATGCCATTTGTATCGCCGTACATGTAGCAATTCTCGGCAAGCACAAGCTTGGCATTGCAGCCCGTCAAGCCGATGAGAATGGAGGTTTGAAGTGCGGGGAACAGCTCAGGCCATTGATGATAGTCAGGCTGCACCGTGTGATAAACCACCCGCGCCTCGGCACACACCGCGCGTACCTGCGCTGCATCATAGAGGTCAGCCGCTATAATCTCGACATCGGCCGGCACCTCGGCCATTGTGCCACTCCGATTGACCATGCGCACCGCCTCACCGCGTGTGCGTAATTCGTGCATAATCGCTCGCCCAATCGCACCCGTACCCAAAATCACCTGTGTTGCGCGCATACCTACTCCTTCTGACCATCATTGGCCGACAAGCGGGACCGGGCCGTGTGTCGTCGCCCGACCGCCTCAACATGCTCCATGGCAGCCCCCAAGCCAAACTTGGGCATATTGCCGTACACACACTCGTATTGATTGGGGTTGACCATGTACGTCTCGTGCCAAATGCCCACTGAGCCATCGGCGCCGACGGCTTGATTAAAGCGCTTCCACGCCGCAAGATGCGGATCTGATGGATGGCGCGCAAATGTCTCGAGGTCGTCGAATGAGCGCCAGTACTGCACCAAAATCGGCCCGCGCATGTTCCAAAAATACTCGGTATGTAAAAACCCCTTCTCAGGATGCGTATACAGCGTGCGCATCATCGGCCCCATCGCCGCCGCCACTGGAGCCCACTTATCAACACGCCACCATTTATTGATGCGCATGCCAATCAAAAAGACGACGAACGGCTCAGTTGTTTGGGCGGTAAACCGCCCGGGGAAGATACCACTCACCACACACTCCATTTCGCAATACCAGACACAATCCAGTGCGACACACATACACCAACCACGATGCGTTAGGGGCAATCAACCAATCCCTGCGTGTACGGGTGCCTGTTGTGCATCAGGTGCAGTCGGACGAATCAGCAGATACGTGATGACAGCGCCCACCAAACAGAACACCGCAGCGACCAAAAACGCCGTTGACCAGCCATAGACGGTACCTGCGGTAATCAAGGCCGCATCGGGGGCAGCGCCGAGTTCGGCCTCGCCGCGGGCAACCGCCGCATCGGTGAGAGCTGCGATCTGGCTGCGTGCCGACGACGAAGCAACCGTCACAAGAATGGCCAATCCAATTGAGCCACCCACCTGTTGGGTCGTATTCAGCATGCCACTGGCGACGCCTGATTCATGTGCAGCAATATTCGACATCCCGGTGATGGTCGTCGGTACAAACACCATGCCAACGCCACTGGCCATCAGCAAGAGCGGGAGCAGCATGTCGACGTATGTCGCTGACGGACTCGTCATCTGCCACAGCCACACAAATCCCACAGCCGCAATGGTAAACCCGGTTGCAATTAACACGCGCGGCGTACGGCGAGCCACAAGACGGGCCGAAATTTGGGCCGAGACACCCAGCATGAGTGCAACAGGCACCGAGGCAAATCCGGCTTGTAACGGTGAGAATCCGAGGATCTGCTGCAAAAACAGCGTGACAAAGAACAGACTCGAAAAGAATGCAGCAGACCACATGAGCCCGGTCACATAGGCACCCACTCGATTGCGATTGCTGAAGAAATGCAACGGCATCAACGGCGTCGTAGCGGTGCGCTCGATCATCACAAAAATCGTGAGCATCAGCACCGCCGCGCCAAACCACGCCATGGTCGTGATGTGACCCCAGCCGAGTTCTGCGGCCTGAATAGTTGCGTATACGAGCGAGATTATGCCGGTGGTAGCCGATACTGCACCCGCAATATCTAGTCGCACCTTCATGCGTGCTGATTCAACCAGATAGATGGGGGCAGCAACCACCACGATGAGCGCGATAGGGGCATTCACAAAGAGCACCCACCGCCAATTCAACAGGTCGGTGAGAATGCCACCCAATAATAGACCGAGTGCAGCGGCGGTGCCAGATACTGCACTAAACACGCCAAAGGCGCGGGTACGTGATGGCCCCTCAGCAAAGCTTGTCGTAATCAGCGCCAGTGCGGTCGGCGAGGCTAGTGCACCGCCGACCCCTTGCAGGCCACGGGCAATCAACAAGTGCGTATCGCTTTGTGCGAAGCCACCCAATACACTCGCCACAGCGAACACCACATTGCCAGCCATAAACACCGTACGACGCCCAAAGATGTCGCCAATGCGCCCTCCGAGCAACAACAGACCACCAAAGACAAGCGTATATGCATTGATGACCCATGACAGGCCAGTCGCACTCAGATTGAGTTCGGCTTGCATCGACGGCAGTGCCACGTTCAC
>CAYZZI010000015.1:0-60996 GCA_964482795.1 uncultured Klebsiella sp.
GGCAACGCCAGAATCAGCAGATCACACGCCTCGAGTTGACTCTGACTGGTGTAGGTCAAATCGGTGATTCCACGCAGATGTGGGTGCGAGGTGGTGACCGGTTTGCCGGCGAGGCGCTCCGAGGTCACCTGATGGATGGTCACATGCGGGTGACGCAAGAGCAGGCGCAAGAGCTCACCGCCCACATACCCACTTGCGCCAACAATCGAGACACGGATCATGATGAAGTCCTCCGTGGTGGCAAGAGACCGCGCATGTGTGCATCGGCCCACAACAGGGCGGTCAAGGTCAGACCATCGCGGATGTCGTTATCGGCGAGCATTTGCCAGATCTCGGCTTGGGTGAACCAGCGGGCCGACATAATCTCGTTGGTATCGCTAATCTCGGCCACCTGACGCACACCGTGCGCCACATGCACGTAGAATGTTTGATTGCTACTGCCGTTGGCTGGGTGGTAACAGCCGAGATAGGTGTAACTATCGGCGACAGCTCCGCTTTCTTCGTACAGCTCACGCGCTGCCGCAGTGGCATGCTCCTCGCCCTCGTCGACACGGCCAGCCGGGATCTCCCAGTGGGTGCGATCGACAATGAATCGGTAGTGTTCGACGAGCAGAATCGCCCCGTCAGCACGGATTGGCACGACCCCCACCGCTGGGCGGGGGTAGTCGACCACGTGATGGCCCTCGATGATGCTCCCGTCTGGCAGTTGGACGTCGTCTTGGTGCAGACTGACCCAACTACTCTGGTGAATGGTGCGGCGCCCGAGTACGCGCCACGGTCGGTCGTACGTCATAGGCCGCTCCGCTTGCCTTGGGCGACCTCGATGGTGTAATCGACGATGCGCCCGGGGATGTTGACGCCGGTCGGCGTGATGCTATTGCGGAACTCCATGGTGTAGTTGACTTCGTTGACCAACAACTGCCCGTCACTATCCTCGAGCAGGTCAATGGCAACCACGCCGCCACCGACGGCATGCGCCGCATTGACACAAATCACAGCAAGCTCGGGCGTAATCGGACAGACGCTGGCCTCACCACCCCGGGCCGTGTTGGTAATCCAGTGTGGGCTGGTGCGGTAAATCGCACCGATACACTCGTCGCCGATGACGAACGCACGGATATCGCGCATGTTGGGCTTTTTGATGTACTCTTGAATGTAAAAAATCGAGTGGTGGTACGAGCCCAAAATCTCTTTGTGCTCAAGGATGGCCTCAGCAGCCTCACGATCGTTGACCTTGGCGATGAGGCGCCCCCACGAGCCAATGGCCGGCTTGAGCACGACGGGGTAGCCGAGCGCCTCAATGGCCTCGATGGCAGACTCGGGCGTGAACGCCATGCGCGTGCGCGGCGTTGGCACTTTGTGCTGGATGAGCGCTTGGGTGGTCAAAAATTTGTCGCCACAAATGCGGGCGACGTTGGCGGTGTTGACTGTGGGGATGCCCGCATCGTTGAGGGCGTGTAACGCATACAGTGCGCGTGAGTGGTGGATTGAGCGCTCCAAAACCACGTCGTAGGGGTAGTGGCCGGCATTGAGATCGAATATCAGCTCGTCATCGTTGAGACGCACATACTCGATGCCGCGGGCATCCAACTCCGCAAAAATCAACTTTTCTTCGACACGAATGCGAGAACAAAGTACTCCGATGCGCATAAAAAGCATCCTCCTTGTAGCCGGATAATTACTCGCCCCAGTCCTCACCTACCTCGGGTGCCAACTCGACCGCCGGCGGATTAACCGATGTTACCTCGAGCTCGGCAGCGCAATCAGGGCATACCACAATCTCACCCTCAACCGTCCCGGCCTTGAACTGAATGTCAGCCTCGCACTCTGGGCATACTGCTACATTTGCCATGACAATCTCCCTTTCTTGCATCTATTGGTCAACGCACATATGGTGCGGATGAACCCCTATTCAATGGCACGTAACCCCTGACGCAAATCGTTGATGAGGTCGTCGACGTGCTCGATGCCAATCGAGACGCGCAACAAGTTCTGCGGGGTGGTGCTGGTTGGCCCCTCGATTGAAGCCCGATGCTCAATCAAACTCTCGATACCGCCCAAACTGGTCGCCCGCGTAAAGAGTTGCAGGTTGGCGGCGACGTTCATCGCCTCAACGGCACCGCCGTGCACAGTAAACGACAACATGCCGCCAAACCCGCCACGCATCTGCTGAGCTGCTAATGCGTGACCCGAGTGGCTGGTGAGCCCGGGGTAGAAGACGGTTTCGACGGCTGCGTGATCAGCCAAGAACTCAGCCACGCGCTGGGCATTGCTAGTCTGCTGACGCACGCGCAACGGCAAGGTGCGAATACCGCGCATAATCAGCCAGCAATCAAACGGCGACGGCACGGCGCCACCGAGCGTCTGGACCATGTTGACGCGGGCAGTGAATTCGTCGTCCCGCGCAAAAATCAAGGCGCCGCCGAGGGCGTCTGTATGCCCGCTGATGTACTTGGTGGTGGCGTGCATCACGATATCGGCGCCGAGTGCCAACGGCTGTTGCATCAACGGTGACGCCCACGTGTTGTCGATCACTGCAAGAGCACCGGCGCGGTGGGCAATCTCGCTGACGGCGGCAATGTCGGTAATCGAGAGCAGTGGGTTTGATGGCGTCTCCATCCAGATGATTTTGGTTTGTGGTGTCACTGCTGCTTGCACTGCAGCCAGATTCGTCATGTCGACATAACTGGCATTGATGCCGAGCTGGCTGTAGACCTCGCGCACCAACTTGGGCGTACCAAAGTAGGCCTCGTTGGGGACAATCACGTGATCGCCGGCTTTGAGTGACTGAAAGACCGCATTGGTGGCCGCCTGGCCTGAGCCGAACGCCATGGCGCGTGCACCGCCCTCGAGGGCGGCCAACGACTCTTCGAGCGCTTGGCGGTTCGGGTTTTGGCTCCGGGTGTAGATGTAGCCGTGGGGGAATGTGCCGTCGCCCAGGCGTTCAAATGTCGTCGAAAGCACAATCGGCGGTACGACGGCACCGGTGGCTGGATCGACCTGGTTGCCCATATGTACCGCTTGGGTTTCGACATGATGCTGACGGGTTTGCTTGCTCATACGATTGCACTCCATATTGCTGCGACGCCAAATGCGCCGATGAGAACGCCTGAGATACGATTAATCCAGCGCATGCTATTAGGGCTGATGTCGCGCCCCAAGCGCGCCGTGATGTGGGCCAGCATCAGCCACCAGAGAGTTGAGCCGATGCCGACGCCGATGACGAGCAGGATGGCCGATGTGGTGTCGAGCGCATTGACGCCACTGAAGCCGGCGAACATGCCGAGGAAGGCGATAATCGTCATCGGATTGGTGATGGTCAGTGCTAGTGTCGAGAGATACATGCTGCTGTGGCGCACGCTGGCCTGTTGGCTGGGGATACTAGTTGCGGTTTGCCAGGCCATGTAGAGCAACAAAAAGCCGCCAATGATGGCGGCAGGACGTTGTAGCGTTGTCAAAATGGTTAATCCGGCGGCGGCCAAAAAGCCGTACAAGGTGTCAGCGGTGGCAGCTCCTAATCCGGAGGCAAACCCTGCCCGCCAGCCGTGCGCCAAGGTGCGCCGAATACACAGCAGGCCGATTGGTCCAACCGGTACGGCAATCATGAATCCCATGCCAATTCCACGCCACAACGCTTCCATCATCTGTTCCTTGCAACTATACAGAAAGCCCGCTTCACCTGTCTGGTGAAGCGGGCTTGGTCTACCTGACGACAAGCAAGCTCAACCAGACCTGTGGTCCGGCTTCTTTGCGCGCTTAACTTGCTTATTGATGAACACGTACATGTGCTGTATACACCCTAGTGCAATTGATGAGGGAATGATAGCGGTTTTGTGTCTGACTGTCAAATTGACTGGTGTTGGCGGTATAATAATCTGTACGTGATACTGTTTTGAAAGGGAAACTCATGCAGATAAATCCCGGCATCTTTAAAGCCTACGACATTCGCGGTATCTACCCCACCGAACTCAACGAAGACGGCGCCTATGCGATTGGCCGCGCCTTTGCCACATACCTCAATGCCACACAGGTGATTGTCGGTCACGACATGCGTCTCTCAGGCCCGAGCATCTTTGGCGCCGTGACACGGGGCTTGATGGATCAAGGTGCCGATATCATCGAGATTGGCCTGGTCAGTACCGACCAGTTTTATTTTGCCTGTGCTCAACTCGGCCTGCCCGGCATGATGGTCACTGCCTCACATAATCCCAAGGAGTACAACGGCTTCAAGATGGTGCGCAAAATGCCGTATCTGCTCAGCGGTAGCGAGGGCATCAGCGAGTTGCGCACCATCGTGCAGAACGACGCCTATGCCACGCCGAGCCGCAAGGGGTCACGCCGGAGCATCGATTTGTCGGAGCAGTTCATCGACCATATGTTGGGCTTGATTGATCTCGATGTGATTGCGGCGGCGGGCCCGATGACGGTGGTTGCTGATACTGGCAACGGCACCGTGGGGCCGATTTTGGAGCGCGTCTACAAGAAGTTACCAGTCAACTTCGTCGGCCTCTACCTCAACCCAGATGGCTCGTTGCCCAACCACGGGCTTGACCCGTTGCAACCGGAGAATCGGGCCGAACTCGAGCAGCGCGTGGTCAGCGAAAAGGCCGCCGCCGGGTTTGCCTTCGACGGTGACGGTGATCGCTTCTTTGCCATTGACGACAAAGGGCGCTTTGTGGCCGGTGACTTCTTTACCGCAATCATGGCGCGCTACCTGCTCAAACGCACGCCAGGCGCCAAGATTGTCTACGACGTGCGCGCCTCATGGGCGGTGCCGCAGTTGGTGGCTGCTGCCGGTGGGACAGCACTCGAAGAGCGCGTCGGGCATGCGTTCATCAAGCGGCGCATGGCCGATGAAGGGGCCTTGTTTGGTGGTGAGGTGACGGGGCACTACTACTTCAAGGACTTTTTCTTTGCCGACTCAGGTTTGTTGCCGTCGTTGTTGACGGTCGAAATGCTGGCTCGTGAGCAGACCACGCTGTCAGCGTTGTTGGCGCCGATCGAAGCCAAATATTTCATCTCGGGCGAAATCAACTCGCGCGTGGCAGACTCGGCCAAGGTTATCGATGCCTTACGCGTACGCTTTGGTGATGCCAAGATTGAAACGCGCGACGGTCTATCGGTCATCTATAATGACTGGCACTTCAATGTGCGCACATCAAATACCGAACCACTGGTTCGTCTCAATCTTGAAGCAATGAATCCAGCCATCATGGCGGCACGCCGCGACGAGGTGTTGGCGATTATTCGTGGGTAATTGTGATGGCAGTGTGGAAAGCGTGGGTGGTACGTCAGTTTGGTGTGGCAGATGCGGCGGTCGTAATGGCCGTCGCTTTTGCGTGTTCAGCGCTATTGGGAATTGTTCGTCAAACCATGCTCGGTGCAACGTTTGGGGATGGTGCTGAGGCTGCGGCGTATTATGCAGCGGCACGTCTCCCTGAGACATTTATCACCTTTGTGGCCGGTGGAGCGTTTACGGCGGCACTTGTGCCCCTGCTTTTGGCTGAGCGTGATGAGTCAGCACAACAACAGCTGATGAATGTGGTGTTAACGACGGTGGGCGTGGCGGTTGCACTGTTTTCGCTGATCGGTATGTTGGCCACGTCGTGGTTTGTCCGCATCGTGTTGCTTCCGGGCATTGATGCCGAGACGCAACAACTGACCATTCACGTCAGTCGGTTACTTTTTTTGCAACCACTGCTGTTAGCCGTTGTCAGTGTGCTCAGCGCTGCATTGACTGCCCACAAACGCTTTGGAGCGATAGCATTAGCCTATGTAGTGCACAATCCTACAATCATACTTGGTATTTGGGTGGCACAACAATGGCCTAGCCTGAGTATTTATGCACCAGCAACTGGACTTGTGCTCGCCGCGGTTGCCAAACTCTGCTTTGTCTGGGCAGGAATGCGTGGACTGCAGTGGAAGATGGCATGGGCCTGGCAACCGCAGTTCCCGCAACTGCATCGCGTGCTTTGGTTGGCGTTACCCACGGCGTTGTCGGTAACGGTTAATTATGCCGGGAGCATCGTCGACACGTCGTTTGCGGCGCAGTTCGGGGTGACGACAGTAGCGGCCATTTACAGCGGGTGGTTACTTGCCGATATGCCAGCACGGCTGATTGGGTCGGCTATAGGACAGGCCGTGTTTCCGCATTTAGCTGATGCCATTGTGCAACAAAATATCCGAGCTGCACGTCTGTTGTTTTGGCGCACAGTACTCGTTGCCGTGGCACTTGCCATACCGGTCGTCATCATGCTCTGGTTTTTTGGACGTTGGGGGATTGCCGTTGTACTTGAACGTGGTGCATTTGATGAAGCGGCCGGCGATCGTACGTTTGCCGTGTTGCAGTGGTACATCATCGGATTGCCAGCCTACATTATGACCGAACTCCTTTCACGTATGTTAAACGCCATGCAAAATACGCATACGCCACTCCTGACAAATATGATGCAATTGTCCGCGAAGTGGGCGTTACTGCGCTGGTTTGGCAGTAGTTGGGGACTCGTGGCTGTGCCGATGGCCCATGCGCTCACATGTTATGGAGAAACGCTCGTGTTAGCCGCTCTTGTATGGCGCAAAGTGCGTTGAGTTGAGGTGTTGATGAATCGCCAGTTTTCTCTGTCCAAATGGACGTTGCACCCCACACAAGTGCTGGCGTTGGGGTTTTTGGGTGTGATTCTCCTCGGGACACTGGCGTTAATGCTCCCGATTGCAACCGTCGATCAGCGTGGGCTTGTATGGCTTGATGCGTTGTTTATGGCGACGTCGGCGGTGTGTGTCACTGGATTGGTGGTGGTTGATCCGGGCACCGTGTTGACACGATTTGGGCACGTGGTGATTATGCTGTTGGTCCAAATCGGCGGACTTGGCTTCATGTCGCTTGCGGCCATGATTGCCGTGTTGTTGGGCAAGCGAATTACGATTCATGATCGCCTGATTTTGAAAGAATCGCTGAATCAAGTCTCGCTTCAGGGTATTGTCCGTTTGGTGCGCTATATCGTGTTAGTAACGCTGTCGATTGAATTTGTTGGTGCCCTCATTCTTGCCTGGTCGTTTCGACATACGATGTCTGTGGGTGATGCGCTATTTCACGGTGTATTTCATGCGGTATCTGCCTTTAATAACGCCGGGTTTGACCTATTTACGACGAGTTTAATCGGGTATAACACCAATCCGGTCGTGATGATTTGTGTCATGGTGCTGCTTACGATTGGCGGTATGGGGTTGTTGGTGTGGTCAAATGCGATGAGTCATGGTTGGCGCGTGCAGCAGTGGTCACTTCATACCAAGATTGTGATGATTACGACGACGATCCTTCTGGTTGTCGGGAGCGTACTCGTGTACTTGCTTGAGCATAATCAGGCTGCATTTGCTGGGCTGTCTATTGGCGATACGGTACTGAACAGCGTGTTCCAAAGTGCCACATCCCGCACTGCGGGATTTTTTAGTGTGCCATTGACCTCGTTGACGACGGCTACTGTGGTGTTGATGATGATGCTCATGTTCATCGGGGCCTCGCCAGGATCAACCGGCGGTGGCATCAAAACAACCACGTTTGCCATGGCGATTTTGACCGTTTATAACGTGTTGCGTGGGCGTAGCGAGATCCACCTCTGGCACCGTACGGTCACTGCCCCTATCTTGCTGAAATCGTTCGCGGTGATTTTTGTGGCACTGACATGGGTCATGGTAGTGACACTCATGCTGAGTGTGACAGAGTCCGCATCATTTTTGTGGGTGGCATTTGAGGTCGTTTCGGCTTTTGCAACGGTAGGACTGACGCTTGGTCTTACGCCGGAGTTGACTGATTTCGGCAAACTCATGATTATTGCCACCATGTATGCAGGGCGTGTCGGGCCGCTCACGCTTTTTGTTGCACTGATGTTGCGGAGCAAAGAACCTCCATATCGCTATCCCGAAGAGAGCGTCTTGATTGGCTAGAACGAGGATGAAATGAAGCATGTTGCGGTAATCGGGTTGGGGTTGTTTGGCACAAGTGTGGCCGAAACATTGGTGCAACAAGGGCATTATGTGCTGGGTATTGATATCAACGAACAACGGGTGCAGATGCTTGCGCGTCAGCTCAATCAATGTGTCACCGTCAGTAACGTAGACGAAGAAACCTTACTTGCACTGGGTATCAAAGAGTATGACGCAGTCGTCGTCGCTATCGGCGACGTCGAAGCCAATATCATGGTGGTGCAGACACTGCAAGAGTTGGGTGTCAAGCGCATTATGGCCAAGGCGGTCAGTCATCGCCATGGTCGTGTACTACAGCGGCTTGGCGTTTCACACGTCATCTTCCCCGAACACGACATGGGCGTACGGGCTGCGCATAGTTTGAGTGGCGATCGTGTGATTGATTACATCGAGCTCTCCGATGAATACAACATTGTCGAAATACAGGCACCACGTCATTTTGTGGGTAAAACGCTCGACGAAATCGACCTGCGCAAGAATTATCGCGTCTCGTTGATTGCCATCAAAACTGCAAAGAAGATTATCGTTTCGCCGGCTGCAGACACAATCATTGAGGCACAAACTGAATTGGTAATGATTGGCAAAAACGAGGATTTGACGGTTTTTTATGATTAAGCGTCGAACCTGCTACAATGAAAGTCTATGTAGCACTGTCGGATGATACGCAGCTACGGATACGATGGGATTGGTGAGCGTAAATGATTCACAATCGTGGTGATGCACATATGTTGACGCCACATGCGATGGCCCAAGGTGGCGACGCCGTGGCCCGACTTGATGGTATGGCGTGTTTTGTCAGCGGAGCTCTGCCTGACGAGCAGGTGCGGGTAGTGATAACCGATGTCCAAAAGAACTTCCTCAAGGCTTCAGTGACCGAAGTCATCGAAGCATCATCGTTGCGCGTGCCCGTACGCGTGTCTGGTGCCCCGCACATGGAGTGGCAACACATTGACCCTGTTGCACAGCTGGAGTTCAAGCGTCAGATTTTGTTTGAGCAACTTACACATCTCGGCAAATTGACGAATGTGCCCACCATCCAAACGGCCATAGGCTCACCCTCGTGGCACTACCGCAACAGCGCTCGCCTCCACGGCTACGGCCACTATCTCGGCTATCGTGCTGAGGGGAGTGCGCACGTCATTGAGGTAGCCGATGATCCGCTGCTCCATCCTGTGCTTCAACAAGCACTTGTTGCATTACGTGCCGTCCTTGTACAACACCAGCCAGAGCCACGCACAGCGTGGAGTATGTCGGTGCGCGTCAGCGAGACCAGTGGTCAAGTGGTGGCTGCCATCAAAGATCTGCCCAATCGACTTGCAATTACCATTCGCGAGGCCTGGGTTGCCCGCTTGCCCCAACTCGTCGGCGTCTTGATGCCGTATGGCGTGGTTGAAGGCGAGGGTACCGTGCGCGAGTTGCACTACGGTGTGGCTCTCGATCTTGGCGCGACCACGTTCTTTCAGGTGTCTCTCGGTGCAGCTCGCGCTTTGTGCGACGCCGTGATGGATGGTCTCGGCGATGTTAGTAGCGGGCACGTCATTGATGCCTACTGCGGCGCTGGTACGTTTACGTTGCCTGTCGCCCAAATCGCCAATCATGTCACGGCCATCGAGGAGTACGCACCGTCTGTTGAGGCTGGTCAACAAAACGCCTGGCAGAACGACATTGGCAATATCGATTGGCGGACTGCTCCGGTCGAGAAGGCCCTGCGCAATATCGGTGATGCAGATGCCGTAGTGCTTGATCCACCTCGTCGTGGGTTGCATCCAGCCGTGATTGGCGAACTCGCGCGCATCAGCCCGATGACGATTGTGTATGTATCGTGTCACCCGGGTACACTGGCGCGCGATGTGGCACAGCTCGTCGAGCACGGTTACCGAATTGATGCGGTGACCTGTATTGACTGCTTCCCTCAAACTGCGCACGTAGAGAGCGTCACCGTGTTGCGCAAATAGCACATCGCTACGCCTGCTTTGGGCATCACATGATTACAATGTTCATGTGTGCGAGCAGGCGTATTTTTGTGTGCAAAAAACGTATAGATGCACCTCAGAATCGCGTATTACAGATGCTACAATGGTCGCACACGTTGAACGAAAAGAGGGTGTGTGATGCATCTCATGCGTGCCGTACATGACGATGTCCCACGTTTGGCTGAGATGAACTGGCAACTGATTCGTGATGAGGGTTCTGACAACGCAATGACACTCGAACAACTAACAGTGCGGATGTCTGAATTTTTGCGGGCGAGTTATGATGCCTGGTGGATGGTAGAGAATCAGCACACTGTTGGGTACATTCTGGTTGACATGGGAAAAAACCCGGTGTATATTCGCCATTTTTTCGTGTCGGCACCATTTCGACGTCGTGGTTATGGCCGTGCTGCATTCGCCTTGCTCCTGGTCGAGCTCCGGCATGTACCGCTTGATGTGGCAGTCCTCAACACGAACATACCCGCGGTAGCGTTTTGGCAATCGGTTGGATTTGCCACACGTGTATACGAGATGCGGCGCAGATGATATCACACGAGCACTTGGCGTTCATTCGCGACATTACCCATCACTACGGATGGGGTGCGTCTTTGCGTATCACTCCGCAAATTGGTGGCTATGTCGCTGACGTATTTTTGATTGAAACAGCCACCCATGTAGGATGGCTCAAATGCTATGATCGACATCGTGCAATTACACACCGTGTCTTGGCACAAGCCTCATTTTATCTCCACGTAACGCACTGGTTGTCCCAGCATTCTGCGCTCGCGAATCGCATTACTGCCCCCATTCCAACGCTGGATGGGCAATTCATCATTGATTCTGGCGATCGTTTTGTGGCAATCATGTTTACGTATGTACATGGGATGACACTCCGAGAATCGGTCATGACGGAGGCACAACGTCATCATCTTGTTACGACCGTCGCGCTGTTGCATAGCGCAACTACGGCTGTTCCCAAGGCTACTGTCAGTGTGATTGAAGACTTTGCTGCACCGTGGGCGCCAACATTGGCACACATGCTCGATGATCAGTGGCATCATGTTGCGCCTGACGTACAAACCCTCCTTTTGCCGTGCCGACACTCGTTACAATCGTTGCTCGTGCAGTTCGTGCACGCCGAATTACACTATCGTGCGCATCCACCACCCATGGTTCTTTGTCATACCGATATTCACGGGTATAACATCATCGTTGATGGTGGTCACACCACGTTACTCGATTTCGAAGGGCTCAAAATCGCCCCCGTTGAACATGATTTGATGTTTTGGGTGGATGACAATGCGTGGCCCGACATGCTGACATCGTATCAAGAAATACGACCGAACGTGGTGCCTCAACCGGCACTTGTGCGCTTCTACCAAGTCCGTCGGTTGCTCGAAGATGTCTATGACTATCTGGAGCAACTGGTAGTTGAGCAACCAACGGGTGAATTACGCACACACATTTGTGATAGTTTGTCGCAGATGCTTGTGCATGTGCCTGATATGTCTATCGCCGCGGAATAACACGAAATACCCCACTGCGAATTGTAGCTTCACAGTGGGGTATTTCGTGTCTGTTTGCGTCAGTTATGGAAGTGTAAATCCGAGCACTCGTAGGTTGCCGCGGTCGACCACGTAGACGCGTCCTTCGGCATCAAAGGCAACGCCACTTGGATCGTTGAATGATGCATTGTCGCTACCAGAACCGCCCCATCGGAGTACTTCAATGCCATCAACACCGCTGACATTGGCGACGTTGCGGCCCGGGATAGTGGCCACAATGCGTCCATTGTTGATGGCAACGTATGGGTCATCGTATGTTTGCCCTTGCCAGCCGAGGATACGTATCGTCTGGATGGGAGTAGAATTCACGAGACCGTCGCCCGCACCGGAGCTGGCAAATACCTGGACGCGTCCGTTCCACGTATCACCAACAACAACGGTACCATCGCCATCTACGGAAATGCCAATTGGTTCGTTGAACTGTCCGGGTTGTCCGCCGAACTCACCCCACTGACCGACGTAATTCCCTTCGGTGTCGGTGACGACCACGCGTTTATTCCCGGTGTCAGCGATGTAGACAAATCCGTCGTTACTCACAGCAACGCCACGTGGACCAAAGAAGCCCATCTGTACGGCTGCATTGCCGGCCAACGTGCCGTCGGTGACGCTTGCGACACGCCCTTCGCCGAAGTCTTGAGACCCAGTACCCCAGCTCTTGACCCATGCGCCATCGGCAGTCAACTTGACGATACGTGCATTCCATGTATCTGAAACATAAATGTGTCCATCAGGGCCAACGGCAACGCCACGAGGTTCATTAAACTGGTTTTCTCCGTTACCGCGCTCGCCAATAACGCGTTTGACGCTCCCGTCGGGATTCAAAATGCGGATGGTATGTGTATTCGGGTCGGTTACGACCATCCAACCATCACGGGATATGGCAATACCGCGCGGTGAGACGGGCTCTTCGAAGGTGAAGCTTCGGTCGGCTACGAGTTTATAAATCGGCACAGCCACCGCAGTCGTACCACCCGAGTTGCTTCCGGCAGCCAAATCGCGTCGTACCCATACTTGGAGTTCACGACCACCAACCGTCAGTGTCTGAGGAAGTTCGCGGTACATCAGGTATCGCCACGTCTCAGACCAATGACTCGTATCGAGTGGCCACGTAATCGGTGCAAGCAACGAGGGAAGTTGTGTAACATCGAGGTTCGGGCAGTCGATGAGTGCTTTGTTGGCGCTTAACGTGCTGTAGTAGAAGCGTTTATACCCGGTACCTGCAGGATCACATTTCTCTCCTTCGGGGAACCACCAGTTGAGATAACCATCATATAACTTTACGTAATTTGCTTCGAGTGCGCTACGTGCGTTATCGTTCACGTGATTGCCGTATGCCATGACAACTGGCGCATAGATTTGTTCGCCGTTGTTGTCATTCACCAAGAACGATTCAGGCGTGGCATTCTCAAAGAACGAACCATCGCGATTTTCGAGACGTTTCATATCACGCAAATACCACTGGAACGGCCATGCTAAGCTGCCTTCACCATCTGCGCCGCCGACGTCCATGATGATTGGCATCGAAAGACCGCCGGTGATGTCGTTCGTGCTACGATTGTTGCGTGTCTGATTGATGGCGAGTTCACGGATGTCCGTGACGATGCGTGGCACGTCTGGTGATGTTTGTGTATACACAATCGGATCACGCGCATTATCTGGCGCATCAAAGACTGCCAACCAACTCGCGCGGACACTGTATGCACCCAAAATCAGGGTGAGAGTCAGCAGACTCAGCCGTAATGTGTCACCTCGGCCGATTTTGGTACTGAGATAGTACAGTGCATAGATCAGTGCCACAGTTGCAACAAGTGGGAAGATACCCTGCACGTTATCGTACGTGCTGGTGATTTGCACACCTGCCACTGCGAGTGACATGAGCGCTAATGCTGCAGCCCCTGGGACCAGCAGCGTTTGTTGATTGAGTGGTGCCTGCACCTTTTTGGCTATCGCTACAATACTCCAGACCATGACCAAGGTGGCTGGGAGTGAGATGTGCGAAGTCAACCAAGGCATCTTTTCGCCGGCCCATGAGAAGAAGACGAGTGCACCGAAGAACCAGTACACCAAAAAGAGGACATGCATTGGGACTACGGTGCGCTCAATGGTTGTGTCGCCTCGTGAGAGTCGATAATTCGCCACCGCCTTGGTTGCCAACACTATGGTAACCACGATGCTACTCATCAGTGCCAACGGCTCGTGCAAGCCCATCGTAATCAGATAGTAGTACCAGGGTTGATCGCCTCTGGCAAAGGTTTGCTGGGACCCAAGCCAGTACGATAATCCTTGGTAAAGTCCATCTATCATGCCGAGTGGATCAGTGAAGAAGTTGCCATACAACACCATGAAAATACCGGTAACAATGGCAAGCGCAACATATAAGTCACGTCGCATATCCCCGATGAAGCCGCTGACAATCGGCGAGATGATTGGCTCATCTGGCCATAGTTGGAGCAGAATTAAGCTGATGAGCGCCATAAACATCAGCACCACGGCGACGCCACCTGCATTGAGAGAGGGTGTGAGATCACCTGTCCAGGTACCACTCAAAATCAACGCCTCGATGATTAGCGACACGACTATCATGGCAAACTGAACCATGTACACAATCCGCTTCTGCAGATTTTCGAAGGCCCAGCGCAACGCAATAAACCAGAAGAACAAAAATCCGAGAATGTAGTAGAGCTCGTGCGTTGCAATTGCCAAGCCGATGCCAGTTGCCATCAACCAGAGCCACTTGCGATCTTGACTATCGAGATAACGCAAAAAGCCGATGACGCCCCAGATAGTCCAAAGGACCATCAAGCCATCATGGCGGGCAAAGCGGGTGAAGTAGAGCAAGTTTGGCGCTAACGTGATGGCCAACGCCAACAAGATGGTGCCACGTGTGCCGAAGTATGGACGCAACCACCAGACGGAGATGGTCATGCCGATGCCTGCAAGTGCCTGTGGTAAGCGCGCTTGCCATTCACCATCACCAAACAAGAAGTAAGACACCAGGGTGAAGACATACAGCGATGGACCGTGGTAGACGGGGTCGTAACAATAACTTTGTGCGGTACGCCCGCCGGCACACGTAAATGAGCCATCACCCATAAAGTAGCGCCATGAGAGCCATGCATGGATTGACTCGTCATGATGCATGGCCATGCTCCCCAAATGAGCGAGGTGCGCCAAAATGCTGATGATAACGACGACGCCGAATGCGACGTGTTCCCAGGTTATGCGCGAGAACTCAATGGTTCGGTCGAGTGCCGATGGCTGAGATGATGGTGCCATCGATTGGTCGAGTGTTGAAGGCTGCTCAGACATACTTGCTCCCATAATCAGCGCGCACCGAGACCGAGGGTCATGAACGGCGCAATTTCAGGTCGGATGGCCACATAAAAGTCCGAAGATCCCAGCGGATGCTGCGTGTCACGATAGAGCAGGTAGCGCCACGTCGAAACAGCAGTGGATTCATCGAATGGCATGCGTAATATACGCATGAGGAGTGGTGCATCGAAACTCACGATGTCCGTCATCCATGTCTCAGGCAAGCGATACATCTGATCTTCGGGGAACCACCAACGAAGAGGGTACTTTTGGATGAGAAACCCTGGCAGCGTGTCGTCATCAATACTCCGCAAGTTTTCATCGAGCACGACGATTGCCATAATCCGGTCATCGGGTATGCTCGGTGCACCGGGTGGTTGTTCAAGCCCATTGGTGAAGCGTCGCATGTACCAATCCCAAATGGTCTCGTTATCGTGCCAAATGGGCATGCTCATGTCGCCGTGTCGTCGTAATGACGCTTCAGTTAAATCGCGGACGACCCGTACGGCCTCGGGACTGGTTTGGGTATACACCAACATTTCAACTGGTGTCTCACCGGTGATGTAGTTGATGCGCCACGAACTGCGAATTTCGTGAAGTGCCAATATGCCACTGAACACGAACACCACTAATCCCAGACTCATCAGCGTGCCGAGGTTCTTTAAATGGGAGAGACAAAGCAGCACGACCAAGAGAATGAGTAGTACGGGTATCCACGGTGTCATCCAGGCAAAGTTCGCCGTGGGACTAATCGCAATCGCCATCATAATTGTGGCAATGAAGGCCAAAATGGCACTGAATCCGATAACCGTGAGCACGCTCTGCCGTGGACGACCGCGTTCACGATATTCGCTGATCCATGCATCAATTAACTGCCCCATACCCCATGCTGCCAAGAAGGTCAACGGTGTGAGTGGGTGAATCGTCAACCACGGCATCTTTTCACCAGCCCACGAGAAAATGAGAAACGCGCCAACCGACCACCACGTGAAGAGCATGCCGGTAGCCAGGTTGATATTTGGCGTCATTCCCTGACGAATGGCCGTGTAGGCCCGCTGGAGTACGACTACCGCACTGACGATTGCAGCAATAACAACCAGTGGTTGGTAGATGGCCAAAATCACCGCGTAGTAATGGTCAGGCTGTCCTCCACGTTTGACTTCGTGTTGTGCCAGCCAATACAGCAATGAGCCGGTGGTACCACTGACGATGCCGATCGGGTTAGAAAAGAACGAACTAAAGAACAACGCATAGGGAATGAATCCAAGTCCCAATGCGGTGATGACGCGTCTATCTTGTCCTAGACTTGCAAATGCACTGATGATGGGTGACGGCTGTTGTTTGGCAATGTCCCACCGTGTTAAACCGTCTGAAACTTTCTGTCGCCATACCAGATACCACAATACTCCAGCCCCGATAATTGACAGAATCATGCCGCCGAAAATGGCAGGATGCCGGAAGAACTGCCAGACTTTGAATACATACGCAACCCAATCATTGTCGGCTTGATGACGTACACACAACGCATACGCATTATCTGCCGTCTCAAGTGGTCCGAGTCCGAAGATTGGTCCGGGCTCTGCCACTCGTAGTGGATTCTCAATATAGGTCTCTAACGGCGATCGCGGACACTGGTAGTTGCCGTTTTCTCGTCCACCGGTGACGTTTTCGCTGGGGTTCATCGGTGGGAGTGGCTTGCCCGGCAGAATGAACGCCGCTGACACAATTACGACGCCAATAGCACCTGCAATCACAATGCCGGGTCGCCAGACATGCCAGAAAAAGACCACCACGATGACGGGCAAGAATATTGCAAGGTAGAGATACGCTGTCTCGAGCGTGGTCAGCATCAAACTAAAGGTGACCGCCCCCAATATGAGCCATCGAGGGTCACGGTGCCGTGCATACCGGATAAGTGAGATGAGCACAAGGACTTCGAACAGCACCGCATAAATGTCGTGCCGGAAGAAGCGTCCGATGTACAAGAACACAGGGGAGAACAGCATGATGACGCTGGCAAACAGCGCGCCGGTTCGTCCGATTTCACGTCGGAGCAAAAACGGCGTCATGCCCAACGCAATGCTAAAAAGCGCAGGTGACAAGCGTGCTGTGGCGTCGTTGTCGCCAAACAAGAAATAGGAAAATGCGCCCATAATGTACAAGAATGGACCATGGAGCAGAGGGTCATGTACAAAGCCATAACCGGCAAAGAGGGAAAATGAGTATTCGGCATGGAGTGTTTCATCGTGGTGAAGCGCACGCTCACCAACAGCCCAGAGGCGAGTAATGACACTCAACACCAAAATGGCCAAGTATGCCGCATGTTCCCAGGTTAGGCTGATTGACTTGACTGCAGGTGAAGTTGAAATTTTTGCTGTCATATCACATCTAGCTCAAAATAATCTATCGACAATTATACACCATATCATTGGCTTATTTGCTTCGCACAAATAGACTGCACATGGCCGTTTGCGTGATTTTGTATTGGCAGCGTCTCTGATAAGTACGCGTTATCCGTCTGTACGATACGCACCATCTAGGTGCATAGCATCGTTGTGTCGCACTAATTGCCATTCAATACGACCATCATAGCTGCTTTGACGTTCTTGCCATACGGTGAGTGCCGTGTTCCGCGCTGGAAATGCGACGCGTCTGCGCACGCCGGCACTCAAATCAAGTGCCCATAAGAACGAACATTCAATAACACCACCATGACACACAATAGCCACATGTTTACCCTTATTGGCATTAGCAATGGCATCGAGCGTTTTTGCACAGCGTGCGGCAAACTCATTCCAACTTTCACCACCTGGTGCTACCTTAATATGTACGTCTTTGATTGCCCGATCAAAACTCGGATAGCGTTGCGTCACCTCTTGATAGGTCATGCCGTCAACTTCGCCAACACGGAGCTCGTGCAAATCATCTTCCCACTGAATGGGGAGTCGTATGGCAGGCGCTAAGATTTCTGCTGTCATACGTGCTCGCTTCAGCGTACTGGCGTAGTACGCATCAAATCCGGTCTGTTCGTTTTGCAGTCGTTGTGCTAACGCTTCTGCTTGAAGAATGCCGTGTGCAGTGAGCCCTTGACAGCTGTACGACTCTACCACCTGGTTGATGTTGGCATACGATTCTCCATGTCTGATTAGTGTCAACGTTGTTGTACTCATACGTCAATATCCTTCGGTATGCGCTTCATATGAATCATCCGGGCAACAATCAAAAGGAGTGTGGTTACGCCCAAGCTGACTAATGCAAAACTCAGCGGTATTTCGCGTTGCAGCCAAATACTGCGAATGACCAAGCTCAACCCACACCCCACCACATTCCACGCCATGGTTCGGGAGATCCAGGACCACAGTGGTTGAGGGCGCAACAGCCCAGCTGGCCATGCAATTATTAACCAACCGATGATGAAGGGAGCTGCTGTGGCAAGCACGGCAGTAATAGGGTTTGATTCGTGATGGTTTTGGCGACCAATCGCCGCAAAGATGACGAGTGCGGTGATATCGCTGAATACCACCCAAACATCAGCACGTTTGCGCCACATTTACGTGTCCCCCTGGTCATGTAAGAGCGTAAAAATCGTTGCTTCTGGAGGGTTGCCGAGCCGAAGTTGTCGACCACTGAGTCCAAGCGAAATGTGGAGCCACACATGGTGGACGCGTTGCGTTGCATGGGTGTACAAACGCCCAAAACGCGGTCGCGCAAGCAAACCGAGCAAAGGAAGCCGCATGTGCCCGCCGTGCACATGTCCCGATAATTGTAATACGATATGCGGGTAATCGAGCGCCTCGCGGACACAATCGGGGGAATGTGCCAGCAAAATTGTTGGGAGCTGTGTTGTATTTGAGGCCATGGCGCGGTCGAGGCGCATCTGACCATGCCAAATGTCATCAACGCCGGCCACATACAGTGAATCGCCGTGAAGATTAAGCATAAATCCTTGATTTCGAATCATCGGAATGCCCGCAAACGATGTTGCATGAATGACATCGTCAATCTCTTCAACATAATCGTGATTGCCAGGTATGGCATAGACACCATACGGTGCACGTAACTGTCGTAGATAATACGGTAAGTCAGTAATTGACTCGCGGTCATTGACCAAATCACCCGTCAATACGATTAAATCTGGATTGTGTTGCTGCATTTGCTGAATCGCCCAACGGAGATTCTCGTGACTAAATGGTTGCCCCAGATGGATATCGCTGATTTGTCCAATCCGAAATCCGTGAAATCCTGGTGGAATCCGGCGATCACAAATTGAAACGTGTTGGAGTGCGGGTTGCTGAGGCTCGTGATGGCGCACATATTGCCACACACGTTTGCCCACCATGGCATAGATGAAGAGATGCAACCAACGATGATTGCGTAACCAATGCGCTCCCATCAGCGCCCCAAACAGGGCAACAATCGCCCAGGCAGGATTAAAGTACACATCGGCTGGTTGGCGAATGGTGGGATGGTGAACGTTGCGT
Organism: uncultured Klebsiella sp.; assembly: GCA_964482795.1. Lineage (GTDB taxonomy): Bacteria > Chloroflexota > Chloroflexia > Chloroflexales > Roseiflexaceae > UBA965. The sequence continues at coordinate 19,312 of CAYZZI010000015.1, forward strand.
TCTGGTGTGTTTCGAATACGTTTTGGATGGTGTGCCATGTGTTGACGGTACCTTGGATACGTAATCACCCTGATTTCATTGTCAGTATACTCGTACTTCACAGAACATGTGTGTGATTTGGCTATGGTATGCTAATCCCATGCTTGGACTTTTGTGATTGCTGTGGTTGGAGGTCGCCATGGACGTTAACTCGCGTCAACCCCGACTTCGCGACGGTGTGACTCCCGGATCAACGATTATTTTGCCGCGTACCAGTCGCATGCGCATTTTGTCTGGCCCACCCGGTGAACGGCCACGTTCGTGGCGTTTGGTCTGGGTGCTACTCTTTTTGGTGTTCCCTGCGTTGTTAGCTATCTATCAAGTCAACGAAATCGTTCAAGCTATTGGTGTCAAAGATGCTCGGCCGGTTCGTACGAATCCCGAGGCATTCACACCTTTTACCGTATTAATCATCGGTGTTGACGAGCGTGACAGCGTGGTCAATAACGGCGTTCGCAGTGATACACTCATTCTCATACGTGTGAATCCTCAAGCAGGTAGCGTTGCGCTCCTCTCTATTCCACGTGATACCCAAGTCGACGTACGTGGGCGTGGCCAAAGCAAAATCAATGCCGCATATGCATATGGGTATCAACGCGCACAAGAGCTCTTTGCAGGCGATGTAACACAACAAGAAGCCGGCATGGCACTAGCCGCTGAAACAGTTGATACCTTCACCCAACTCTCGGTCAATGGTGTGGCTATTGACTACATTGCTCAAGTGAATTTTGCCGGATTTGCGGCAATCATTGATGCGATTGGCGGTATCACGGTTGATGTGCCTAAACGTATCGTTGATGAGACCTATCCGACTGACGACTACGGTACCATGCGCATTGAATTCGTCCCCGGACTGCAACGCTTGAATGGTGAACGAGCGCTTATGTATGCTCGTACGCGCCATGCAGACAACGATTTTGGGCGTAATTTGCGCCAACTGCAAGTCATTTATGCGGTGATTGCCGAGCTTAAGGCTCGCGGGGTGATTGGCTGGAGTTCACTTTTTCTTGATGCCCCGCAACTTCTGGCGGGCACCGTAAAAACGACTGTTCCACTCACCGATCCCGGGATATTTGCCACACTTATCTGGAGTGCATTTCGACTCGACTTGAATGCTGTTGTTGCCTATCAAATTTCACCGCAAACCATTCCGAACTATCGGAACGAAGGAAGTAATATTATTTGGGATGCTGGTGGCGTTTATACGGTAGTACAAGCGTGGGTCGACAACTCTGGTGGCATCGTTGAGCGGGCGCCAACGGTGAGTGGTGATGTGTTTAATCAGGTGCGTATTGCCTTGAGGCAGACACAGCGCAATGTCATTGAACAGGTGCGCACACTGGCCGGATTGGAGTCAACTGAGCCACCTGCCCGTGTGCAAGTTTTTAATGCGGCACGTATTGCAGGAGTGGCACGTCAAGTAACCGAACAACTGAATGCGATCGGCTTTGTGACTGATACACCGGCTGATTATAGTGGTGAGGTGCAAATCGAAACGATTATTTATGATGTCAACGGTCATCCACAGCAAGCAGCTAACATCGCGCAGCTTGTGGCCGGCCGTGTGGTTGTTGGGTTGCCACCGACGAGCATACAAAGTAGTGCTGATATCATCATCTTGGTCGGAACGGATAGTGTGACGCCTTAAGGCATGCGTGCAGTAAAGCGACTGAAAAACGCATCGGCATCATTCGCATCGGGCACGGCAACCATGCCAAATCGTGCGCTCTCGGCCATGTTCGCGATTTCAATGCCGGTGACGAGACTCCCATTCACCGAGAGTGTGACTTCATTGCCAACGACACGGACGTCCATCAAGTTGTCGAGTTCACCATCCGTTTGAATGGCCAAATGTGTCCCACGTGTGAGCTCTACAAAGGCGTCACCTTGACGTTGGGCGATGATATATTCTTGTGTTGCTGGCGACAAAAGCACTACCACAAAATCTGTGTCATCTCGGTAGCGCAGTACGATGCCGGCTTTGCCTTGCGGGATCTGCACGTCAGCGACGATTCGCACGTCAGCTTGGGGCAACGGACGATAACTCCAAGCGGCATCGCCGAATTGTTGTGCCGTGATACGGTACCGTTTGCCCTCATAACTGGTACGCCATGTGTCGCCGGTGGCTTCAGCCCAATTTGCCGTCGCAAAATCATCATCAACAAAGACACTCGGGTCTGGTGTTGCCGTAGGTAACGCTGGGGTTGGCGTGTAGGTTGCCCGCGGGGTCCGTGTGATAATCGTTGTAGCGCTTGCTTCAATCATGATGGTGGGCGTCGCTGTGGGTGCCAGGTTTGAGCCGGTGATTTCGAGGCTTTCACTGAGTACCCAGCCGACACCGATAAGGACAAGCACAAGCGCAGCAATGCTGACTGTCAACCAGCTGGAGCGACGAATACTCTCCATAGGTAGAGTCATCTGTCGTGCATTAATGCTGAGTTCTGTACTGGTAAGAAGCGTCGCAACATCCTTATAAAACGGATTAATTTGTTGCAATCGACGGAGCACGGCCACCGCTTGAAGAAGTCTGCCGGCTTCGATGTGTTCAACAGCCGTCGTGTAGAGTTCGGCCTGATGATCGCGCGGATTTAGTGGGCCAGTCGGGATCGGCTCACCATGACGGCCTGTGCGTTGATAGCGACCAGTAATTCGACCGGGTTGTAACGTGTTGTCGTAATTTTCGCGGAGTTTGGTATCGCGCAATACACGAAATGCCTCGTTGATGCGCTGACTGCGCGCACGCGCATAGTCGCGCTCAGCATCGTTCGCACGCACGAATCGATCCGGGTGATAACTTGCAATTTCCTGACGAAAAGCTTTTTTTATCTCGTTCAACGACGCCCCGCGGCCGACGTTGAGTATTTGATAGTGGTCAAACTGGTCGAAATCGTAACCTGCCACGCTTAGCATCCTCATTGAATGATACTGACACACCATTCTACCACACTGTCATCTCCCTGAGTATTTTGTGTGATGGTGGTTTCGTTACGGTACTATTGCATTATTCCATGTAGTCAAGGAGATATCTACTGCTGCGTAATTTTCGTAATGCCTTTACTTCGATTTGGCGAATGCGCTCACGTGTCACGTTGAGTTCTCGGCCTACTTCTTCAAGCGTCCAATTATGCCCATCTTCGAGGCCAAAGCGCAATTGCAATACACGGCGTTCGCGTTCGTTGAGCCGCGCTAAAACTTCATAGAGTTGATCGCGGAGGAGATGATTGGTGGCCACATCGGCCGGCGCCTGCGCCTTGACATCTTCAATGAAATCTCCGAGATGACTATCTTCTTCGATGCCAACCGGCGTTTCCAACGATATTGGTTCGAGCGATGTTTTGCGAATCACGCGGATGCGATCAACAGTTAATCCCATGACTTCGGCGAGTTCTTCATCATTTGGATCCCGCCCTTTTTCTTGAATTAGCCGCCGTGTTTCGCGCATCAGTTTGTTGATGGTCTCAACCATGTGCACAGGAATACGAATCGTGCGCGCCTGATCGGCAATCGCACGGGTAATCGCCTGACGTATCCACCACGTTGCATACGTCGAGAACTTAAACCCACGCCGATGATCGAATTTTTCGACGGCACGAATCAAGCCAACATTCCCCTCTTGAATCAAGTCAAGGAGTTGTAGGCCACGACCTATGTAGCGTTTGGCCACTGATACGACCAGCCGTAAGTTGGCCGATGTGAGATACTCGCGTGCCTCACGACCACGTACAATTTGTCGTTGCCAGTACTTGATTATTTGTAAAAGTGTCAAATGATCATTCGGGAGCTCAGCCAGTGCACCGTCAATCATATCCATGGCAGTGACGATTTCATGCACCTCACTCACTGCGCCATTCTCATCATGCTTGCCGTAGTGGCTGATAATTTTAGAGAGGTCGTGCAGGATTTGTTGGGTCATGATATCGACAAACTGCTCTTGCACTAATGCAGATTGCCCGATGATAGTCTTGATAAAATCGAGCACATCATGTTGTCCGGCTATATGCAGATCGCGCAGTTTCACTTCGCTTGCAGTCACATATTTGCTGATGTAGCGCTCTGACTCTATGGCACGTGCGTAGAGTTGTTCATGTTGCGAGTTCAGTAACTTGATGTTGCCTATCTCACGTAGGTACAAACGCACTGTGTCATTGAAGTTGATACTCTGTAATTCCGGTGAAATATCATCACCATCGTCGTCATCATGCGTGTCATGCACGTTCACGTCGTGAATGCGCTCGTTATCAATCGCGGTTTCGTAGACGTTTTGGTAGACGGGGGCTGGTATATCGCTTGGATCGTGGTCTGATACATGGTTGGTGTTGAGTTGTTCGCGAATGTCGTTGGGGACCTCATGATGGTTGATCAACCACATGCGCACCGGTTCGGGAATCAACCATCGGAGTGTGTCAATGTGTAGACCCAGCTCATCTCCAGCATCATCGAATGGTTGTACGTCATCATCGTGCATCGCATTTAGTGGAGGAATGCCTTGAACGTTGTTCCGGTCATCATTGGGTGGAGAATGTTGTGCTCTTCCGGTCATACGATGGGCCCCCTTAGCCCATATGACGTGTGTGGAGATCGTCATATGTTGAACTGCGTTTGGGTGTGTGCAAGTAGTTGATGTATTGTTGCACATCTGCAAGCAAACTTAGCAGACGGCTACTCTCGTCGTCATCAGCACCATCACTGAGTTGCTGTGAGAGTCGTTGATTCCAGCGTTTCGCAATATCTCGTTGCACGATTGTAACACATTCTATTGCTTCGCTTGCGACAAGGTATTCTTTTGGCAAGACGAATGACCGCCCGATGTGCTCTGCACGCTCACGTAATTGCTCATTTAATGTGCCAAACCATTCGAGTAAATCACCTTCGTGACCGAATTGCACGCGTGTGCGCCAGATGCCGCGCAATTCGTCGTCATCCACAAATAACGACTCAATCTCTGCATCAAATAACTCCTGGAGTTGAGGAAATTCTTGTAGGTCGTGTGCGAGTTTTTGTACAACAGCATCACGAATGTCGCTTGATTGTAGCAGATACATCAACAGGTGTTCCGCCGCGGTGCGTGTGCGTTGTATGAGTTGATTCCGTGACTGTGGAGGTGTTGCCGTGGGTGGCGTCACCGATTGCGGCCTTGCGGTTGGTGATGCGTTGCGTGGTACACGTTGCGCCTGCGATGTGGTTGCCACATGACGCAATTCTCGACGTAACAGCGTTTCGTCGATTTTGAGCAGGTGTGCTAATTGTTGAACATAATGTGTTTGTTCAAGCTGATTGCTCAGCTGACTAATCAAGGGTGCGAGTCGATCAACCGCCGTGCGTTTGTCCGCTAGCACGGTCAAATCGAGGTCGCGCGTCAGAACCTGCATATAAAAGTCCATGGCCGGGAGTGCGTTGGCCACGAGCGTTGGCCAGCGTTGTGCATCTTCTGCTAATAGTTCATCGGGGTCTTTGCCGTCAGGTAGTTCAATGATGCGTATTTGCGCATCTACATTCCGACTCCATGACAACACGCCGTGCGGTGTCGGGGTGGGCACTAAGTGCGAATCAAGATTATCGTGCAGGGTTTGGAGCCCTTTCAAGGTGGCACGAATACCAGCACTATCAGCATCAAGTGCCAAATAGATGTTTTTGGTGAGTTTTTTGATGATTTGTACGTGTTCAGCAGTCAAAGCCGTGCCAAGTGGTGCAACCACGTTACGAAAGCCGTGTTGATGGAGGGCTATCACATCAATATACCCTTCCACGATCACAATTGCATCGTGTTGGCGAATGGCCTCGCGCGCCATGTCAAGCCCATATAAGACGCTACTTTTGTCGAATAGGAGTGTTTGCGGTGAATTCAAGTACTTGGGTTGTGCATCACCCATAGCACGCCCGCCAAATGCAATAATGTGCCCCTTGATATTACGAATCGGGAAAATGACGCGACCCCGGAAGCGGTCATAGTGACTGCCATCATCGCGCTGGATTGCTAACCCTGCGGCGACGACTTCTTCAGCACTGAAGTCGAGTTTACGCGTCAAGTACTCGAATAATTTGGTGCGTTCATCAGGACTGTATCCCAATTGAAAACTCTCAAGCGCCCAGTCATTAATCATGCGTCGATCCACGTACGCGCGTGCCTCCTCGCCACGTGGTGACTTTATCAGCATGTGCTGAAACAAACGTGCAGCCGCCGTGTTCACTTCGATCAGGCGTTCGCGCTGGTAGTCGCGCTCCTCGTCTTGTTGGGTTCGTGGCGTGAGTTCTACGCCGGTACGCTGGGCTAGTAGTTCGAGCGCCTCGCGAAACTCAATGCCTTGTGTGCGCATCACAAAGTCGAACACGGTTCCTGACGCCTTACATCCGAAGCAGTGATAGCTTTGGGTGTCTGGGTACACCGTAAAGGCCGGTGTACGCGTATTGCTATGGAACGGACAAAACCCCACAAATGAACGCCCTGCTTTGCGCAGTTGTACGCTGGTGCCGATGAGCTCCACAATATCAATTCGCTCTTTGATTGTCTCAATGACGCTGTTGTTGGTCATGTACTCTTACAAACCCCATGTTCGTGGTACATAAATGTCCTGGAAGACCTGTGTGGCAAAGCGATCGGTCATTCCTGCTACATAATCAACAACTGCTTGACGTAATGGCTCGTCGAGTGTTCGGTTTATTGCCATGATGTCAGCTGGTATTTGTTCTGGGTGATTCATGAAGTGCTTATACAACAAATCAATGATCAGCTCAACTTTGTGGTCTTCTGTTTTCGCGGCAGACCCCAAATAGACGTGCTGATACATGTATTCGCGTAACGTGTTCGTTGCTTTGAGTACCAGTGGACTCATTTTGAGTTCAAATTCTGTTGGCGCATCGCCATCCCCCGATGCCCACCAATTTTGGTCTATCAGATCGGTGACCATGGTGTTGATGCGGGCTGCATGTGAGTCGCCGAGTACGTCAATGGCCTCTTTAGGTAGATCATCGGCACGCAGAATCCCCGCACGCATGGCATCGTCAATGTCATGGTTGATATAGGCAACTGAATCTGCCACCTTGATGATTTGTCCTTCGAGGGTACTGGCCACGCCCCATGCCTTTGCGCTAATGTCACGACGCCCTTTTGAATGCATATAAATACCTTCTCGGACAACGTAAGTGAGATTGAGTCCAGCGCCGTTTTTCTCCAGAATTTCGACAATTCGACGGCTTTGCTCGTTGTGTCGAAATGAATCTCCGATGGCATGGGACAACGCTGTCTCGCCAGCATGCCCGAACGGAGCATGACCGATATCGTGTCCGAGCCCGATTGCTTCGACTAAGTCTTCGTTGAGGCGTAATCCACGTGCCACTGTGCGTGCAATTTGTGTGACTTCAAGCGTATGTGTGAGGCGCGTGCGGTAGTGGTCACCGAGTGGCGCAATGAAGACTTGCGTTTTGTGTTTGAGTCGACGAAATGGTTTGGAGTGCAGAATCCGATCGCGATCTCGCTGAAAACGTGTGCGTACTGGGGACTCATCTTCGGGGCGATCGCGCTGAGCAGATGAACTCTTGGCGGCGTGGGGTGACAGGTAGCCTTCTTCGTACGCTTCAAGTCGTTGACGAATGTGTTGATGCATCGGAAGCTCCTTTTTTGCTCACATACCACCAGGTCACGATGACACCTATACAGTGAAGAACAATTAATCCAGGATAGTAGAGTGGATGGCCTAGTGCGTTCGAAATATTCCGCACATCTACGACATCTGCAAAACATGGTACCGCGTCGGGAATAGGGAGAAAGCACGATTCAATGCGTGCTGCAATCAACGGTGCAACAAAGTAGGTTACTGCAATGCCAAACACCACATCGCGCCATGCTGCCCACCACGCGATTAACATCCCAATACAGCTTAGAGCGGGGATGATTAATACCAACCAACGACGAGACCACATATCCTCGGGTGGCAGGGTAAGCCAAACGATGAGTGCAAGAGAAATACCGATGAGGAGTGCCAGACTGCCAATGACGTGCTGTGTGGTTCGTTGCATACATCTATTCCACAAATAATGAAGTACTTCTATTGTACTACGAGTCACTGTAGTGTAACGCACAGCCCGTCACATGTGTGACGGGCTGTGCGTAGTTTGAACGATGTCAGTACGTTTATTGGTTGTGCTTATCGGAAAAATCGCGATTAATAGCAATATACTTGCGCATGTTATCGGGTACGGCGTCATCAGCATAAATGGCCTCGACTGGGCACTCGGGTTCACATGCACCACAGTCTATGCACTCATCTGGATTGATGAAGTACTGCGAATCTGCTTCGTAAATGCAGTCAACTGGGCAAACTGAGACACATGAAGCATCCTTGGTGCCGATACATGCCTCGGTAATTACGTATGGCATACTGTCATCCTCACTAGTAGTAATGATTCTCTACCCTAAAAATAATATACCATAAATGGTCTGCATTGTGGTCAATTTCACGCAGGACCACCCTCATAACACACGCGACAGCGTGCCTCGTACAAATCAAGGCCGCCCACTACAATCACCGGTGCCGAATGAGGTGCTGGTTGCCCATCGAGCAAGCGCTGAGAGCGTGTTGCATATGATCCACATTTGACACAGATGGCAAACAACTTGTCAACTTGCTCAGCGACTGCCATTAACTCTGCCACAATGGCGAAAGGCCGTGCCCGGAAATCCTGGTCGAGTCCTGCCACAATCACACGAATACCCTGATTGGCCAGTGCTTGACATCCAAACGCAATTGCCGTGGGGTCACTCTCCAAAAACTGCACTTCATCAATGGCAACGACTTGTGTGCCAGCCGGCGTATGCGCCATGATCTCTTCAATTGTTGATACGGTTACTGCTTCAATGGTCAACCCGTTGTGGCTGGCCAAACTCCCCGTCCGGTATCGTGTATCACGGCGCGGTGTAAAGGCTATCAACGATTGGCGTGCGAGTTGGACATGATTGAGTCTGCGGATGAGTTCTTCGGTTTTGCCGCTGAACATACAACCACAAATTACCTCAATCCGTCCACCATTGGGAAGACGAGTCATGATGCACCTTCATTTCGACTGATGAATGATGAATGTTATCCTATCATACTCCGCTGATTCCATGCAAAAGTGCAACGAGGTTGTCGCCAAGCGCATCAATGGCATAACCACCCTCTTGGACAACTACGATTGGCATACCTAAGGCAGCACATCGTCGACCCACGTGTGTGTAGCAGTCACGCGTAAGTGCAAATCCCCCTAACGGATCGCCGGCATATGTATCAAACCCCGCAGATATGACTAATGTATGTACGTGTTGTGTGCTGATAAACGCACACGCATCGTCGATTGCCTGCAAAAACGTTGCATCATCGCATCCAAGTGCGAGCGGTATGTTGCGGTTATGCCCATATCCTGCGTCAATGCCATGTTCATCTGCAAAACCGAGAAAATAGGGGTAACACTCCTCTGGTTCTCCATGTATTGATACAAATGTGACATCTTCACGCGCATAGAATATCTGTTGAGTGCCATTACCATGATGGATATCGATGTCAAGAATGGCAACTCTCCCCCGTGCAAGTGCCGTCTCGGCTGCGATGGCCGCGTTATTCATGTAACAGTATCCGCCACACATGTCACTCCCTGCATGATGACCAGGAGGGCGACAGCGCGCGTACGTATACGTCGCACCATTGACCACGGCCAAGCTTGCACTGTATGCCATTGATGCAGCATCGAGGGCTGCGTGCCACGTGCCTGCTACGATTGGTGCACTCAAGTCGAATGCATAGTAGCCCGGCTCAGCGAGTGGGTGGGGTGAATGACGGTGCATCCAGCGCACTGCTAGAGTACTGGGTAACACGGCCTCTGGGGCACCTCCAGCGGCACACCAGCGTGCATAAATGTGCTGTAAGTAGTGCAAATAGTCGCGTGTGTGGATGCGCGCAAGCAATGATTCAGGGACCGCTGAAATGGCTTCGTGGATCGGATAACCGGTTGCATTGAGCGCACGGTCAATGATTCGCGCACGTTCTGCTGATTCGAATGGGGGAATTAACGCGCCATCATAAAACTCATGTACGGGTGTATGGAGTAGGTGTGTGTCATTGCGAAAAATGTGCATAAACATCTGTCCTTTGTGTCTTGTTCGTCCATTATAAACAATTGGCATTCCCATCTTTCATGCATACTCTGGCGTATCTGGTAAGATAGCCTGGTATCGCCCTATCCAATGAGGAAGAACGATGACGAACATAACGTTGATTGGTGCTGGTAGTGTGGTGTTCACGCGCAACTTGTGCAGTGATATCTTGTTGACGCCTGCACTTCACGATTGTCAGATTACGCTCATGGACATTGATCCCATTCGGCTAGAAACGGCACGACAACTTGTCCAAACACTGATTGAAAAACGTGGCCTCGCTGCACGGGTCACGGCGACCACCAATCGTCGTGAAGCAGTACGTGGTGCGCGGTATGTGATAACCACATTTCAGCAAGGTGGGCTCTCCGCCTACCAAAGTGACATCGAGATTCCACAACGGTATGGCGTTGAACAATGTGTCGGCGATACGCTAGGGCCGGGTGGTGTTTTCCGGGCGTTACGTACGATTCCTGTGCTTCTTGATTTGTGCGATGATATGGCGGCTGTAGCCCATCCTGATGCACTACTTTTGAACTACGTGAATCCGATGGCAGCGAATTGTTGGGCTGTGGATCGTGCCAAAGGAACCCCGCACGTTGGGTTGTGTCACAGTGTGCAGGGAACAAGTGAAATGCTCGCTCAATGGACAAATACTCCCTACGATGAGGTGGTGTATCATTGTGCCGGTATCAATCATCAGGCCTTCTTTTTGCGATTTGAGCATCGGAACGGCACAAATCTCTATCCTGCTATTACTGCTGCAACCCAACAGCCCGACATCTACGGGAGTGAACCGGTACGCATTGATTTGATGCGGCATTTCGGCTATTTTGTGACAGAATCGAGTGGCCACGCCAGTGAATACTCACCGTATTTCCGCAAAAATCCAACGATGATATATGAAGATCTGGTACCTAAGTTCACGAATCCACACGACCATTGGTTTGATTTTGGGCGAACCGGTGGCTATTTGCGTCATTGTCTTGAACGCGAACATCATGCTGCGGCCGAACGTGCAGAAATGATTGCCGGTGCCCGCGATATTCCGCGCGTGCGTTCGCATGAATACGGTTCGCACATCATCGAAGCAATTGAAACGAATGTACCAACGCGCATCAATGGGAATGTGCCGAACCGAGGGGTTATCGCCAATCTCCCCACTGGTTGTTGTGTTGAGGTGCCATGTTTGGTAGATGGTCATGGGGTTCAACCAACGGTAATCACCAACTATCCAACCCACCTGGCTGCCCTCAATCGCACAAATATCAACGTGCAAGAACTAATTGTCGAAGCTTCGTTGCGTGGGAGTCGTGAGGCCGTCTATCATGCGGTGATGCTCGACCCGTTGACTGGTGCAGTCTGCACGCTCGACCAAATACGCTCCATGGTCGACGAATTATTTGCGGTACAACATCGCTGGCTCCCGCAGTTCGCCCACTAAGGTGGTCTCACAACATTCTCTGACGGCCAAGCGTACCGAGTGATGGTATAATCAGCGTGGTGGGACCGTTTGTTCAGTGGAGGTCATACATGCGGTGCCCGTATTGTGTGCACGCAGAGAGTGATGTCGTTGATACGCGTAAGCTCGACGATGGCAGTTCAATTCGTCGGCGGCGTCGCTGTCCACAATGTGGTCGGCGCTTTACCACGTATGAACGTGTTGAGACGGTCAGCATAACTGTCGTCAAAAAGAATGGCGAACGCGAGCCATACAATCGTGAAAAGCTGATGCGTGGCATTCTGACAGCCTGTTATCGAAGGCCTGTGTCAGCACAACGCATTGAGCAGCTGACCAACGACATTGAATCAGAGTTGCTGATGAGTAGCGAACACGAGGTGCCGTCAGCACACATCGGTGATGTTACTATGCGCCTCCTCCGTGATGTTGATGAAGTCGCGTATATTCGTTTTGCTTCGGTCTACCTTTCGTTTGCTGATATTGCCCATCTCCGTCAAGCCGTTGATGAGTTACTGTTGCGTGATCACACATCTTTGTTGAAGCATAGGGAAACAGATGAGTCAAGATCCTAAATCATCGGGCAGTCGTCTGATGATGCCTGCTGGTGAGTATTTGCGCCAAGGCTTCGCCGCATTAAAATGGCCAACCGTGCTGTTGTATGGTATCGGTGCTGGTTTGTTGATGCCAATTTCGTTACTTCAATCGAATGTCCTTGCCGTGGTTGCCGGTATCATCCCGGTCACAGTTGGTCTTCTGCTGGCACGTACTGCCCCTGGATTTTATGGTCTGTATGGCCTGTTAACCGGGTTGGTGGGAGCCATCACAAGTACCACACTACTGTGGGTGTTGATTTTTGTCTATAACAGCAGCGACATGGTGGCCACGTTAGCTCCTGAATCAACATCGTTGATGAGTACATGGCTGACTGCTAGTGGATTTATCTCCTTCTCACTGATTGCGTTTTGTACGTTTGGTGCAACGACGTCTGGGCGCATGGAGGAGCGAAATCGCGAAATGCGCAAGCAAACGGCTGATCGTGGTGGTTCGCTCGAGCGTCCCGGCGCTATTCGCGAAGTCGGCGATATTCGTGGTTTGACGTTGGCCCAATTAGGGGGATATGTGAATCAACTCTTCAAAAAGAAGGGTTTCACGTTCAAAGACTATAAATTCGTCGAAAAAGACAAGTACCTCGACTTGTGGTTGGAACATCAAGAACAACAATGGCATATCCGTTGTTCTACGGCAGAACGTGTCTCTGCTGGTGCCGTTGAAAGTCTCCTCCAAGAGATGAAACGTGAGGGCATTGTCAAGGGAGTGGTTGTTACATCGACAGAGTTTACGAGTTCGGCAAGCAAAAGTGCCAAAGATAAACCAGTGGTGTTAATTGATGGCATCACGTTGTATGACATTTCTCGGTAGTGGTGCGTAGTGAGAGGTATTCAACATGCAAATCCGTCTTGATGAGCGCGTTGCCTTGGTGACTGGTGGGTCGCGCGGTATTGGTCGTGCTATTGCTCAATCACTAGCAACGACAGGTGCGACCGTTGTGGTGAATTATCGTGGTAATCAGGCGGCTGCTGACGAGACTGTCGCATCCATCGAAGCCGCAGGCGGTAAGGCGTTGGCCATTCAAGCAGATGTTGCAAAGGCCGAAGATGTCGAGCGCCTCTTCAAAGATGTAATGGAGCGCTTCGGTCGCATTGATATTTTGGTGAATAATGCCGGTATCACCCGCGATACACTCATGCTTCGCATGAAGGACGAAGACTGGGATGCAGTCATGGATACCAATCTTCGAGGGTTGTTTTTGTGTACGCGTGCCGCGTTGCGTCCAATGACTCGTGCCCGCTGGGGACGCATCATTAATATCACCTCAGTTGTTGGTTTGATGGGGAACGCAGGCCAAGCGAATTATGCAGCTGCCAAAGCCGGTATCATCGGATTCTCAAAGTCTGTCGCCCGTGAAATCGGTTCTCGTAGCATTACGGTGAATGCAGTTGCCCCAGGATTCATTGACACCGAACTAACTGCAGTGCTCGGTGCTGACACGCGCGAGGCGCTCGTCAAACAAATCCCGCTCGGTCGGCTCGGTACACCCGAAGATGTCGCTGGCGTCGTAACGTTTTTGGCATCTGATTATGCGGCCTATATTACCGGTCAAACATTTAATAGTGACGGTGGAATGGTCATGCAATAACTGCATAACGTTCACCCCCCGACTGTAACGCATAGACGATGCGCAGTCGGGGGGTTATTGCTTCACCATTCTCTCATTATCGTCAGGTACCGTACTCACAACAATCAACCCTACCATCAATTGACCTGAGGAGTGACATGACAAAAATCCCGTCGTCCGAAATCACCCCAGAACATCTCTATCATCAGCGCCGATCATTTATGACACGCCTTGCATTGACACCTGCTGCACTGGCTGCAGTAGCATGCGCTGCGCCTTCACAATCGACGTCGGCAACACCCACCCTGCCACCGCAAGCGCTTGAATCACGGACCGACGAACTCGGTGATCCACTGACTGCATACGAGGCCGTGACCGGGTATAACAATTTTTATGAGTTTACTACCGACAAAGAGCGCGTTGCTGCCTTGTCTACATCGTTCGTGACTTCGCCGTGGAATGTGGTCGTGGATGGTCTCGTTGCAAAACCAACTACGTTTGCCATTGAGGATTTGCGTGCCATTCAGAGTGAAGAGCGCATCTATCGACTCCGGTGTGTTGAGGGGTGGTCAATGGTCATTCCGTGGTACGGATTCCCGTTGCATCGTTTGCTCGCCAAAGTCGAACCGACCAGCGCCGCCAAGTATGTACGCTTTGAGACGCTGTATGATCCTGAACAAATGCCAGGTCAGAAAGAACCGTGGTATACCTGGCCATATGCCGAGGGGTTACGCCTCGATGAAGCCATGCATGACCTGACGCTGATGGTGACCGGTGTCTACGGAAGTCCTTTGCCCAATCAGAATGGTGCGCCACTCCGCTTAGCAGTACCGTGGAAGTATGGGTTCAAAAGTATTAAGTCGATCGTGCGTATCTCGTTGGTCGATGAACAACCGACATCGTTGTGGATGGCGGCCGCCCCTGATGAATACGGCTTCTATGCCAATGTTAATCCGCGTGTGAATCATCCACGCTGGTCCCAAGCGGATGAACGTAGAATCGGTGAGCTCGGCCGGCGTTCAACACTGATGTTCAATGGATATGCTGACCAAGTGGCCTCGTTATACACGGGCATGGATCTGCGAAAGTTCTACTAATCATGTCGAAGGTGCACGCCTTGCCACGAAAACAAACGATTGCGCGCACGCTGGCGCATCTTATCGGCGTGCTGCCCGTACTTCTCCTCAGTTGGCGTCTTTGGTACGAAGGGTGGCCTATTGATCCAGTAGCAGAATTTACCGCCTATTCTGGCGATTCGGCGCTCAATTTGCTCGTTGCGAGTTTGGCTGTTACTCCATTCATTCGATTTGGGCTACCAAAGTTCATCGCTGTGATGCGTCGGCCCATCGGCTTGTATGCGTTTTGTTATAGCATGATGCACGTGCTCGTGTATGTGTGGCTTGACTACGGCTGGGAGTGGCAGTTGATGAGCCAAAACATGTTCACAAAACGCTATTTGTTCGTTGGACTGGCCGCATTCGTTTGCCTGGTTCCGCTCGCACTGACATCTACGAGTGCCATGCAACAACGACTTGGTCGGTGGTGGAAGCGGGTGCATCAACTCAACTACGTTGCCGCGTTGTTGGCAGTCACACACTTCATCTGGTTGGTCAAAAGTGATATTCGTGAACCCCTCGTCTATGCGGGTGTCATTCTTCTACTGCTGGGACTACGTTTGGTTTGGTTTATTCGTCAGAAAAAACGTCATATTTTGATAAACTCGTGAAAATTTACGTTTTTTATGGGTCATCTCCCTTGTACAATGACTATATACGTAAAGGGGGATGTGTCATGGCTAAGCTAATTGTGAGCACGATTGGGATGACTCTATTTAGCCCGTTTGACCTGACCAGTGAAGAACGTAGAATTATCAAATCACATGCGAACGACACACACTTTGCACCAGCGACGCGCAAGGTGGTAGACCGTCTGCGCCAGAAGATGTTGGTTCACCCAGAATATCTCTTCCGTGCGGTTGAATTTAAAACACTTACCATTTATGCCCAAAAGACGGCACAACTCCAGCACTGGGCGATGCCAAATGTACGTTATGTGTTTATTGCATCGCAAACACCGTTTGGGCAATTCATGCGAGAAATGTGTGATCGCGTGATCCGTCGCTCTTATCCTCAGTTGCGCTGCGAATTTATTAGCGTGGCTGGGCTTCAAGTGGCCAATGCAGCTGGGCTTGATGACGCCATGCGTGAATTGACCGCATTCCTCGATAAACTCTGTGAATCATATCAACGCTATGATGTAATCTTTAATATCAGCGGTGGATTTAAGTTTATATCGGGGTCAATGCAGTCGTATGCCAACTATCATGGCTATCCAACCGTCTATTCGTTCGATGGTGAGCAGATGATCATGACCAAACCAGAGGTGCCTGGACAGTTCCCACCGCGTTTGGTGTACATCTAGCGTGTGGTCTCTGTCGCAACGCCCGGAGGTCATTTGACCTCCGGGCGTTGTCGTTACGTCAGCGATTGCAGATATCCGCGTATGGTCGCCGGTAATTCGAATTCTTCGTCAGGTTTGTAGTCGATGTTTGAGTATTGCCCCGTCTTTGAGTTGTAATACTCAAAATTCATTACCAACTTCTCGAAGAGTGGTTTCATGCCGATGAACAAGATTTGCATTTGCGGTTCATCGAACGGTGAATCTTTTTCTGATTCTTCAGCTGTTTCGTTTTTTTGCTCCTCTTTCTCTGGTTCTTTGTCGTACACCAGCTTGTTGTAAATCACCTCGTACATGTTGTTTTGTTGGTTCGCCTCAATCAGGACTTGCTTGAATACCGGATTCAATGCAATCCCCGTTGAGCACTTCTCGATGATGCCTGCATTGAGAAGTTGACGCATTTGGTGTCGACCCAGTGGTGTGTTCTTTCGGTTTTGACTCAACTCTATCAAGTACATTAACACCACCAGCCCATCCGATACATGCGCCATTTGTTTGATTTGTGTCACACAGAATGCTACGAACGATTTTGATGCCTTGGAGCCGTCCTTAAAACAAACCAAATCGTACTCCATGCCACCTCCTTTTAGTGAGCGGAAACGTATTGTAGCAGATTACAAAATCATGTCAACTGTTTTTTGTCTATATATGTAGTCTGACATCACGTGAGTCTGCAAAGATATCACGTATGCACATGTTGACCGACATGCCCCTGTTCTTAGGTATGGGGATATCAAAAATATATACGCGAACAGCCGCGAACAGCTCATGACAAATACGTGTGACGGCGATACTGCAGCGGGCAAGCAGAGTGGCGAAATACATGTTGCGCAGATAAAGAACGCCTACTGTTACAGTGGTGCGGTGATGCATATGCGCTTATTGCCTACTGGCACGGTACGCACAAATCCAATCTCGGCGATTGCTGCAATAAGTATCATCTTTACTTGAATACATGTAGGGTTGACAGGGCTTGCCCACTGCGTGCCCCCACTCGTTGGCACACTGTGACCGCCGCGAAGTCTCTTTGATTACACCGATACAACCGCATAACACGCCCACACCGTAGGTCATTGACCTACGGTGTGGGGTGACCGCCGCACATCGTATCAACGGCTATGGTTCCCACAATATATCCGCTTTTGGCGAGCGAACCGTTACATCCTACAACTGCGGTGAGGCGTGGATGTAGTTGCTCGATAAATGGCAGTCCATGTGCAGTGCGAGTGATGACGCACGGTAATGTGCGGAACGCGATCCATTCAATCTGGTCAAACAATGCTTTCAAGAGTGCAATTTGGGCATGATGCGTGCGGTACGTATCACCAGTAAGGATCCACTGACGCAACGCATCCGCACTGCCAAAGAATTGATCATCTACGCTGTTGCTTCCGAGTTTGATATACCATTTACCGTCTGGGTAGCGAAGAGGTGGAGTCAGGTATGCATCTTCGATGATGTCGTTTTGACAATCCACCATCATGCATGGCATATCAGTAAGAAGAGCCGCAGTAGTTGCTGATATTTCGCCTAATGTAACGACCTCACTTTTGATTGAGTAATCGACGTTGCGCGGTAACAAAGCCGAAAGTCCACTGTATGCGCCTGCGGCAACGATGACACGTTGCGTCGCGAATTCACGCCCTGATGCTGTTTCGACACGTACGTAGTCGGTGTGTGGTGTGATACGTGTGACCACGTCATCAAGACGCATTGCGCCATGATGAGCTGCACATGCCAACTGTGCGGCAACCATGCGCCGAGGACGTATCAGCCCCGATGGTGGCGCATCGTACAATCCATGATACGGGAGCCCACGACTTAACATGGGAAATGTGTGGGCAAGGGTGTCTGCCGAATAGTCGACATAACGAAAATCTAACACTGATTCAATGAGCGTACGTTGTTTGGTGTAGCTAAATCCATCACTCGATGCGCTCAATGTGAGCGTGCCGCATGGTGTATAAAAATCAATACCGCTCAACGCCTCAATACGTCGATACTGTTGTATTGCTTGATTGGCCCAGCGTGCCAATGTCATCTCTCGGGCAGATCGATGGGTCAATCGACCTTCATCATAGTGACTGCTCCATACGGTGTGTTGTGCACGTGGGACTTCGTGTGGGGCAATTACGGTGACCTGATACCCGCGTGCACTTGCTTCGTAGGCGGCACCACTCCCAATAGGACCAGCCCCAACAATGATGACCTCTTCCATCGTGATGCTCCTCGTTGCACTATGTGGTTGGTAAACGAAGATCAGCCCAATGACTGCGGAGTGCAACCCGATGTGATAAATCGCGGTAGGAACGTATGGACTTGTGTAAATTGTGGTAGACGTCTCCGCCTATTCCGTAGCCTTGTAGACCGATTGCACCAGTATAGCCAACGGCCTTGAGTTGACAGAGCACCACAAATACATCGAGTTCGCCACTATCAATTAACTCAATTGAAGCGGGGAGATCTGCTCCAGCAGGGAGCATCCGTGTACCACAGATGTTGGCCGATTTGAGCCAGGGTGCTGCTGAGGAGAGCGTCTGTTGTAGCGCGCGATTCCCTGTTGCATACCAGTGAAAGGTAGTAAATGCGATACCGAGGCGCGGATGTGCGTATTGTGAACAAATGCGCACTGCATCATCAATTGTTTCGAGCCAAAAGTTGATGTGTGGGTACAGTGCGATGTGATGATTATGCTGTTCTGCAATTGCAAGGATGTGGGGTAAATAGTGCAGGAGTAGATGATCGTGTCGTTCATCGCGCTGGTGGCGATTCGGGCTTTCCACGTACACGGCAAGTTCAATGGTTGTTGGGAGCGGTACTTGTGCGATCAGGGCAAGTGTTCGTTGCACGGATTGTGCATCGGCAATATTGAGCATGAAGTACACGCCGTGTACGGTAAGTTTATGGTGAGACGATGCATCTGCAAGGTTGCGGATGTCTGCTTCAGCGTCGGCATTCCACACGGTGAGGTATGTCCCGTCAAATCCGAGTTCATTAAGCATCTGACAACGGGCGTAGAGGTTATAGCTACCGAGTGAACTATAAAAGAACGTGTCCATGGCGTACACGGCAGGCATGAGTACTCCTTGCAATATGCGATGGTTACGGTATTGATTATAGACGGTATTTGTGTAGCAGTTGGTATCGCGCGATGGGGCCAAAGTGAGAGTACCATGCGTTCGGTGCTCAAGTGTCGTGTGCGGATAGAATCACAAAAATCATATAATACATTAACAGATACGTAATTCATTTCGGTATTTTTCAAATGTGCTTTGTGCTACAATGTATCAAGCATGTGATGCTGGCACATGCACATATTGGGTATGGCAGCGATACGATAAACAACGAGTGTTTATCGCCATGGAGCGGCTATGTTGGCAGAGATGACAGACCGTCGCCGGCAAATACTCAAACTTGTGATTCAAGCCTATATCGAGACATCGGCACCGGTTGCGTCAGAGCACTTGGTGCGACGATATGGTTTGAATGTGTCGTCGGCAACCATACGCAATGAATTGGCCGCACTCGAGGATCTCGGCTTTCTGACGCATTTGCACACCTCGGCTGGTCGAGTACCGACCGATGCAGGGTATCGCTTTTTTGTTGAAAATCTGATGGAACGGCCATCGTTATCGGCAATCGAGCAACGTGCGATTCGGCATGAATTTCATCGTGTCCATACGGCACTTGACCAGTGGATTAATCTGGCGGGTACAGTGATGGCGCGTACTGCCCAAAATGTGTCGGTTATTCTGCCACCACGTGGTGCAACAACGCGACTTCGTAGTCTGCATCTTATCGCCATTCACGACACATTAGCCTTGGCCGTCATGGTGTTCCAAGACGGCATGGTGCGTCAGCAAACTATCGGGTTTGATGTCGTCCAAAGCCAAGAAGATCTTGCACGGACGGCACATGTGGTGAATGAGTGGTGTCATGATGCATCAGTCTCACAAATTCGCGATCGTGTCGAACATGCACAAGAGCACATTGATGCAGTAATGCGTGAACTCATTGAGTTGGTATGTACGACCATGCGTCAGTACGAAGATGCGCTGAATACTGACATACGTGCTGATGGATTATTGCAGTTACTCGAGCAACCAGAATTTGCGCAAACTGAGCGGATAAAGCAAATGTTGGCGCTGGTGCAGAGTGGACAGGCAATTGCTCCGTTGATACCGCGCGTTACCCAAAGCGACGGCGTGCAGGTTATCATCGGTGCAGAACACGAGCGTCAAGATATGCGTGAGATGAGCATCGTGTTAGCACGTTATGGCGTTGATGACGAGATTGTCGGAGTATTAGGTGTAGTCGGTCCGACGCGTATGCCATATGCGCGTGCGATTGCCACTGTTCGCTACATCGCTGCGGTGATGAGCGATTTGGTCGGTGAATTACATGGTGAACCGCGTCAAGATGTTGAGAGTCAACTTCATGACTAATTCGTGCCCTTATTCGTGTCAAAGTGTAACGGGAGGAAAGTATGAGTGATCAGCAAGCCAACCAAGAAAATACTCCAGAGCAATCATCGGCTCCTGAGACGCTCGACATAACAACCCTTCTTGCGCGCATTGAAGCGCTCGAAAAAGAGGTTGCAGAACATAAAGATGCCCATCTGCGTGCAGCTGCCGACTATAAAAATCTCAAACGTCGCTACGAGGCCGAACGCGTCGAATTAATCACACGTGCCAGTGCTGGGCTACTCCTCAAGATACTGCCAGTGGTCGATGATTTGGCACGTGCGTCGAGTAGTGCCACACCTGAGATTGTGAATTCACAATGGTTTGGTGGCTTTAAACTTATCCCCAACAAAATGCAACAATTGTTGGAGAGTGAGGGTGTAGTGGTCATGGATGCGTTGAGTCAACCGTTTGATCCGAACCTTCACGAGGCTGTTGCCTATGAGTCTGGTTTGTCAGACAGTGAAGGTAAAGTGGTTGCTGTTCTGCAAAAGGGCTACATGCTCCATGATAAGGTGTTGCGGCCGGCAATGGTCAAAGTTGGTCAAGCGTAAGTGGTTCGATGGTGGCGTGACGGTACACAGTGCGTTTTCGCGAGAGCGTATCACACATAGAGGGTTGCATGGGTAAAGTAATCGGCATTGACCTGGGTACAACCAATTCGGTTATGGCTGTCATGGAAGGTGGTGAACCGACCATCATTCCAAACGTTGAAGGCCAACGATTGACCCCCTCGGTTGTCGCGTTTAGCAAATCAGGCGAACGCCTTGTTGGTCAAATTGCCAAGCGTCAAGCAGTAGTAAATCCCGACCAGACCGTCTTTTCGGCCAAGCGTTTCATGGGGCGGAAGTTGGTAGACAAAACCGTGCAACGCGATACGATGTTGGTGCCGTACCGTCTCGCTTCCTCAGAAAACGGTGATGTCAATGTGACTCTCGGTGATCGCAACTATGCGATCCCAGAAATTTCGGCGATGGTATTGCAGAAGCTCAAAATGGACGCAGAGACGTACTTAGGCGAGCCAATTACTCAAGCAGTAATTACGGTTCCTGCATACTTCAACGATGCACAACGTCAAGCAACCAAAGATGCTGGGCGTATTGCAGGGCTCGAAGTGCTGCGTATTATCAACGAACCGACTGCGTCTGCGCTTGCCTATGGTCTTGATAATCAAGTTGAGAATCAAACCATTGTGGTGTACGACATGGGTGGTGGTACATTCGACGTCTCCATCCTCGAACTCAATGAAACCGTCTTCCAAGTGCTGGCCACGAACGGTGACACGCATCTTGGTGGTGATGATTTTGATGAGCGCATCATTCAATACATGCTCGAAATTTTTCAGAAAGACACGGGGCTTGATTTGCGTAGCGATCGTACTGCTCTTCAACGCATGCGAGAAGCTGCCGAAAAGAGTAAGATGGAGCTCTCGAGCATCTTGAACTCTGAGATTAGTTTGCCGTTTATCTCGGCTGATGCAAACGGCCCGCTCCACTTAAATCTAGAGTTGAGCCGTGCGCGTCTCGAGACATTGACGGCGGATTTGGTTGAGCGCTCTTTGCTCCCAGTCAAACAAGCGTTGGTTGATGCGAATCTCAAACCTGCAGACATTGATGCCATCATTTTGGTTGGTGGGCAAACACGCATGCCGTCAATACAATCTGCTGTGCGTAGTTTTTTTGGCAAAGAACCACACAAGGGCATTAATCCTGATGAAGTTGTGGCAATTGGTGCAGCGGTGCAGGCGGGTGTGCTTGCTGGCGACATCCAAGATGTGCTACTTCTCGACGTCACACCACTCACGTTGGGTATCGAGACAGCTGGTGGCGTGATGACACCACTGATTCCGCGTAATACGACGGTGCCAACGCTGAAGAGTCAGGTGTTTTCGACGGCAACAGATAATCAGTCCGCCGTAGAAATTCATGTATTACAGGGTGAACGTGTTGAGGCGCAATACAACAAGTCGCTCGGCGTATTTGTACTTGATGGTATTGATCCTGCTCCGCGCGGTATTCCCCAAATTGAAGTGACGTTTGATATTGATGCAGACGGTATTATCAAAGTGCGCGCTCGCGACAAACGCACCGACCGCGAAGTGCATATCACGATTGCCGCGTCGTCTGGATTAAGCGCCGAAGAGATCGATCGCTTGGTGCAAGACGCTGCAGTATTTGCGGACGAAGACCGGCGTAAGCGCGATGTGTTGCGCCTACAAAACCAGGTTGATACGTTGGTGTATAGTGCGCAACGCGCGTTGCGGAATGATCCATCAATAAGTGATGAACGACGCCTCAATGCCGAGCGCAGTATTCGGAATGTGCAACATGCAATGGAGCAAGCGAATGTGCGTGACATTCATGATGCCATGATTGATTTGACCATGGTTGTGCATGATCTGACCAATAAATATCATCCCGCTCCCGAACCAGAACCAGCATTTGCCGATGATCCAAGCAAAACGGCACCGCACGAAGATATGGCCCAGAGGGTCCTTTCGCGCTTGCGGGATGTGCAATTGCCAGAGATCAAATTAGGCGAAAGCCAGTTTGCAGCCAAGCTACGCGATGTGCAATTGCCTGATATTGCCCTCCCCGAAATCAGTACCATTCGCGACGGTATCCGTGGCTTGCTCAAGCGCGCACGTCCCGGTGCGAAAGATGATCAAAGCGATGATACCAACGCGCAATCCAAAAAGGAATAGTTCATTGTGCTACATCAAGGTGAGAGACGGTTATGACCAATAAACGTGATTATTATGAGGTGCTTGGTGTGCCACGCGATGCCTCGCCTGATGATATCCGCAAGGCATATCGTGCGTTGGCGCGGAAGTTGCATCCCGACGTCAATAAAGAGCCTGACGCAGAGGTGCGTTTCAAAGAAATCAACGAAGCAAATGCCGTACTCTCTGACACCGAAAAGCGTGCAGTATATGACCGCTTTGGTCATAATGGACCATCAATGGGTGGTGGGTATGGCGGTGGTGATCCGTTCGGTGGTGAAGACCCATTTTCTACCATTTTCGAGTCCTTTTTTGGGGGTGGGCGTCAACAACGTGGACCACAACGTGGCGCCGATTTGAAGTATACGCTCCGTCTTACCTTTGAAGAGGCAATCTTTGGTGCCGAAAAGGAAATCGAATATCGTCGCCTCGAATCGTGTGAACCATGCGCAGGATCTGGTGCACAATCTGGGACTGAACCGGTTAAGTGTCAACGCTGTGGCGGTACAGGCGAAGTACGCCAACGATCTGCCATCTTTAATATGGTCACGGTCACCACCTGTGATGTCTGTCGCGGTGAGGGTACCGTGATTGCCATTCCGTGTCGCGATTGTCGCGGTGAAGGTCGCGTGCGCAAGTTACACAAAATTACCGTCACGGTGCCAGCCGGTATCGATGGCCAAGCGCAGTTACGCCTCACCGGTGAGGGCGAATCAGGACCACGCGGTGGGACGTATGGGAATTTGTATGTTGCGTTCGATATTCAACCGCATCAATTTTTCCGTCGTCAAGACGTTGATATTTACCTCGAACTTCCCATCAATGTGGCACAAGCTGCCCTCGGTGCTGAGCTGCAAGTACCCACACTCGAAGGTGTGGAGACGTTGCGTGTGAATCCGGGAATTCAAAACGGTACTACGTTTCGATTACGCGGCAAAGGCGTTCCGATGCTCCGTGCCAGTGGACGTGGTGACCAGGTCGTGGTTGCAAAGGTGGTAATTCCTGATTCATTGACCGAAGAACAGCGTATTTTATTTGAAGCACTCGCACGGACGTTTAATCCACGCGCTGGAGTGGGTGGTGATGGCACCGATTCATCGGGGAATCCTCATGATGAGGGATTTTTCGACCGTATAAAGAATGCCCTGGGGTTATAACGAATGACAGAACTAATTTATGGGCGTAACGCCGTCCGTGAGACGCTTCGTGCACAACGCCGCTCAATCAAACGGATGCTCGTTGCAGCCGGAGCTCAGGCGGTTGGCACTCTGGCGGACAGCTTGGCTCTCGCCGAATCCCTGAACATTGATGTCGATCACGTCGACAAAAAAGTCCTTGAACAGA
This sequence comes from uncultured Klebsiella sp., assembly GCA_964482795.1. Classification (GTDB taxonomy): domain Bacteria; phylum Chloroflexota; class Chloroflexia; order Chloroflexales; family Roseiflexaceae; genus UBA965. Next base: position 44,098 of record CAYZZI010000015.1, read on the forward strand.
AGTTGCATGGATTGAATCATCAGGGTGTTGCGCTCGAGTGTAGTGAATATCCGTACAGTGATATAGACGAGATGTTGGCCCATGCCAAAGCAACGCAAGAGATGCCGTTCTTGTTGTTGCTCGACCATCTACAAGATCCACAGAACCTCGGTACGCTCTTGCGCACCGCCGAAATTGTTGGCGTTCATGGCGTCATCATACCGGGTCGGAGAGCTGCCGAAATCACGCCGGCCGTCGTGAATGCCTCATCGGGAGCTGTCGAACATCTCAAAATAACCGTGGTCACTAATCTTTCGCAAAGTATCGAACGCCTACAAAAGCAAGGTGTGTGGGTTGTTGGTATCGAAGATGATGCGACTGCACAACGCTACGATGACACAGACCTCGACATGCCGTTGGCACTCGTACTTGGTTCGGAGGGGAGTGGTATGGCTCGACTTACCCGCGAACGCTGTGATTTCTTGATTAAATTACCGATGCTTGGCCACATTCAGTCACTCAATGTGGCAGTAGCAGGCTCGGTAGTGTTGTATCACGCATTGCATTCGCGCCGGCGTGTTACCAAGTAAGTAACACTTGATCGCCACGAATCGGTTGATGAAAGAGATAGTCACATGGATCTTGTCACGCAATCTCAACAAATACTCGCCGAATGGGTGAGTTCTGAGGTGCTGCGAAAGCACTGCGGCGCAGTGGCTGCCTCAATGGCACACCTCGCATCGCACTACAACGGCGATACTCACGTGTGGGAAGCAACCGGGTGGTTGCATGACATGGATTATGAACGACATCCTACGCTCGAAAACGCAGAATTCGCACATCCGTTTGTCGGTGTGCGTTGGTTGCGTGAGCACGGTTGGAGTGAAGAAATCTGCCGTGCTATTTTGTCACATGCGGATTATTCAGGTGTGACTCGTGTCAGCGTGATGGAGAAAGCACTCGCAGCTGTTGATGAACTTTCGAGTTTTGTGGTGGCCGTTGCATTGGTACGGCCCAGCAAAAATATCGCAGATGTTGATGTCGCTGCGGTGAAGAAAAAGTTTAAAGACAAAGCGTTTGCTCGTGCCGTCAACCGCGAAGAAATCATCCATAACGCAGAGGCGCTTGGTATGCCGCTAGATGACCTGATTGCCGTGGTCATTACCGCACTGACCAAACGCGCCGCCAGCCTCGGAATTGCAGGGGTTAACTAAATTAATCGCTCTCCGCTATCAACGGCATCAGTGCGGAAGTGGCATCCGCGACTTTGGCGATTGTGACGCGCCGCCTGCGCAATGATTAGCCCATTCTCAACGGCGTTGCGCAGGCCAATCAAACCATCACTCAACTTTGTTTTGCGATAGAACATCTCGATTTCATTTTGAAGATGTCGTAGTTCGCGTATGGCCCGTGAGAGGCGGTCACCAGAACGGATTAAGCCGACGTAGTGCCACATAATGTTTTGAATCGTCTGCATGTCTCCTTGAATGAGTGCAGGATCTGATTCGTGCTTCAGTCCTGATTCATCCCACTGTGGTATGTCTTGTAACTCTGGGAATTGTACATCTGTAAACCGCTGGAGAATGTGCTCTGCCGCGCGTTCGCCAAAAACTAACCCTTCGAGCAATGACGTACTTGCAAGGCGATTTGCACCGTGCAAACCAGTGCATGCGACTTCACCCACAGCGTACAAATGTGCGATTGTACTCTCACCCCATTGATTAACCGCCACACCACCACATGAGTAGTGTACGGCTGGCAGCACAGGGATTGGCTCATGTGTAATGTCAATGCCGACGCGCATGCACTCCGCATGAATGGTTGGAAAACGTGAGCGTATCCGATCTGGTGTCATGTGATTTGCTATATCAAGCAGGACGTATGGATAGCCGTTACTTTCCATTTCGTGATGGATTGCTCGTGCAACAACGTCTCGCGGCGCAAGTTCTGCCCATTGCGCATCATAGCGATGCATAAAGCGTTTACCATCAGGCGTGAGGAGCTTGCCACCTTCACCACGCATCGCCTCACTAATCAAAAATCCCTGTGCGCCGGGTGCGGCCAACGCAGTGGGGTGAAACTGGATGTACTCCGCATTGATGATACGTGCGCCTGCTCGATGTGCCATGGCCAACCCATCGCCCCGTGCACCGACCGGGTTGGTGGTATGTCGGTAGATACGCCCGAGACCTCCCGTGGCAAGAATCGTCATTTTGGCCACCGTGCGATGCACGGTCTGGCCATCGCGGTCAAACACATACGCACCATAACACCGCACCGGTCCATAGACATCTAGTGGATTGCGTGAATGATGTGGGTACGTAATTAAATCTACTGCGGTAGCGTTGGTGATAATCTCGATATTTGGCTGTCGGCGGATTGCGGCGTGCAGTGCGCTGATAATGCTCCGGCCGGTGCTATCACCGACGTGTAAGATACGCCGCCGTGAATGTGCGGCCTCTTGACCAAAAGCCAGATTCCCCTGTTCATCACGATCAAAGTCTACTGTAGCATGATTGAGCAGGAGACGTTCGACGCGTTCGGGACCTTCTGTGGCCACGATATGCGCAATGGCGGGATCAGCAGCACCAGCGCCTGCAGTGATGATATCTTTGGCAAGCGTCATGGCATCATCATCATTTCCGCGATGAATGATGCCGCCTTGCGCCCAACGCGTGTTCGACTCCGTTGGGTCTTGCTCGCGCGTTATCATCACAATCCGACAATCGGGATCTCGTGCCAGCCGCAATGCTGCAGCGGCTCCTGCGATGCCAGATCCAATAATCAGTACGTCAGTTGTTTTCATGGGTGCATCCGCATATATGCGGCAACTATCCAATCTGAATCATGCGTTCGACCGCCGTATACGCGCGCACGCGAATCTCCTCAGGGACCTCGATGATGGTGCGCGTGTGGAGCAAAGAATCACGGACATTCTCCATGGTGATCATGTTCATGTGAGGGCAATGGACCATGCACATGCGCAGTAAATCTTTTTCGGGATTGGCAGCGGCAATGTTGTCACCCATCGAACACTCGGTTAACACGAGATAGTGAGGTGCCTTGCTCTCTTGAACGAACTTGATCATAGCATTGGTGGATCCCGCAAAATCCGACGCAGCTACCACTTCAGGTGAACATTCTGGATGTGACACTACCACTACATCGGGGAATTGCGCACGCACCGCCCGGATATCCTCCACAGAAAATTTTTCGTGTACTTCACACTTGCCGTGCCAACCAATCATTTGTACATCAAGTAGATTGGTATCGGCATTGCCGGTCAACGATGGGAAGATGATGTGCTTGCCGGTCATCTGCGCCACATTTGCAGCCAAGTATTGGTCAGGGAGGAAGATGACTGTGTCGCTTTTGAGTGATTCGACCACGGCAACGGCGTTCCCCGAAGTGCAACATATGTCACTTTCTGCTTTGACGTCTGCATAGGTATTTACATAGGTCACGACGGGAACACCCGGATATTTACGCTTCAGTGCACGTACATCGGCCGCAGTGATTGACTCTGCCAACGAACATCCTGCACGTTCTGCAGGCATGAGTACGGTTTTTTGTGGATTGAGGATTTTGGCGGTTTCTGCCATGAACTTCACTCCACAGAAGATAATAATATCTTTATCGGTGGTGGCCGCTTTTCGACTTAAATCGAGCGAATCACCGCGAAAGTCAGGAATTGTGTGGAAGAGCACCGGCTCCATGTAGTTGTGTCCGAGAATCACTGCGTTACGTTCTTGCTTGAGCTGTTGAATTTCAACGGCGATTTCAGCTTTGTAGTACAACTCGAAGTCAGGCACCAGGGTGCCCAAACGTGTTTTCATCTCTTCGTATAATGCGTGCGCTGCCGGATGCATACTCACTCCTCGCTGATGAACGATTAACTCCGGGTAAACTTTAGACTTAGATCAAAAACGGGTGCGGAATGGGTGAGTGCACCTGAAGAGATGTAATCTACGCCCGTTTCAGCAATCCCACGTACAGTCTCGAGCGTGACGTTACCGCTGGCTTCAAGTTTTGCTCGACCGGCCGTCAAGATGACGGCGTGCCGCATCATTTCGAGTGACATGTTGTCGAGCAAGATGCGTTCCACTGTTAATGACAAAGCTTCAATCACATCTTCAACGGTACGCGCCTCAACCTCAATTGCTAATCCACGGTGAGCGGCACGTGCGTTTTGCACAGCCTGGGTTATTGACCCAGCAAAATCGATATGATTGTCCTTAATGAGAATCATGTCATAAAGTCCTATACGATGATTTTGGCCACCACCACGGACAACAGCGAGTTTATCGAGCATGCGCAGTCCGGGTGCAGTTTTGCGCGTGTCAAGAATAATCGCTCGGGTGCCAGCTACCGCGCGTACAAACTGGTTGGTGAGTGTTGCGATACCACTCATGCGCCCCATGAAGTTGAGTATGGTGCGTTCTGCGGTGAGTAAACTTCGTGCGGGCCCTTCGAATTGGGCAACGACTGTGCCTGGTGCGACAACGGCACCTTCTGCAACACGCGGGTTACAGCGTATCAGAGGGTCAACAGCACCACATACTGCGCTGGCAACGTCAAATCCGGTCACCACTCCATGTTGTTTTGCAACTATGTGGCCACGCATCCGTGCTTCTGCTGGAATGATGCTTTCACTGGTGGCGTCGCCACTACCGATGTCCTCTCGGAGCGCTCGTTCGATTGCATCACGAATATCAATGTGTAGGGTATGCACCATTGTCCCTTGTTTACCTCCATGCCGCGCATGGAATGTGAATTGTTATATGCGATTATAGGGAGAATTTAGATATTGTCAAATATACGCAAACTAATTTTTACATGTGGACAAGGGGTTTTGCAACACAAAACGGGAGTTTACGCTACACTTCCGCCATCAACGGGGAGAATTGCCCCGGTAATAAAACTTGCGTGTTTACTTGCCAAAAAAAGCACGGCGGCTGCAATTTCATCCGGATCCGCATACCGTCCAAGTGGAGTCCCTGCAGTCAATCGTTGACGTACGACGTCTGCGTTGCCATAACTCCGTTCAAGTTGAAAGACCATCTCGGTAGCTGTTGGTGCAGGGCAGATTGCGTTGACTCTGATGCCGTCTGTTGCTAAACCTTTGGCGGCCGACTTCGTTAATCCAACGACAGCATGTTTGCTTGCGCTGTATGCAATGATGGACGGACTACCAACCAGACCTGTGTTTGATGAGATATTGACGATGCTCCCACCTTTGCCGTGGCGTTTCATGGCACGACTGACATATTTGATGCCATAGAAGACTCCCGTACAGTTGATGTTCATAACACGCACAAACTCATCATCCGGGTACTCGGTGATTGGGCATACAGGGCCACTGATCCCAGCGTTATTGACGAGCACATCAATTCGTCCATAGGTCGAATCGACGTGTTCCACGAGTTGTTGCCATGCAGTCGCATCGGCAACATCACTGATGATTTGCTCAATACCAGGTTGAGCATCAGAAAATGCCACATCTGTGGCGATAACTGTTGCGCCGGCGTGCTGTAACGTGCGTGCGATAGCAGCACCTATTCCACGACCTCCTCCGGTTACAATCGCAACGTTTTCGTTGAGTGTTGTCATGGTCGAATTCCTATTCTGTGGTGCTACGTGCTCGCCAGTGTGGTGCTATTTCGGCCAGGATGTGCGCATGTGCGAACGTGCCAACGGCTCGTATTTCAGGGTGATCTGGTGTATAGAGGTACAGCATGTTCCCATCGCAATCAGTCAGTTCGACGTGGTGCGCACTCCGAGTGTGGAGCGCTCCACCAAGTGCAATACACCGTTGTGTGTCATGGTTGATGTCGTCGCTGATGAGTGCCAAATGATGATATCCACACGTCGTTGGTGTGGCACTCATGCGAGGAGGGCTGGTGGGGTGCACGAATTGCCAGAGCTCGATGGTGAGATTTAGTCGTTTAATCCATACAGGATGCAGCCGAGTATCAGTAAATCCCACCACACGGTCATAGGCTGGATTTGGGCCGATGACGCCTGGATTAACCACTGTGCCTGTGATGAATTCACTGTAGAAGTGCGCAAGTCGTGTCACATCTTCGCTGACGCATGCGATATGCCCAAACCACACTGGTGTGGGGTATGGCGTGTATGGGACTTCTTCAATTTCGAAAAGCGTACGATCTGCATCATGACCGTAGAGGTAGAGGTGACCTGTGCGCAGATCAACAGGTGTTGAGAGCGGTACAAGTGTTGTGGCATCAAGTCGTGTAAGTGCACCATCCATCTGTGGTACTTGGAGGCAGAGATGGGTAATTCCGGGCGCATGGACGCTTGGAATCGCATGGTGTTGAGCTGCTATTTGCGTCAGCATCAGACCACCATTTGGCGCGATTACAAATGCGCGTTCTGCGGATAGTGGAATCACCGGCAACCCGAGGGCCAGAAATAACCGCATTGATTGGCGCACATCACTGACGTGAAGGGTAATGTGATGACATGCTGTAATCATAAAATGATGAAACGTATGCGCGGCAGGGGTTACCTGCCGCGCATGCCCGCTTAAAATCCTTTGTTGTCCATGCCCATCGGTAGTGGTGCTGGTCGTTCAGGTCCACTCGTAAGTGTGACGTGTTGCCCTGCGCGTGATGAGTCGTGGATGGCGTGCATGATGTCAAGAACATGGTACGTCAGTTCGCCAGAGGCACGATGTGGGCGCTTCTCCTGGATGGCCATCGCCATGTCCAAGACGCCCAGACCGCGACTGTTCTGCGCAAAACTATGACTCAATGGCATGACGCGCCACTCCTCTTCACCGGCACGTCGGACTTTGACTTCGCCATCGAAGTTATTGGGATCCGGGACGAGCATTGTGCCGGCACTGCCGTATATCTCGAGCCATGGTAATGTGCTATGCCACACGTCAAAACTGGTAATAATCGTCGCCACGGCGCCAGCCGCAAAATCGAGCACACCCACGACGTGTGTCGGCGTGTTGACAGGAATTTTTTCGCCATACTGAATGGAATTAGTAATGGTGCGTTCTGCAAAAGAAATTTGCGCAGAGCCACTGACGCGATTGACGGGGCCGAGCAAGGTGGTCAATGCAGTCAAATAGTAGGGACCCATGTCGAACATCGGACCGGCACCTGGCTGATAAAAGAAGTGCGGGTTTGGATGCCACCCCTCAGGACCACGACCCATCATGAATGCAGTGGCGCCGATTGGCCGACCAATCCAGCCGTCATCAATCAGTTTGCGTGCGGTTTGTAATCCGGCACCCAAAAAGGTATCAGGCGCGCCGCCGACACGTACCCCTTTGGCTGCGGCGTTTTGCAACATCGCTTGCGCTTCTGCACGTGTGACTGCGAGTGGTTTTTCATTGTAGACCGACTTACCCGCAGCAATCGCCTTGAGAGCGACTTCTCCGTGTGCTGCAGGAACGGTAAGATTGACGACGATTTGAATATCGGGATCTGCCAACAACTGCTCAACTGTATATGCGTTGGCCACGCCAAATTCACTGGCGCGTGCTTGTGCACGGCTGACATCGATGTCGGCGACTGCGGCCACATGTACGCCGCGAAATCGTTGATGGCAGTTCTGTAGATAAATGCTACTGATGTTGCCACACCCGATGATTCCAATTGCAGTACTCTTCATACGGACTCCTTTGTTCGTTGTCTTGAAAGTAACTTGAACATTCTACTATGAAATTCATACACGAAGTATAAAGTAACAACTATTCGGACCACATGTCTCCCCAACCGAGACGGCGAGCCGCACCGTATGCCGTTGCGTCACGCTTTTGTACAGAAGTGGTGCATAGACCTGCCTCGCCACACAACATCAATTCAATGTGTCCCTTGTGACCGACCGGATCATGAACAAGACGCTGGCCGTGGTATGCAACTGCTTGCCGTGATACTGCCACAAAACTAACTTTTGCTTCTTCCCATCCCACAGATACGGCACGAGCATGTCGTTGAAAGTCTGGGCGGGCTATTTTTTGACCAAAATGACACCAATCTGGGGATGTCATCGGACATGTGTTGCTATGTGTGCAGGGTGCAACAAGATGTGCCCCGCGTTCGATGAGTTGTTGACGTGCTTCTTTGATGATTGAAAAAAAGTTCGATGTGCCTGGTTCAATGATGATGAGAAGCTGTTTGGTGGCAGCCCACGCAGCATCAATAATGCGCGTGCGTTGGTGTGCACTTAACTCATTCAGCACATGTCCAATAATCACCACATCGTGCTCAGCCCAGTGTTGTGTCGTCGTGATATCGTGTACCACGTACGACGTTTGTCCGGGTAAGTGGTGGCAGAGCTGTTGGGCGACCGTCACAAACGCATGCTCGCGCTCAATGGCAGTGCGCTCGACCAGCGAAGGCATGAGCTCATGAGCCACCCATAATGCAGTGCCTGGACCACTACCGATGTCAAGTATACTCCGCCACTCTGTCGTCACCAGCTGAGAGACGCACATGCGCAGAGCGCGATGTATTTGGGCATATGTCGCTGGCAACATCATGGCGGTGTAGGCGACAGCATCGATTGGTGATGTAACAAGTGCCGCGCCATTACGTGGTGATCGATACCGTTCGCTTAGGTGACGTGCTGCCTCGCTCCACTGCCGACTCGGAATTTGATGGAGTAACTGTCGAATGGCGTGCTGCAATACCGGTGGTAGTGTGATCACGGTGTCGGTGTCTCAACAGGCGTGGACGTAATCGTTGGGTTTGGTGTATCTGTCGCTGCGGCAGTGTTGGTTGGGACCGGTGCAGTGAGCGTTGGGGTGATTGTTGGTGCGGTCGTGTTGGTTGCGGGTATGGGTGTTAGGGTCGCGCTACGCGTCGCTGTCCGTGTGACGGTGGCTGTGCTGGTTGCTGTCGCCGTGGTTGTGCTGGTTGCTGTCGCCGTGGCTGTGCTGGTTGCCGTGGCAGTTGCCGTGGCAGTTGCCGTGGCAGTTGCCGTGCTTGTCTCCGTGGCTGGTACCATCGTTGCACTTACCGCAGGAGCGGCGGTGGCAGTCGCGACCGCTGTTTTGACGGGTGTACCAGTACTTGGTCGACGCGTCGCCTGGTTTGTTACCACGATGGAGGTGGCTGTCTCTGCTTTGCCAGTCGGCATGACAATCAACGCCACTGTCTTCGATGGTTCAATTTCACTGGTTGCCGATGCAGTACTCGTAACGATGCGTGTCAGAGTCGGATTGACGCTAGTGCTTTCATCCGGTGTTGCTGAACCAGCAAATTGCGTATTCAAGAGGATAATGAAGGTGATTATCAGGCCGAGTCCAAGCGGCACAATGATATTCAACGGAATTGTGTCGGGTCGAAATACAGGCCGACTAGGAAGACCACTTCGCGCTTCCAGAATATTACGACGTCGTGGTTGCGTTGATCCATCGCCAGTCACCACTGGATTGGCGTTTGATGGCTGCGTGGCAAATGATTCATCGGAATTGGTCATCTCGATGGCCAACGTTGCTTTGGGTGAGGCATGACGAGGTTTTGCGAGACCAGACACCAAAAGTGCGGCTTGCGTGTTATTCGGCACCGCTTGAAACGCCGCATCAATGGCATCACAAAACGCCAGACCAGTCTGGTATCGGTCGGCAGGATTTTTGGCGAGTGCTTTGTCGAGTACGTCAACAAGCCCTTCGGGTAGACCATGCGCATGCACGGGTAACGGAGGGGCTTTTTTTTGGGCGTGTGCCACAATTAAATCTGGTGTGTTACCTGTGAATGGGACATCTCCACAAAACATCTCGTATGCGGTGATCGCGAGTGAGTACAAGTCAGTTCGGTAATCAACCGTATCGCCGGAGACTTGTTCGGGCGACATGTATTCGGGTGTGCCCATGAACAATCCGGTGCGCGTCAACCGACCACTATCGTCATCTGTTGAGACAGAAATACCAAAGTCGGTTAAGAGGATGCGACCGTTCGTATCGATCAGAACATTTTGTGGTTTGATGTCGCGATGCACTGCACCATGACTGTGTGCATAATCAAGGGCTGATGCAATTGCGCGAATAATTACAGCTGCAGTTTCGCCAGGTAATGGACCATGTTCTTTGATGGCAGCGTAGATGCTCCGACCATTGATGAACTCCATGGCCAAATATTGAATGCCGTCGATTTCTCCGACATCGAATAACGTGACGATGTGCGGATGTTGAAGCGCTGCGACAATTTTGCCTTCTCGCCGAAAACGTGCAGAAAACTCTGGCTCAGAGGCAAGCTGTGGGGCTAGTACCTTCAGTGCAACGGTGCGTCCTAAAATGGTGTCGATGGCACGATACACGCGTGCCATACCCCCGCGTCCGATCTCAGCTTGAATTTTGTAGCGATCAATTCGCCTGCCAATGAGATTTAACACATACCGTCCTGTCTGATTGCATGTCAGTGTGGTATAATCGGCATAGTTCGCACATTGTACCATATGCACTAGCGTATGTGATTGCAACGCGTTTGTATGGGTACATTTCGAATCGGAGGTCGATTGTGAATAAATCCAATCCAGTACCACTCCTACGCATACGACATCCTAATACTCCTGAAATCCAAATTGAATGGCATCGCGATGTCATTTCCATCGGTCGCGATCAACTCAACGATATCGTCATCCCTCATCCATTAGTGTCGCGTCGTCATGCAACGCTCGAACACAACGAGGGTGCGTACCTCATTCGCGATTTGAAGAGCACAAATGGCACATTCGTGAATGACGCGGCCATTGCAGACCCGCATGTGCTCAACAATCAGGATGTTGTGGTAATCGGTGAAAGTGAGATTGTCTTTGTTGATCCAGAGGCCACCGTCAAGGGTGATTTGCCACTGTTCACGTTTCGTCGTGTGCCTGACAGTGACATTCTCATCGATGATGGTGCCAAAACCGTTCATATCCGAGGAACGCTGCTCGATCCACCGTTGACGGTCAAAGAGTTCCAACTACTCTTACTCCTCTTCTCCCGACAAGGTAATGTGGTGAGCAAAGAAGAAATTGCCAAGTCTATCTGGGACTACGAGGTATTTGATTTTAATTCCATCGATGCACTCGTCTACCGAGTACGTCAACGTATTGAAATTGACCCAGCTATGCCTCGTTATCTCGTCACTGTACGCGGTTTTGGCTATAAACTCATCATCAATCCAGATAGCGCACAAAGCAGCTAATCGTGCACATGACATCATCATGACGATTGCGCGCATACGTGATGAATGATGCAGTGTAGCTGTGCTTTCCTGCTATAATCCCAATGTTTCTCCACGTCATAAACGACGGAATGTGCTTTCAATGATGCACACCGCATCGCCGAGATGCATGGTTGTGCATGGAGGGGTTAGATGAAAATTCTTGTCACCGGTGGTGCTGGGTATATCGGGAGTACGGCAACTGCAGAACTTGTGAGTGCAGGTCATGACGTCATTGTCGTTGACAACTTGTATCAAGGGCATCGTGAAGCGGTTCATTCTGATGCGCAATTTATCCATGCTGATTTGATGGATGCATCTGCTGTGAACCAGGTTTTTGCGGCGCACAAAGGGATTGATGCAGTCATGCACTTTGCTTCGTATACCCTTGTTGGCGAGAGCATGCAACACCCTGCCAAGTATCTGCGTGATAATACGGTGGCCGGCATAAATCTCTTCGACGCAGCGGTTGAGGCAGGAGTCGGTCGTATCATCTTGTCGTCCACCGCAAATCTCTTCGACGAACCCGAGATGATGCCCATAGAGCCAGAGTGCAAGATTGTGCCAGGATCCCCGTACGGTGAATCTAAATTCTTCTTAGAGCGAGCCTTGCACTGGTACGAGCGTATTCATGGCATCAAGTATGCCTGCTTGCGGTATTTCAATGCTGCAGGTGGCACACCACATCGTGGCGAAGACCACACACCTGAACTCCACCTCATTCCCGTCGTTTTGCAAGTTGCCCTTGGACAACGTGAGGCCATCACGCTGTTTGGCGGTGACTACCCGACGCGCGATGGCACCTGTGTACGCGACTACGTGCATATTGTAGATCTAGCGCATGCGCATATTTTGGCACTCGACGGCATCGCTCGTCTTGGCAGTCGTAAGTACAATCTTGGCAACACCAATGGGTTTACTAATCTTGAGGTGGTGCAGACGGCGAGGGCAGTTACTGGCCATCCAATACCATGTACAATTGGTCCACGCCGACCAGGTGACCCGGCCATTCTTATCGCATCGGCCCAAAAAATAAAATCTGAACTCGGCTGGCAACCTAAATATCCGCAGCTCGAACAAATCATCGGCAGTGCCTGGGAATGGCACAAAGCGCATCCACAGGGGTACCGCACCCGATAACAACCGCACGGATGCGCGTTTGATCCGCGCATCCGTGCTGAGTCTGATGCTATTTCAAAAAGATCTCAATGACTGGTACAGGTACATTAGGCTTGACAATTGGCACTTGAATGGCCACAGGGGTACTTGCGTTGCCTGCCATGCCTGACCACGAAGCCTCGTGGACTTCACCGATATGAACCTCGCTGCCATCATGTAAGAACTGTGCATACTTGATACGTTCAGCAAGACCTGGGCAATAAATGTCGCGAAACGGCCACGCAAAGATGTGTAAGTACAACGTGTTACGTTCGGCATTGTAGGTGTATCGGCAATCAGGTGGTGCCACAAGACCATCTGGCGCAGGACCGCATCCATAGATTGAACGGCTGTGTTGGTGCATCCAATCACCCATCCCCATAAGCCGCTCTTTGGCACGGTCGTCAAAAAGCCCACGTGCAGTTGGACCAACATTCAATAACAGATTTCCACCTTTGCTGACACCGTCAACAAGCATGCGGATGAGCAAATCAACGCTCTTCCAGGTGTGTTCATCGCGGAAATATCCCCATGACCCACTGAACGTCTGACACGCCTCCCATACTACAGGGTTGCCGTCTTTGTCTCTGAGTCCATTGGCCGGTTGGAACTGCTCCGGCGTGACAAAATCACCGACATCCGGTAAATCAAGCCGATTATCGACAAGCGCATGAGGTTGGAGTTCTTGTACGATGGCGTACAACTCTTCAGACTCCCACTCTTTGCTGCCCTTGCCGTCTTCGCCAGGATACGAAAAATCAAACCAGAACAAGTCGATTTTGCCGTATTGCGTGCACAATTCAAGCACCTGGTCACGCATGTACTTGGCGTACTTGCGCATGTCACGTTGACTGTTCTTGGCGCGCTCTTCGGCGTTGTTACGCATTGGGTGGATTTTGTCGACGGTGAACTCCGGGTGGTGCCAGTCTATCAGTGAGTAGTAAAATCCCACTTTGATGCCTTCGGCACGAAATGCATCAACAGTGGCTCGAATTAAATCCTTTTGATAGGGTGTGTTTTTTATGCAATAGTCAGTGTGTGCGCTTGGCCACAAACAAAATCCGTCATGATGCTTTGTGGTAATCACGAAATACTTCATGCCGGCCAGTTTGGCCATGCGTGCCCACTCCTTGGGGTCAAACAAATCAGGGTCGAAATGGTCGAAGTAGCGCTGGTAGTCGGCAATGCTAATCTCTTCACGATTTCGTATCCATTCATGGCGGGCGGGCATTGCGTACAACCCCCAGTGAATGAACATGCCAAACCGATCGTGGACAAACCAGGCTGGATCCGGTTTCTTGAAACGTGACGTCATTGGCGTTTCCTTTGTGGTGGTAGGCGAACGCCCCTAGTATACCGCAAATTTATATATATGGTGCACTAAACGCTTGTTATTTAGCGAAAATTGCGCTAATTCGGTCAATTTATATATATGTGTGCGTAGAGGAGATGCTCTACGCACAGTACTCAGGTGGATGGTGTGTTACGTGGGAGCGTTAGGGATCTGAGGTGTATCAAGTTGGCGGAGCTCAGGTACCTTGGCGGCAGTTCCTACCACGACGCCCACACACAATATGCCACCAATCATGACCGCGAGTGGCGCACCAATAATACTTGCAGTCAGACCAACCACAAATTCTCCAAGCTGCGGACCTCCAGCGACAAATACCATGTTGACGGCAGTCATGCGGCCACGCAACTCGTCCGGTGTTAATAGTTGTCGTAACGTACCGCGAATTACCATACTGACGGTGTCTGCCATGCCGGTAATTGCAAGCATGACTAAAGTGAGAGGGAACCACGTGGATGCGCCAAACAACGATGTTGCAATGCCAAAGACGGCCACCGCGATCAGCAGTACTGGTCCTTGTTTGCGAATCTTACGCGAAGTCAAAAAGATCGCTGCCACGAATGCACCAACTGCTGGTGCAGACCGCATAAATCCATAGCCCTGTGCCCCAACGCCAAGAATGTCATTGGCGAAAATCGGCATCAGTGTCATCGCCGCTCCGAAAAATGTCGCAAAGAAATCGAGCACCATCGTTGATGCAATGATTTTACTTTTGAACACAAACTTCAAGCCCTCCAACGCATCGACCAAACGTACAGGTGGTCGTGCCGTAGTCGGTTTGGCAGGTGGTGAGATATTCACCGCTGCATAGACAACCGCCAGATAGGTGGCAGCATCAATCCAGTACAACGGTACTACGCCGAGTGATGCAATGACGATACCGGCGATGGATGGACCAATTACCGTGCCGAGTTGCCACGAGACGATTCCTGCACTCATGGCTTGCGGAAGTCGGTCAGCGGGTACAAGTGTAGGAATCAACGCCTGCCGCGCTGGCATTTCAAAGGCGTTTGCGATGGCGGTTACGATGACCATCGCATAGACTAACCAGAGTGCAGGGCGTTCGAGACTGCCGGCAACTGCTAAAATCACCGACGCAAACAATGCGATAAACGAAGTTACAACTATTACATAGCGTCGGTCATAGCGATCAGCAGCTACGCCAGCAAATAACGCACTAATGGTCATTGGTATGACGCGCATTAATCCAATAAACCCGAGTGCTAATGCAGGATTGACACCTTGCTGCGTGGCAATCACATACACTTGCCAATCGACCGCTACGATGCGCATCTGCGAGCCGATAATTGAGATGAGTTGACCGATCCACAGCAGGCGGAAATCACGATAGCGCATGATTTCCATAAAGCCAGTTTGACGTTCCATTATGAACCTTTGGTTACGCGATGATAATGATACATAGCATATCAGAATATTCTATTGGTTAGGGTGTGCTCACCGCCTTTGGAGCACTTCCATAGATGGGGTATTGATTTACATAAAACAAAAGCGCGGTAATTGCCATACAGAGACAATGCACGATAATGGGCCACGTAAAACCACCTTGCACCTGAAGCCAGCCGCTGATACTCGCCGCTGCGGCCCATCCAAATGACCACAACATGTTATTGATGCTTGTCGTAAAGCCCCGTTGTTGGGCACCAACCGTGCTCAATATCAACACGTCTCCGGCAGGATATACTTGACCAATTAAGAACATACTCATCGTATACGCAATCATAAATATGAACGGATTAGGTAGTAATACTGTGGCCATCACACAGCCTGCAATGCCAGCAGAGATGACCACGGTGCGCTGCGCACCAATCCGTTTTATCATTGATCCACTGGCAAATCCAGCCACCACAGATGCCAAACTGAAGACGGCGATTACGACCCCGATCGTCGCATCCGAAAACGCATACTGCTGGCGCAAGTATAAATTGAGAAAAGGATGAAGCATACCACCTGCCATGCCCAACGTGAGCCGGCCTAATGAGCGATACACAATGAATCGTCTAGGGATGGATTCGTGGGATGCTGATTCGTCCGTATGCGATGATTCGGTATGATCGGTGGGATTGTGCATTTGTGCGTGTGGTTGTGAGATTCGAGCGTGCATGCCGATTAACGAGATAATTGCCAAAATCGTCAACAAAATACCGCTGTAGAGTGCATATCGATAGGCTTCAACCGACGTCGCTTCGATGCCTTGTAGCTGTGCCAGTACGCCGGGTAAACTCCCACCAATTAACGCACTGATGATTCCTGTTGTCATGATCAGTGCGAAGTTGACGCCAAACAAAAACGGTCGTTGTTCGGGCGTGGTTACTTTGCTCAGTAATGGGAGAATAGCAGTTGCTTGTGCAGTAAATAACACACCTGCAAAAAAATACCCAACACGGATGATGTGAATATCCGTGGTGTTCAAGAGAACTAGCCATGTGACAATGTTGACGACGCCTACCCATTGAATGGTGCGGACACCACCGAAGCGATCCACAGCAAGACCAAGCGGTATGCCAAACAGAAACCCTGAAATGCGCGTTAAACTCACCATTTGACCGGCAATCGCGTTATCAAAGCCTAAACTTGCCAGATAAAAGTTGAACATAATCTCGGGTAGACCGGTCGCAACACCTACAATCACCGTAAACGTGAATAACCGCCATACCAATGGCGAATACGCTACCCTTCGATCTGCATTCATATGCACCTTCGTTTGAACACTGCGTAGTGTGTCTCATTCTAGAACATGTGCTGACGTCTGTAAATTAACACCAATCGCTCTCCATGAGCGAGCACCCCTGCACTAATCGTGCAGGGGTGCTCGGTTGGCGGGGAGAGAGAGATTTGAACTCTCGAGGGCTTGCACCCTACGGCATTTCCAGTGCCGCGCACTAGGCCACTATGCGACCTCCCCATACGCAAAACAGCCAGCGCGTGGCTGGCTGTTTGGTTGGTGCCAAGTACCGGGGACGATCCGGTGACCTCATGTTTTTCAGACATGCGCTCTACCAACTGAGCTAACTTGGCCTGTGCCACCAGGCGAATTATGGTGGGCGATGACGGACTCGAACCGCCGACACCCTCGGTGTAAACGAGGTGCTCTACCAACTGAGCTAATCGCCCGCTAACCGGGAGTGTGAATGTGGTGCCGAGAAAGGGACTTGAACCCTTACGAGATTTGACTCTCACTAGCCCCTCAAACTAGCGCGTCTGCCA